>NZ_JBYRHR010000001.1:0-844330 GCF_058068205.1 Aequorivita sp. IT1282 | reverse complement strand
GAGTAGGTCGCCGCCTTCCTTTAAAGACCCAATCATTTATTTGATTGGGTCTTTTTTTTTTGGAATAAACTGAAAAACAAACCTACTCTCCCACATCGTGGTGGTAGGGGCGGCAAGACGGAGCTCTAATTTTTTATAACTATTAAGATTATTAGCCCCTGCCGTTATCATTATCATAAACGCCTTCCTTTAAAACCTTCTACTAAATATCGATTTAAGCATTTCGAAGCAATCTAAGTACTAATTTTACTATCACTGAATAATTCATAAATTGAATGTATTTCAGTGTAAAGCTGCTGTATATTGAATACAATATAACCTAACCTCTCAATTTTAAAATTTCTGATTTTATTTCCACGCTATATTTATTATATTTATTCTCCGAAATACATTAACCTCCCCCACAATTTTTAATAATGATTGAAAATCCTGAAATCGATCTGGCTTGGAACTTCGTCAATTATACCGATAGGAATATTTTCCTGACCGGAAAAGCGGGGACAGGAAAAACTACGTTTCTACATAAATTAAAAAAGGATTCCTTAAAAAGAATGGCAGTTGTGGCACCCACCGGTGTTGCGGCTATTAACGCGGGAGGGGTGACCATCCATTCCTTTTTTCAGTTGCCCTTTGGTCCAATCTTACCCGAAACTGCAAATACGCAAGGCAATTCATTTTCTAAAAAATTCAGTAAAAAGAAAATCAATATTATTAAATCTTTAGATTTGTTGGTTATCGATGAAGTAAGTATGGTGCGTTCTGATTTGCTCGATGGTATAGATCAGGTTTTGCGTAGGTTTAGAGATAGAAGTAAACCCTTTGGAGGCGCTCAATTATTGATGATTGGCGATTTACAACAGCTTTCGCCAGTAATTAAGAACGATGAATGGCAACTTTTAAAAAAACACTACAAGACCGGGTTTTTCTTTGGAAGCAACGTTTTTCAAAATTCGAATGCCATAACCATTGAATTGAAACACATTTACAGACAGGAAAGTGAGGATTTTATAAAAATATTAAACGAAATTAGAAATGATTCTTTGACACACGAATCCTCTGAAACCCTTAATAAACGGTATATTCCTAACTTTTCAGCAAATGACGGTGCTGGGTTTATTACTTTGACCACGCATAACAATAGAGCGGATAGAATAAATTCTGTTGAACTGAAAAAGCTAAAAAAGAAAAGTTTTTTTTACGAAGCAGAAGTAGCAGGTAAGTTTCCAGAATATACATATCCCACACATTTAGAGTTGGAACTTAAGATAGGAGCGCAAGTAATGTTTGTTAAAAATGACAGCTCTGCTGAAAAACGCTATTTCAATGGAAAGATTGGAACAATCATAGATTTAGATGAAGATGAAGTCCTCGTGCGTTGTCCCGGCGATAATTCAGATATCGTTACTAGTCCAGAAATATGGAAGAATATTCAATACTCCATCCATCCGGATACTAAGGAAATAATGGAAGATGAAATTGGTTCATTTACCCAGATGCCATTGCGTTTGGCTTGGGCTATAACTATCCATAAAAGTCAGGGGCTCACATTTGAAAAAGTAATTATCGACGCCCAAGAAGCCTTCGCTCACGGACAAACCTATGTAGCTTTAAGTCGCTGCAAAACTTTGGAAGGTATTGTTTTAACAGGGCCGCTCACTCAAAAAAGCATAATCAACAATCTGGAAGTTGCTTCCTTTAGTAAAAATGCCGAAGAGAACCAGCCAGATACTTCCATTTTGAAAACTTCGCAAATAGCATATCAACTTAATTTGATCCATGACATTTTTAATTTATATCCTTTCTTATATCCGGTAAGTCGAATTATAGATGTCTATTTTAAAAATAATGGCAATATCAATGGAAATTTACTCGATCAATTAACCATTTTAAAGGAAAAAGGAGTGACTGAACTTTTAAAAGTCAATACGAACTTCCAATTTCAATTAAAAAAATTAAGCGAACACGATGCTCCAGAAAATAATGTTATGTTACAGGAGCGCTTTAAAAAGGCCGTTTTTTATTTTGAAAAGCATTTAGAAGATTTTATTAAAAAACCTTTAGACGATCTTAATTTTTCCACAGATAATAAAGCAATTAAAGAAGATATTACAAATCAGCTTAATAATTTGGAAGAATTGATAGTTGCAAAACAGTTTTGTTTTAATGGTTTAAAAGATGGTTTCAAAACTTCAAAATACCTCGATTTACGAGCTAAGGCCGCACTGCAGGAAGTAGACAAGCCAAAACGCGCCAAAGCTGATTTAGCAATTTCAACTGAAAATAAAGAATTATTTGAACTGCTGAGAGAACTTCGGAAAGTACTTTCAGATGAAGAAGCGGTCGCGGCCTATCAAGTTTTTACCCAAAAAGCACTTTTTGAAATGTGCCAAGTCTTACCCATAAATGTTAAACAACTCCGAGGAATTACTGACATTGGAAAAGTAAGACTTGAAAAATACGGCGCTGCAATTCTCGAAGTCATAAGGAATTACTGCCAAGAAAATGAAATAGAGCCGAAAAATGAAACTAAATCTGTGCCTAAAAAAAGTGAGACGCAACAAATCTCCTTCAAATTATTCAAATCTGGATTGAGCATAACAGAAATAGCGAAGGAACGTGATTACACTGTTGGCACTATTGAAAGGCATCTCGGTATTTTTTTATCTACGGGAGAGCTTAAAATCACCGAAATAATGCCAGAAGAAAAATATCTCGAACTCAAGAAAATTATGCAAACCGAAGTATACGAAGGTTTTAACGACTTAAAAAGTAGAATTGACAAGAAATTCACCTATGGCGATTTACGAATGGTAGCCAACGTACTTGAATACGAGAAAAGAGTGAAACTCCACACTAATACTTCGGAAGCAAATTAAATAAAATACGCAATCACCACTGCTAAAATTACCGCGGTCATTTTTGAAAGGTTGAACTTGTGGTTCTTCGAACTTTCAAAGAGAATAGTGGTTGAAACGTGTAAAAATATTCCAATAACTATAGCTGTAATTGGTGTTTCATATTGATGAAAAAGGTTGTAATGTGTTGATATAAAACTACCCAAAGGCGTCATTATTGCGAAAAAGAATAGAAAAAATAAGGTAGTGGATCTTTTATATCCTGCGGTAATGAAAAAGAAAGATAGTATTATAGCCACCGGAATTTTATGAACAATAATAGCAATCAGCAAATTATTATTTTCGGAAATAGGGAATCCTTCCATAAACGCATGAATGCTTAAACTAATGAACAAAATCCAAGGAAAATGTTTTGCTTCAGAATGTAAATGGACATGGCCGTGTTCGGCGCCTTTTGAAAAAAACTCTAAAAATATTTGCAGTAATATTCCGAGCATTATGTAAACACCTATGCTTTTTGAAGGGTTTTCAAATACGTGAGGTATAAGTTCAAAAACGGTAATCGACAATAAAAATCCGCCACTAAAGGCCAGAAAAATCTCCATATTTCGCAATTCCTTTTTCTTTAGGAAAAGCGCAATAAAATAACCTACAGCCACGGCCAAAAAAAGCAATAAATAATTCATCAGTTGAAAATTAGGATTAGTCTTTCAGAAGATTCTTTATTAAAATCCTCAAGTTTATAATTGCCATAAACGTTCTTAAGCGTAATGCCGGCTTCCTTAAAGTATGATTCAAAATCCTGCAAAGTCAAGGCCCTTACACGTTCGGTATATAAAAAATCTTCTCCTTGATCCGTAAATCGAATGTTTTTAACAATATAACCCTCTTCAACATATTTTTCAATATGAAAAACAATGTCGCCTACCTTCTTTTTTTCTAAGGGAACGAGATTAGCTATGGCTAATTCAACATTTAAAAAATCAATAACAGCGTAGCTCGATGGCTTTAATTCAGCTTTAATGGCTTTTATTGTTCTCAAGTTATCTATTTCGTTCTCAAAATATCCGAAACTCGTAAAGAGATTAAAAACTGCATCAAATTGCTTCGGATAGGGCAAACACATATCGTGCACCTCAAAATGAAGTCGCGCGTTTTCGTATTGTTTTGCGTATTCAATACTCTCTTCAGAAAGATCTACTGCAGTAACATCAAATCCTTGACGGTATAAATATTTTGCATGCCTTCCTCGTCCGCACGCAAGATCGAGAATAGAATCGTTTTTTTTAAGATTTAAATAACTGGTAAGAGAATTCATAAATATTGCCGCCTCCCTATGATTTCTGTCTTTGTACAACAGATGATAGTATGGAGTATTAAACCAGGATGTATACCAATTCTCTTTTTCTTTTTGCATAGTTATCGTTTCGCACTGCAAAAATACTGTATTTTTGTTCCTTTGTTAAATGGAAGATTTTTAATTTCGTATAAATTGAAAATTAATTAAAAAGTTCCCTGTTTAGACTGGGATGATCTATGGTAAAGAATTTTAAAATGGTGGCCAAAACCCTTTTTGGGATGGAAGAGCTGCTTGCTCAGGAATTACGTCAATTGGGTGCTTCGGCTGTTGAAATTGGGGTGCGTAACGTTTCATTTGAAGGCGACACGGGCTTTATGTACAAAGCGAATCTATGCTGCCGTACGGCCATTAAAATTTTGAAACCAATCTCAGCTTTTAATATTTTTACTGAAGAAGATCTTTATAAGAAGATTTACGAAATGCCTTGGGAAAAACACATGGATGTAAAGGGCTCATTAGCCGTGAATGCCACTGTTTTTTCAGATGTTTTTACGCATTCGCAATATATTTCTCTAAAAACGAAAGATGCCATTGTTGATAGATTTCGCGATAAGGAAGGAGTTCGACCAGATGTAGATCTGGATCATCCTACGCTACGTATTAATGTGCATATTGACAGAAATATTTGTACCGTCTCCTTAGATAGTTCTGGTGAATCGCTTCACAAACGTGGTTATAAAGTAGAAAGTACCCTTGCGCCAATAAACGAAGTACTTGCGGCAGGAATTTTAATGCTTTCCGGCTGGCAAGGGCAATGTAATTTTCTCGACCCAATGTGTGGTGGTGGAACTATGCTTACCGAAGCAGCTATGATTGCCTGCAATATTCCTCCTAACTTGAATCGTCAAGAATTCGGTTTTGAAACTTGGCCTGATTTTGATGTAGATTTATATGAAAAAATAGAAGAAGCTGCGCTCGCAAAAGTTCGTGATTTCCCACATAAAATTTATGGATTTGATATTGATCCAGTAGCAATTCAAAAGTCTAAAGAGAATATAAAAAGTGCAAACCTTCAAGAATTTATTGAATTAAAGCAACAAGATTTTTTCCAAAGTGAAAAAGAAGGTGATAAATCTTTGTATATGGTTTTCAATCCGCCCTATGACGAACGGATTTCTGTAAACGATGTTGAAGAATTTTACAGTTCTATTGGTAATACACTGAAACGCAATTATCCAGGCACACAAGCTTGGATGATTACTTCAAACATGGAAGCGTTGAAATTTGTAGGACTTCGTCCTTCAAGAAAGATAAAACTCTTCAACGGAAAGCTTGAAGCTAAACTTGTACGTTATGAAATGTATGAGGGAAGTAGGAAAACTAGTAAGCAGTAGTTTAGTATTCAGTGATCAGTGATTAGTATTCAGTCAAAGCGTAGAATTACTTCCCCTTCGGGGCTTGTTGGGACACTTCTGTTTTCTTGAAAATAGGTATTAAGTAAGAAAGAGAATACCCGTACCCAACGCCAAATTCGCTATAATCATATGTTCTATTGAATCCTGGGATGTATAAGTTTGCAAAATTTTCTGGTTCCGTTTCTGAAATTTTTCTCTTCAATTGAACATTTAAGGAAAGATAGAGATTGTTGAGTATTTCAGTTTTAATGCTCAAAATAAATTCGGCCCAATGTGCGGTTAAACCACTGAATTCTTGTGGATCATAAATGGTTTCAGTGGGAAATGCAGTATTGTCTGTATATATTCGGTAGCTGAGCAATTCTTGCTTAAAAGTAGAAATTCCGTACCGCATACCTAGTGTAATGGCGTTTTCCATTCCCAACCAATTTTCATAAGCGTTGTAATCAAAACCTATTTTTGCATAACTTCCACTCGTAGTGGCAGAAATGTAGGGCTCGTTCCAGTCTTTCGTTTCGTTTCCAAGTTCTACTGCGGCATAAAACTTTTTGGTTACCCTAAAGTCACCCATAACTTCAAAACCAGAATAGCCATCTTCAACTAAAGATCGCAAAGGTTTTGCCAAATCTACACCCACACGAATTCCATACTTTTCAATTTTTGAAATAGTGTCTGTGGTAGTTTCACTCTTTTGTTGCGCCACCATTAAATGTGTGCCGCAAAAAAGACTAATGCAGCATAGTAATATGGGCGCTATTTTCGTCATTAACTGTATCTCGTTTTACTATTATTTCTTGAATCCAATTTTCGTTTCCTTCTAGCTCTAATTCTGCCTCCAGATTAAAATATTCAGTGTTAAAACCGCAAGCGCGATTAACGTAATTATTTTTTCGCTGGTACACAAACATTACTCTATCTGTATTAACTAGCGTATCGCTGGTTCCATAGGTTGTCCTTATAAACTTATATTTTGTGGTATCTGAAGTAGTGCTAAGCGGTATCACTATTTCATTAGTATCATCCAAAGATATTACTTCAACACTATCATCGTAATCCGTTTTAACGCTTAAAACTGTTACGTTTTTCGAATTACTGGGATTTGAAATATCGTTAAAGGTAATAACCAGGTTTGCCGTAATTGCCGTTCCTTCTGGGCAAATATCGTCTTTGGTACAACTTTTAAAGGCGAAGATTATAAGTATGAAAAGAATAATTTTTTTCAACATAATTTTTTTTAAATAGACCTAAGACTTTTTGACATAGGACGTAAGACTAATACAGCATCAAAATATTAATAAAAATCAAAACCCTTCTGCTTTTTTTAGTCCTACGTCTTACCGTCTTACGTCCTTTTGACGAATCAGCGTTTCTCCAAAAGTACAACATTTTCTACGTGATGCGTCTGCGGAAACATATCTACTGGCTGTACTTTAATAACTTTATATTTTGAATCTAACAAAGCTAAATCGCGTGCTTGCGTTGCACTATTACAACTTACATATACAATTTTAGCGGCACCAATATTTAGAAGCTGTGCAACAACGTCTGCGTGCATTCCGTCGCGTGGCGGATCTGTAATAACTACATCTGGCTTTCCGTGTTTGCTTATAAATGTGTCGTTGAACACTTTTTTCATATCACCCACGTAGAACTCAACGTTATCAATATTGTTTAGTAGCGCGTTGGCTTTGGCAGCTTCAATAGCATCCGGAACGGACTCAACGCCAATTACTTTTTTTGCGTTTTTAGCAACGAATTGCGCTATTGTTCCTGTACCAGTATATAAATCGTAAACTAGCTCATTTCCGCTTAAACCTGCAAAATCACGGGTTATTTTATAAAGTTCGTACGCTTGTTCGCTATTAGTTTGGTAGAAAGATTTTGCATTTATTTTAAATTTTAAACCTTCCATTTCTTCAAAAATATGATCCCTTCCGTGGAAAAGTTCAATGTCTTGATCGTAAAGTGTATCGTTTCCTTTGGAATTGATTACATATAAAAGTGAAGTAATCTGTGGAAATTCTTCAGCAATTGCACTTAAAAGTAGTTTTCGGTTTGCTTCATCTTCGTGAAAAAATTGCAGCAGAACCATTATTTCACCGGTTGAAGAAGTGCGAAGCATAAGCGTTCTTAAAAATCCTTCTTGATTTCTGGTGTTGAAAAATGTTAAATTTAATTCCTCAGATTTCGCCTTCACAAAATCGCGAATAGCATTACTGGGGTCCGCTTGCAGGTAACATATATTAAGATCTAAAATCTTGTCCCACATTCCAGGAATGTGAAAACCAAGGGCGTTTCGGTCTTCTATTGTTTCATCGCTTTTAATTTGTTCCAGTGTTAGCCATTTGCTGTCACTAAAAGAAAACTCCATTTTGTTGCGATAAAAATATTGTTTTTCGGAACCTAAAATAGGTTGAAATTCGGGCAGTTCAATTTTCCCGATGCGTTGCAGATTTTGGGCAACTTCTTTTTGTTTGTAAAAAAGTTGGTGTTCATAACCCATATTCTGCCATTTGCAGCCACCACAAGTTCCGAAGTGTGGACAAACCGGTTCAGCTCTTTTTTCAGAATATTTTGAAACTGAAATAGCAGAACCTTCATAATACGCTTTACGTTTTTTATGTGTCTGCACATCTACCACATCACCAGGTACGGCGTTGTTTATAAAAACTACTCTTCCGTCTGCTGCTTTGGCTACTGCTTTGCCTTTAGCGCCCGCATCTATTACTTCAAGGTTTTCTAAAACTACTTTCTTATTTTTTACTGCCATAGGCGCAAAAATAGAACGTTTTTGGCATTTAAACGAAACTTTGAGATTTAAAATTGACCGATTAAAGTTCTGAAGCAATTTCTGCTATCTTATCGTATGCAATGGGCTTAATGATGTAATTATTCACACTCTTCAAGTTGTTAGCCCGCTTAATGTCTTCTGGATCTAAAGAGGAGCTAACTATATATATGTTAATTGTAGTGGGTGTAGGTATAGCTGTAAAAGCTTCTAAAAATTCCCAACCATCCATAATTGGCATATTTAAATCTAGCAGTATAATCTCTGGCAATTTTTCACCGCCTTTAATTATCGCTTTCAGACTATTTAAAGCTTCTTCACCATTGTGAAAAACCATGAAACTTTGACAAAAGTCTGCCAGTTTCATAATTTTTTTGGTGCCGAAAACGAATATAGGATCATCGTCTATTATGCAGGCTAGGTTTATTTTTTTCATACTTATATGCGTTATTTTAAAGGGGTTAACTTGTTATTTTTCATCTTCGCTTTATTGAAGTAGATGCTAAATTCGGTGCCTATGCCAACTTCACTTTTCACCTTAATTTTACCTCCCAAAGCTTCAACTTGATTCTTGGTAATAAACAAGCCAATACCACGAGAATCTTCGTTATTATGGAAAGTTTTGTACATTCCAAATAGCTTTTTACCAACTCGCTTTAAATCAATCCCCATTCCGTTGTCTTTTATTTTCAGAATAATATGGCTGTTTTTGCTTTCAGCAGAAATTTCAATATATGGGTTACGGCCTGGCGAGCGATATTTTATAGCATTTGTTAGGAAATTTAGCACAATACTTTCCAAGTAGGCTGGAATTCCGGCAACAAATAAATCTTCGCTAGTTTGATTAATTATTACACTATTAGTGACTGTTGCCAGCCCTCGAATATTCACCAATGCACTATTTATATATTGATGAAGATTTAATGGCACCAGATTATCATAAATCTTTGTGTTTATTACAACCACTTCATTAAGATGTTCCACTGTATCGTTTAGATTATTGGAAGCAGATTGAAGGTGAACCATGAATTCATTATCAACTAATTCTAAATTTTCTGAAGCCATTAGTTCCAAAATCATAGCAATATTTCCGGCATGCGATCTTAAATTATGAGACACGATATAGGCAAAATTTATAAGTCTTTTGTTTTGGTCTTTCATAGTCTCGACCAAATTTTTATTTTCATTAATATCCTGTATCTGAGATACAAAATGCAACGGGCTGCCCTCATTATTACGCACTAATGACACTGATAAATACGCCCAGACAATATCTCCATTTTTACAGATATAACGCTTTTCCATTTGATAGTTTTTACGTTTATCTGCCACCAATTCATTCAGCAAAGTTATATCCTTATTAAGATCTTCGGGATGGGTAATGTCTGCAAAAGTTAAATTATAGAATTCTTTTTTCGAGTATCTTAAAAGAGAGCATATGCTTTCATTAACCTTAAGCCAAGTGCCATCAAGTCCAACCAAGGCCATACCAATGGTAGCATGCTCAAATGTTTGTCTAAACTGCTCTTCTTGTATGGCTGTTTTAATTCGAATCCTTTTTAAGTCATCAATATCTTGTACAATTCCATAAAGGCGTATACACTTCGATTTTTTGAAATCGGCGATGCCAATTATTCTAACCCATTTTAAGGATTTGTCTTTCGAATTAACTTGTACTTCAAGGTCAAAATTTTGTTTGTTTAAAACCGCATTTTTTATTGCGAGTTTCATTGTATCTCTATGTTCGCCTTCAGCAAAATAACTTAATACATCTTCTTCCTTAGGTGAAAAATCTGGTGCTTGCCCGTATATTTTATTTATCATTGGGCTCCAAAAGAAGTTTTTGGTTATATAATCGATTTCCCAATATCCAGTTTGAGCAATATTACTTGCAATTTCTGTAATGTCTTTAAACCTTCTAAGTTTTAATTGGTTTCTTTTCTCGTCGGTAATATCTTGATTTGTCCCAACAACTAAAACAGGACTGCCGTTCTCATCTCTCGATACTATTTTCCCTTGTGCAAGTACCCAAATAGAGTGACCATTTTTATGTTTTAATCTAATCTCGCATTTAAACTCCTTGGTTTTTCCTTCCAAATACATTTTAAATAAATTGTCAGAATTGCCCAAATATTTAGGATGAAACATTTTATTCCAAGTTTCGAAAGTAATTGGTTCGAGCTCTGCGATTGTGTAACCTATTATTGAAGCCCAATTTTCATTACAAATAATGTTTCTGGTCTGAACATTATATTCCCAGATTCCAATGCCTAAGTCTTCTATTAAATGGGGATAGTGTTTCATAATATGAAATAATATTAAATTCTATACTTTAAATAGGAAGGGTTGTATTTAAAGCATATTGCTAAAATATTTATTATTTAGCGAATAATACAATCTTTCTTATTTCAAATTCGGTAAAAAAGGCGCTATTACCTACTTATATAGATAATAATTGCTAATTTTGCAATTTCAGGATGATTTCTCTCCACAAAGCAGGAATCACTATTAAATTACATCAAAATTTTACATTTATGTCAGTCTTAGAGCAAACAGCTTCAGCTAAAGCTATTGAATTGGAAAACAAATACGGAGCCCATAATTATCATCCACTTCCAGTGGTTTTAAATAGGGGAGAAGGCGTATATGTTTGGGATGTGGAAGGAAAGAAATATTACGATTTTCTTTCGGCCTATTCCGCAGTAAACCAAGGTCACTGCCACCCAACAATTGTTAATGCCATGAACGAGCAGGCACAAACACTCACACTAACTTCACGCGCATTTCATAATGATATGCTTGGGAAATATGAAAAATTTGTCTGTGATTTTTTCAAATTTGATAAAGTACTACCAATGAATACGGGTGCCGAAGCTGTGGAAACGGCTTTAAAAATCTGTAGAAAGTGGGCGTATGAAAAGAAAGGAATCGCAGAAAATGAAGCCGACATTATTGTTTGCGAAAACAATTTTCACGGAAGAACTACTACAATTATTTCGTTCAGTAACGATCCCGTGGCGCGCGATAATTTTGGCCCGTACACAAAAGGATTTATAAAAATAGAGTACAATAATCTTGAGCAACTTGAGCAGCATTTAGAAAGCAATAAAAATATTGCTGGATTCTTGGTGGAGCCTATTCAAGGCGAAGCCGGAGTTTTTGTGCCGTCAGAAGGTTATTTGAGCAAAGCAAGAGCTTTATGCGAAAAGCACAACGTTCTTTTTATTGCAGATGAAGTACAAACGGGTATTGCCCGAACAGGAAGACTTCTTGCGGTTGATCACGAAAATGTGAAGCCTGATCTTCTAATCCTCGGAAAAGCATTGAGCGGTGGCGCTTATCCAGTTTCGGCTGTATTGGCAGATGATGCGATTATGAATGTTATTCAACCAGGGAATCACGGTTCTACTTTTGGTGGTAATCCAGTTGCTGCTGCGGTAGCAATGGCTGCATTAGGTGTAGTTCGCGACGAAAATCTTGCTGAAAATGCAGAAAAACTTGGACAACTTTTTAGAAGTGAACTTAATAAATTCATTGAAACGAGCAGCATAGCAAAACTTGTTCGCGGAAAAGGATTGTTGAATGCAGTTGTTATTAACGATTCTGAAGACAGCGATACCGCTTGGAACATCTGTCTAAAACTTCGCGATAATGGTTTATTAGCAAAACCTACTCACGGAAACATCATTCGCTTTGCACCTCCTTTAGTGATGAATGAAGAACAATTGAGAGATTGCGTTTCAATAATTATTAAGACGTTAAAAGAGTTTGAGAAATAGTTCAAAACGAAACTTCAAAGTACGTTAAAACCTTTAAAGGTTTTTAGAAGAATACCAAATGAAAACGGCCTCGATTATTTCGAGGCCGTTTTTTATTATAATTTACATTCGCAATATCTGGTATTGCGAAGCATTAGGTTATTAATTGTGTACTACTGCTTTATAATCTATAGCAATATCGTTGTCCGTCATTAGCTTCACTAAATAAACACCACTGCTTAAATTACCTGTGTAAAAGCTGTATTTTGAATCGCTACCAAGATTTTTCTCTGCTATTACTAATTTACCATTCATATCGTAAACAGAAGCGGTTTTAATAACATAGCCTTCCGGATTGCTTACTTCTAATTGATGACTTCTATTGTTTTGGAAGAACTTTACATTTTCCGTAACCAAGCTAATAGCATTCCATTCTTCGTCAGGAATTTCATATCTTAGATTTGGGTTTACAAACACTACAAAAAACCTATTGTCATAAGTTCCGGCAGGAAGATTGAACGTAGCACTTTGACCACGGGTAATTTGCGAATAGGTATTTTCCACAGCGTCAAAAATGTAAGCATTTATGTATGGTTTTTTAATTTCCTGAACCACTTTTACATCAAATTTTGTTTGATATTGTAATTTAAAAGCGATTGGCACTTGCTTATCAATATTATACTTAACACCGTTAATAACATAAGGTAGGCGGTAAGTGTCATTGCCAATAGGGAAGTAGGCGTCTGTTCTTAAATCTTGGGCACTTAAGCCGTCCAAGCCGCGGTCGTAGCCGTCAGTAGCTTCGTCATAAAAAGCGAGTACCATATCTCTGGTTACTCCCTCATTAAAGATTGTATAAATGCGCATACTTGGAGGACGCGTGTCTATTCTTGCCGTTTCTGCTATGGTAGAAAAGTAAATGTTATCAGGTTCATCACTCTCCTCATTTTCATTAGCGAATTCTGGTCTTTGGAAAGCAGAGCCAGCTGCTCCTTCTTTTACAAAAATTCTATGTGAATTTTTAATATTTATAATTTTGTCTACACCGGCGCCCATGCTGCTTTTTCCAACCACCATAAATCCCTGCCCAATTGGAGCGTATCGTTTGTTTTGATTAGCATCGCCATTAGTATTTGTACCAGTACCTCCGCCGTTGGCAGAATAAATTTGGAAAGGTGCGTGAACATATGTACCAGAAGGACTGTTATCCTTATTATTGAGGTCTAAATCTTTACCACCTGGCACCCAAACTCCGTATCCAAAAGGTTTTTGGGAATAATAATGTGAAAGGACTTTTCGGTCTTCATCATAATACCAAATAGCATCTAATTCTTCATTATCGCTATCATAAAAAAGTGCGTTTAGGTCTATTGATGAAGGATAAGGATTTCCTGTAAAAGTCATAAGCGCCTCTCCATTATTGGGCTCGTTAATAGGAATTGAAAATGTTCCATTATTTGGTCTTCCACGGAACTCATAATTTTGATTGTGCCCAAATGCAGGACCTGTTGGATTGGCTGCTCCACTAGCACCTAAATTGACTCCTTTCATTGTAAAACCATATCCTGGAGGAGCGTTATTTCCACTGCCCATAGCTTGATAACTTCCTTCTCTTTCTTTGCCGGGGTATCGAAACGTATAAAGCCAACGTGTAGAAACCGTTAGTTTTGGATTAGTAAATCCATTAAGTACATTTGTTTTACCTACTTGTTGTGCTGCTGTATTACTAATACTCGATAATGGCTCATATAAATGGTTCGCTCCAAAATATTTATTTCCAGCATCATTGAGTGGGGTATCTCCAATAGGTGAGCACCAATAATAATAGGCATAAGCATTTGTAACAGGGGAGTTTTGTTGTGCAGAAAGCTGTCCATCGCCAGTATTGTTAACAACATTACCTTGAATCATTTGCCCATTATCACGTAAGTAAATGCTAGCTTCTTTACTGTCGGTTGAACCGTTTGCAACACTTGTATTTCTAGTTAGGTTAACTTCATTCGTAACGTAAAGCACTTGATTCTTTACGTAAACAAAAGAATCAGTTCCACCGGAAGTAGGCTTAACTGTTAATTGCGCAAAAAGACCAGTAGTTGTTAGCAGTAATGTTGAAAAGAATAGTAGGTTTTTCATATTTTTACAGTTTTAAAAAACTTTGATGTGGGGCAACAAAGCCGTTTCGATGGGTTAAATTTAAAAATAATAAACCACATATAGTGTAAAACACTGCAAAATACGTAATATTTTCGTTAAGAGGTACTTATGAAGGTTGGAATCTGTTGTGTGGAAGTAAAAAAATATTAAAAATTATATGAAAATAGGCGATAAAGTTTCAGTGTTAGACGATGCCATATCGGGTGTGGTTACTGCTGTAAAGGGAAATGAGGTAACCTTAATGACTTCTGATGGCTTCGAAATAGATTTTTTGAAGAATGAACTTATCGTAATAGATGGTTCGCTTTCCAAAAGAGAACTGTCGCAAATGGATGTTTCTTCAATTATTTCAGAAAAAGAACAAAAAAAGCCTGGGAAAACTAAACGCGTAAAACCAAAAGAGCGCAGCCTGCCGCCTTTGGAGGTAGATTTGCACATTAATCAATTGCTGCCAAAAACACGCGGACTAGATAATTATGAAATGCTAACTATCCAATTAGATACAGCAAAAAGGCAGTTAGATTTCGCTATTTCAAAACGTATTCCGAAAGTAGTTTTTATTCATGGTGTCGGCGAAGGGGTGTTACGCACAGAATTAGAATATCTTTTTAACCGCTATGAAAATGTGAAGTTTTACGATGCCGATTTCCAGAAATATGGGCGCGGAGCAACTGAGGTTTATATTTTTCAGAACACAATTAATAAGTAGTATTTTTCAATCGCAGTAGACTGCTATTGCTATAATTTATAATTCCCGAATCCCGAATTAAAACGCTGGTTTTTTTGTTTTGTCAATCGTTTCAATGTTTTCAAGCGTTCCCATATTTAGCGTTTCTATGGTTATTTCTTCTTCCCCGCTAATTAACACTAGGTTTTTCAATACTACTTTTGCACTTTTTGTAATTGTGTATTCATGCTCGTAATATTCGTTTATCTCATAGTTATTTGCAACTGCCGGGTTTAGATAATCTGCACCAACGTTCGGATCTGTTACATCGTTTCTTGGGTTTAAATCCCCATTCATGTCTTCATTTCTAGTAAGTACACCATCGCCATCATCGTCATCGTCTAAGTAATCTGGAATGCCGTCGCCGTCTGTATCTAGTGGGTTAGTTAATGGATTGTTGTCTCCATCTTCATTCTGAATATCTAATTCTAAAGCAGTGGGTACATTATCGCCGTCGTCATCTTCGTCATAAACATCTGGGATGCCATCACCATCGGTATCGCCTTCTTCGTTGGCAGCTGGAACGCCGTCATTATCATCGAATTCAAAAATAGTTGTGATTTCGACAGTACCAGAAACTGCAAGATAATCTACAGTAACGATTGGCGTAGTGGGTGGAATGCTGCTGCAGAAATAATTAGATTCTAAAGCACCGTCATAATTTCGATAGTTTACGAAATTACTAGTCCCGTTCAAAATGTATGTTTTAGGGCCTTCAAGTCTATAAAGGCTATCTGTTACGCCTAATTTTAACGAAAGGCTTTCTAGCGCTTCATCGTTCACTTTGTAAAAAACATGATTGCCAGATGTGCCGCAAGTCTTTAGTTCAGCATCATCAAAATTGAAGGTGGTTATGATTATTTCACCATCGTCGCAGCTTTGAAGCAGGATTGATGTTAACATTAGAAGACCAAGAAATCGATTCATATTATTATAATTTTCGTAGGGTATTTCGCAAAAATTTGGTTTTATGCCACATTTTCTCTTCCACAAAGAAACGCATTTCTTTTTAACTGAATAGATGGCAAAACTCTTTTAATATGTATTTTTGCCAACCAAAACAAGTAAGCAACATGTAGCGTAAAACAGAATAGTATTGCAGGTTACATACTTCACATTAGGAAAA
The DNA here is from genome assembly GCF_058068205.1 of Aequorivita sp. IT1282. NCBI lineage: Bacteria > Pseudomonadati > Bacteroidota > Flavobacteriia > Flavobacteriales > Flavobacteriaceae > Aequorivita > Aequorivita sp. IT1282. The sequence goes on along the minus strand of NZ_JBYRHR010000001.1, from coordinate 828,207 downwards.
AAATTTATTAAATGAAAAAAGTATATTTTGATAGTGCTGCAACAACTGAATTGCGCGACGACGTAATAAGCTGCATTACGGAAGTTTTAAAAACTGAATACGGAAACCCTTCATCAACACACTCTTACGGACGTTCTTCTAAATCATTACTTGAGAATGCCCGAAAGGAAATAGCAAAGCTTTTTAACGTTTCTGCAAGTGAAATTATTTTCACTTCTGGCGGTACAGAGGCAGATAATTTAATTCTGAATAGTGCCGTTCGCGACCTTGGTGTAAAGCGAATAATTTCTAGCCGTATTGAACATCACGCTGTTTTGCACACCTTGGAATGGCTTCAAAAAGAATATAATGTTCAAATTGATTTTGTTAAATTGGATGAATGTGGCCAAGTAGATCACGAACATCTTAAAAATCTTTTGACAGATACATCTCAAAAAACTTTGGTGAGTTTGATGCACGTTAATAATGAAGTAGGAAATGTGCTAGATTTAAAAGAAGTGGCATTACTTTGTAAAGAATACAACGCCCTATTTCATAGTGATACAGTGCAGTCTGTTGGGCATTTCGAACTTGATTTTAAAGAAATTCCAATCGATTTTGCCGCTGCTGCTGCGCATAAATTTCACGGACCCAAAGGAGCGGGTTTTGCTTTTGTTAGAAAAAATTCAGGATTGCGAGCGCTAATACACGGTGGCGAGCAGGAACGCGGACTAAGAGCTGGTACCGAAGCTGTTTACGCAATTGCTGGTATGGCGGAAGCGTTGAAGCTATCGTATCACAAACTTGAAAAGGAGCGCAAATATATTACCGAGCTGAAGGATTATTTTAAAGATGAACTAATAGCCGCTTTTCCGGGGGTAAAATTTAATGGTAGCTGTGACGATAATGTGCGCAGTACTTATACTTTATTGAACGTTTGCCTGCCTATTTCCGCAGAAAAAGCGATGCTGCTTCTGTTTCAATTAGATTTAAAAGGAATAGCCTGTAGCAAAGGAAGCGCCTGCCAGAGTGGGAGTGAAGGTGGATCGCATGTTTTGAACGAAATACTTTCCGATGAAGATTTAAGCAAACCTTCTATCCGTTTTTCTTTTTCCAGCTTCAATAAGAAAGATGAAGTTGATTATGTGGTGGATGTATTGAAAGAGTTTATTGATAACGGGATTGGGTAATAAGGCTACACTCCGTGTGAATAATGAATAAAATTATTCCTTCGGTTTTAATTTCATCTAAATCATTACTAAAATCTAAAATTCAAGATTCAAATAATTTTGAATCTTGAATTTTAAATTTTAAATCACTCTTTAAAATTTCGCAGTAGCTCTCACGTTGAAAACGCGTGGAGTTAAATAGTTTGGAATAGCGTACTGAACTTTAGTGTAAACATCTCTTACAAAAGTGTTAGTGATAGAGTTTTGCACATCGAATATGTTGAATATTTCTGCACCAATAGTAAGCTCTTCAAAAGGCGCTAACCAGCCACTTTCCTTTAGTTTAGTTTTATCTATAATTACATAGCTCATTCCAACATCGGCACGCTTATAATCGGGTAGCCTTACTTGGTATTTATAAGGATCTGCATAACTTGGCGAACCTCCGGGAAGGCCTGTGTTATATGTTAAATTAAGGTACATTTTAAGTGAAGGGATCACTTTTACATAATCTTGGAACAGTACTCCAAACTTCAAACGTTGATCTGTAGGGCGGAAAATGAAACCGCGATCCTCAATATTTTCTTCCGTTTTTAAGTAACCAAAACTCAACCAGCTTTCGGTACCGGGAACAAATTCTCCCGCCAAACGCAAATCAAGTCCGTAAGCATAAGCAACGGCATTGTTTGTAGCACGGTAACGAATGCGAACATTTTCTAATGTATAAGGATTTACGTCTGTCAAGTGTTTGTAGTATATTTCGGAATTCAATCTAAAAGCACGATCCCACATTTTAAAACTATAATCGTTTCCAAACACAACATGAATGGATTTTTGCGCTTTTACGCCAGGTCTAACCGTACCTGAAGAATCACGTAATTCTCTATAAAAAGGAGGTTGATGATAAACCCCACCAGAAAGACGGAACAGCATATCCATATCCCAAGCTGGTTTTAACGAAACCTGTGCTCTTGGGCTAAAAACGGTTTGCGTAGTGCTCGTAATGTCTTTCCCGCTAACGGTCCAGTTATGTGCGCGTACGCCAGCATTCATCCAAAGATCGCTATTACCCAGGCTCGTTTTTTTGCTCCATTGTGCATAACCCGAAATACGATCTATTTGTGTGTCGTTCATTGCACGCACGTCTGTATACGGTTCAATTGGTGAAGTGTATGGTTCGTACGGTTGGTTGTTTGGTGGAAATATTGGTGGACGGATAGAAAACCCAGCCGAGTCAATAATTTCGTATTCCTGAACGCGATCGCGAATATCTTCGCGGGTGTATTTAATGCCGTATTCTATATTATTATCTTCAATTGCAAGGTTCCCTTTGTGCTCAAGGTTAACAATCAATGCATCTAGATCATTTCGGGCGTGGGTAAGCTGACCGCCAATTCCGCGGGTAAAAGTTACTTCACCTAAATTTTCGCCTCCAATTTCAGTATTTACTTCACCTAAGCGATATTCTGCAAGTATGTCGAAATATTCCTGCTCGGTGGTTTGATAAATGGAACCAATAAATTTCGCGGTGTAATTATCTGAAACAACCCAAGTAGATTTTAAAGCACCGAAGTACGTATTGTAACGATCTTCTTCGCGACCTTCATAAAACACTAGCAGTGCAATTGGGTCGGTGATTGTTCCGAAGTTTGTTTGTCTTGTTAAAGGTCTGTAGTTGTATTCGTTGATGGAAATATTTCCCAAAAAGCTCAATTCAAATTTATTATTGAATTTGTACGTAAGATACGTCTGTGCATCTGCAAATTTTGGTCGGTAATTAGTTTCAGTCTGTTTTGCATCTACCAAAAGACTGTTATCGCGATAGCGAACTCCTAAAATTGCTGATAAACGGCCATTTTTTGAAATACCTTCCACAGAACCACTTGCGCCCAAAAGGCTCACATCTACCGAAGCGCCAAACTCTACAGGGCGACGATACGTAATATCTAAAACCGAAGAAAGCTTGTCGCCGTATTTAGCTTGAAATCCTCCTGCTGAAAAATCAACATTGCTCGTTAACTCACTGTTTACAAAGCTTAAGCCCTCTTGTTGCCCACTTCTTATAAGGAATGGACGGTAAACTTCAATTTCGTTTACGTAAACAAGGTTTTCATCGTAATTTCCTCCGCGCACTGCGTATTGCGTGCTTAGTTCGTCATTTCCGTTAACACCAGGAAGAGATTTTAAGAGCGTTTCAACACCCGCATTTGCACCAACCATTTTACGGATAATCTCAGGTTCTATATTTACAAGACCTTCAATACGTCTGTTTTCACGCCCAGAAATAACCACTTCGGCAATTTGCTCAACATCAATTTTTAAAACGGGGTTTAATTCGTAATCCTCATTCGGACTTAAGTTAAAACGCAACCTGGCATTTTTATGGCCAACGTGCGAATATATTACGACAACTTCTTGATTCGAAGGAATTTCCAACAAATAATAACCATTCAGATCTGATATGGTTCCGTTGTTTTCATAAGTTACATTTACCCCAGAAAGAGGTATGTTCATTTCGTCTAAAATGACTCCACGGATGGTTGCCTTTTGGGCAAATGCAAACGTTGTGATAAAAATGAAAAGGAGTGTGAGCGGTAGTTTAATTGTTTTCAAAAGCAAGGGTTAGGGTTGTTTTCTGAAAAATTGTGCTTCAAATGTAGCACTATTTCCAACATTATCTATAACAATAACTTTCAAATTATTTTCTGTTTCCAGATTTACATTATCATTGAAATTATAAGTTATAACGTCTTTTTTGTATTCATATTCCATCAAAATGAATTTTCCGTTGATTGTTGCTCGGTATGAGCTAATTCCACTTAAATCATCGGTGATTTTCAATTTTAAGAAGTTTTGATCGCTAATCCATTTTCCTTCAGAAAAATTAATAGCTTTTATTGATGGTGGTGTCGTATCTGAAGCAACAGTATAACTTCCAAAGGTTCTTGTCTTTGCGGTAAGTTTGTCTCCACTTCGCGTTGTTGTAGTGTAGTAGGGTTGGCCTCTATAATTTAATCTCCCAATGTATAATTTGTCTTTATCGGCTTCATTATACGAAGAAATATCTGTTGTGATAGAAATATTATTGTGTATTGGAATATGGTCTTCGTGAAATATTAAAACGTCGCCTTCGTCTTTAATGTTTAAGTAAGTGTCTTCGTATAAACTATTCGCGGGAATGTATATGCTAAACTTGCCTTTCGTTATTGATGTGGCGTGATCTGCATAAATATAGTCTTCTGTTTTTTCGATGTTTTTTGGCTCCAAAACATCAAGTTTTGCACCATCAATAGGAACGGAGATAAACATTCTGTTGCCTTTAAAATCGTTCACTTCAATAGTATAAATTGATTGAAGACTGTCTTTTACGGTAATGAATCCATTTTCATCTTCCTTGGTAATTATGCTCAACGGATTGTTAGTTTCGCGGAAGAGCTTTTGAACCATACTCTTGTTGGTTTCGTAATAATTATAGTCGGTATAACGATTTAGGTAGCGCGTTTCAGAGAATGAGAATTTATTGAAAAGCACTTCAAATTTTTCCGAACCATTAAAGCGCGATTCAATTCTGTAGGCTCCGTTTTTATTCGATGCGCCATCTTGCTGATCGTAGGTAGTAATTCCGAAGCCTAATTTACCAAAAGCTTTCACGTTTTCAGCTTTATAGTTGCCGTCTTTTTGTTTTATCAAACGTAATTTTATTCGGTTTTGGCTTTGGTTAATGTGTGCATCTTCGCCGATTGGATACGCAAATACAGCACTAACAATTGGTTCTTTGGAATCTGGTATTTCTATTCCAAAAAGCAACGGGTTCATTGGGCGTTGCGCAGAATCGCGAATTTCAAAATGTAAATGCGGGCCGCCACTTCCACCAGTATTCCCAGAATAAGCAATTAAATCTCCTTTTTTAACGGGTAAAAGTGTGCTGTCTGGAAAAAGCTCAATTTCAAAAGTTTCTTTGGTGTATTGGGTGTCTTTCACATATTTTTCGATGTCGCCAGCAAAGCTTTTTAAATGTCCATAAACAGTTGTGTAGCCATTTGGGTGAAGAATATACAATGCCTTGCCATAACCGTAATGCTGCACGTTAATGCGGCTTACATAACCATCAGCGGGAGCGTAAACAGGAAGACCTTCGCGTTGTTCGGTTTTTATGTCTAAACCACTGTGAAAATGGTTGGCTCGCATTTCGCCAAAATTTCCTGAAAGCACCAGCTTTATATCTAGTGGATTAGCAAAATAATCTGTGGGAATGTCGTTCTGTCCGTACGCTAACCCACCTAAAAGTAGGAGGATTGATAAATATTTCTTCATAGTGCAAAAATAGGAATCCGTGGTGATTTAAGAGGTGGCGAGATGGATAAATGTAACTATTCTTCAATATTACAAAAAATAATGGAAAACTGTTTGTGTATTTGGTATGGTATGCTAACTTTGTGATAGAAGTATTGAAGACAGATTTTAATGAGCAATCTTTTTGAAATAGTTGATTCTCTTGAAAATAGAATTGGCGAGCTGCTACAAAGGCATGAGAAAGTAAGTAAGGCTAACGTAGCATTAGAAGAAGAACTCAATAATTTACGATCGAAACAGCAACAATTTGAAAATGAAATTGAAGTTTGGACCGAAAAATGTAACTCATTAAAACTGGCAAATTCAATGCTTGGCAGCGACCAACATAAACGAGAAACTAAACTCAAGATAAACGCTCTAATTCGGGAAATTGATCATTGTATAAGTCAGCTTTCAGAATAATAATATAACAATGGCCGAACCATTAAAAATAAAACTATCAATTGCGGACCGGGTTTACCCACTAACCATTAACCCTTCACAGGAAGAGGGATTGCGGTTGGCTTCAAAAAAGATAGAAAAAATGATTAAACAGTTCGAGCAAAGTTACGCCGTACGCGACAAGCAGGATGTATTAGCCATGTGCGCCCTCCAGTTTGCCGCCCAAGTGGAGCAAAAAAATATTGATAAATCTAGCGATACGCATGAAACGGAGGAAAAGCTTAAGGCTTTAGACCGCTTGCTGCAGGAGCACTTATCATAACGTTCTTTAAATTAAATAAGGTTACTGCCTACATTAATACAAATTTTTGGTAAACTCAACAGGAATTCTTTAAAAAGGGTGAGTTGAAGTTGTAAAAGCGTGCCGTCTTTGAGCGGATACTTGATCAGCTTGTTAGCCCTAAACATTCATTTTAAGGAGTTTATTCAAAATAAATATATTGATGTAGGCTTTTTTTATATATATAAATCAACTAAAAATGGAAGTAATAATACCTGTAATAGGCGTAATCGTAGGTGTTGCGATTGGTTTTTTTATTGCAAAAATACTGGAGAAAAATAATGCATCCCAGCTTATACTAAGAGCAAAAAAAAGCGCTGCATCAATATTGAAAGAGGCAAAATCTGAAGCCGAGACCACAAAAAAAGATAAAATTCTACAAGCCAAAGAGAAATTTTTGGAGCTTAAATCTGAGCACGAAAAAGTTATATTAAATCGCGATAAAAAGATTTCAGAAGCGGAAAAAAGAACCCGTGATAAAGAGTCGATAGTTTCTAGCGAACTTGCAAAATCAAAGAAATTAAATACAGAACTTGAAGAAAAGAAGACTGATTACATCGAAAGAATTACTATTCTAGAAAAAAAGCAAGTTGAAGTAGATAAAGCACATCGTAGCCAAATAGAGCAACTTGAAGTTATTAGTAGTCTTTCTGCTGAAGATGCGAAGTCACAGTTAATGGAGAGCCTAAAAGACGAAGCTAAATCGCAAGCAATGGCTTATGTTCAAACTTCTATGGAAGAGGCGAAAATGACTGCGCAGCAAGAAGCTAAGAAAATAATCATTAATACCATTCAACGTATAGGAACCGAAGAAGCAGTTGAAAATTGCGTTTCGGTTTTCAATCTTGAAAGTGATGACGTTAAAGGTAGAATTATTGGTCGTGAGGGTCGAAATATTCGCGCGATAGAAGCCGCTACTGGCGTAGAAATTATTGTTGACGATACGCCGGAAGCAATTATCCTTTCGTGTTTTGATTCTGTAAGAAGAGAAATTGCTCGTCTGTCGCTACATAAACTTGTAACTGATGGCCGTATTCACCCTGCTCGTATTGAAGAAGTGGTTCAAAAAACTACAAAACAAATAGAAGAAGAAATTATTGAAGTTGGAAAACGAACCGTTATCGATTTAGGAATTCACGGTTTGCATCCAGAGCTTATAAAAGCGGTGGGACGTATGAAATACCGTTCGTCTTACGGTCAAAACCTTTTACATCACTCGCGCGAGGTTGCAAGACTTTGCGGCGTAATGGCAGCGGAACTTGGCTTAAACGCAAAACTCGCTAAGCGTGCAGGATTACTTCACGATATTGGGAAAGTTCCAGAAATGGAAACTGAAATGCCACACGCACTTTTAGGAATGCAGTGGGCTGAAAAATACGGTGAAAAACCTGAAGTTTGTAATGCTATCGGTGCTCACCACGACGAAATTGAAATGACCGGATTGCTATCTCCAATTGTTCAGGTTTGTGATGCCATAAGTGGCGCAAGACCTGGAGCAAGACGTCAAGTGTTGGATTCTTACATCCAGCGTTTGAAGGACTTAGAAGATATTGCTTTTGGTTTTGGCGGCGTTAATAAAGCGTATGCAATTCAAGCCGGACGTGAACTTCGTGTTATGGTTGAAAGTGATAAAGTGAGTGATGAAAAAGCAGCGCAGCTTTCTTTTGAAATCTCGCAAAAAATTCAAACAGATATGACTTATCCTGGGCAAGTGAAAGTAACCGTTATACGTGAAACGCGTGCGGTTAACATAGCGAAGTAAAAGGCCCCTAAGCCCGCCACGGCGTGGGAACTTTTACTCAAACTCAATAAAAAAAGCTCCATTTGGAGCTTTTTTTATTTCATAATATTTCGATTCCCCCGCCGCGGCGGGGCTAGGGGGCCTCCTTTCTCGGGTGATACCGATTAATTACTTCGGTAAGATGCTTTCTATCAATATGAGTGTAAATCTCGGTAGTTGTTATACTCTCGTGACCTAACATCTGTTGAATAGCGCGAAGATCGGCGCCGTTTTCTAAAAGATGGGTAGCAAAAGAATGACGAAAAGTATGCGGACTTATGGTTTTGCGAATACCTGCTTTTTCCGCTAATCTTTTTACAATTGTGAAAATCATAGCTCGTGTTAATTGACGGCCGTGCTGGTTTAGGAATAGGGTGTCTTTCGCTGCGGCATCAATTTCTTTGTGTACACGTATTTCCTTCCTATAAATAGTAATGTATTTTTCTGTGGTCGGACCAATGGGTACAAGTCTTTGTTTATCGCCTTTACCGGTAACTTTAATAAAACCTTCATCAAAATATAAATCTGAAATTTTTAGGTTTGTGAGTTCTGAAACTCGCAAACCACAGCCGTAAAGTGTTTCAATAATTGCACGATTGCGCTCGCCTTGTTTGTTACTTAAATCTATGGCATTTATTAAAGCATCAATTTCTTCAATGGCGAGTGTATCGGGGAGTTTTCTGCCTAATCTAGGCGCCTCAATAAGTTCTAAAGGATTGGTTTTTCGGTAATCTTCAAAAATTAAATAATTGAAAAAACCTTTAAGCCCAGAAATCAAGCGACTTTGGGTGCGAGGATTCACTTTTTTTGCAATTTCATAAATGAATTGTTGCAGCGTTTCTTCAGAAATAGAAATAGGGGAGGCTTCTATATTATTGGTTTCCAGCCATCGCATCAATTTTTTCACATCTAATGAATAATTAATGATAGAATTCTGGGAAAGCCCGCGCTCTAAACGCAGAAAATTTTGATAATCCTTTAAACCTTGATGCCACTTCATACTGCTATATTACCACTAAAAACAATAGTTAACAAAAAACTAAATATATTTTAAGGTATAAGATTAGCGGTATCTTTACGTTTAATATAAAACTCAAAAAAACCCAATAATTATGAAAAAATTAATTGTAGCAGTAATCACGTTATTTATCGGTACGACGGCATTTTCTCAAGAAATTGATCTTGGTATAAAAGCGGGTGCTAACTTTGCAAATATCTCTGATGTTGATGATCTTTCTAGTAAAACTGGTTTCCAAGCTGGTATTTTTGCGGGAATAAAATTCACCGATAAAGTAGGGGTGCAAGCAGATTTACTATATTCTCAGCAAGGCGCAAAATTTGATGCTGGTGAGTTTGATTTAACCTATGTAAATGTACCAGTTGTTTTGAAATATTATTTAGTGCAAGGCTTGAATATACAAGCAGGGCCGCAATTCGGATTTATTGTAGATGATAAAATAGCGGATGTTCTAGGAAATATTTATGAAGCAGAAAAATCTGATGTTTCCGGAATAGTAGGTGCTGGTTATGATTTTCCATTTGGAGTTAGAGTAGACGCTCGTTATAATTTTGGACTTTCAGATGTTTCAAAAGATGTTGATGGCAAAAACAAGAATAATGTATTTTCAGTTGCACTTGGATACTCGTTTTTATAAAAAGTGATAAAAATTCAATTTAAAAAAGGCTATTCTTAATTGAATAGCTTTTTTTTTGTAAATATTTTTGATTTTTTTCCTTTAAAAGAAGTCAGTTTTCATAGTGTTTACAGTGCTTTTAAGTTGCTTAAAAACAAAGTTTTAATCCGGTTTTTCGAATGGATGAAAAATTTGCGCTTATTAAAAATTTTGCCTATTTTTAATTAACTAATCTTTAAACTTTTAATTATGAAAAAATTATTACTTTTTAGTGCGTTAATGGCTTTGTTTGTTACAACTGCGCAGGCTCAGAATTTTAGATTTGGAGCAAAAGCTGGGGCTAATTTCGCATCTATTAATGGCAGTGATGTTGACGATGTAGATTTAGTAACCAGCTTCCATATAGGTGCAGTGGCTAAAATTGGTATCACTGAGCTATTTTCTGTACAACCTGAACTTGTTTATTCCTCTCAGGGCTATGGTTTAGGTAGGGATATAACCGTGAATCTTAATTATCTAAATCTACCAATTATGGCTGACTTTACTATAGCTGAAGGATTAAGTTTACAAGGCGGCCCACAAATTGGGTTTAATGTTAGTAGTAAAGTTGATTTTGATGGCAATAATAGCGATGCCGATGGTATTAAAACTCTTGATCTTGGCGTTGGTATTGGAGCTCAGTATGTTTTACCTATGAACTTGTTTTTCCAAGCTAGGTATGTAACTGGCTTTACAAGTATTTTTGAAGATTTTGAAGGAGAGAGTACAGATGGTAAAAATTCTGTAATAAGTTTTTCAGTAGGATATTTTTTCTTGTAACTATTAAAAATATTTATTAAAAGACGGAGGAGAAATCTTCCGTTTTTTTATTTTATATATTTACTGAATGAAAATAATAATCATCAACGGCCCCAATCTAAATCTTCTCGGAAAGCGTGAAAACGATATTTACGGAGATGAAACCTTCAACGATTTTTTCGAAAAACTGCAGCAGAAATATCCAAATGTAGAACTGTCTCAATTTCAATCGAATATTGAAGGGGAACTAATTGATAAAATTCAGGAAACTGGCTATAGTTTTGATGGTATTATTCTGAATGCCGCCGCATACACCCACACTTCCGTGGGAATAGGAGATGCGGTAAGAGCAGTTAAAACTCCGGTTGTAGAAGTTCATATTTCTAATACCTTTTCAAGGGAAGATTTTAGACATAAAAGTTACATTTCACCCAATGCGAAAGGAGTAATCGTTGGTTTTGGATTGCAAAGTTATGAGTTGGCTTTGCAGAGTTTTCTAAAATAGTCGGTAGTCTTTAGTTGGTAGTCGGTAGTATATTATAAATACAAAAAAAACCGCAACATATGCTGCGGTTTTTTAATTTCGTCTAACGTCTAACGTCTAACGTCTAACGTCTAACGTCTAACGTCTAACGTCTAACGTCTAACGTCTATAAGTGTATCACTTCCCCATAAGCATCTGCAACGGCTTCCATTACGGCTTCGCTCATTGTAGGGTGCGGGTGGATTGTTTTTAGTACTTCGTGACCAGTAGTTTCAAGTTTTCTTCCTAAAACAGCTTCGGCAATCATATCTGTAACGCCTGCGCCAATCATATGGCAGCCTAACCATTCGCCGTATTTAGCGTCGAAAATTACTTTTACGAAACCATCTTTTTCACCAGATGCGCTAGCTTTTCCGCTAGCAGAGAAAGGGAACTTTCCAACTTTCAGTTCGTATCCAGCTTCTTTAGCCTGCTTTTCAGTCATACCAACACTTGCAATTTCTGGCGAAGCATACGTACATCCCGGAATATTTCCGTAGTCAATAGGTTCAACGTGAAGACCTGCAATTTTTTCAACACAAGTTATTCCTTCTGCGGAAGCAACGTGGGCTAGGGCAGGACCAGGAACAACATCGCCAATGGCGTAGTAACCAGGCATGTTAGTTTGGTACCAATCGTTCACCATAATTTTTCCTTTGTCGGTAACAATACCAACATCTTCAAGGCCAATACCTTCAAGGTTTGAAGCAATTCCAACTGCAGAAAGTACAATTTCAGCCTCGATTGTTTCTTCACCTTTAGCAGTTTTTACGGTAGCTTTTACAAGTTTTCCTGAAGTATCTAATTTTTCTACAGAAGAATTAGTCATTACTTTAATTCCAGCTTTTTTGAAAGAACGTTCAAATTGTTTTGAAACATCTTCGTCTTCTAAAGGAACAAGATTTGGTAAAAATTCTACTATAGTAACTTCAGTACCCATAGAATTGTAAAAATGTGCGAACTCAACGCCAATAGCGCCACTACCCACAACAATCATACTTTTTGGTTGCTTTTTAAGCGTCATTGCTTCGCGATAACCAATCACTTTTTTGCCGTCCTGTTTTAGGTTTGGCAATTCGCGGGTACGTGCGCCGGTTGCAATAATTATATGGTCTGCGGAATATTCCTTTCCGTCAACGTCTATTTTCTTTCCAGTTTTTAGCTTTCCGAAACCGTTTATAACATCAATTTTGTTTTTCTTCATCAAAAATTGAACGCCTTTGCTCATGCCTTCTGCAACGCCACGGCTACGATCAACAACTTTTCCGAAATCTTTGTCAAATTCTTTAACGGTAAGGCCGTAACTGTCTGCGTGTTTTAGATAATCAAAAACCTGTGCGCTCTTTAAAAGTGCTTTTGTGGGTATACATCCCCAGTTTAAACAAACGCCACCAAGGCTTTCTTTTTCAATAATCGCGGTTTTTAATCCTAATTGTGAGGCTCTTATGGCAGCAACATATCCACCGGGACCACTTCCTAAAACTATTACGTCGTATTTGCTCATTATATATATTTAAGTCTAAATTTTTGGAGGTACGAAATTACGAAATTCAAAAGGAAAATAATTCAAATTTCAAAAAACAAATAAATTTCAAAAAGGAAAATAAAAAAACCAAACTTTAAAGCTGATCTTTAAAATTTGGTTTTGGAATTTGGTGCCCAAAAAATTGGGGTTTATTTTTTAAAATGAAGTGAAAGTGAATTCACACAATAACGTTGCCCAGTTTCAGTAGGTCCGTCATCAAAGATGTGACCTAAATGACTACCGCAGTTTGAGCAAAGTATTTCTGTGCGCATCATACCGAGTGTATTATCTTTTATATATTCTACCGCGCCTTCAATAGAATCGTCGAACGAAGGCCAACCACAACTACTTTCAAACTTGTTATTACTTTCAAAAAGGGGGGTGTTGCAAGCGCCACAAACGTAAGTTCCTTTATCGAAAGTTAAATTGTATTCGCCAGTACGGGGAAATTCGGTGCCTTTTTCACGCAGAATATGGTAGCGTTTTTCGCCCAGCTCTTCGCGCCATTCGGCTTCCGTTTTTGCGATGGGATATTTATTCGGCTTTTCCATTATCGGGAATAAATTTTAATGCAACTCCATTTATACAATGTCTTTTTCCGGTGGTATTTTTTGGGCCGTCGTCAAAAACGTGACCTAAATGTCCACCACATTTGGCGCAATGCTCTTCCATACGAGTGTAACCAAGCTTGTTATCGGTAGAAAAACGTACGTTACCGTCTATTACGCGATCAAAACTAGGCCAACCTGTGCCGCTATCAAATTTGTGTTTACTCTCAAAAACAGGTGTTCCGCAACCAGCGCAAACGTAAGTTCCTGCTTTATGATTGTCGTTTAATGGACTAGAGAAAGCGCGTTCTGTTCCCTCGTGTCGCAAAACTTGGTATGCTTCGGGCGAAAGCTCAGCTTTCCATTCGGCATCGGTTTTAAGAACGGGAAACTGTTGTTGTACACTTGTAATACCCTTCTGTGCAGGTGAATTACAGCTGACAAGAAAAGCACTCATTATTAATAGTGCGCCTAAAGTTTTCATATTAAAGTTCTATTTTTTCGATTTGTGAATCATTCGTTTGCATCACTTCCAAAATGTCTTTCATTGAAGGATTTGTTCGCGCAAATTCCGCAGGAACTACGGCAATACGGAAGGTTTGATTGTTTGTGAAATCCGTTCCTAAAGTATTCAAATCGAAATTACCATCTAAAAATACTTTTACATCCAAAAATGTATGGTCAAAACTGTATAATAATGTGCCTTGACTTAGAAAGTAAGTTTGTGGCAATTGTTCCCAAACATCTATAGGACCATCACTACCAGAAACTACATCAACTAATCGATAAACTAGAATAGCATCACTTTCATATACTACAACATTTGAAGGGTAAACGATTAAGTTTTCAAAATTATTGCCGTTACTGAAATTTACAGTTGCTTCAAACACTTGCGCGTAAACCAATCCACCATCTTGTCCCGGAGGTCCTGGTTCGCCTTCACAAGAAGTGAATAAAATGGTTGAAGAAAGGGCTAAAAAGAGAAGTATGTTTTTCATAATAGGTATTTTTAAGATTACTGCTTGGGTTATTCAAAAGTCGTTCCAACTTTTAAAAGTTGATAAATTTAAAGGCTTCAATATCATTTCGGTATTAAAGAAACATTAAAGTTTTTAGTTTGTGGAACAATTATTGAAAAATGAATTTTAGAATAATTTTGTGAGAATATAATTTATATAGTTTTAATTTTAACATTCAAACGAAACCATCATTCATTATGAAACTTAAGAAATCAATTTCAATACTATTATTAGGAATACTCGTGGTTGCTTGTAGCACCAATCCATTTACGGGAAAACAGACTTTGGCATTAGTTCCAAACTCTCAAATCCTTCCAATGGCTTTTCAACAATACAATGAATTTTTAACTGAGAACAAGGTTGTAGATAATACAGCTGATGCTAGAATGGTTAAAAATGTGGGACAAAAAATAGCAGCTGCCGCAGAAAGGTATTTAAACGCAAATGGATATGCAGGATATCTTACTGATTATCGTTGGGAATACAACCTAATATCCAGTCCCGATGTAAATGCTTGGTGTATGCCTGGCGGAAAAATAGTAGTTTATACTGGTATTTTACCCATCACTAAAAACGAAGCAGGACTAGCAGCCGTAATGGGTCACGAAGTTGCCCACGCGCTTGCAAACCACGGTCAGCAACGTATGAGCGCCGCCCAGTTACAACAGGTGGGTGCTGTGGCAGGTAATATAGCTTTGGCCGGCGATGCAGAAAATCAGCAGATTTTTAATACAGCTTATGGCTTGGGCTCAAATCTTGGGGTTATGCTGCCTTTTAGCAGATCTCACGAAACCGAAGCAGACCACATAGGTCTTGTTCTAATGGCTATCGCAGGATACGAACCAGCAGTAGCCGCAGAATTGTGGCAACGTATGCAGGCACAAGAACAAGGAGCACCACCGGAATTTTTAAGCACACACCCTTCGAGCGCAACTAGAATTCAAAATATTAATGCTTGGGTTTTAGAAGCTAAGGCAGAAGCTGGAAAATTTGGGGTTACAACCTTTAAGAGATAAATACAATTTTATTTTTAATTGAATATTTTTAAAATCCTGCTTTAAGCAGGATTTTTTATTAGTTTAGTATCCGAAAAATACTGAACGTACTATGCACAATCTTGCCAAAGGAAGTAAAAAACTGCTAAATGCCTGGGCTTTTTATGATTGGGCAAATTCAGTTTATAGTCTAGTAATTGCATCGGCAATATTTCCAATATTTTATCAGGCACTTTTTAAATCTGCGGGTATAACTTCTGTTTCCATTTTTGGTGGAACTATTAGGAGCACACCTTTAATTAGTTATACTACAGCAGCGGCGTTTTTGCTAGTAGCTATTATTTCTCCGTTACTTTCTGGTATTGCCGATTATGTGGGTAATAAGAAGAATTTTATGAAATTCTTCTGTTATTTGGGTTCGCTATCTTGTATGGGCCTTTATTTTTTCAGCATTGAAAATATACATATTAGTCTCCTCTTTTATTTTAGTGGGTTAGTAGGATTTTGGGGAAGTCTTGTTTTTTATAATTCGTATTTGCCAGATGTTGCTTTTCCCGAACAACAAGATAGAGTGAGTGCGAAGGGTTATTCCTTAGGATATATTGGGAGCGTAGTGTTATTACTTTTTAACTTAGGAATGGTAATGTTTCCTGATATTTTCGGTTTTGGCGAAGGGGGAGAAGCGAGTGTAAAAGCGATGCGATGGTCTTTCGTAACAGTTGGAATTTGGTGGATTCTGTTTAGTCAGTATTCTTTTTATTTTCTTCCGAAGGGAAACAAAAGCGGTAAAAAAGTAAATACAAAAATACTCTTCAACGGTTTTAGAGAGTTAAAAGGTGTTTACAATTCGCTTTCAGAAAACATACAACTTAAAAGATATTTAGCGGCATTTTTTGTTTACAGTATGGCGGTACAAACTGTGATGCTTGTAGCTACCTATTTTGGAGAACAGGAAATTGCTTGGGGTGATGATAAGGCGAAAACTATGGGGCTAATTGTGAGTATTCTCATTATTCAACTTGTTGCCGTTGGTGGCGCTATAATAACCTCTCGTGCTTCAGAAAAATTTGGTAACATAGCCGTCCTTATAGTTATTAATATTATTTGGGTAGGAATATGTATCGTAGCCTTTTTTATTGTGGCGCCAATTCAATTTTATATTACGGCTGGGGTAGTAGGCTTGGTGATGGGCGGAATACAGTCTCTTTCCAGATCTACCTATTCAAAATTTTTACCCGAAACTAAAGACACGACTTCCTATTTCAGTTTTTATGATGTTGCCGAAAAAATTGGAATAGTAATAGGAATGCTTATTTATGGATTTATTGATCAAATAACGGGTAGTATGCGCAATTCTATATTGTTTCTTGTAATATTTTTTATAACAGGTGTTTTTTTGTTATTAAGAGTACCTAGAAATAAAAAGCATTAAACAATTTTTGTTTAAGTTTGCGTTTATTACCTACCAAACTACTTATTTATGAAAAAAATGTATTTTTTGAAGGGAGTGCTTTTAGCCTTCATAGCCTTTCAATTTTTTTCCTGTGAAAACGAGCCCCTCACAGGTGAATTTGTTCAAGAAGAACAGAACAACGCCGAAGAAGGACAATTTAAAGCCCAAATTGAAGGCCAAGAGTATATTGCAACTTCAGTTTCTGCAGTGCTTAACACAGATAATGAATTAGTTATTACAGGTGCCAAAGCAGGTGGCGAAAATATTACGCTAGCTATTGTAAATGCAGCCGTAGGTTCGTTTAATTTATCGCTAGGTGGAGCCGTTCAAAACGCAGGAACATATTTCGACACTTCTAACAATCCACTTCCATATATTTCGGCAGAAGCATTGGGAGGATACGGAATTATGAATGTAACCGGAATGGATGTCACAGCACAAACAGTTACTGGAACTTTTAGTTTTGTAGGAGCACGTATAAAAATTGATAGCGACGGCAATCCAGTTCTTGATGGAAATGGCGATCCGGTTTTAGAACAGATAGACATATCTAGTGGCGCATTTAACGCAATACCTTACATACTTGACGACACTGGCGGTGGCGGCGGTGGTGGCGGCGGCGGCGGTGGCAACACCAACAATGAGTTTTTCGCCAAAGTAGATGCTGTTGATTTTATGGCCGAAAGTATAAATGTTACAGAGCCAATGGTTGGCGATGTACATATGATTAAAATTGAAGCAAAGACTACAGCGGGCGAACTGTTGCGTTTAGATATTCCGCGTTCTTTAGGAGTTGGTACCTTTAATATGGTTAGAATTTCTGACGGTACAAAATTAATAGGACTTTACAATGCTGGTGCTGGTGGCGAAAACTTGACTGCTAATCCAGGAACAATTACAATTACAGATTTTGATCTAGAATTAGGAATTCTAAAAGCAACTTTTGCTTTTACTGGTACAGATCCGCTAAATCAAGTTCCAGACGTCGTTGAAGTTACCGAAGGTAGTTTCACCGTATATTTTGAAGGAGTGCCTGGTGCCAATAATATGTTTAGAGCAAATGTAGACGGCGTGGCTTATACTCCCGATGTACTTACTATAACGACTGAAGTTTTTAATCAATACCCAACAATAACCATTACAACTACTTTGGGCGATCAAAGAATGGTACTTACATTTCCTGCTACTATTACTGAAGGTAGTTTTGACATGAGTACTCAAGTAGTTGAAGGCGATGAAATAGTAGGGCGTTACACTCCTATAATAGGGTCTTCAATTACCTATGTTTCGAACCCCGGAACATTTATAATTACCAATTATGATATTGATAATGGTATTATTGAAGGAATTTTTAATTTTAGCGCTGTAGATGCAACTGGGCAAGACCCAACTGTTTATCAAATAACTGGCGGTGAGTTTTTGGCCGTTCTTCCGTAAATACAATTAATAAATTATAAAAGGTCGTTTTTAGTTCTTCTAAAAGCGACCTTTTATTTTACCGTCAATTGGTTATTTTATTAGTTCTATTTCGACCAACAATACTATTTTCAAAATAGAAATTTTCACTATAAAATTGGTTCGCCGTTATTAGAAGTATAACTGGCATAACTCTTGAAATATAATAGAAAAGGCACTGTAAACCAGTTGAAAGTCAGTGAACTTTTTATAATGAAAACATAAAATTTTAAAACTAGCGCATTGTGAAGCTACATTTGTGACACAATGTCTTAAACATATATATGGGTAATTCAAAATTTACATCGATAGACAAGTTGTCATTTCAGGATTTAAAGGAAGATGCAGAATTTATACCGCTAATGTCTGCCGAAGATGAAGATGCTATGAGCAAAGAAGATCTTCCGGATATACTTCCAATTTTACCACTTCGAAACACGGTATTGTTTCCCGGAGTTGTAATTCCTATCACTGCTGGACGCGACAAATCAATTAAACTTATTAATGAAACTAACAAGGGTAATAAGGTTATAGGTGTTGTTTCACAAATAGACGAAAACGAGGAAGAACCGGGTATTTCCGACATAAATACTATTGGAACCGTAGCTCAAATTCTGCGTGTTCTCAAAATGCCTGATGGTAACACCACTGTAATTATTCAAGGTAAAAAACGCTTTGAGGTTGCTGAGGTTATTACCACAGAACCTTATATGACGGCGACAATTAGAGAAGTGGCTGAAGCACGTCCAGAAAAGGAAAGCGAAGAATTTAGGGCGATCATAGATTCTATTAAAGAAATGGCGCTTAAAATAATTAAGGAAAGTCCGAATATCCCTTCGGAAGCAGCCTTCGCTATTAAAAACATCGAAAGTTCTAGTTTCCTTATAAACTTTGTTTCTTCTAATTTGAACATTGAAGTTGAACAAAAGCAGGCACTTTTAGAGATAAATAATCTGAAAGATCGTGCGCTGGAAACGCTTCGTTATATGAATATGGAAATTCAGAAGTTATCGCTTCGAAATGATATTCAGTCCAAAGTTCAGAGCGATATAAATCAACAACAACGCGAGTATTTTCTTCAACAGCAAATGAAAACTATTCAGCAGGAGTTGGGTGGTTCTTCTATGGAAGAAGAAATAGACGAGATGCGTGAGCGTGCAAAAGCAAAAAAGTGGAGCAAAGACGTTGAAAAGCATTTTCAGAAAGAACTGGCAAAAATGCAACGTATGAATCCTCAAGTTGCTGAATTCAGTATTCAGCGGAACTATTTGGACCTGCTTTTGGATCTTCCGTGGAATAAATATAGCAAAGATAAATTCGATTTAAAACGCGCCCGAAAAATTCTGGATCGCGATCATTATGGGCTTGACGATGTTAAGCAGCGAATTATAGAATACTTGGCTGTTTTAAAACTTCGGAACGATATGAAATCGCCAATACTCTGTCTTTACGGACCTCCGGGAGTAGGTAAAACTTCTTTGGGTAAATCTGTAGCAGAAGCATTAGGTAGAAAATATGTACGTATGAGTTTGGGTGGTCTTCGTGACGAAGCAGAAATACGCGGACACAGAAAAACATACATTGGCGCAATGCCTGGGCGTATAATACAAAGTATTAAAAAGGCAGAAACTAGTAATCCAGTTTTTGTTTTGGACGAGATTGATAAAATTTCGGCGAGTAATCAAGGAGATCCATCATCGGCGATGCTTGAAGTTCTTGACCCGGAGCAGAACAATTCTTTTTACGACAACTTTTTGGAACTTGGTTACGACCTTTCAAAAGTTATGTTTATTGCCACTTCAAACAGTCTAAGTACTATTCAGCCTGCATTGCGCGACAGAATGGAAATAATAGATGTAACGGGTTACACAATTGAAGAAAAGGTAGAAATTGCAAAACGCCATTTACTTCCGAAACAAATAAAAGAACACGGAATGAATAGCGATGCTATTAAAATAGCAAAACCGCAACTAGAAAAAATTGTAGAAGGTTATACACGCGAAAGCGGTGTTCGTGGTTTAGAAAAGCAAATCGCTAAAATGGTTCGTTATGCCGCAATGAAAATTGCAATGGATGAAGAATACGAAGTAAAAATTACCAACGAGGTAGTTGTGGAAGTTTTGGGTGCTCCAAGAATGGAACGCGATAAATATGAAAACAACGATGTTGCAGGTGTAGTTACAGGTTTGGCTTGGACCCGAGTAGGAGGAGACATTCTTTTTATTGAATCTACACTTTCCAAAGGAAAAGGTACTTTGAATATGACCGGAAACCTTGGAAAAGTAATGAAGGAATCTGCCACAATTGCAATGGAATACATAAAATCTAACGCTGAAAAACTTGGGTTAGACTCAGATATTTTTGACAATTACAATGTACACATTCACGTGCCAGAAGGAGCAACTCCTAAAGACGGACCAAGTGCTGGTATAACAATGCTTACTTCTTTGGTATCGCTTTTCACACAACGAAAAGTGAAAAAATCTATGGCGATGACGGGAGAAATTACCCTTCGTGGTAAAGTATTGCCAGTAGGTGGAATTAAAGAAAAAATACTTGCGGCAAAACGCGCGCGTATTAAGGAAATTCTACTTTGTGAAGACAATAGAAGAGACATTGCGGAAATTAAACCAGAATATTTAAAAGGGCTAACTTTCCATTATGTAAAAGATATGAGCGATGTTTTGGAGTTGGCACTCACCAAAGAAAAGGTGAAAAACGCAAAAAAACTCTAAACAGCTTTCAATTTGAGGATTAAAGTGTAATTGTTTTGCTTTTATACTTTAATCCTTAATTATTTCAACAGAAAAAAATATTCATTCTTTTTTTACAAGCAGAACATCTAGCGATATCTAAATGATTTTAAATATTAATCTTGGATGTTTCTTTGCTTTGCGAAAATAAATTATACTTGCATTCGTTTAGTTTTTAGTTACGGTAACTCGCGTCTATGACCCAAAAGGTTTTTTTAGTTTTAACTCTGTTTGTATCTCAGCTATTGGCGGCACAGATAGGAGGTAAGGCTACGTATCAATTTCTAAATTTGGTTACCAATCCGCGTATGGCTGCTTTGGGTGGAAAAGTAATTACAAACTACGATTACGACCCAACCCAACCTCTTTATAATCCAGCTAGTATAAACTGGGCGATGGACAATCAACTTTCGCTTAATTACACCAACTATATAGGCGATGTAAATTACGGAACAGCAGCATATGCCTATTTATGGGATAGGCGAACACAAGTTTTGCACGCTGGTGTTACTTACGTTAATTACGGGCAATTTGATGGTTACGACGAAGCAGGAAATCCAACTAATAGTTTCAGCGGAAGTGAAGTCGCAATTTCAATGGGACACGCAAGAAACATTGCTTTTACCAATTTTCACGTGGGCTTGAATGTGAAACTTATTTCATCAACTCTTGAAAATTATGGATCCATAGGAGGTGCAGTCGATATTGCATTGATGTACGTTTATGAAGACTGGGATTTACACATTGCTGGGGTTGCCAGAAACTTGGGAACACAGTTTACACCTTATCACGAACAATACGAACCACTACCATTCGAACTTATATTCGGAATTTCACAAACCTTGCAAAATGTGCCAATTCGTTGGCATTTCACTTTAGAAAATATGCAGCAATGGAATGTGGCATTTTCAAATCCTTCGAGAGAAGAAACTGATTTGGAAGGAAATGTAAAAGAAGAAAACATTAATTTTATAGATAACACTTTTAGACACGCCATTGTGGGAATAGAACTCTTTCCCGAAAGCGGTTTTAATATTCGGTTGGGTTATAATTTTAGACGAGGCGAAGAACTTCGCATTGTAGATAAACGGGCCTTCGCTGGGCTTAGTGCCGGTTTCGGAATTAAATTAAACAATCTCAGATTAAGTTATTCGTATTCAAAATACAGCTCTGCGGCTACTGCTAGCTTTTTTGGGCTAAATATAGATCTTCAGTAATGAAAACAATTACCATTGCAATAGACGGATATTCGTCTACAGGAAAAAGTACTGTAGCTAAACAACTAGCCGATTATTTGGGCTATGTTTATGTAGATAGTGGCGCAATGTATCGTGCTGTGGCACTTTATGCTATGGAAAACGGTATTATTTCTAACGACCATTTTGATGTAGAAAAGTTGAAACAATCACTTGCTTCAATCGATTTGAAATTCCATAAAGAAGTGGCTGGGAAGAAAGCACATATTTTTCTGAACGGAAAAGATGTAGAAACGCAAATAAGAAAAATGGAAGTTTCAGAATTTGTGAGTCCTGTTGCAACTATTCACGAAGTTCGGGTAAAGTTAGTTGCACAACAGCAAAAACTGGGGCTAGAAAAAGGTGTTGTGATGGATGGAAGAGATATTGGCACTGTAGTTTTCCCAAATGCTGAGCTTAAAATATTTATGAATGCATCTGCCCAAGAGCGTGCGCAACGAAGGTATAAAGAACTTTCAGAGCGCGGGGACAAAGTTAAGTTTGAGGATGTTTTAAAAAATATTCAAGAGCGCGACCATATAGATACTACCCGCGAAGATTCACCATTGCGCAAGGCCTCAGACGCTATTGAAATTGATAATTCTGATATGAATTTGGAAGATCAATTTCACACAGTGCTGCAATTAGCGCAAGATCGTATTGCTGGCCGCATCTAGTGTTCGCCAATTATATTTCACTTTCTTATTATCAAAATCTTTACTAATTTTACATCTTCTATAAATCGTGTAAAATAGTAATGGGTTCATTTTTTCAAGAGTTTAAAAATTTCGCTATAAAAGGCAACATGATTGATATGGCTATAGGTATCGTGATTGGTATGGCCTTCAATAATGTAGTTAGTACAATTGTGAAAAAAGTGGTAATGCCTCCGTTGTCTATGCTTACGGACGGCGTTAAGCTTTCAGACAAAAAATATATTCTTCGCAATGCTTCAGAAACTGCAGAAGAAGTTGCAATTAGTTACGGCGATCTTTTAGAGGCTTTAATAGACTTTTTTATCATTGCATTTACTATTTTTGTAATTATAAAATTCATAAATCGATTTAAGAAAAAGGCGGAAGATCCACACGATCAAACTGTTGAAACTCCTAAAAACATTCAACTTTTATCTAATATCGAAAAATTGATGGAAGAGCAGAATGCTCTTCTGAAATATAAGAACACTGCTTCAAAATAGGATTCAGAAAGTTATTATAAAAAAGAATCTTTTAGTAACTTTAGAAATGCATCCAAATAGAATCAAAGAATCTTATCGAAGATATAAATTTGGCTTACTTTCCCTCGTTTTATTCTTGTGCCTCTCTACCCTTTGTGTTTTAAGTTATTACAAAACTGTTAATGATCAAAAATTAGCTAAACTGCAACAATTAGAAATTGCGGGCAACTTAACTTATCAAGATTTTAGGAAAATAATACGCCACAATATTATTTCATTAGAAGGTTTGCGCGATCGAATTGTGGAGAGCAATGGAGGCTTCAAAACTTATTTGCCATCAGATTCAGAAAGAATTATAAAACAAAACCAATCAATTCAATTTGTTGAATTTATTAATTGTGACGGGATTATTGACTTTATAATTCCGCTAGAACCAAATATAAAAGCGCTTCACTTAGATCTTAGATCTACAGGATATCGTTACGATAGTTGGCTTGCTAATGCAATGGATACAATAACTAATATAACTTCCTGGGTTGATCTTACGCAATCTGGAAAAGCTTTTTTAGTAGATGTTCCCGTTTATTACGACGATACTTTTCAAGGAACAATTTCTGCTGGGATGGATTTTAAAGCCCAGTTTAACGCTATTAGTTCCAAACAAAATCTTTACAGCGTCCAAATTAAAGACGATGTGGGAAACATTTTTTACAGCTACAATAACCCAAAACTTGATACTTTTAAGCAAAATCAAGTTTATTCAAAAAACATAAAACCTAGTTCTGCAAGATCCACGGGGCCTTGGAAGTTTGAATTCATGTTAAATTCACAAAAAGAATTTAATGCCACAAATCTGCAAAGGTTCATCTTGTTTTTAGGTATTTTCTTATCATTTCTTATTGGGTTGTTGGCTTATTTTTTCATGTTGGCAAAAATGCAATCGCGCAATTATAAGTCTATAAACCTAAAACTTAATGAGCTTAATGAAGACCTCGATAAAGAGAGGGTAAGAGCAGAAGACGCGTCCTTAGCAAAGACACAATTTCTTTCTCATATGAGCCATGAAATACGAACGCCACTGAGTGCTATTCTTAGTATTTCTGAAATATTAGAAGACAAACAACTTTCCACGAGCGACAAAGAATTTCTAAAACTAATGCAGAATTCATCTAGAATCTTGATGAACTTGGTCAATAATATTCTGCACATGGATAAAATTGAAGCCGGGAAAATAGAGTTTTTAAATGAAGCTTTTTGTCCTTTTGTTACGATACAAAGAATTGTCGAAATATACGCGCCAGCAGCAAAAGAAAAAGGAATCGAGGTAATTACAAATTTTGAGGAGATCCAAAATCCAAATTATGTAATGGGCGATATTTCACGCACTGAGCAGGTTATAACTAACATAATTGGCAACGCTACCAAATTTACCGAAGTAGGTAATATAACGGTTCTCTATAACGAACATGTGGAGGATGGAAAGCTAAAAATAAATTTGAAAGTAGCCGATACGGGAATGGGCATTGACTCGTCTAAAATTGACGTTATTTTTGAAAGATTTAAACAGCTTGATTTTGGAATTACTAAAAAACATCAGGGAAGTGGCTTAGGGTTAGCCATTACAAAAGCCATCGTGGAGATGATGAACGGTAAAATTCAGGTGGAAAGTGAAGCTGGTAAAGGGTCTACTTTTACTATTTCATTGGAATACCCGATAATTGCTCACAAAAACAAAAATAAAAAAGCCCGGAAATTTCGAGATTTAAGTCATTTAAGTGTTTTGGTGGTAGACGACAATCTTTTGAATCGTAAAATTTTAGAAAAAATTCTTTCTAAGAAAAATATAAAACCAGATATGGCAAATGATGGTGGAGACGCCATCCTTAAATGCGCTTCTCGACACTACGATCTTATATTTATGGACGTACACATGCCTGGAAAAGATGGCTTTGAAATTGTTCAATACTTAAGGAAAATGGACAATACCGCTATTATTCTAGGACTTTCGGCGGATGTTACTAAAGAAGCCATTGAACGCGGTATTAAGTCTGGAATGAACGATTACCTTACTAAACCTATTGAACAAGAAACCTTATTTGCTATTTTGGGCAAATACTTTTTTAAAACAACTACTTGAGATTATAGTTTAAATAATTCTTGTATAAAGAAGGACAGTACGCTTAATTCTCAATGCCTACAGTGATTGATGCTAATTCAGAAATAATGCGTATCAAGGCCTAAAAAGGCTATTACTTCACTTTTTTAGCCGTTGCTTTACTCTTTTTGGTTTTACCAACTTCACTGAATTCAAATGTGTACTTATCTTTATCAGTAGTTAAAATTTTGATGAGAATGGCTTTCTTTTCAGCCCGGTTCTTTGGGTTAATTTTTTTAAGTACGTATTCGCAGTTATTTATCCATCTAATAGAAGAGGAATCGCTCTTTCCTTGAAAATAATCAACTTCTATAGAGTCGTTACGAACAATGGTTGTTTTAAACACTTCTGTGCCTGAAAGAGCTTCAAATTCAAAGGTTCCTGTTCTAAAGTTGGAGCAATCGCGTTGTACTTCGTAACAACTACTAAGGAGAAAAAAGCTAAATACTACTAAAACAAAACGCATAATCAATTTTTATGCGAATTTCCGAAAAATTACTGTAAACCCCTCAGTTTTGGTAAGCATTAAAACTTCCGTCTTTATAAAAAATAACAATCTTATCAATTTGTTTTTGATTTCCAACAGATCTGTCCATCGTAGATTTCTCCGTGCCAACTTCTTCTGTAAAAAGATCGATTGTCTTTTTTTCTGTTGCGTTAGCTTTCGATTTTAATATTTCCTTGCTTTCATTTTGAGAGTTAGAGGGGAAGCTGCCTTTTCCAAAAAGCAACCAATCCATATCAACGTCAGGAAATTTCTGGTAGAGTTTCATTACAAATTCCAGACTTGGCTTATTTCTGCCAGATAATAAATGTGAAATAGTGGAGCGGTTAAAATCAATTTCTTCTGCAAATGCAGCGGCAGTTAGACTGTAATATTCCAGTATTTTTTCAAGTCTTTTAGTAAAATCAGAGCTGTTTACCATTGTAACATTATTTTTAATTTTCTAATGGTTACAAATGTAAAATATTTTTAATTAAGTACGCAAACAATTCATTATTAATAGAATAATAGTTATATATTAACTTTAATTAAATCTATGTAATTTATTGAAATTAAGATTATTAATACTTGATTTATATAATTTTGGCTTTTAACTGTTTACCGAGAGACTGAAGGCACGAGGAATGTTTACCGTTGTAGGCGAATAGTTTTAAATCGCACGGTTACAATTGTAAACAAGGCATTGTTTAACTTTGTAAACTATAAAATTTGATATGAAAATAGAGAGCTGGTACAAGAATCATTTTGAGACTCAATTGAAAGGTAGATACATCAACTTGGAAAGCATTAATCCGATATTAGATAGCTACAAATTAACCTACGAAATTTCGGTGCCTGGACTTTCAGAAATGGGTCAGGATATTCCATTAATCAAAATTGGGGATGGTAATAAAGTTGTTTTGGCATGGTCGCAAATGCACGGCAATGAATCTACAACCACAAAAGCAATTTTCGATTTTTTACGTTTTGTAAATCAGAAGCAATATTTTCAGTCAGAAATTGAGCAATTTTTAAGTACATACACATTATATGTTTTACCCATTCTTAATCCAGATGGTGCGCGCTTGTATACACGAGAGAATGCTAATGGTGTAGATTTAAATCGCGATGCAGAAGCGTTGTCGCAAAAAGAGAGTAGATGTCTTCGCGATGTTTTTGAAGAGCTTAAACCTTCGCTATGCTTAAATTTACACGATCAGCGTTCTATTTATGGATTTGAAGACGGTAAACCAGCAACAGTTTCTTTTTTATCGCCTGCCGCTGACAAAAATCGAACACTTACAGAATCCAGAATAGTTGCAATGAAACATATTGTAAATATGAATAAAACGCTTCAAAACTATATTCCAGGGCAGGTGGGGAGGTATGATGACACTTTTAACGGGGCTTGCGTGGGTGATACTTTTCAAAAAGAAGGGGTGCCAACCATTTTATTTGAAGCCGGCCATACAGAACAAGATTACCAAAGAGAAAAAACTAGAGAATATATTTTCTATTCGCTATTAACGGTTTTTGGTATTAATGGCGAAAATACTGAGTCCGGAGACTATAAAGATTATTTTGAAATTCCAGAAAACTCAAAAAATTATAAAGACTTCATTTTAAGAAATGTAAAGCTGGAGGAGCATTCCAAAAATGTTTCAATTGCAATTCAATATCGCGAAGTACTAAAGAATAAAACTATCGTATTTGAGCCTTATATAGATGAAATTGGATCTTTGAAAAATTATTACGGTTATATTGATAAAAATGCGAAAGGCGCAAAAATTTTAACAAAAACACAGAAAAATTTAACAGTTGGGGCAAATATTTCAGAAATTATTGATAAATCGTATGATTCGATGACATATTTTAATGAAATAAAATCTATTTTAACCTAAAACTTTATAGTTTTGCAAAAAAAAATAGAAAATATGCCAAAGTTTAAATTAGACGAAACAGATCACAAAATCCTTGACCTATTAATTGACAACACAAGAATACCCTTTACTGATATCGCTAAGAAATTAGAAATATCTGCCGGAACAATTCACGTGAGAGTGAAAAAGATGGAAGAAGCAAGAATTATTACTGGCTCATCATTACAAGTAGATTATAAAAAACTAGGATATGCCTTTATTGCTTATGTAGGTGTATTTATTTTTAAAACGTCGCAAACGCAATTTGTGTTAGAGCGCATTAGTGAAATTCCTTTTGTAACCGTAGCTCACGTAACTACTGGAAAATTTAATATATTCTGTAAAATTAGGGCTCGCGATACAGCACACGCTAAAGATATTATCTACCTAATTGACGATATTGAAGGTGTTAGTCGTACCGAAACAATGATTTCTATGGAAGAGAGCATTAACGATAAAAAGAGATTACTTCATTCTATATTTAAAGAAATTTAATTTCCCCACTTGTTAATTTAAAAACCTTTGTTCATCGACAAAGGTTTTTTTTTATCTTTATTAGAAAACTATGAAGCGTACTGAAATTGATCCTTCGGAATATAATTCCTATTACAAAACATACATAGATTTGGTTAATGATGTGCCTTTAACGCAAGCGTTAGAAACAGGCTTACAGCAAACCGAATCATATTTTAAAAATTTACCAACTTCAAAATGGAACTTTCGTTACGCAGAAAAAAAGTGGACTCCTAAAGACATCTTACTGCATATTATTGATACAGAAAGAGTTTTTGCATACAGAGCTTTATATTTTGCAAGAGCCGATAATGCTAATTTAAATGGTTTTGATGAAAACCTTTTTGCAGAGAATGCATTAGCAAATAACAAGACTCCAGAATCACTTTTACAGGAATACGTTACAGTTCGCAATGCAAGTATTAGTCTCTTTAAAAGTTTTGACGACGTTCAATTAAAAAAGAAGGGGATGGCCAATGGCAATATTATGTCTGTGATTGCAGCTGGGTTTATAATCTGCGGTCATGAAATTCATCACTGTAACATTATTAACGAACGTTATCTTTAATGAAGTTTTTAAAACTTTTAAGGGACACTTATATAAGCTGGGATAAAAACGATCCTTGGGCTAAAAGTGCTGTAATTGCCTACTATGCCTTGTTTTCATTGCCATCATTATTAATTATAACCGTCCATTTTGCGGGTGTATTTTTTGGTAGAGAAGCAGTTGAAGGCAGAATAACGGGTGAAATTAGTGGGTTGATAGGGCAGGGTAGCGCAGAGCTAGTTCAGGCGATGATTATAAATTCTGCACTGTCGGAAAACTCAGTGTTCTTCATTATTTTTGGAATAGGAGTTCTAATCTTTGGTGCTACGGGTGTATTTTTTCAACTTCAAAAAGCGTTGAATGATATTTGGAGTGTACGGGCAAAGAACAATACCTTTTTAGACACCTTAAAGCGAAGAGCAATTTCTTTTGGAATGGTGCTGGCAATAGGTTTGTTACTGCTAATATCCCTAGTTGTAACTAGTGCCATAAATGCTTTAAGCGATTTAATAGGAAATTATTATACAGACCTTTCTTCGGCAGTAATAGAAGTGCTGAATTTTATTTTTTCACAAATAATAATTACCGCTTTATTTGCCACAATTTTCACTTTGCTGCCAGATGTTAAGATAAAATGGAAAACCAGTCTTATTGGTGCATTTATGACTGCGCTTCTTTTTCTGGCAGGTAAATATTTAATTGGTTTCTACTTTTCGGCTTCGGATCCTGCTTCAGTTTACGGTGCTGCAGGAAGCTTAGTACTTATACTTTTATGGGTTTATTACACGTGCCTTATTTTGTTTTTAGGGGCAGAATTCACAGTTAATTGGGCTCTATTCCGCAAATTAAAAATAGAGCCTACTAGCAATGCAACACTCTCGTACGAGTTAGAAATGAAAGAACTTCGAGCATATAAACGAAAAGTGGAGGAGGATAAGAAAAAAAGTGAAACTTTAGAAAATAACATTGAAGAACAATAATAAAACACCCGCATTAGTACTTCTTAACAAAGATTAATAAAAGATTAATATCCATAAATTGATAAAAAGTCTTCTTCGTAATATATTGGTATAAAATTAATTGTTTAACCAAAAGAAAAAGATATGAATAAGAGAATTGCAATTTTAGCGACAAATGGATTTGAAGAATCTGAATTAAAATCACCAAAAGAGGCGATGGAAAAAGAAGGTTTTACCGTTGAAATTATTAGTGAAGAAAGCGGCAAAATAAAAGGATGGGCAGATGGAAACTGGAGCAATGAATACGATGTTGACAAAACCCTTGATAACGTATCTGCATCAGATTATAACGCACTGGTTCTTCCAGGAGGAGTAATAAATCCTGATAAATTAAGACGAAATGAAAAGGCATTGAAATTTGTGCAAGATTTCTTTGAGCAGAAAAAACCCGTAGCCGCAATATGCCACGCTCCGCAATTATTGATTTCTGCACAAGTAGTTAAAGGAAGAAAAATGACTTCATTTAATTCTATAAAAGATGATTTAATTAACGCGGGCGCCAATTGGGTAGATGGAGAGGTTGTAGTAGATGAAGGTTTTGTAACAAGTAGAAATCCTGATGACTTATCGGCCTTCAATTCAAAATTGATTGAGGAAATTAAAGAAGGTAAGCACGAACATCAACACTCCTAAAATCTAGGTTTGAAATATTAAAACAAAAAAAGAGGCTCGAAAGCCTCTTTTTTTATGATAATGGTTTTTTTATTCCTCTTCGTCTGTTTTTTTCGTTTCTGGCATTTCACTAATTGGCTCATTGAAGTCAGCTTCTTCATAGTCATCTTCATCAAAATTTGCCATTGATGTTTCTAAACGAGAGCTTACTTTAACGAGATAAATAGTATCATCCGTTCGTACTTCAACAGCTTCAACTGTCTCATTTTTAGCATTTTTAAAAGTTACAACGTGGTCGTCATCATATCCGTCGGGATACTTTTCTACCAGTAAAGAAAGTATTTCTGGGGTTAACTTTCGATAATCTACAATTATGCGCTTCATTGGGTATTCAATCTTTTAATTTGTGGTTATAAAACTATTCAAAAATAGAAGAGATAAAAATATTTACAAGATTTTTTTTAGAAATTTTTATAATACGTAAAAGCGCTATAAATCAACTCGTTATCTACCTTGCAATTGGTTTTATGTTGCCCAATATCGTTCAATAGTACAAAGAGCACCTCTCCGTTACTGTTTTTCTTATCAAAAATCAGCAACTTTATAATTTCAGCAATGTCGTGCTGGGTAAATGTTTCCTTCGGAAAATACTTTAATATAGTCTCGGTTATTTCTTTCAGTCTTTCTTTTGGAAAGCCTATATTTTCTGCCGAAATATATGTGGCCAGAATTAAACCTACCGCTACGGCTTCTCCGTGAAGCAGTGCTTGTTTGTCGTGGTTTTCCAGAAAATAAGATTCTATTGCGTGACCTAGGGTATGGCCGTAATTTAATGTTTTCCTAATGTTTTTTTCAAATGGATCTTTGGTAACTATTTCCTTTTTTATTTCTACGGAATCCCAAATCAATTTTTCGAATTCAGTTTTGTTTTCAAAATCTACTTCTTTTATACGGTTCCAATATTCTTCACTATAAATTAGTCCGTGTTTTAACATTTCTGCAAGTCCAGAAATTTGCTCCTCGTATGGTAAAGTAATCAAGAATGTAGTGTCCAAAATAACCATTTCTGGTGGGTTTATAACACCTATTTGGTTTTTAAGGTGACCAAGGTCAACGCCGTTTTTGCCGCCCACAGAAGCATCCACCATCGCTAGTAGGGAAGTGGGAATATTTATAAAACGGAGTCCGCGTTTAAATGTTGATGCTACAAAACCGCCAAGATCGGTAACTACGCCACCGCCAAGGTTTATAATTATGCTATTACGGTCTGCACCTTTTTCAGAAAGCGTGTTCCAAACGTTTAAACATGTAGCAATATTTTTGTGCGCTTCGCCAATAGGAATCGTTATAATTTCAATGGGATTTTTAGCTGTATAATTTTTCAAAAAATGAGGCAAACATAGCTTCTCGGTATTCTGATCGACAATTAGGAAAACTTTAGCGTTTTCCTGTTCTTCAATATATGTTGTGAAAGCTTTCCAAGCTAGATTGTTGTAGTAAACTTGTCCTTTTTCCTTTAATTTAATTTCCATTAATTATTGATTTTTGTCGCATATTCAGAAGTCAAATCTAACTATATTTGTGCACTTTATAATAAATTTTATGATCTCAAATTCCCTATTCGATAATACTGAAACTGCTTTTCGTCTTAAGAGCGATTCTGAACTTGAAAGAGCCTATTTTCTATTTAAAATGATTTCCAAAGAACCTTTGGTGAAAATAGGAACAGCAGTTACAAAATTTGCACTAAACTTGAACCTTCCGGTGGAAGGACTTATCCGTGCAACGGTGTTCGACCATTTTTGCGGCGGCATAAGCGAAACTGATTGCATGTCTACAGTAGATAAGCTTTCTGATGTTGGTGTTAGTTCGGTTTTAGATTATTCGGTTGAAGGGAAGGAAGAAGATGCGCAATTTGATGCTACCGCCAGTAAAGTTATTGAGTTAACTAATTTTGCTGAAAATAAGAAGGCAATGCCTTTTTCGGTTTTTAAACCAACCGGTTTTGGCCGCTTTAAAATTTTACAAAAGGTAACAGAAAATGAACCATTAACAGCTGAAGAAAAGCTGCTGTGGGAAAAGCTGGAAGCACGTTACGACCGGGTGTCAAAAACAGCGCATGATTCTGGAATAAGTATTTTGATTGACGCAGAAGAGTCTTGGATGCAAGATGCCGCCGATGAGCTTTGCGAGCAAATGATGGAGAAATACAACAAAGAACGCGCTATTGTTTACAACACCTTGCAGTGCTATAGATGGGACCGTTTAGATTACCTTAAAAAGTTACATCAAAATGCAAAATTAAAAGGGTATAAGCTTGGTTTTAAAATTGTTCGTGGCGCTTATATGGAGAAGGAAAACGAGCGCGCTGCCGAAAATGGCTATAAAACTCCAATTTGTGAGAGCAAAAAAGCCACGGATGACAATTTCAATGAAGTTATGACGTATATAATGGACAACTTAGATGATATTGAGTTGTTTATCGGTACCCATAATGAGTTGAGCAATTACAAGGCAATGGAAATGATGGAAGAAAAAGGTATTTCAAAAAGCGATGAACGCATTTGGTTCGGACAACTTTTTGGAATGAGCGATCATATTACCTTTAATCTTGGCGAAGAAGGTTATAATGTGGCTAAATACATTCCCTTCGGACCTGTAAAAGATGTGATGCCTTATTTAATTCGCCGCGCTGAGGAAAATACTTCGGTAGCTGGGCAAACAAGTAGAGAACTTACACTTTTGAAAAAAGAACGAAAGCGAAGAAAATTATAGATTGCTAAAAAACTATTGCTTGCTAACTTTTGCGTTAAGCACAGTTGCAAGTTCTTCACAGTTCTCGATAGTTATCTTTAGGTTTTTTTCTGAAATTTCACCTTCAATTACATATTGCTTGCAAGAGTCTAGTTTTGTATTGCTTTCAGAAAAAAGCACATCGCCATCTCTTAAAAGTATTGAAACCGCCGAAGTATCCATCTGATTGTCTCTAAGTGTAAGCAGTGTTTTTTCGGAAAAAGCACGTTCTTTTAGGCGTATGTTTTTGAGCGTTCTAGATTCGGGACCGTATGCACAAGACGTTTTTTTTCCGCTAAGAATAAAAAATAAAAGTGCTATTCCTATACCAAAGCCACCAGAAAAATAAACTAATCTATAAGCTAATTTCATTTTTAAGAATTAGGGGATTTTTGTGAATTTGCAAAAATACAACATTCACCAACTTTTTGGATTGAAGTTGAAGTCTTTTATTCAATTCAAAATAGTTTTAAAAAATTATCAAGTTGATGTCGCTATATGGCATATCAAACCAATCTGCAACGGCCTTACTTGTTAAAATTCCGCGGTAAAAATACAAACCATTTTTTAAACCATTGTCAAAGCGGATGGCGTTTTCGAGTCCGCCGCCCTCTGCAATTTCTAAAATGTAGGGGGTGAATATGTTACTAATTGAAATAGACGCAGTTTTAGGATATCGAGCTGGTATATTTGGTACTCCGTAGTGAATTACGTCGTGTTTTATGCAAGTGGGATGATCGTGGCTAGTCATTTCGGTGGTTTCAAAACAACCGCCCATATCTACACAAACGTCAATAATTACAGCGCCTTTTTTCATGTTGCGCACCATTTCTTCAGTTACAATAATGGGGGCACGGTTATGTCCGCGTACTGCGCCAATTGCAACATCGCAACGGCGTAGTGCTTTCATCAGATTTTTGGGTTGCACTGTAGATGTGTATAAAATCCTTCCCACATTAGTTTGAATCGTTCTGAGCTTGGTAATGGAGCTGTCAAAAACTTTTACATTGGCGCCTAATCCTAAGGCCGATCTAACCGCAAATTCACCAACAGTGCCGGCACCAATTACAACAACTTCAATAGGAGGTACGCCACTTATATTTCCAAAAAGCAAACCGTTTCCTTTTTCTGCATTTACCATTAATTCTGCAGCAATTAGCACGGCTGCGGTACCTGCAAGTTCACTTAAGGCTTTAACGGCGGGGTAGCTATTATCTTCATCTTTTATGAATTCAAAAGCTAAGGCTGTTATTTTCTTTTTGGCGAGCGCTTCAAAATATGATTTCTGTCTCGTTTTTAATTGTAACGCTGAAATTAGTACAGTTTTTGGATTAATTAATTCCAATTCTTCCAGGGTGGGTGGTTCAACCTTTAAAACCATTGGGCATCCAAAAACCTTTTTTGTATCTGTGGTCATTTCGGCACCCGCTTCAGAATAATCATTGTCTGAAAATCCAGCTTCTATACCGGCACCATTTTCTATAAGTACTCTGTGACCGTTATTTATTATTGCATTTACGGCATCTGGAGTTAAGCAAATTCGTTTTTCCTGAAAATAAGCTTCTTTAGGAATACCAATAAAGAGTTCTCCTTTTTCTCGGGAGATTTCAAGTGTTTCCTCCTGCGGAAGTAATTGTGCTCTTGTGAATGGTGATTTTGGTTTTGACATATTAATAACTTGGTGGTCTCAATTTACGGAATTATTATCAAAAATTTTAGAGCTGCTTAGCGGAAGAGATCTCTTATCTGTTGCCAAAAAGATTGTTTTTCCAAAAGGTCCTCCTCAAAGGTTTTTAAGTCGTTATGCCGCATCTGACTAAATAGCTTTGCTCTAATTAAATATACAAAGGGAATTACCACCATCATTATAGGGATGAGATAGTAAATCTCTACCTCATCAACATCCTCACTTTGTATTACAATATTAAATAATTGAAACACATACATTGCTAAAGGCACTAAAATAATCCAATGCCACCAATGCTTACATGTAAAAAACCAAAGTAATAATAATATTATAGGAATTAATTTACCAGTAATAAACCACGCATATTGATAAAATGAAGAGTATGGATATTGCGTAGATAATGAGAATAAAGGAGTTTCCCAAACTAGAGAATCTAGAGGGAAACTTTCATAGGCATAATAAATAAAAGGAGTACAGGCCATTATTAAAACAATGGCCCCTCCTTGTATAAGACTTTTTTTATCCGGCTGGTGGAACTTTAACTGTCGACGGGTCGATTTGTTGGGGGGTTTGTTCATCCTGAATTCCTTCTGGGGTGCAAGAAGCAAATAATCCTGTCGCAAATATTGCAGCTACAATAATAATCTTTAAGTTTTTCATAATAGTATGTTTTTGTGAGGTTAATAAGGGTCAAACTTACACTCAAAATATTTAAACTTACTAATTATGTTAATTGTATATTTACAGGTTATAATGCGTTGAACTCCTATAAAATACGATTAAAAGCAATATTTATTATTGATAATGTAACAATAGTTAATGTTGAAATCAATATTGTTTATCTGCAATTTTCTTAGACTTTTACTTTGCTAGGTTTTTTTAGGTTAATAAATAGGTTTTATATTATAGCTGTTTGTTCCGCTTTGTACGGAGCAAGTAGCTACATTTTGTATGCCTTCCTTGCAAGCTATTCAGTAAAGAATAAAAAATAAGGGAGCACCAAGGTACATATAAAAAAATTGAAAATTAACAAATGCCTGCCAGAGGACTGCAGTTTAGAAAAGATCTTTGAGCTGACCCCAAAAAGACTTTTTCTGGCCCAGTTCTTCCTCGAAGCTTTTCAAGTCCTTACCCATTAAATTGTTGGATAGCTGAGCTTTTATAAGATAAACTAAAGGAACTATTATAAGCATGATAGGGAAGAGCCACCATATTTCCACTTCATCGGTAATACGCACATCATCGTTGATGACACTGAATAATTGAAAAGCAAACATACCAATGGGAATTAGTATTACGTGGTACCACCAATGCTTACAAGTTATAAACCAAATAATTAAAAGTAGGAGCGGAACAAATTTACCCATCATAGTCCATACCGAAACATAAACTTCTTGGTACCAATTAGCTTCGTATGTAAACAAAAAAGTTTCCCACGATTTTGTTTGTGGGAAACTTTCATATGAATAAAAAATATAAGGTGATGCTGCTATTATAAGCGCAATAATACTACCCGTTACTAGGTACGATGATTTTGCTTTTTTCGATTTGTTGGGGGGTTTGTTCATCTTGGATGCTTTCTGGGGTACAAGAAGCAAATGTTCCTAATGAAAAAATTGTTGCGATTAATAAATACTTTAGAGTTTTCATAATATATAGTTTTTGTGAGGTTAATAACACTTCAAACCTACTATGAAAAAAAGAAATATTATTAATTATTTTTAATATATATTTATAAATTTTTTAAAATAGAAATCCTGCTTAAAAATTATTGCGATTTGGGGCAAGCAATTAAAAAGTAATTTATAGTTTTATATTTTTCGCTTCAATTTTATTTCACTGGCTTAATTTTTAAGGTTCTACTTCCGTTAGTGTTTATTTTAATATACAAGTTAGTGGCATCTTCAGGCAAAAGGGATTCAATTTTTTCTGGCCATTCAATCAAAACATAATTTCCACTGTATAAGTAATCTTCTAGACCGATGTCGTAGGCTTCGGTTATATTATTTATTCTATAGAAATCAAAGTGATATACTGGGCCTTCTTTGCCATCGTATTCATTTACAATCGAAAATGAAGGACTACTTGATGGCTGTAAAACTCCAAGTTGCTTAACTATTTCTTTTATCAACGTTGTTTTTCCAACTCCCATTTCACCATAAAATAAAAATATTTTGGAGGCTGAATGTTCTAAAAGGCTGGTTACAACGCCATTAATTTCGTCTTCGGTATAAGTTAATTCCATAATAATAGGAATGCGAAGATAGATAATTATCAACAATTACTGAAATTATCTAATAAATCCACAAAATGAACACTATAAGTCTTTTAAAAATAATTACTTAGGTATAAAAACGGAAAACGGAATTACCATTTCTTCTAAGGATACCCCACCGTGTTGATAAGTATTGCGGTAATAACTTACGTAATGGTTGTAATTATTAGGGTACGCGAAAAAGTAATCGCTTTTCGCAAAAATAAATGAACTGCTCATGTTAATTGTTGGTAACTGGATAGACTTTGGATCCTTTGCCGCCAAAACTTCTTTGTCCTCATAGGTTAAACTCTTACCTGTTTTATAACGAAGGTTAAGACTTGTATTCTTATCACCAATAACCTTTGACGGGTTTTTTACATTGATGGTTCCGTGATCTGTAGTTATTATTAATTTGAAGCCCAAACGTGCAGCTTGCTGAATAATTTCTAGCAGTGGCGAATTTTTAAACCAACTTTGAGTAAGAGATCGGTATGATTTATCGTTGGATGCTAATTCTTTAATAACCTCCATTTCAGTTTTGGAGTGAGAAAGCATATCTACAAAGTTGTAAACCACAACGGTTAAATCTTCATCTTTATGGCTTTTGAAATTTTCCACAAGTTTTTTACCCTGCTTTAAACTAGATATTTTGTGATAACTCCAGTTAAGCTTCATTCCAAGTCGCTTTAATTGTGCTTCAAAAAATTCTTGCTCTTTCATGTTTTTTCCGCCATCCTCGGTGTCATTCAACCAAAGATCCGGATGCAATTTTTCCATATCGCTCGGCATTAGACCAGAGAAAATTGCGTTTCGAGCATATTGTGTTGCTGTAGGCAGAATACTACAGAAAAGTTCTTCTTGAGTTTTTTTATAAATATTTGCAACCGTAGGTTCAAAAGCCTTCCATTGATCAAATCTTAAGTTGTCTACCACAACCAGTAGGGTTGGGGTGCCTTGTTTTAACTGTGGCTGAATCTTTTCTTTAAAGAGCGTGTGCGACATTATAGGCGCCTCGCTTGGATCTTCAAACCAACTTGGATAATTCTTATCAATAAACTTGCAAAACTGACTGTTAGCCTCTGTTTTTTGGGATTCCAGAATTTCGAACATTCCAGAATCTTCAATATCTTCCAGCTCTAATTCCCAATAAACCAATTTTGTGTAAAGGTCTTTCCATTCCTCAAAACTGTTTACCATGGAAAGATCCATCGCTATTTTTCTAAATTCTTGTTGATAATTGGAAGTTGTTTTCTCTGAAATCAATCTGCTGTGGTCCAAATTCTTTTTTAAACTCAACAGTATTTGATGCGGGTTTACAGGCTTTATTAGGTAATCTGCTATTTTTGAACCAATAGCTT
This sequence comes from Aequorivita sp. IT1282, assembly GCF_058068205.1. NCBI lineage: Bacteria > Pseudomonadati > Bacteroidota > Flavobacteriia > Flavobacteriales > Flavobacteriaceae > Aequorivita > Aequorivita sp. IT1282. The sequence continues at coordinate 789,746 of NZ_JBYRHR010000001.1, read as the reverse complement.
CTTCCATTATATATTCCTCTTCACTTTTGGTAATCATAACCACTGGAATAGATGCTTGTAGCTCCTTTATTTCAGCAAGTGTCTCCAATCCGGTTAGTCCGGGCATATTTTCATCTAAAAAAACAATATCGAAATTCTCCTTCTTTATTTCTTCCAAAGCTTCCGAACCACTCTGTGCTGTAGTTACTTTATAATTTCTACTTTCAAGAAAAAGAATGTGTGGTTTAAGCAAATCAATTTCATCATCTACCCATAGTACTTTTATGTCGCTCATATATGTATATTTGTTGCTATACTCCGAAACTTTAGTGTTGGAGTATCGTTAATTTTTATTTTATAAATAATTCTGCAATGTTGCGAGGAATTCTCTTCAAAATTAAACCTGAATTATTCGAAACAATTTTTGAAGCTACTAATTTAAAGTTAAAGTTTGAAAACCCTTCCTAAGCACAAGATTATAAACGATCCTATCTATGGTTTTATTACCATACCCAGCAAACTGGTTTTTGATTTGATGGAGCATAAATACTTCCAAAGGCTGCGTCGTATTTCGCAAATGGGCTTTTCGTACATCGTTTATCCGGGCGCACATCACACTCGTTTTCATCATGCATTGGGCGCAATGTTCTTAATGCAAAAGGCTGTGCAGGTGCTTCAATATAAAGGTGTTGAGATTTCTAATGAAGAAGAAGAAGCGCTTTATGTTGCTATATTATTGCACGATATTGGCCACGGTCCGTTTTCGCATGCTATGGAAAATAGCATCGTAGAAAATATAAGTCACGAGCAAATTTCACTGCTTTTTATGGAGGCTTTAAACCAGAAGTTTAACAAGCAATTAACGCTTGCAATAAAACTATTTAAGGACGAACTGCCACGTAAATTTCTACATCAGTTAGTTTCAGGACAGTTGGATATGGACCGATTAGATTACCTAAAACGCGACAGTTTTTACACTGGCGTGCCAGAAGGCACCGTTAACGCGCAGCGTCTAATTGCAATGCTGAATGTAAAAAATGATAAACTTGTAGTAGAGGAGAAAGGCATTTATTCCGTTGAAAATTTTCTAGTTGCCCGCCGATTAATGTATTGGCAAGTGTATCTTCACAAAACAGGTATTGTTGCAGAGCAACTTTTGGTTCGTGTTTTAAAACGCGCAAAGCAACTTTCTGCGCAGGGAGTGGATCTGCCTGCAAGTAATGCGTTAAAGTTTTTTCTGAATAATACTATTAGTTTAAATGATTTTAGTGAAGAAGTACTCGATACCTTTTCAAAATTAGACGATTACGATATAATTTCAGCAATGAAAATATGGGTTGGCAGCGATGATTTTGTTTTAAAAAATCTTTCAAAAATGCTTCTCAACAGAGATTTGTTGAAGGTAAAAGTAAAATCGCAACCTTTTCCAATTCAGAAAGTAAACGAAAAACGCAAGCAGGTAATGGAGACTTTTAATATTTCAGAAGAAGAGGCATCTTTCTTCGTATTTACTGGAAAGCTTGAAAACCAGGCTTACAGTATGGAAAAAGACACTATAAATTTATTAAAGAAAAACGGTAAAATTATAGAGGTTGCAAGAGCGAGCGATCAGCTTAATTTGGAGGCACTTTCCAAATCTGTAGTTAAATACTATATGTGCTATCCAAAAAACAATATAGATAGCTATCGAGGCTAAATCCTTTTTTTCTATTTTTGCAGGAATGAAAATTAACGACCCAAAATTAATTCATTTTAAAAACACTATTTTGCGGTCGCAATTAATATGTCCATCAGTTATTATAAACCAAACCGCTCAATGATATTTACAGCAGCCCAAATAGCAGGAATCCTGAATGGCACCGTAGATGGCGATGAAGGCGCAGAGGTTTCACAACTTGCAAAAATAGAAGAGGGCAGTAAAGGGACACTAACATTTTTGTCCAACCCTAAATATACCCCATACATATATTCCACTCAGGCTTCAATTACCATTGTTAATAAGGATTTTGTCGCAGAGCACGATTTTGAAACTACTTTAATACGAGTAGATAATGCGTATAACGCGTTTTCACAACTCTTGGAATATTACAATCAAGTAAAAATGAATAAAACTGGAATTGAACAACCGGTTTTTGTTTCTGAAAGTGCCAAGTACGGTGAAAATATGTATTTAGGCGCTTTTTCATATATAGGCGAAAATGTAATAATTGGCGATAATGTGAAGATTTATCCAAGCGTTTATATAGGCGATAATGTTACTATTGGCGACGATACCATTCTTTTTACTGGAGCCAAAATATATTCCGAAACAATAATTGGAAAATCTTGTGTTATAAACAGCGGTGTTGTAATTGGCGCCGATGGTTTTGGTTTTACGCCTAATGAAAGAGGTGAGTATAATAAAGTACCGCAAATTGGTAATGTAATTATTGAAGATAATGTAGATGTAGGTCCAGGCACTACTATAGATCGTGCTACTTTGGGCTCAACTGTAATAAAAAGAGGTGTGAAATTGGATAATCAAATTCAGATTGCCCATAATGTTATAATTGGTGAAAACACAGTTATTGCTGCGCAAACAGGAGTTGCTGGTTCAACTAAAATTGGAAAAAACTGTATGATTGGCGGACAAGTAGGGATTGCTGGTCATATTGTAATTGGCGATAATGTAAAAATACAAGCACAAAGTGGAATAGGAAGAAGCGTGAAAGACAATGAAACACTTCAAGGTTCCCCCGCTTTAAGTTATAGTGATTTTAATAAAAGTTATGTATATTTTAAAAACCTGCCCAAAATAATGGAAAGGTTCAATGTAGTTGAAAAAAAGCTAGATAATGAATGAATGTTTGGTAAAACAGCGCACCATTGGTAAGGAAATTTCCCTTACAGGAGTAGGCTTGCATACGGGCAAAGAGGTTACAATAACCTTCAAGCCAGCCCCAGAAAATCACGGATATAAATTTGTGAGAATCGATTTAGAAGGAAGCCCAGTAATTGAGGCAGACGCCAACTATGTGGTAAATACCCAACGCGGTACAAACCTAGAAAAACAAGGAGTTAAAATACAAACTTCTGAACACGTGCTCGCAGCATTAGTAGGTCTCGAAGTAGATAATTGTATAATGGAGCTCAATGCTTCCGAACCACCAATAATGGATGGCTCTTCAAAGTTTTTTGTTGAAGCCATAGAAACTGCTGGTCTAGTTACGCAAAATGCAGATAGAGTAGAATATGTTGTAAAAGAAGTTATTTCGTATTTAGACGAAGAAACTGGAAGTGAAATAATAGTAATGCCTTCAGATGAATACCAAGTTACTACTATGGTCGACTTCGGCACCAAGGTTTTAGGCACTCAGAATGCTTCGCTAAAACATATTTCAGATTTTAAAGATGAAATTGCAAACGCGAGAACCTTTAGCTTTCTTCATGAAATTGAAATGTTATTGGAGCATGGCCTAATAAAAGGCGGTGATTTAAATAACGCTATAGTTTACGTAGATAAAGAACTTTCCCAAAGCACAATGGAAAAGCTTAGCACAGCTTTCGGAAAAGATTCTATTTCAGTTAAACCAAATGGAATTTTAGATAATTTAACGCTTCATTATCCAAACGAAGCCGCAAGGCATAAGCTTTTGGACGTAATTGGCGATTTGGCTTTGGTGGGAACACGCATTCGCGGAAAAGTAATTGCGAACAAACCAGGACATTTCGTAAATACCCAGTTTGCTAAAAAACTGTCGAAGATTATTAAAATGGAAGCGCGGAATAACATTCCCACTTTCGATATTAATAAACCGCCAGTTAAAGATGTAAATCAGATAATGGCAATGCTTCCGCATAGGCCTCCGTTTTTGTTGGTAGACAAGATTATGGAAATGACTGAAAATAGTGTCGTAGGACTTAAAAACGTTACGATGAACGAACCGTTTTTCGTTGGTCATTTTCCTGGAGCACCAGTAATGCCCGGCGTTTTAATAGTTGAAGCAATGGCGCAAACAGGTGGTATTCTTGCATTGAGTACCGTTCCCGATCCTGAAAATTACTTGACGTACTTTATGAAAATAAACAACGTTAAGTTCAAGCAACAAGTAAATCCAGGGGATACCCTTATTTTTAAACTGGAATTAATGTCACCCATCCGTCGCGGAATCGTTCATATGAGCGGTAATGCATATGCAAACGGTAAACTGGTAACAGAAGCCGAATTGATGGCCCAGATGGTAAAAACAAAAAACTTATAATTCAATAGCTTGCGTGTTAAGATCAGTATAAAAATATAAGCTGATTACGCAAAATCATTTACCTATTAGAAACAATAAACAAGAGAAATGAACCAACCACTTGCATACGTCCATCCGGGCGCTAAAATAGCTAAAAATGTTGTGATTGAGCCTTTTACAACCATTCACAACAATGTTGTTATTGGAGAAGGAACTTGGATAGGCAGCAATGTAACCATCATGGAAGGTGCTCGCATCGGTAAAAATTGTAATATTTTTCCGGGAGCCGTGATTTCTGCAATTCCGCAGGATCTGAAATTTAAAGATGAAGACACCACAGCCGAAATTGGCGACGGAACAACCATTCGAGAATATGTAACTATAAATCGAGGAACCGTTGACCGTGGAAAAACCGTTATTGGAAAAAATTGTTGGATTATGGCTTATTGCCATATTGCCCACGATTGTATAGTTGGCGATAATTGCATCTTTAGCAATAACAGTACGCTGGCTGGACACGTAACCGTTGGTGACTACGTAATTTTGGCAGGGATGACCGCTGTACACCAATTTTGTATGATTGGAAATCACGCGTTCGTTACTGGAGGTTCCTTGGTAAGAAAAGACGTTCCTCCATTTGTAAAGGCCGCTCGCGAGCCGCTTAGCTATGTTGGAATTAACTCTATTGGCCTAAGAAGAAGAGGTTTTACTTCACTTAAAATTAGCGAGGTACAGAATATTTACAGATTACTGTATCAAAAAAATTACAATACCACACAAGCAACGGAAATCATTGAGGCTGAAATGGAAGCTACTCCGGAACGCGATGAAATCCTTCAGTTTATCAAAAATTCCAAAAGAGGAATTATGAAAGGCTATTTCAATTCAAATTAAGTTTAAATTTTTAATGGTTGATTGAAAAACAATTAACAGATAACTTTTAACATATACCCGCCTGCGGGCAATACTATGGCAACATCATCAGATATTAGAAAAGGACTTTGTATCCGCTATAACAACGACATTTATAAAATTACTGAATTCCTTCACGTAAAACCTGGGAAGGGACCTGCATTTGTACGTACCAAAATGAAAAGCGTAACCACGGGTAAAACTCTGGACAATACTTTTTCAGCGGGGCATAAAATTGACGATGTCCGTGTAGAAACTCACAAATTTCAATATTTATACAATGAAGGCGAAATGTATCATTTTATGAATACTGAGGATTATGCTCAAATTCAGCTAATGAAGGATATTCTTGACACTCCTGAATTGATGAAAGAAGGTGAAGTAGTAACCGTACTTATCAATACTGAAGACAATGCGCCACTTTCTGTTGAAATGCCGGCTCACGTTGTTTTGGAAGTTACTTCAACTGAACCAGGCGTAAAAGGAAACACAGCTACAAACGCTACAAAGCCCGCAATTGTTGAAACTGGAGCAGAGATTAATGTTCCTCTTTTCATCAATGAAGGGGATAAAATTAGAATTGACACCGAAAAAGGTCAGTATCAGGAACGTATGAAAGAATAGTAATTGCTTAGCCGTTTTCGGTAAGTTACTATTTTAAATTATTCAGTATTCAATAAACATTAAACATTCATTTTGAAATTCTCAACTCCCCAGACTCTTGAAAATATAGCTGTCATAATCGGATCCGATTACGTTGGGGAGCCTAGTTTCCCTATTTTCGGGATGAACGAAATACACGTTGTTCAGCCGGGAGATATTGTGTTTGTTGACCATCCTAAATATTACGATAAAGCGCTAGAGTCGCAAGCAACCGTAATACTTATCAATAAAAAAGTTGATTGCCCCGTGGGGAAAGCATTATTGATTTCTGAAGATCCCTTTCGCGATTTCAATAAACTAATACAGTACTTTAAACCTTTTCAAAGTGCTAATAGCTCAATTTCTGAGTCTGCAGAAATAGGCGAAGGCACCATTATTCAGCCCAATGTTTTTGTGGGTAATAATGTGAAAATTGGCAGGAATTGTTTAATCTATTCAAACGTTTGCATTTACGATAATACGGTAATCGGCAATAACGTAACTATTCACGCTGGTACCGTTTTGGGTGGCGACGCTTTTTACTATAAAAATCGCCCTGAAAAATTTGATAAACTTTTAAGTGGTGGCAATGTTGTTATAGAAGACAATGTTGATCTTGGAGCGCTATGCACTATAGATAAAGGCGTAACAGCTTCAACTACTATTAAAGAAGGTTCAAAGTTAGATAATCAAGTTCAAGTTGGGCACGATACCGTAATCGGCAAAAGATGCTTAATTGCTTCACAAGTAGGTATTGCAGGCTGCGTAATTATTGAAGATTTTGTAACTATTTGGGGACAAGTGGGAATAACCAGCGGTATCACCATCGGTGAAAAAGCTGTTATTTCGGCACAAAGCGGGGTGAGCAAATCACTTCTTGGGCATAAGTCTTATTTCGGATCGCCCGCAGATGAATTTAGAAAAAAATACAAGGAAATAGCTTCAATCAAGCTTATTCCAGAAATTATAGAAAAATTGGATAAATTATCATGAGTAGAACAGCAAAAGAAGTAGTTAGAGACTTTTACAGGTCTGATATTTTAAGAGACGAAACAGTATTGGAGCGTTTTTTCCATCCTGAATTGGTTCTTATCTGGAATAGTGCTAATGGTCTTAACATTATGTATTATGATGATATTGTAAAATTCTTTGATGAAGTGCGTCGCAACTACAATGATTTAAGAGTTGAGATAAGCCATATCCTTGAAGATGATAACAATGTTACTGTTCGGTATAAATACTATATCCGCACAATGGAAAATGAAGATGAAGAATTGGGTATAGCCCATTTTATTGCAATCTGGGAAGTTAAAGACGATAAAATCTACAGAGGTTATCAAGTTAGCCAGCCGGTTACTGATAATGACGATACAAACGAAAGCTATCACAGAGTTAAAGTGTAATATCTTTTAAAACCCTTGTCAAAAGCTGTATCTTTGCGGCAATTCTAAAGAAAAAATAATTGCATTCCTTTTGAATAATAAATATAAATAATCAATAGAAAATACTTAAAAATGAGCGTTTTAGTAAATAAAAATTCAAAAATAATTGTTCAAGGCTTCACAGGAAGTGAAGGTACTTTTCACGCCGAACAAATGATTGAGTACGGAACTAATGTAGTAGGAGGGGTTACTCCCGGAAAAGGTGGACAAAAACATCTTGACAGACCCGTTTTCAACACGGTTTCTGAAGCAGTGAAAGAAACAGGCGCAGATACCAGTATTATTTTTGTGCCACCAGCATTTGCTGCAGACGCAATCATGGAAGCTGCAGACGCAGGTATAAAAGTAATTATCACAATTACCGAAGGTATTCCAGTAAAGGATATGATTATCGCTTCGGATTATATAAAAGACAGAGATTGCCGTCTTATTGGCCCTAACTGTCCAGGAGTTATTACTCCGGGTGAAGCTAAGGTTGGTATTATGCCAGGTTTCGTTTTCAAAAAAGGAACTGTAGGGATTGTTTCAAAATCTGGAACACTTACTTATGAAGCAGCAGATCAAGTTGTAAAACAAGGTCTTGGTATTACTACTGCAATTGGTATTGGTGGAGATCCAATTATTGGAACTTCAACAAAAGAAGCATTAGAAATGTTGATTATGGATCCAGAAAGTGAAGCTGTAGTTATGATTGGCGAAATTGGTGGTCAATTAGAAATTGATGCTGCTAACTGGTACAAAAATAGCGGTATCAAAAAACCAGTAATTGGTTTTATCGCTGGTGAAACTGCACCTGCAGGCCGTACAATGGGTCACGCTGGCGCAATTGTTGGCGGAAGCGAAGACACAGCACAAGCAAAGAAAAAAGTAATGCGCGAGTGCGGTATTCACGTTGTTGAATCTCCAGCTGAAATTGGAAAGAAAGTAAAAGAAATATTGGGATAAGCCTTAACTAATATACAAAAAAAGCTCTGTGAAATTCACAGGGCTTTTTTTATGGAGAACCCGCAACCTTTTGTTATATTTGAATCGCCGCCTTTTTTGCGGTTTTCCTGCAAGGTGTCCCCCGCTTTTTTGCGGGGTACCTTGTAGGTATTTAAATTTGACCAATTAAAAAATTGACTTTAATATGAAATTATTAGAAGGAAAAACAGCAATCATCACCGGCGGAAGCCGCGGAATAGGAAAAGGAATTGTTGAAATATTTGCACAACACGGCGCTAATGTAGCTTTTACATATAGCTCTTCGGCGGAAGCTGCAAACGCTTTGGCGGACGAAGTTTCAAAAACAGGCGTAAAAGCAAAAGCATATAAAAGTGACGCAGCTTCTTTTGACGAATCACAAAAATTAGCGGAGGAAGTTATGAAAGACTTCGGAAGTATTGATATTCTCGTAAACAACGCCGGAATAACTAAAGACAATCTGTTGATGCGTATTTCCGAAGACGATTTCGACAAAGTAATAGAGGTAAACCTCAAGTCGGTTTTCAATATGACCAAGGCAGTGCAGCGTACCATGCTTAAGCAACGCAAAGGCTCAATAATTAATATGAGTTCTATTGTGGGCGTAACAGGCAACGCAGGACAAACCAATTATGCAGCTTCAAAGGCTGGTATTATTGGTTTTTCAAAATCGGTGGCTTTAGAATTAGGCTCACGAAACATTCGTTGCAACGTAATTGCACCCGGATTTATCGAAACTGAAATGACAGGTAAACTAGACCAAGATACTGTACAAAGCTGGCGTGACGGTATTCCGTTAAAACGCGGCGGAACTCCCGAAGATATTGCAAACGCTTGTGTTTTCCTTGCTAGCGATTTATCTGCTTATGTTACAGGGCAAGTGTTGCACGTTGATGGAGGAATGCATACTTAAAAAGTGTTCAGTGATCAGTGTTCAGTAACAGTATGCAGTAATGTGAAATTGTACTGAATTAAACCTGCAACCTAAACCAACCACAAATCATAACCTTATAATTGACTACAGAAACCATTCTTTATGTAATTCTCGCCGGAGTACTATCAGCTGCTCTGGCGGTTTTTATGTATGGCTATAGGTCTAAACAAAAAGGCTCTCTACAATGGATTTTGGGTGGATTGCGATTTGTAACGATATTTTCTATTCTGCTTTTACTTATCAATCCAAAATTTAAAAGCGAAACTTATACCATTGAAAAGCCGAAACTGCCTGTTTTAATTGACAATTCAGCCTCAATAGGGGAGTTGAACGAAACAGAAAATGTTTCCCAATTACTTCAAAAACTAAAAGCGAATAGTGAGCTAAACGATAAATTTGATGTTTCATATTATTCCTTCGGAAGTGATTTCCGCGAAAGCGATTCCCTTCCTTTTAATGAAAAGAACACCAATATTTCCAAAGCGCTTTCTTCCGTAAACGAACTTTTCAAAAGTCAAACTGCGCCAACAATTTTAATTACCGATGGTAACCAAACCCTTGGCTCAGATTACGAATTTTCTTCAGCAAATTTCAAAAATGAAATCTACCCAGTAATTCTGGGGGATTCAATAAAATACACCGACCTAAAAATTGAGCAGTTAAACACCAATAGGTACGCTTTTCTAAAAAACCAATTTCCTGTTGAAGTTATTTTAAATTATAGCGGCACAAACCCCGTAAACTCTGAATTTGTCGTTACTCAAGGTGCAGCAACTGTTTACCGAACAAATGTTTCATTTTCTGAAAATGAATCTTCAAAAACTTTAAATTTTACGCTTTCGGCAAATTCCGTCGGACTTCAAAAGTATACCGCGCAAATACTTCCGCTCGCGGATGAAAAAAACAAAACAAACAATAGTAAGCAGTTCGCCGTTGAAGTAATAGATCAGGCAACAAATGTGTTGGTAGTTAGCAAAATTAGCCACCCAGATTTGGGCGCCCTTAAAAAAGCGATAATCACAAACGAACGACGCACCATTACTTTTAAAAGTCCTGCGGAAGCTGCCAGCCTTTTAAACGATTTTCAACTTGTAATTCTGTATCAGCCCGACAGAAGTTTTGCTTCGGTTTTTGCAGAAATCGAAAAGGCCAATAAAAACACTTGGATAATTTCAGGATTGCATACAGATTGGTATTTTGTGAACGGGGCACAAGATAATTTCAACAAAGAAGCTTCCAATCAAAGCGACGATATTCAAGCTGAATTGAATAGTAATTACGGCACTTTTGCGGTAGAAGATATTGGTTTTAATAATTTCCCGCCACTGCATACGGAATTTGGCGCCTTGACTATTACTGTTCCCAACGAAATTATGCTGGAACAGACCGTAAGTGGCATTGCGAATGGCAATCCGCTGCTTGCTACCATGGAAATAAACGGCAAACGAGACGCAATCTGGGATGGTGAAGGCTTTTGGCGATGGCGAGCCCGTAGTTTTCTGGAAACAGAAAGCTTCCAAAGTTTCGACGATTTTATAGGAAATCTTGTTCAGTATTTAGCTTCAAATAAACGCCGAAGTAGGCTGGAGGTTTCTTCGGAAACATTCTATTACAATAACAATCCAATAAAAATTTCCGCCCAGTATTTCGACAAAAATTATGTTTTCGACAATCGCGCTTCGCTAAACATTACAGTAAAAAATACGGAAACCGATAAGCAAACAGTTTTTCCTATGCTTTTGCGAAACAATTATTACGAAGTAGACTTAAACAATCTTCCGGCAGGGGAATATAATTACACGGTTTCAGTTTTAAATGAAGCTGTTTCAAGCAGTGGTAATTTCACTATTTTGGAATTTAATGTGGAACAACAATTCCTTAACGCCGATGTATCGAAGCTTCGCAGACTTGCAAAAAATACAGACGGAATAGCTTATTTTTCAACACAAAGCGATTCATTAATTAATGCATTAGTTACAAATACTAACTACCAAAACGTTGAAAGAAGCGAACAAAAAGTAGTACCTTTGCTGGATTGGAAATATCTCCTCTTGCTTATCGTTCTTGCCCTCGCTGCAGAATGGTTTATCAGAAAATATAACGGACTCATCTAATAATTAATTAATAGAAAAAGTATACAATGGAAAAATTACCCAAACTCACAATACCCGTAATCGTAGGAGTTATTTTGCTGATTATTTTAGTAGCAAAATCTTCTGTAACTATTAGCTCTGGACACGCCGGAGTGCTTTATGAAACTTTTGGCAACGGTGTGGTAACTGACGAACCACCACTAGGCGAAGGTTTTCATATTATCGCTCCTTGGAACAGAGTTACAGTTTACGAAGTACGTCAACAGGAACTAAGCGAGAAGATGCAAGTGCTATCTTCTAACGGACTTGAAATAAAGCTTGATGCCTCTGCTTGGTATCAGCCAATTGCGACTGATGTTGCAAAACTTCACCAAGAGAAAGGTGAAAACTATTTACAGCGTGTTATTCAACCCGCAATACGTAGTGCCGCAAGAAGCGTTGTTGGGCGTTATACGCCAGAACAACTTTATTCTACTAAGCGTGATGCTATACAAACAGAGATTTTTGAGGAAACGAAAAAAATCTTGGACAAACAATATATTCAGTTGAATGAAATATTGGTTCGCGATGTAACATTGCCGGCAGCCATTAAGGACGCTATCGAACGCAAACTCCGCCAAGAGCAGGAATCATTGGAATATGAATTCCGATTGGAAAAAGCTACTAAAGAAGCGCAGAAAGTGCGAATTGAAGCCCAAGGTAAAGCAGATGCGAATGCTATTTTGAGCGCGTCTCTTACAGATAAAGTGCTACAGGATAAAGGTATTGATGCAACGTTAGAGCTATCAAAATCACCCAATTCTAAAGTAATCGTAATTGGTTCAGGCGACAGCGGAATGCCCCTAATTTTAGGGAATAACTAACCCCACTGTCTGGTCGAGCGCAGGCGAGACCCACTATATATAATTTTAAAACCCTCCTTGATGGAGGGTTTTTTTATGGGAAATATTTTGTTGGGTTTAAAATGGTTTTTATACGTCGCCGCTTTAAACCTTCCTATTATTTGATTATTGTTTTCTTTTTCTATATTTGAGATTAATTGATGTGGAAAAGCGCGGAGTGAATTGGCGTATATATACATGTTGGCAACCATTTGAGAAAAATGAAACAGACATTAATAATTTTAACTTTTGTAATAGTATTAGTTTCTTGCAATCAAGAAAAAAAAATGAATTCAGAGTTCGGACTATTTCCGACTGAATTTATAGATTCCTTGAAAACCATTTCAATTCCAATGGAACGTTTTGAATTGAATACGACAGAGAACAATACAATTCTAGCCAAAAATGGAACTATATTAATCATTTCACCAAATTCTTTTGTTGACAATAACGGCAACATTATTTCAAATGTAACTATCGAAATAAAAGAGAATTTTGAAATGTCCGATTTCATTCTTTCAAATCTTCAAACCATTCACAATGATGAAATTTTGGAATCTACAGGAATGATTTATTTATCTGCGACTGACAAAAATGGAAATGAACTCTCATTATCTGAAAATAAGAAAATCAGAATCCAAATTCCCCAGAATCATCTCGACAAAAACTCAAAAATATTTATAGGAAAAAGAGAAGAAGATGGAACAATTAATTGGGCAAATATTGAGGAACCAAGCAAATCTCTTATCCCATATCCAATATCATTTTTAGGTAAAATTGCACCTTGGAGATGTATTGAGTCTAATATTGTTAACGTCTACGAAGAAAAATTTAAAAACAATTTAGAATTTGAAAATACATTAGTAGCAACAAAGGAATTTACAGAAAGGGTTGCTTGTGATGATGAAATATTAGAAATCTACCTAAATAATCTCGACAAAAACCTTTATGAAATTGACGAAATGGTTGTACAACATTTGGTAAAAGATTCAACCGATTATCTCAACTCTTGGATTTTAAAAGAAGTTCCAAATCCAAATGGTGGGCCAAGGACAAAAGCTCAAAAAGATGCTCACAAATGGCTTGTAAATAATGCAAATGAAAGCTTTCATAATAGTATTAATATGTTCAAGGAATTTGCAAAACAAAAATTAACCAAAGTTGATACAACAAAAATTATTGATACGACTAAAATCAAAGACATCAACCAAGCATTTGTTTCCTACGATACTTCAAGTTTAGGCTGGTTTAATGTAGATGTATTTTTTAATGACCCCAAATCTGAACCAATAGAATTGATTGCCAAAACAAATCAAGAAGTTCAAATCATTAACCTTATTTTAAAAGGTAGAAATGTGATTTTAAATGGATATGAAAATGGAGAGAACCAATATAATTTTACCAAAGACGAAGAAGGATATAACCTATTGCCCAAAGGAGAAAAAGCTTTGATAACTGCAATCGGATATGACAACGGAAATCTAACTTTTGGAAAAAAAGAAATTATTTTAGGGAAAAATAAATTAGAAGCAATTGATATGCAAAAAGTATCTGCTTCTGAACTAAAAGAAGAAATAAAAAAAACGGTTGCCAACAATGGCTATAAGTAATTGCTGGTTCTCGCCTGCTTTGGAAATTCCTGCGGAATTTCCAACTTGGTGTATACTTGTAAAGTTCCGTGCTAACCCACGCAACTACTCATAGCCGAGACCGTTGCCCACAATTTGAAAAAACTACTAACCATAACATTTTTAACCCTGATTTTATCTTCTTGCGGGAATTTGGAAGTAGATAAACTGATTGCAGAATTTGAGGCAAAAGAAAATTATCGGATTTGGACAACGGAAAAATCCTTGACAAAAAAAGATTCTGTTTATCGTGAGCGAAAATCATTTAAAAGTTACGATTCGAAAAACCGATTAATTAATTATAATAACATTCAGTTTTACATCTACTACTATAACGAAAATCGGATTGAAAAAACCGAATCAATCGATAAAAGTAGAAATGGAACAGCCAAACTCAACACACAAAATTATATATACGATAGAAATGGCTTATTAAAATACATCATTGAGAAACGTGAAAAAATAGACACACTTCAATCATATAAATATAATTCGGAAAAAAATCTAATTGAAACTAAAACTAACTTTAGAACTATCACACAAGAATTTGAAAACGGAATCATTAAAAAGAGAATGGTTGCGGAACGAAATACGGAACCTAAAATCTCTGAATTTCAATACGATTCTATAAATCGACCAATAATTGAAAATTGGGTTTTTAGTGGAAATCATAGAATGAAAACAAAGTTTGAGTATAACGACAAAGGCAAACTCTATATAAAAATAGACAGTTCTTTAAACCAAGGAACAAACCCAAACGAATTTGTTGAGTTTATGAACGAATATAAATATGATAAAAATGATTCGATTGTTGAGATAATAGAACTAGGAAGAATATTGAGCGAATCTGATTTTAAAGTGCGTGGAAAGATAATTTTTGAAAGAGAGAGCGAATAAAAACTGTGGCAACATGGTGTATAAGCTATGGCTTGGTCGATCTTTACATGGAAAATCCTTCGGATTTTCCAAAGCCAGTTCTTATTTGTAGAGGTTCTTGCCGAGAAACCTTACAGCGCATATACATCTAAATTAGGAAATAACAAGAAAAATTGAGATTAGAACAAGATCATAGAGGAGAGAAAAGAATATTTCTCATTCAAGAAAATGGATTAAAGATTTCTGAGCATAGTTCATTTGGAAATAGCAATCGAATTATTCCATTTGAAAATATAACGAATGAGTTCGTTGCATTAAAGTTTAATCCCATTCATTATTTATTAATTATTGTTCTTTTTGTTTTAATAATATTTTCTTTTTTAGTTCTAAAAATATACGACATAGAAAGCTTGGAAAAAATATACGGAGCAATACTAATATTTCTTTTTGGTGGAGCTTTTGGAGTTTTTAATTTCAAAATGGCATCTACCGTTCTAAGGTGTACCGACTATGAAGGAATTGAATTTTATAAAAATGATCCTTCAAAAAAAGAAATGGATTCATTTATTCAAGAATTATTCAAACGAAGGAATAAATACTTAGCAAAAAGATTTGAAAAAGTGAATCCGAATTTGAATTATGAATTTCAGTATGCAATGTTTTATCACTTACACTCATTGGAAATAATTAACGTTGACAAATTTGATAAGCTGATTTCTGAGCTTGACAGAGTATTTGTTGAGCATAGCATACCATTTAGTGAAAATTAATCCTGCGTATTAAGTAGAACTGATATAAAACAATTTAAAGCCTTTTGACCTTACAACTGCGTCTTCTGAAACGATTTTATAATCACTAATCCGCAAATAACAGCTACAGCCGTTAATATAGACGCCAAAATATTGTTGCTGTAAATAAAATTTCCGATGGCAAACAAAGAGCAATAAACACCAACTACACCAGCAAAGAACCCGAGAATCTTCATTCCAAAACCTTTAAACTTAGATTCATTTCCAAAGATCAGGCTATTAAAACTGTTCAGCGTTTCTGCTTTTGACGGTTTAGTCATTAATGTTACAAGTACCCACCCAATTGTAGTTACCACAACTCCCACAACCAATTGCCAGTGACCAGCCATTTCTACCATTGGTGTATCCATTTTTCCATTTATAAAGAAGAAGGCAGCAATTACAAAAGAAATTAACATCGCAGCAATTTCACTGTATGGGTTTATTCTGCTCCAAAACCAGCGTAGAATAAAGAGTAAGCCGGTACCGGCTCCAATAGAAAGTAGCAGATTAAAACCATCGCGTGCTTCTTCTAAAACCAGGGCCAGCAAAGCCGCAAAAATCATCATTACAACGGTCGAAATTCTTCCAACTGTTACTTGTTCTTTATCTGTGGCACCTTTCCGAAGAAACCGAACATAAAAGTCATTCACTACATAGGAGCTTCCCCAGTTTAAATGCGTTGAAATTGTACTCATAAACGCAGCTATTAGGGATGTAATTACAATTCCCAGCAATCCAGCTGGTAAAAATGTTAGCATTGCAGGATACGATAAATCGTTTTTCACAAAAGCAGGATTCAAATTAGGAAAAGCTGCTTGTAAACTTTCAAGATTTGGAAATATAATAATAGATGCCAATCCAATTATTATCCAAGGCCACGGTCTAAGTGCATAATGTGCAAAATTGAAAAATAGTGTTGCATAGGTAGCGTGTTTTTCATCTTTTGCGGCTAACATTCTTTGCGCAATATAACCTCCACCACCGGGTTCTGCGCCGGGATACCAAACGCTCCACCATTGCACCGCAAGTGGAACAATGAGCAACGGAATTAATAATTCAGGTTTTGAAAAGTCGGGAAGCATTGCTGTTTTTGCAGCAACAGCAGGGGTGGAGAGGAGTTTTTCAATTCCTCCAATTTCAGGCATGTTTACAATATAAATAGTTGCCCAAATACTTCCCACCATCGCAATAATGAATTGTACAAAGTCTGTTAATAATACCCCTTTTAAACCACCAAAAGCTGAGTAAATAACTACTACGGGCGAAGCAATTAACAATACTTGATAAGATGATAGTCCAAACATTACGTGACCAATTTTAATTGCGGCCAAGCAAACATTTGCCATAATTATTATATTGAAAAATACGCCCAGATAAATAGCGCGAAAGCCTCTTAAAAATGCAGCACTTTTACCGCTATAGCGTAATTCATAAAACTCTAAATCTGTTGTTATACCACTTTTTCGCCATAATTTGGCATAGAAAAATACGGTCAACATACCCGTTAATAGAAAACTCCACCAAATCCAGTTTCCAAAAACGCCATCTTCTCTAATAACGCCAGCAACAAAGTTAGGCGTATCGGCCGCAAATGTTGTAGCTACCATACTTACCCCCAGCAACCACCAAGGCATATTTCTACCAGAGAGAAAAAAGGATTTTGAGTCTTTCCCAGATTGTTTTGCTACAATCAAACCAATTGCAATAAAAATTATAAAAAATGAAATAATAATTATCCAGTCGAGGGTGGCTAAATGCATAAGATGTATTGATTTTTCAGCAGTTCACAATTGCTTGGGTGAAAGTAAAGAATTTGCATCAAAAATTAATAAAGCGTTAAATTTTTATATTCACAGTTTGTTAAACAGAATTTTTGTTTAGTTTTGTCCTCACAATTATGAACAAAACAGTATTACATCATCATCATATTCTTTTCCACGCTCCTGCGAGGTGATATGACTGTTGTATAACTTAACAATATTCAAAACCCGTTTGAGCAATCAAACGGGTTTTTTTGTGCCCAAAACTCAACTAAATAACATTTCAAAAAATGAAAAAATTAAAAATAGCAGTACAAAAATCAGGGCGTCTTCACGACGAATCGCTTGCCTTGCTAAAGGATTGTGGGATTTATATAGACAATGGTCGCGAACAGTTAAAAGCTTCGGCATCCAATTTTCCGTTAGAAATCTATTATTTACGCAATGGCGATATTCCGCAATATTTAAAAGATGGCGTGGTGGATTGTGCCATTATTGGTGAAAATCTTTTAGTTGAAAAAGGCAATGAAATTTCAATTGTGGGTCGTTTGGGCTTTTCAAAATGTAAAGTTTCACTAGCCGTCCCAAAAAATGTCAAATACAATTCTATTGAAGATTTCAACGGAAAAAGAATTGCTACAAGCTACCCAGAAACCACTCGAAATTATCTAAAAGAAAAAGGAGTTGAGGCAGAGCTTCACATAATTAATGGAAGTGTAGAAATAGCGCCCAATATTGGGCTGGCAGATGCTATTTGCGATATAGTGAGCAGCGGCAGCACTCTTTTTAAAAACAATTTAAAAGAGGTGGAAGTTATCTTAAAAAGTGAAGCCGTTTTGGCTGTTTCCCCAACTATTACAGACGACAGCAGTAAAATCCTGAATAAACTTTACTTCAGAATCCAATCGGTTTTGCAAGGTCGCGATTCGCGTTATGTGCTTCTAAATGCTCCAAACGATAAGATTGAAGAGATTATTAAAATTCTTCCGGGCGTTAAAAGTCCAACGTTGCTACCATTGGCCGAGGAGGGCTGGAGCAGTATTCATTCGGTTGTAAATAGAGATACTTTTTGGGAAGTAATTGAAGAGCTTAAAGCAGCTGGAGCCGAAGGAATTCTAGTTTGCCCAATTGAAAAAATGATATTTTGAGCGACGAAATACGAACGACGAATTTGAATTAATTAAGATGAATAAAATATATAACCCGAAACCTGAAACTTGGAGTGCTCTTCTAAAAAGACCCACCCAAACCATAGCCGATATTGAAGCCACGGTAAACGAAATATTTTCAGAAGTAAAAACAAAAGGTGATGCGGCTGTAAAGAAATACACCCAGCTTTTTGATGGTATTTCTATTGAAAATCTATTAGTTTCAAATGAAGAAATTGCTGCTGCTGAAAAAGAGGTTTCAAATGAATTGAAAGGCGCAATTAATCTGGCAAAAGCAAACATCGAAAAATTTCACAGTTCTCAAAAAACCGAGAGAATTACTGTAGAAACTACCGAAGGTGTGGTTTGTTGGCAAGAAAAACGGCCTATTCAAAAGGTGGGATTGTATATTCCTGGGGGATCTGCGCCTTTGTTTTCAACGGTTTTAATGTTGGCTATTCCCGCAAACATTGCGGGATGCAAGGAAATTGTTCTCTGTACACCACCCGATAAACTTGGCAATATCAACCCCGCAATTTTATATACCGCCAAGTTGTGTGGCGTTACCAAAATTTTTAAAATCGGAGGAATTCAAGCCATCGCGGCTATGACTTTTGGCACTGAAACGGTTCCTTCGGTGTATAAAATATTCGGACCGGGAAATCAGTTTGTAACTGTTGCAAAACAGATTGCAACCAAATACGGCGTAGCAATAGACATGCCTGCAGGTCCTTCGGAATTGTTGGTCTTTGCTGACGAAACAGGCAATGCTTCCTTTGTTGCTTCAGACCTTTTATCACAAGCGGAACACGGCGCAGACAGCCAGGTAATTCTGGTTACAACTTCGGAAAAACTTATGATTTCAGTAGAAAAAGAGATTGAAAAACAACTTCAGGTTTTACCGCGTAACGCAACTGCGGCGAAAGCTATTGAAAATTCAAAACTGATATTGGTTGAGTACAATACACAAGCAATCAATCTTATTAATGAATACGCTCCGGAACACTTTATTGTAATTTCAAAGGAAGAAGATTTTTTTACAGAAAACATTCAAAATGCAGGTTCTGTATTTATTGGAAATTACACGCCTGAAAGCGCTGGTGACTATGCTTCGGGCACCAATCACACTTTACCAACCAATGGTTATGCAAAGCAATATAGTGGTGTAAATCTAGACAGTTTTTTGAAAAACATGACCTTTCAAAAAATTTCTAAAAAAGGAATCCAAAACATAGGCAAGGCTATAGAAACAATGGCAGAAGCCGAAGGTTTACAGGCTCATAAAAACGCTGTGACCTTAAGATCGAATAGTTTAAAATAATTACCTGGTTTAATACGCTGTCACCCTGAGCGCAGGCGAAGGGTCGTGATTTTAAAATATAAGAATATGACAAACAAATTTGACATACAATCCCTCATCCGTCCAAATGTGGCCAAAATGAAGCCATACAGCTCGGCGCGTGATGAATTTAAAGATTTTGACCGCGAAATGATATTTCTCGATGCGAATGAAAATCCTTTTGAAACTGACGTAAATCGTTATCCCGATCCGCAGCAGCGACAATTGAAAAACATTCTTTCAAAGCAAAAGAACATTCCGGTGGATCAAATGCTATTGGGTAATGGTAGCGATGAAGTACTCGATTTAATCTTCCGAGCGTTTTGCGAACCAGCCAGAGACAACGTAATTACGCTGCCGCCAACCTACGGTATGTATCGCGTTTTGGCTAATTTGAACGATATTGAAAATAGGGAAGTGTTGCTAGATTCAGATTTTCAGCCAGATTTGGACGAAATTTCAAGAACTGCAGATACGCGCACCAAGCTATTATTCATTTGTTCTCCCAACAACCCAACGGGTAATTTAATTTCTACCAAAAGGATAATGAGCTTGCTCAACAATTTTAAGGGATTAGTGATAATTGATGAAGCATATATCGATTTTGCAAATGCGGAAAGTTGGATTTCAAAACTAAGCGAATTCCCCAATTTAATTGTTACCCAAACTTTGTCTAAAGCATACGGTTTGGCGGGAATTCGACTAGGAATTTGTTATGCTTCCGCAGAAATAATTGCGGTTTTAAACAAAATAAAACCTCCCTATAATATCAATAAACTTACTCAGATAACTGCAATTGAGCAACTGCAGAACAATACTAAAGTTAAAACCGATGTTAAATCATTAATAGAGGCAAAGGGGCAATTATTTAAAGCTTTAGTAAAAGTAGATTTTATTGAGAAAATATATCCAACAGATGCGAATTTCATCCTCATAAAAGTAGATGATGCAGATAAACGCTACTCACAATTGTTGGAAAATGGCATTGTGGTACGAAACAGAAGTTCGCAGCCGCTTTGTGAGAATACACTACGAATAACCATTGGCACAACTTCAGAAAATGAAAAACTAATCGCCACACTAAAAACATTGAAATGATGACGAAACGTGTACTTTTTATAGATCGCGACGGCACAATTATAAAAGAAACCGTCGACGAACAAATTGATGCTTTTGATAAAATGATTTTTTACCCGAAAGTGTTCACCTATCTCGGAAAAATCGCCAAGGAGCTAAATTTTGAATTGGTTATGATCACCAACCAAGACGGCTTGGGAACAGATTCTTTTCCCGAAGAGACCTTTTGGCCAGTGCATAATTTTATAATGAAATCATTTGAAAATGAAGGAGTGCGTTTCAGTGAGGTCTTAATCGACCGTACGTTTCTGCATGAAAAAGCCGCTACGAGAAAACCCGAAACCGGTTTGTTGAAAAAATACTTTTCAGAGGAATACGACCTTGAAAATTCCTTTGTAATTGGCGATAGGTTAACAGACATAGAACTCGCTAAAAACCTTGGTGCCAAAGGAATTTTCATTAATGATAATACAAATTTGGGAACTTCGGAAATATCAATAAAGGCTGAAGAACTTCAGCAATACATTGCTTTAGAGACCAACGATTGGCAACAGATTTATGAGTTTTTAAAACTGAAGCAGAGGGTTTCAGAAATTTACAGAAAAACCAATGAAACCGATATTTCAATAAAATTGAATTTAGATGGAACTGGCAAAAGCGCTATAAACACCGGTATTGCATTTTTTGACCACATGCTAGACCAATTGGCACGACATGGGCAAATGGACCTAGAAATCACCGTAAAAGGCGATTTGGAAGTGGATGAACACCACACCATCGAAGACACGGCAATTGCCTTAGGTGAAGTTTTCAATAATGCATTGGGCGATAAATTGGGAATGGAGCGCTACGGTTTTTGTTTGCCGATGGATGACTGCTTAGCACAAGTTGCAATTGACTTCGGCGGACGAAATTGGCTGGTTTGGGATGCAGATTTTAAGCGCGAAATGATTGGCAATATGCCAACAGAAATGTTTTACCATTTCTTCAAAAGCTTTACCGATGGTGCAAAGGCAAACCTAAACATTAAAGCAGAAGGAACCAATGAACACCACAAGATTGAAGCAATCTTCAAAACCTTTGCAAAAGCAATCAAAATGGCAGTAAAACGTGATGCTGAAAAAATGATTCTGCCGTCAACCAAAGGAATGTTATAAATGAAAATAGTTATTATTAATTACGGAGCGGGGAATATTCAAAGTATAAAGTTTGCCTTGAAACGTTTAGGTGTGGAAGCTATTTTAACTGACAACGAAGATGAAATTAGAAATGCAGAAAAAGTGATTTTCCCCGGTGTAGGCGAGGCAAGTAGCGCGATGCAAAAGTTGAAAGCTTCGGGTTTGGATAAAGTAATTCCCACTTTAAAACAACCCGTTTTAGGAATCTGTTTAGGGATGCAATTGCTCTGTAATGCTTCCGAAGAAGGAAATACGAAAGGTTTGGGTGTTTTTAATGTGGATGTAGTTCGATTTTCAAACACCGTAAAAGTGCCGCAAATAGGGTGGAACCAAATCCAAAATCTGAAATCAGAGCTGTTTCAAAATGTTGCAGAAAACGAATTTATGTACTTGGTGCATAGTTATTACGCACCGCTATGTAAAGAAGCCATTGCAACTTCAGAATATGACATTCAATACACAACGGCTTTACAAAAGGACAATTTTTACGGCGTGCAATTTCACCCCGAAAAAAGCAGCACTGCCGGCGAGCAAATTCTGAAGAATTTTTTAAATCTAAAATCTAACGTCTAAAATCCAATATCTAAAAATGAGAATAATACCAGCAATAGACATTATAGACGGTAAGTGCGTTCGACTTTCAAAGGGCGATTACAGCACAAAAAAAATCTATAACGAAAACCCTTTGGAGGTTGCCAAACAGTTTGAAGCACACGGAATTCAATATTTGCATTTGGTAGATTTGGATGGCGCAAAAAGCAAGCACATAGTAAACCATAAAATTTTGGAAGAAATAGCCTCCAATACCAAACTAAAAATTGATTTTGGAGGTGGTTTAAAAACAGATGAAGATTTGCGAATTGCCTTTGAATGTGGCGCCAACCAAATCACTGGCGGCAGTATTGCTGTGAAAGACCCAAAAACTTTTAAAAGTTGGTTGCAAAAATTCGGAAGTGAAAAAATTATTTTGGGCGCGGATGCCAAGGACGAAAAAGTAGCAATCAGTGGTTGGATGGAAAATTCAGATGAAGACTTAATTCCTTTTATTCAGAAATACATTGAAGAAGGTGTAAGCTATGTAATATGCACAGACATTAGTAAAGATGGAATGTTACAAGGCCCATCCTTTGATTTATATAAAAAAATAATTAACCAATGTCAGTCTGAGCGCAGTCGAAGACCTAATAGCAGCGGAATCAAACTAATTGCCTCCGGCGGAATTTCAACCTTCGATGAACTTCCCAAACTTGCAGAAATAGGATGTGAAGGTGTGATAATTGGAAAAGCTATTTATGAAAACAGAATAAGTTTAAAACAACTCCAAAATTATATTTTAAATGCTTTGTAAACGAATAATACCGTGCCTAGATATTAAAAACGGAAGAACCGTAAAAGGAATCAATTTCCTCGATTTGCGGGATGCTGGTGATCCTGTAGAACTTGCAAAATTTTATTCCGAAAATGGCGCGGACGAATTGGTATTTCTAGACATTTCAGCAACCGAAGAACGCAGAAAAACATTGGCTGATTTAGTTTTGAAAGTGGCAGAAACCATAAATATTCCTTTTACAGTGGGCGGCGGTATTTCATCGATGGAAGATGTGGAAATACTCCTCAACAACGGAGCTGACAAAGTATCGATAAATTCCTCGGCAGTAAAAAATCCGCAGCTGATAAACGAACTGGCTTCAAAGTTTGGATCGCAGTGCATTGTGGTTGCCATTGACGCAAAACAGATTGACGGCAAATGGATTGTGCATTTGGTAGGAGGGAAGATACCTACCGAATTAGATTTGTTTGATTGGGCTAAAGAAGTTGAACAGCGAGGCGCGGGAGAAATTCTTTTCACCTCTATGGACAACGATGGTACTAAAAATGGTTTTGCGAATGAAGCTTTGGCGAAACTTTCAACAGAATTAAATATTCCCATAATCGCCTCTGGAGGTGCGGGAAGCGTCCAACATTTTACCGATACTTTTGTTGAAGGAAAGGCAGATGCCGCTTTGGCTGCCAGCGTTTTTCACTTTAAAGAAATTACGATTTCAGAATTAAAAAAAGAATTAAAATCACAGGGTATTCCTGTTAGAATATAACTACTATGAAAATAGATTTTAAAAAATACAGCGATGGGCTTGTTCCCGCAATAATTCAGGATAATTTAACAAATAAAGTGTTGATGCTTGGTTATATGAATGAAGAAGCATTTTTGAAAACCAATCAGTCAAAAAAGATTACTTTTTTCAGCAGAAGTAAGCAAAGACTTTGGACAAAAGGAGAGGAAAGTGGTAACTTTTTAAATCTTGTTTCTATTGCGGTTGACTGCGATAATGATGCGCTTTTAATAAAGGTGAATCCCACGGGGCCCGTTTGCCACAAAGGAACCGATACTTGCTGGCAGGAAAATAATGTTTCAGATTTTGGCTTTATTTCGGAGTTGGAAAGCATTATACAAAATAGAAAAGGAAATGCTGAAAATGAAGATAGTTACGTTGCTTCTCTTTTCAGAAAAGGCATCAATAAAATAGCGCAGAAAGTAGGCGAGGAGGCAGTAGAAGTGGTGATTGAAGCAAAAGACGATAATGATGATCTTTTTCTAAATGAAAGTGCAGATTTGCTTTTTCATTACCTGATCTTGCTTCAGGCAAAAGGTTTTACGTTAAACGATATAGAAAAAATTCTTCAGCAGCGCCATAAAGCAGAATAAACCTTCTACTTTTTTCCTACCTTTAAAAAATATAATTCACTTTTTTATGGCTGCAAAAAGAAGAAAAAAGACTCAAACTACTAAAATAGAACCCAAAAGAGCCAAAAACCTTTCCCCTGGAACCGTGAGTTATACGGGGAAAAAAACGACTACGGTTACAGAGCTCGATATAATAGATTATTCCAAAGAACACTATCATCGTTTTGAAACAAACAACATAGAAGAGGCCTTTAATTACGAGGATTCTACTAATATTACGTGGATAAATGTAAACGGTTTAAGCAACACAGATGATATTATTACCCTCGGAAATCATTTTGAGCTACACCCGCTTATTCAGGAAGATATTGTAAGTACCTATCAGCGGCCCAAGATTGATGAGTATGAAGATTACCTGTTTATCGTTTTTAAAATGTTGCATTATGATAATGAACAACTTACAAACGAGCATATAAGTCTCGTAATGGGCAAAGATTATGTTTTAATATTTCAGGAAGCGGAAGGCGATGTGTTCGGCGATCTGCGGGAGCGTTTGGAACACGGAAAAGGCCGCATTCGCGGATTGGGTTCAGACTATTTAATGTTTGCCATTCTTGATGCCGTAGTAGATAATTATTTCACTGTGGTTGAATTTTTAAGCAATAAAGTAGAATTGCTGGAAGATAAACTTTTCGACAATAAAGAAGATCCTAACATTACGGAGGAAATTCAAGAACTGAAAAAGGAGATCCTGAAAATTAGAAAAGCGGTAGTTCCCTTGCGCGAGGTGGTTAACCGATTGGAAAAAATAGAATCACCGCTTATTGAAGAACGCACAAATAAATACATTCGAGATTTATACGATCATATTATTCAAGTAAACGAAAGCGTAGAAATATATCGTGAAATGATTTGGGGACTAATGGATATGTATATGACCACCATTAGCAACAAAATGAACGAAGTAATGAAGGTGCTTACCATTATGGCCTCCATATTTATACCGCTAACCTTTATGGCAGGAATTTACGGGATGAACTTTGACCATATTCCCGAACTCCACTTCAGATACGGTTACTATTACCTCTGGGGTGCAATGATTTTAGTGTTTTTTGGAATGATTTGGTATTTTAAAAGGAAGAAGTGGTTGTAAATTAGTTTACAGTTTTATTCTAGCTAAAACAAAAAGACCGATACACAAGTGTAACGGTCTTTCTTACTTAACAAATGAACAAATAAATTATTGTATAATCACTTTTTTCACGATACTCTTATCGTTTCCAGTAAATTGTAAAATATAAGTACCGGGATTATGTATTGTATTGATTGTTGTTGGTCCAGATATCTCTTGCGTTGCAATAGTTCTGCCCAATAAATCGAATATGGTTAATGTGTAGCTATCTTGAGTTTGAATATTAAATCCACCTCTTGATGGATTAGGGAAGATTGACAATGATGAATTATCATAAGAATTTACACTAAGAACTGTATTACCTCCCATTTCATAAAAAACTTCTCTTTCGTCAAAATCTACTCCATCATCAAAACGTTTATCGTTCCAAACTACATGTAAATTTCCGTCACCATCAAATTCGCAAGAAGGACCTATCAATGAAGGGTCTTCATTGTTAATTTGGAAAGGAACGCTAAATCCGTCTGCGTCGTTGTAGGACATAAACATATTTTCGTCTGCATAAAGGTCTGTGTAAACAATTCCACAGTTACC
Organism: Aequorivita sp. IT1282; assembly: GCF_058068205.1. Taxonomy (NCBI): domain Bacteria; kingdom Pseudomonadati; phylum Bacteroidota; class Flavobacteriia; order Flavobacteriales; family Flavobacteriaceae; genus Aequorivita; species Aequorivita sp. IT1282. Next base: position 763,474 of record NZ_JBYRHR010000001.1, on the reverse strand, counting down.
ATCTGCATCACAATCTAAATCTATTCTTTTAATATTTCCATTAGGTGCATCAATCTCAAATGGGTCAGAAGTAACTTCAAATAAATCTGCAGTACTATCATACTTATAGATTGTGAAAGAAGCTCGTATTGGAGCTAATTCAGAATGTAATGTAAGTACTGTTACGTCATCATTACCAGAAGATGCTATACTATAATTTAAGCCTGTAGCATTGGTTATTGGTAAAGTTTTGAAGCTGGTTAAATCGTGAGTGGTTTCATCATAAATTTTATAACCTAGCTCTTTCCCGCCACTTATGTCTTGTGTATAAAGAATCATTGTTTTTCCACCTCCTAAGTTTTCTACGTAGGGAGCACCTGCATTAAAGCCATCATTAAGATCAGATACAGCTATGTCTGCAGACCAGGTTGTACCGTCAAAATATGATAAGTAAATTTCTTCTTCAGTTCCATTTTCGCGATTGTCCCAACCCCAAACTACTACCGGTAGATTGTCGCTAGTTGTAAAAATTTCATGTCTGCCGCTATTATGGTTTACGGTACCACCAAGATCTGAAACCTTAACACCATCATTCCATGTATCCGTAGCTGCATTATAGTAAGAATAACCAATATAATTACGTACATTTTCAAAAGCCCAAACATTATACGTAGCATGAACATCGCCATTTTCGGTAGCAAGAACAGTTGGAAAGTGGTTATTTCTATCACCAATTTCTCCGCCTTTATCTACAAATATTGGTGTTGACCAGGTACCGCTTGGATCTTTCATTCTATACATAATTTTTTGCAAGCCGTTTGCGTGATTGTCGTTATAAACAATATGCGCAGTCCCATCGTTGGTAACACTCATTCTCGGATTCCAAGAATCTACAGTCGGGTTTTCAGATACATTATGATCTGTATTGCTCCAGTCTAAATCAATGGTATTTATTCTCTGTTCTTCATTTTCGAGAATACTTCTAGACTGAGGGAGTGTTTTAAAATAGACTTTGCCGTTCGCATCTGTAGTTTGTTGTGGAAGATCTTGTGAATAACCACTAAATGTAAACAAGCCTATTGCACAAAATGATAGTAAAAAATGTTTCATAAATATAATTGTGTTTAGTTAATGTTTTAACCAAATATATTTAAATTTTGATGATAAAAAAACAATAAAAACTTGATTTAAGTGTGTTTTATTGAAGTATTCGCAATATTTACATAAACATAATTATGTGTAGTTTAAGAATATAATTGCAGAATATTGCCGATAATTGTTAAAAATCTATATTTCGTTTTGAAATTTTATTTGAAAGTTAAATTTACTTTTTCAAAGTATATTTTAAAATCCATTTGTAATAGGCTGTTTTTTATGAAATTTTTAACACAATCAACTTTTTAGATTACTGACAGACTTTTTTAAAAATGACTTTCCTTAGAGATAATCAAGAGCGGGCAAAACTTTTTCTATTGATTTAATATATTCTGGCAAAAAGTCAATATTTTAATTAAGATTCATTGGAAATAACCGACTATATATTTATTACATTAAAATAAAAGTAGGTATAACTATTATAGACGTTTTTTTAATTAACCAAAAAACAAATATGTCGGGTGGTGGAAGCCTAAGACTATTGTCTCAAAATAGAAGGTGTATCGCTAATCTAAATGAAATTTTCAACTTGACTTGGGGTTTAGGATTAACTAATTATTGTTAGCATCTATAATTCTTCACATAACCATGAAACACAAAAGAAAGTTAAAATCTTTTTTATAACTAACCAATTGTTTAGTTTTGTCTTGTATTAAAATAGACATCGCTTTCACGAAAGGAAAATAGTTAAAAATGGCACGTAAAAAAGAATATATAGAATCTGAAGTTATTGACAAGGCAATGCATTTGTTTTGGCGTAATGGTTATGAAAACACTTCCATGCAGTCGTTAGAGAAGGAGATGGGCATCAACAAGTTTTCAATATATTCAAGTTTTGGCAGCAAACAAGGCGTCTTTTTGGAAAGCTTAAAATGTTATAAGGAAAAAATAATGGTCGTTTTTGAAAAATTTCAAAAGGCCTCAAAAGGAGTTGAAGACATTAAACAATTTTTTTATGACTCGGTAAATATTAGCCATCAAGTAGGAAATCAGAAAGGTTGCTTGGTAACGAATACATACAATGAATTTTCACAAAGTGAAGATCTAATTATTAGAGAGCAGATGAATGAGTTTATGGAAAACCTTAAAATAATATTCGTCGAAAAACTAAAAATGGATTCAACTAAAGATGCAGCTACAATATTAAAACAAGCTAATTATTTATTATTAGCGAAACACGGTTTAGCTGCCGCCACAAGAGTTAACAGTCAGCAAGAAATTGAAGACTATATTGAAATGACATTTCACAATATTTAAAGATTTTTTTTACCCTAAAACTAAACGTTTGGTTAGGAATTTATAAACATTAAATAATTACACTATGAAAACTTTAATCTTAACAGTATCCTTGATGATATCTTCGGTATCCATATTTGCTCAAAATACTACCACGATATCTAATAACGACCTTAATAAAGAGCAAGTTGTTTTGCAAAAAGATGCACTTTCAAGTTTCACAATGGATGTGGCTTCACAAGACAATTTTAAATATCGTGATTTTCTGAAAGTAGCAGCAAACTCTGAAGAAACCTATCAAATAGGTCAACACATATTCACAAAAAAAGAGTTCACTAAACTAATCCGTAGAGGTTCAAAAAATTCTAAGAATCTAAATGAATTTGAAGAATATCTAGATGCTAAAAACCCACAAATTACAAGTCATTTATCGAATACCGATATGATTCTCTTGTATCAAACATTTAGAGAAGGAACGTTTCAAAAATATGTAGATGACCTAGTCTCAAATTTTTAGAATAATACTCGAAACACCAAGAATATTTAACCCAATACCGAACATTAGTTTGGTTTATTAATAATAATTATAAAAATAAAAAATATGACAACTTTAAAAGTTCACAACATGGAAACTGCACCAGAAGGCAGTAAAAAATTATTAGAAAATTCACAAAAAGCTTACGGTATGATTCCAGGCTTACACGGTGTATTGGCTGGCGCGCCCGGAATTTTAGAAGCTTACCAAACACTACACGAATTATTTGTAAACTCATCATTTAATGAAGAAGAGTTAACCGTTGTATGGCAATCTATAAACGTAGAGCACTCTTGTCATTATTGTGTTCCAGCACATACTGGAATTGCAAAAATGATGAAAGTAGATGATACTATAACAGAAGCATTACGTAACGAAACGCCTCTTGAAAACCCTAAATTGGAAGCATTGCGCACCATGACTTTATCTATGGTTCGCAATCGTGGAAACGTTTCTGAAGAAGAATTAAATACATTTTATGCTGCTGGTTATGGCGAAAGACAAGTTTTAGAAATCATTTTAGGATTGTCTCAAAAAACCATTAGTAATTATACAAACCATATTGCAAAAACACCTGTAGATGAGGGTTTTAAAAAGTTTGCTTGGTCTAAAGAAAATGTGGTTTCTTAATCCCCAAAACCACAGTTTGTTGGTTGCGATAAACCTTCCGTTTATTCGGAAGGTTTATTAATTATATTAAAATCAAATTCTATTTAAAAACATACAATTATGATAAAAGTATCTGTAATGTATCCAAACAGCAAAGATGTAAAGTTTGATGCAGAATATTATAAAAACAGTCATTTGCCAATGCTTATTAAAGCACTTGGCGATTCGTTAAAAGGATTAGAATTAGACTTAGGTTTGGCAGGTAAAACTCCTGGTGAATTAGCGCCGTATGTTGCAATTGCGCACTTAAAGTTTGATGATGTTGCAACTTTCCAAGCTTCATTTGGCCCACACGCAGAGGTCTTTTCGGCCGACGTAAAAAACTACAGCAATGTAGACGGCGAACTTCAAATAAGTGAACTTGTAACATTTTAAAAAAGATAAATAACAATCTTGGTTTAATAGAATGACAAACAACAGAAGAAACTTTATAAAAAATATAGGACTTATGGGAGCATCAGGAATTATTATGCCTAGTATGGCTTTAGGAAATGTGCAAGCAAAAGAACAAAGTAATTTAGATACTAAGGTTCGACCTAAAGTATTGTTTTTTGATGTAAACGAAACTCTTTTAGATCTTACCAGCATGAAAAAACAGGTTGGGGAAGCTTTAAATGGCAGGGAAGATCTACTGTCACTTTGGTTTACAACGATGTTACAATATTCTTTGGTGACTACTGCGAGTGGGCAGTATGAGCGCTTTGGAAATATTGGAGCCGCCGCATTACAAATGGTTGCGGCAAATAATGATATTTCAATATCGGAAACAGAAGCACGAAACACAGTACTAAATTCATTACGTGGCCTTCCAGCCCATCCTGAAGTTAAAGCCGCACTAGCTCAATTAAAGGAAGATGGATACAAATTAGTATCGTTTACCAATTCATCAAATGAAGGGGTTAAAAAACAATTTGAAAGCGCTGGTTTAACTGAATATTTTGATGAAAGGCTAAGTGTTGAAGATGTTGGAAAATTCAAACCCTTTGCAGACACTTACTCTTGGGCTGCACGTAAAATGGGTATAAAACCCGAAGAATGCATGCTTATTGCAGCACACGGATGGGATGTTGCCGGTGCTATGTGGGCAGGTTGGCGCGCCGCGTTTATTGGTAGACCGGGACAACAATTATTTCCACTTGCTCCAAAAACAGAAATTGATCAACCAGATTTAAAAGCAGTAGCAGATATTCTGGTAACTTACAAATAAATTAATAAACCAATCTTTAAATCAAAAGCGATGAAATTATTTTTTACTGGTATTCTAAGTTTATTGTTATTGTCTTGTGGCAACAACACTGATAAAAACAAAGCAGATTCACAAAAAGAAACTGTTCCAAACTTTCAAAATAAAGGTCACGAATTAGTATATAATATGGCTCAGAAAGTAGGTAACTACGATAAACTTCTTGAAAAAAAGGATGTTGTTTATACCTACACCTATCAAACGCCAGATGGCAAAAAAGATGTCGCAACCGAGAAATATATATTTAAAGGAGAATTGTCTTATGGTGCTTATAACCAACACGAAAGAACATTACCACAGCTTGAAGGATTAATGGAGCAAGGTTATAACGGCAGTGAATTCTGGTTAAAACACAACGGCGAAAGCTTAACAGAGGAGGACTTTATGAAAAGGGTTCGTTTTAATAGACCCACTAATTTTTACTGGTTTACCATGATGCAGAAATTATTAGATGATGGTATAAAATACGAGTACTTAGGCGAAAAAGCAATAGATGGCAACGAATACGATATCGTAAAAGTAACCTTCAATACAAATGATAAAAAGCCCACAGATACGTATCAACTTTATATAAATCGAGAGACAGCGCTGGTTGATCAATTCCTGTTTACCGTTGCAGATTTTGGCATGATGGATCCTAATTTGATGAAGCTTGAATATGAAAATATAGACGGATTTTTAATTCCAACAAAGCGTATTTATAAAAAATCTACTTGGGAAGCCGATGTAACTGATGCCCCGTGGATAAAGGTAAATTGGATAGATATTAAGTTCAATAATAACCTAACGGAAGAAGATTTTAAAAAATAACAATACCCAAATGAGTGTGGAAATAGCGGAGATAAACATACAAAATATCGCAAAACATTGTATCGAAAATGTATTTCGGACAAATGTTGATACTGCGGGATTTATTCATTTAGACTTCGGAAAAGATCTAAACTCCATTCAACTTAGATCTATTATGGTTGAATTAAAGAAAGAACTTTCTAAATTCACATTAAAACAATTCAACAAAGAACTAACCTATCATTGGCTTGTTCGCTTTGACCAACAAGTCAACACGCCTTTTCATTTAGATAATGCAGAAGAACAATCATTTTTAATGTTAGGCTACGAGCCAAGTGAAATAGAAAGTGAATTATACCTAGCAGATTATTATAAATATGCTAATTATAGCGGGATGGCTCCAGAAGGGTATCTTAAAAACTTTTCACCAGTTTTTAAAGAAGATGAATCTTTACTTTCGCCATATATCACCAAGGTTAAACCATTTAAAAACGATAGGTATAAAATTGTTTTAATCAACAACAGCAACCCAAACTCAGATCGAGAAACCTTAGGTGTGTTCCATAAAGCAGTCATTGTGAATCCCGACTTAAACAAAAGCAGAATAGTAAACTCCATGCTTATAAATATGTCGTCCAAATTAAATAGCAGCAAAAATGAAAACAAGGAATTGGAGTTTATTAATACGAACGTAATAAGCAAATAGCAGAACATACTTTTAAATTGTATTATAAACGCAACAAACAAAATAAGGTTCGTTAACTAACATCAATAAATAGAAATTATGACAAATAAATTAAAAATAGATATCGTTTCAGATGTAGTATGTCCTTGGTGTACCATTGGTTACAAACGTTTAGAAAAGGCAATTTCAGAACTTGGTATTCAAGATCAGATAGAAATAGAATGGCAACCTTTTGAGCTAAACCCAAATATGCCTGTTGAAGGTCAGAATGTAACTGAACATATTTCAGAAAAATATGGCTCTACTATAGAGCAGCAAAAAGAATCGCAGCAAAATATGACAGATATAGGGAATGAACTTGGTTTTACTTTCGATTATTTTGATGAGATGCGAATGGTAAACACTTTTGATGCGCACATTATATTAGAATATGCCAAAGAATTCGGGAAACAAACCGAATTGCAAATGAATTTAACGAAAGCATTTTTTAGTGATCGCAAAGATGTTTCTAAAAGAGACATTTTAAAACAAGCGTTGCTAGAAGTTGGATTAAATGCGGAAGAAGCATTAGCTAAATTAGACAGTGAAGAAGCGCAAAAAGAAGTGCGAAGCAAACAATCCTATTGGAAAGATTTAGGCGTTAATTCTGTACCAACCATTGTATTCAACAGAGAAAGTGCAGTAACAGGCGCACAACCTGTGGATGTTTTTAAACAAGTGCTGTCTGAATTAATTGAAAAACAGAAAACAGTTTAATATCACAGCTTTTTTCAGTTGAAATAAAATATCGTGTAAAAACATGGAAACAATGAAAAATAAAGGTGATTTAGACGCCTTGTTAGACGTAAAACGTAAAGAAGGTGCAGGTAAATTCACCGAAGAAAAAAGTAGAATTTATGCTGAAGGAATAAAAACCGTAGCAGATTCTGGAATTCTGGATAAGGCATTGAATGTTGGAGATACAGTGCCAAATTTCACACTTAAAAACGCGTTAAACAAGTCTGTTTCTTTATACAACGAATTAGAAAACGGACCTGTAATCTTAACTTGGTATAGAGGTGGGTGGTGCCCTTATTGTAATATAACATTACACTATTTACAGGAAAAACTACCCGAATTCCAAAAAGCAGGGGCAAAGCTTATAGCATTAACTCCCGAGTTGCCGGATAATTCTTTAAGCACTTCAGAAAAAAACAATTTAAAATTCACAGTTTTAAGCGATGTTGGTAATTCAATCGGAAAAGAATATGGTGTTGTATTTCAACTAACAAACGAAGTTGCTTCCATTTATGAAGCGGGATTTGGTCTGAGTGAAAAGAATGGTGATGATAGCAACCAATTACCTCTGGCTGCAACCTATGTAATTGATAAAAGAGGAATAATTCAATACGCCTTTTTAGATGCTGACTATAGAAATAGAGCTGAACCTGAAGATATATTAAATGCTTTAAGAAAATTAAAATGAAAAAAATCTTAAATCAAATTATCAATTTTGCAATAGTTGGGGTAATGACCTTTTTTGCAATCCCTAAATTATTAGGAAAACCGCAGAGTATTGCAGGTTTTAAGCAATTTGAGAATGCTATTGAAATAGATGCGGACTTTTTCCGAATATTTACCGGTATTTCAGAATTAGGCCTGGCAGTTATGTTTCTACTATTTGCAATCAATAAGAGCGAAACCCTTGGAAAAATAGCCTTCTTATTTTTATTAATTACGATGTTATCAGCATTAGGACTGGAGTTTTTCGCAAGACCAGAACCTAAAGTAGTTTTAGTAATAATAGCCGTAATGCTTGCATTATTAGCGAGTTATAGGTTAAAAGAAATTAAATAAACCTTCGGTTGCTTGCACTTTCAACTCTATAGTATTGTGTAGTTTTTTAGGAGAACATACGCCTTTAAAAAACGTAGCCATTCGAAGCCAAATAAGATAAGGTGCTATTAATAACGTTTTAAATTCTCAATTGTTTAAAAAGTAAAACTTCGTCATTCAATAATTTCGTAGTCAATAGCTAGTTTTCGTAAAGCTCTTAAAGCAGAACCACTGTCTTTATCTTCAACCTCAATGTCTACAGCATCTCCTTCTAAGAGTATATCTGTAAGTTCATGGGCTAAGGAATCATTCATATTCAATGAAATCGTAACCATACAGTTAGCTATCGCTCTTTTATCTGGCCGCTGAGCATCACAAGACAATAAGTTTAATTTCATAATACAGATTTATTCATGCAAGATACTAAACACAAAAAGAACTAATAGCGCAATTATAGGCGAAGCTATATTTTCATAACTCATAATTCATCGTTTATTCGTCGCTCGTCGCTCGCAACTCGTCGTTCATTTGTCGCTCATCGCTCGTAACTCGTAACTCGTAACTCCAGATCATTCAAACGTATATTTTTGCTCAGCAGTAGAAGACGCATTAAGCAATTCATTAAATGTTTTTATTGAATTAAAATCGCGAGTAATTGCTTCGGAAACGGCAACTCCAGAAATTCCTGTTTCGAGAATGGCTGTTACATCGGCTGTGGTAATACCGCCAACAGCGAGAATGGGGGTGCCGGTTTTCAAAATATCGAGAATAGCAGCATAGCCTGTTAAACCTAAAGCTGGCGGTAAATTTTCTTTAGTTGCCGTTTCTCTAAACGGACCTAAACTAATATAATTTACTTGTTTGTCAAGAAGTGTATCACAGTCTTGCATGGTATTTGCGGTGCCGCCAATAATTTGCCAAGAGTATAGATGTTTTCTAGCAACAGTAGGGCAGGAGTCAGTTTTTCCTAAATGCACGCCGTCTGCTTTTACTTCTCTGGCAATTTTATAAAAATCGTTAATAATCAATCTAGTTTGAAAATGCGAAGTAATTTCTCTAGCCTCTGCCGCGAATTTTAAAAGTTTCTTTTCCGGAACATTTTTTAAACGCAATTGCACCAATTCTGCCCCAGAACTGCAAGCCTTTTGGATGTTTTCCAAATGCGCAGCCGGAGATTCTCCCTGAGATATGTAATGTAGTTTAGGTATCAAATCTATGTACTATATTTAAAAATCATTAATAATTTAACCAAAGTCGGTACAGCGAAGCTGTCATAAATCCTATAGCGAAGCGGTCCTAAGTCTTTCCCTTCAACACTACAGACCACTCTCCTCAACCAATTTCCGTCCAGCCCCCCCTTCAATTAAAACCGAATCCTTTTCAACCAGGGGCCGAACATCAATTTCAATTTTCTCGGGATATAAATCTTTATCGGTAAGGCCTTCTGAAGCTTTCCAAGTTTCGCCCAATTGTTTTAGTATTTTTTCGTTCCATTCGCTTGGGTGTTTTGCATCTACCCAAATTACGTCGCGATATTCAACATCTATCAATGCCAAATCTGGGGTGGCGGCACCGTCAAATTTTTTGCTGTCGTCGCGTTTTGAAGTCACTGTTGAAAGTACAAACAATCGTTTTCTTCCAGCAATCTCCTTTATAAAAGGTCGGAATTCTACCGGCTTATTCACTGACCAATCGTATTCTTTTCTCGATTCAATTACTTTTAAAGGCATTGCACTTACTCCGGCCAATCCTTCTTTTTTTGCTGCGTGATTGTAATAGTACAACTTATCTGTTCCATCTGCAGGCACAAGTACGCTAAATGATAAACTTGTGCGTTCTTCGCCAATTGGTTCTAAGCCAAACCAATGATATAGGCCGTTGTATGCATCAATATCCATTCCGCTAAAATCAAAATCTGTTACAAAAGGTTGCTGATTTTGATCGTCTTCCAAATCTGGAATTTTTACTGCCGTTTCCATATTCCAAGGCAGCGGATCTGTAAATCCTGCCAAAAATTGCAAGGATTGCGCTTCGAGTCTCGAAACTCTTTCCGACAATGTATTTTGACGCGTTAAATACGGATGATTTTGTATTTCGTTGGGAGGAATATACGTGCCTTTCCCAATTGTAATTCGTTCTAGATAATCTGTGAAATTGTGTTCGCCAGCGTCAATGACCATCACGCCTCCGTAAGCAGGGTAGGGAAAGAAGAAACCTTTCCAACGAATTAAGCTCACCACTTGAACCCATTTACCGCTATCGTCTTTCATATAAAAAACTTCAGTGGGTTCTAAATTAAAAAGTTGAAAAATATTAAAACGCTGCACAACCGCATTGTAGGTGTTTCGGCTAAAAGCAAGCGATTCGCCAATTGAAAATGTTACTGGAATTCTATTTTTATCTGAAAACCTTGGAAAAGGCGAGGTGCTTTCAACAGAAAAAAGTTCTTCAGTATTATCATTTATGCGCTGCCAAGTATATTCCGCTGCTGGTTGTACAGCCATTGTCCATTGGTTAGTACTATCAACCCGCACTAGTTGTGGTGGCGATACTTCCTGTGTTTCACCAATACTTTCGTACGCCATGGTAACAATATTGTTATACGGTTGTATACGTTCATTTTGGGTTAAGGGAAGCTCATTTAATTCAGTTAAATTCAGATTGTTAAATACGTTATAGCTCTGCATAAATTTATACAGTCCAATTTGCCACCCAAAAAGCCAGCTACTTGCAAAAAACGCCACAATTCCCAACAAAATAAGAATACGTCGCCCTCCATTGGCTGCACTCCTAAATTTTGAAAGTGTGAACCATAAAAATAGAGCACTAATTATAATAAGAAAAATAAACCTCCGCAGAAATAGTAAAACCGGTTGATAATCATCCCGTAAAAAAAACAGCAATAGCAGCAATACAAAACCGCTAATTATAAGTATCCTTTTTTGTTTCGGCCCTTTTAGCCAATATTTTTTCATACCGATCAATTCAAAATTAAATGTGTTTCAAACGCTAATAATTTATTTTCTCAAGTCTCAAGTCTCAAGTCTCAAGTCTCAAGTCTAATGTCTCACCTCTATTTAATCATCCCCTTATTCTTCAACCTTTCCCTAGCACTTAACTTCGGCTCTTCGGTTTCTGTACTTGGTTTTGGCTCGGGTTCAATATCCTCTTCCGGTTCAAAATTATCGCGGATGTCTTGTGTAAATTCGCCGATGGTTTCTTTGCCTTTATTGTATGCTTTTTCAAGATTTTCTTTCTTGGTTTTATCTCTGGCAAAAAGAAACAATGAGGCTATATATGTTCCGAGAATTGTCGCCACGATTGCCGAAATAAAATACTGAATGTAATTAACCACAAACGGTAATACTACTGCAATTACTGCGGCTGCAATTAGATACAACAACGTAATCCAAACCAACCGCATGAGAAAATCCTGGTGATGTACAAATCCTTTTCGGCTTTCAGGTTTCATCTGTAACTCTTTGCTATGCGTGAGTTTGTTGAAAAATCGGTAAATTCGATTGCTCTTAGATTCTGTCCAATACAGGATAATTCCGAATAGAACTGCGGCGATAAAAACTATGATTTCAAAAGTCATTGTATTTCGTTTTTAAGTTCTTCTAAGATACAATCTATTGCCCAATCTTTATAACTATCGCCCCACAATGCAAATTGCTTGTAGAATTTTTCTTTGTCGTACCAATATAAATGTACGGGGTCGGCAGGTAAAACTTTAGTTAACAGTTGCCAAATTATTTCCTGATCTTCTGGTTGAAGCGAAGAATGTGGTTCCTGTAAAGCCTTTAAATAAAATAGCTCTATCATATTTTCAGGCACTAAATTGCTTTCAACGGCTTTTTTCTGATTGTATATTTCAACGCACATAATTTGCTTTTGTGCTGCAACAGGTAATTCGTTTAAATATTTTTTAAACAATAATCTACTGTTTAAAATATCGCAAATTGGGTGATCTGTTTTACTTAAATAGGTTGAAAAAAGATGTTTTTTTATACGTTCGTACCGTTCTGATTTTGCTGCTTTCGAATAATTAATCTCAGTGATTATATCGCGTTTAAGCGTGGTTAGTAATTCTTCGTGTTCAATATGAAATAGCAAAACATCATAGGTAGTATTTTTAATTGCTTGATTGAAGGTTTCTTTCGATTCAAAAACGAGGATTGGTTTTATAAAATCCTGCAACACAAATACGCCTCCAAAAGCTTTTGTGTAAAATGATGTAATATCTAAACTCAAATCGGTCAGTTTAAGTTTTCGATTGCGTAAATCGCCATTCTTTTTGGAAGAATCGAGTAACTTTTGATGAATTTCTCGATTGATAAAATTATTGCCTTTTTCGTATAGTTTTATAAGGTCATTCTGTTCCTTTTGTTTTGCTTGCAGGTCGCCCAGCACCTGAAAACTTATTGCTATTTTTTTGTAATTCAATAAATCAAAGGCTTCGTAATAGGCGTCTATGTTTTGATCTAACTGCACCACGAGGGCAGAATCTTTGGTTATATCTTTAATTTGATTGCGATACGCAGCAAAAACAGCATCCATTAAATTACGGTCAAAACTGTGGTAGGGCATAAAAACTGGTTTGCCTTCCTGTTGCGGCGAAATAATTATAGCATTGGCATTTGCCTCTCCAATATTTAGATAAAAGTTGTTGTTTTTTTCTTCCGCAATTTCTGGGCTCCATCCGTTTGCATCTATTGAAAACGTTGCCAATTTACTTGCCGAAACCCCAAGCAAAGCCAAACATTCGTTGTAGCGTTTAACTAAACTGCCGTTCACGTTTACGAGGCCATCGCCAAATAATCCAGCTTGTATTAATTTGTCCAAAAAGTTTAGAGTTTATGAGTTGAGATGTTTAGTTTTTATCACCACGAATACACGAATATTTTTTTTCTTTTACTGCTACTGCTACTGCTACTGCTACTGCTACTGCTACTGCTACTGCTCACTGCCACTGCCTTATTCAAACTCCTTCCTCGCGGCCAATTGCACCTTCATATCGGCAATCCTACTATCAACCTGACGTTTAAAATCGGTATCTGCAATGGTGGCAACATTGTCTAAATAGCGCACCGTTTCCTGCCTTCTAATATCACTAAAATTAAGGCCTTTCATATTCTGTTTCATCAAATCCTGCAACATTTTAAACTTGGTGTCGTAATCTTTTTTGAAATAAAGCGTCGGGTCTTCGAACCATTGCTTCGGTAAGTCGAAATCTGATAATCGCAACGAAATAGCACTCTGAATATTCCTGATATCTCGGGAAGAGAAAAACGCAAATTCCTTTTGAATATTTTTATATAACTCCGCAAAAAACAAATGCTGATTGGTCTTGAATTTGCTTTCCGTACGTTCGTAAATTTCCAAAACCTTCGCTTCAGTTGGTTTTTCACTCTGATTTAATATTTCACCCAAATTATTAACCAATCCCTGTTCGCTTAAAAATGTATATTTTTCAGGATTTGTCATATTTATAAAATCGGGCATCGTTTTTTCAAACTTGCGCCACCAAAGATAATCTTGGTCTATAAAATCTGGAATCGTTCGTGCCCCATCAATTTTAAACCTGCCTTGCACACGACTTATTACAGCTTTGTCAAGCATTTCGGGTAAGTTGGTGAAAAGACCAATACTACTATTGCCATAATTAATGGCGTAAGCTCCCTCGGTATACCTCAGAAAAACGCCGATAACTTCTTTTACACCTGCCGAAACACCTTGTGCTGTGCGTTCCTGCAGATTATTTTCGGCATCGTCAATTGGTGCAAATATTAGTTTTGTGGGGTCGCTTAATGGCTTCATCCACTGCACCATTTTTTCGGCGCTACCTCCTTGAAAAGTTGATATTAACGTATCTGGCATTGGGTGAAAAAGAAACGGAATATCCAGATTCTCGCAATGCATTTTCAACCTGGTTGCAATTGCTGCAATAAGCATACTTTTTCCGGTTCCCGGAATTCCATACCCCATAAATACAGGCATAAAACCACCTAATTCCTGAAATGGGTTTTTCTTCGCCTCAAAATCATAGCTCAACATGCGTTCGGTTAAACGGCGTGCAAAGTGCTTCGCATCGCGGTTTCCAACAATTTCTTCGAACTGTATTTTATTGAATTCAACACTTTTGGCAGTGCCTTCCATGGTGTTTTCCCAGCCTGAAATAGCAAACTCGCTTTTCTCCAGTTTATAGGTGCGGTCTTCAATGGTTTCGGTAAAATCTAGGGAAGCGATGCGCATTTGAATTTCAACAATTATCGCTTCAAAAAATACAACGCTAAAAACTACCACATCTTCATCGCTCGTTATAATTTCTGGGTGATTCAAGTATTTGTCGAAGTAAAACAACATACACGAAATACCTTTCAGTGGCGACATAAGCGACAATTCAGGTATGCCGGCAAACTTGTTTTTCATTACCGCCAAATCGTCTGAAACGCTCGGTTTTAAATCGTATAAAATCCGGTAGGCGCAACCGTAGAGCATAAATGCCGTGGCGGTTTGCTGTTTGCTGTCAAATTCGTGTCTTTGCCCATTGTCTAAAGTAGACAGTTTTTCGCTTAAACCTGATAAACCCGAAGCATCGGCGTAATTATCGCGTAGCCAAATGGCCATTGTTAATCCCTCTTGCAACGATAAAAGCGCTTGATTTAAACGTAGCGGAATGGCGATGGAATCTGGTAACAATCGCTTCTTTAAGGCTAAGATTGTTTTCGAAATTGATATTACTTCGTTGTTGGCTGTGCCATTCGCCTTCGCCAAATACATCATAATTGAAGTATCTGCCACATTTTTGTCGCGGCGTTTTGCTTTGTTGCCCTGTTCCCATTGAATTCCTTTTAAATAGGAAGTTGCTTCATCGCGAAGTGCCTCTAATTCCGAAAGTTTTATGGGAAATGTACTGTTGTGTTCCATTAATTTAATTTTAATTCGGGGATTTCAAATGGGTCTAAAGTGAGTGAATGAAGTGTTTCAGGGATTTTATCATACAGAAGCTGCATCACGCGATGGGAGGTAAACAAATACTTCTGACGCTTTTTACTTTCCCAGAGTTGCAATTCTTGTCTGTTGAAAATATTGCCTTCGTTAAAATTACCCGAACTATTTATTTCATCTATTGAAATTGCCATGGCATATGCCGAAATATCTACCGTTTTATCTACAATGCCTTGCAGCAAAACGTGAGTTATATCTAGTTCGTCTTTTGCGAAAATGCTATGTAACGGACCAAAATCTACTACCCGTAATTTTTTAGGCAATAGCTTTGGCAACTTTTTGTCGATAGCATACGCCATCATATCCAAACTCATATTCCTATCGGCAACGGTTTCTAACACTTCGTAAATATTTGGAGTGTATTCTTCGAGCGTTTCTTTGTACAAATCGAAATTCAAAAAGCAGATAAACGCACGGTTAAGGGTAATGTCGTAAAAACTCCAACTTACCATATATTCGCCTTCGGTTTTATTTACATTCGTCACTATTTTCCCTTGAATAAACCGTCTGAAAATATAGTGTTGATCTACCGAAGTATAATAAATTATAGATGCCGCTTGCTGTAGTTTTCTTTCTGAAATATGTTCGCGATCCTTTAAAAGGGTTTCCAAAAACTCCTTTTTAAGCGTATCAATATCGGGCAACTTGTTTAAATGTTCGTGCCTTAAATTAAGATCATTGATAAGGTATCTAAATTCCAAATAATTAGGAAATCCAGATTCGGTAAGGTCAATACGCATTTTTTCCTCATCGTCAAACAAGTATTTTATTCTGAAGGCTTCGAGGGAATAGGTGAGTAGCTCGCAGTATTGTTTTATAAAAGTGACTTCTATTTCACTGCAAATACCCTTTTTCGACATCGCTTCCTGTAGATTTTTAAACGCATGGTTTACAATCTTAAAATACACTTTGTACTGATCCTTGGTTTCAAGAATAGCACTGTCTAAAGGGGTTGCAATGGAATTTAGTGACATTTTTTTTATTCAGATTTGAGATTTTAGATATGAGACGTAAGACCGCTGCGCTGTAAGACCGCTTCGCTTTAGGACCGCTTCGCTCTAAGACGTAAGACTTATGACAGCTTCGCTGAAAGATTTAAGACTAAACTTACACTTTTAGTCCTACGTCTTACGTCATTCAGTCTTACGTCCTTTTGTCCTTCGTCTTACGTCCTTCAGTCTTACGTCTTACGTCCTATAGTCTTACGTCATTTTCACTACCGACTACCAAACTAACTAAGCAAATCATCCTGTACATCTGTTTTCGGCTTTTTCGGCGCTGGCTTGTTGTCATTTCCAGAAGGTGCGTTAGCGTCTGTTGCGTAATATTCCTCAAAAATTTCTTTCATATCGATACCGTAACGGTCGGCGAAATTTTTCTGAATTTCACCATCCTTTTTCCTGATTTCCTGTAAAGATTCGGCATAACTAGAGTACACACCTTGCATTACTTTTTCGTGAACCGGAATGTTGTCCATCATTTCTTGTCTTGCTTTAGCGCTTGCACTGTGCATAGAAGCTAGGGTTGCACCAATGTGCTCATCTGTTTTAACTCCTAAATGCTCCAGAATTGCGGCAAACTCTTGGTCTGTTCTAGCTTTTAAAGCCACAACATAACCGTCGTAATATTTAAGTCGCTCGTCTGTGTCGCTCTTTAATTTTGCGCGGTGCGTTTGCAGGTTGCTACGTAAAGATGTTAATACCTTAATAGTAAGATTGTGCTTTTGAACAAAACTATCTTTACTCGCGGCCAGAGTAGTGTAGGCATTTTTAAGCCCTTCCAATTCTTCAACCTTTTGTTCAATAGTTGTAACTTTTCCAATGGCTTCGCTATATTCTGGAGATTGTTTGTCGCTAATTTCTTCCAAAGCTTGTCGAGACTGCTTTAAAAGCGCGTATTGTTCCTCTAACTTGGCTTCGGTTTCTTCCTTTTTTTCTAAGGCTTTTGTATGATTTTTACTGGCTTCAACTATTGCTACTTGAAGCTTTTCTTCAACCTCTTTAATTTCCACTTCACGATTTTTAAGACGATCTACCGCAGCCTGACTTTTATATGAAAGTTCGTTTAACAAGGTTTGCACGTCTGCGCTTTCAATACGCGTTTGGAACATCTGCTTCGCCTTCATATCTGCGCCGTCGCGTGTTTTTTGGGCGGCAACGAGTTCTTGTTCTTTTTTCTTAATTCTCGCTTTTCGGCCCCAAAGATTATTCCACCAGTTATCTGTTATTTTTTCGGCATCTTCAAGTTCCATTTTTGCACGCTCGAGTGCTTTTATAGCCTGATCTATCACCTTTTGTTCCGCTGGATTTAGCGTACTGAATTTTTCAAAAACAATTCCAACTTCATCTTGGTAATCGGTAAGATCTTTAATGGCATCCAACAAATTACCACGGTCTTTTTCGGCCATTCCTACAACATCATCTAAAGTTGCATTCAGGATTCGCTGTCTAACCTCGGGATCATCTTCTTGGGCTAGCTTGCTCTTCATTTGGTCTACAGCCTTGCCCCAATTAACATCTACCTTTCCCTTTGTGGTATTTTTATCTGTTTCTAATAAATCAAAATCATCTGCCATTGTAGCTATTTTTTAAGTTTGTACATTTTCAAAATTTCAATGGTCAATGTCGGAAAAAAAAATGATTTTTTAAATTAAAATTTATAGGGCAGGAGTTATTAGCGCTTCATTTAGTATCGATACCTAAAACTAAAACGCAAATTGAAGAAAGTGAAGAAAGTAAAGCAAATTCGTAAAGCACACAGTATTTGTGTCTTACAGTTCAATTGTTCTTTTTGAAACTAAAGTGAGTATAACAAGATGTTGCTTTAGGCCATAGTAATTTATGAAAACAGAGACCTTTTAATTTTTTAGAGTAACCTTTTTAGAAAACTCCATAAAATACGACTCAAAACGCTTAAGCATCGGGTGCATTTTTTCAATATACAGCACATACTGGCATCTTTGAATACTTTGTGCAATAGACATAATAGCCGAATACGACGACTTCTGAATTAAAAACTCGGCGTCGTCAATACTAAATATCTTTAAATCTGCGATACTCACCCCATTCGTTAAAAACAACTTGTTCATAGACTTAGGCGTAGAAATAAGTATGTCGACCCCCATTGCAATCTCAGATTTTTGCACATCGTTGTGTAGTTCTTCATAGCCCACATAAACACGTAACGAAGTATATTTTGTGTACAATAAAAACGCATCGTACAACTCCATTGCCTTTTCCTTATTTTCTACCAGAACTACCGCCCTTGGGGCATTCCCGATCTCTCTGCACTTTAAAGCGTGCATCGTTGTTAGGATAAGCGTGGTGGTTTTCCCACTATCTGATGGAGCGATGCAATACACATTAGTACCACTTTTTATTACAGGAATACTGTTGCTCTGAAAAGGAGTAGGGGTAGTTATTTCTAGAGTTTCAAGTCGCTCTTGTATTTCAGGATGTAATTTTTTAAAAGGCATAGATAGTATTGAGCTGGCAGTTTAATGCACCATTTATATTAATTATGGCAAAGATACTATTTGAGGGTGGTTTAATTGAGTGGAATGTGTTTTTCTATTTTTAGAGGAAAAATCAATTGACTTTCTTTTCTTCTAAAACCTTATTCCAAAAACGATTTTAAAATCTCAACTCAAATCTCTTATCGCTTTACAATAGTCTTGTATTAGAATTATATAAAAATCAAAACCAATAAACAATTCGCTTATATTTGCCCCAGCAAATAAACTATGAGTTTTACACTTTTATCTTCGCCATTACAGGGATTTACCACTTTTCATTTTAGGAATGCCCAAAACAAATATTTTGGAGGTATAGATACTTTCTATGCGCCCTATATTCGTTTAAATGGCAAGATGGAAGTGAAGCAATCATACGAGCGCGATTTATTACCAGAGAACAACGCTACTTTAGAAGTTATTCCTCAGATAATTACAAATGATGCCGACGAGTTTATTTTTGTTGCTAAATACGTGCAACAATTTGGTTATAAAGAGCTAAACTGGAATTTAGGTTGTCCGTACCCAATGGTTACAAATCGTGGCATGGGTTCTGGTTTAATTTGCGATTTCAATAAAATAGATGCTATTTTAAAACGTGTTCACAATGAAACCGATATTTTGGTCTCAATGAAAATGCGGATGGGGTATGAGCATAGTGACGAAATTCTGCACACTTTTCCTATTCTCGATAAATATCCGCTTAAAAACGTTGCTATACACGCGCGTCTTGGAAAACAATTGTACAAAGGTGGCGTAGATTTAGACGCTTTTCAAAAATGTGTTGACGCCGCAAAACACAAACTGTATTATAACGGCGATATTACCACGGTGGCACAGTTTAAGAAAATGCAGGAGCGTTTCCCAAGTATTGATCATTTTATGATTGGTCGTGGCTTAATTGCCGATCCGTTTTTACCGAGTATGATAAAAAACAATACTACAGACTATCCTGAAAATCGCTGGGATTTATTTGAAGCTTTTCACGACGAAATCTACCAACAATACGATGCAATTTTATCTGGGCCAACACCAATTAAAATGAAGATGTTAGGTTTCTGGGAATATTTTTCGCAATCTTTTTCGAATCCGCAAAAAACCTATAAAAAGATCAAAAAAGCCGCCAATCCTGTAAAATATAGAATGGCTGTAAAGGAGATTTTTGATAGCGAGCGGTAATAGGTTTAGCGGTTTTCTATAGAATACATCTTCGCCACTACTGTAGCCTGTGTCGGCCACACAGTTTTCTTTGATTAATCCGTGTTTCCACCGACGCCGTTTTAGCAGCTGGTCAATATTGAGTAATTGTTGGGTATTCCTATCAATAAGCGTGATACATTTCAGAGAACACGGGAGAGACACCCGCGTGGGCAGGGTATAGGATGAATGTTAGTGAAAAGGCCTATTATATTAATTTAATAGGATTTTTATTTTCATCAATCGCAACAAAGGTGAATACTCCACTTACCGCTTTTTCCCGACTGTAAGAATACATTTCCTCAACAAATATTTCAACTTTCACCTTAAGGCTCGTTGTTCCCAAATGCACAACTTGCCCCACCAATTCTACAATGGTTCCTGCAGGAATGGGTTTTGTAAAATCGATGCGGTCTGAAGAAACTGTTACCATTCTTTGCCTACTATAGCGTGTGGCAGTGATAAACGCAACCTCATCCATAAACTGCATAGCGGTACCGCCAAAAAGCGTGTCGTAATGATTGGTTGTATTTGGGAAAACCGCTTTAAATATGCGGGTTTCTGATTTTAAAATTCTTTCTTTTACGTTCATAATAGTTCAGTTTCCAATGCCAAATAATGGGTAATACCTTTCTTAGTTTGCATTGGGAAGATTTGTATTTTACACCAGTATTCTTCTTGGTTTTTTTTATAGTTCAGTATTTTTGAAGTGAAGGGTATCTCTTTTAAAAGATTTTCCTTTATAAGTTCCTTGGTTTCTTTTGAAGTTTGATCCCCTTGCAAAAAAGAAGGTTTTTTTCCAAGTGCATAACTGGCTTGATAGCCTGTCATTTTAAAGAACCCAGGATTGGTCCACAGTATCGTTTGCAGCGAGTTGGTTACAATCAATGCGTCGTATGGATGCTTCAATATTTCGTTAAAGTCTGTTTTCCATTGAAATTGACTTTCCATTAACTCTAATGTAATTCTATCTTTTTCCAGCGAATTTAAAGGCTCTCTTGGTGCAAAAAAATCTGCAGTATCCCGCCAACTTATTAAAGGAGATGCATTGGATTGCGGTGCCAGATTTGTTGTGTACTTTTTAAGCTCTTGGTCGTTTAGAGACTCTAAGAAAATATCCAGGCCCGCCATATGCCATAAATTATATTTCGCCATAATGGATGTGTTTAAAAAATGAAATGCCGACAAGAACACTTGTCCCTTGAGAAGTCTGGGTTAAATAAGAGCAGTAAGAAGCTATAAATAAAATCATAAACTTAAAGCCTTTTACCCGAAAGCCAGCGTTTTTTAAATTATTGCAATTTGGCAGGTCTCCTGGCTTGCGTCCTGTAATTTTCCTTCCCATCAACCAAGGTAGACAGTGGATTATTTTGAAGTTTTTAATTACAGGCATCCGCCTTAGGCGGACAAAGCTTACAGTTGCGGGAACAGCATAGGATTTAAAGATTTAAGAAGACTTGGTTTTTCAACCGGCGGCTTCATCAATTTTCACCTATTTCCCTTTTAATTGTTCTGAAATTTTTCAGATACAAACCAAATACGGAACAAAGGTATGGAAATTTGATTACTAGCTAGAGATGAATTTATGAATTGTATTTGTAGGTTCTAGGTTTTCTTTTTTAATCCGTAAACTCCTTGGCCAAAACGATTCGGATGATGATTGAATGAACCGTCATTGCGAGCGAAGCGCGGCAACCTCATGAGGCTACTTGCTATCATGAATAGTACTACACCTGACTCCATTGTCCGGTCGAGCGCAGTCGAGACCTCCTTTTGAAATTAAAAAGCCCCTTATTTAGCAACCCGCTAAAAAAACTCCTCCCACTTCCAATGGCAGTGGAAAGCAGCGAAGCAATCGTGTCAATGATGTCTTCATTGCTAGGTCTATAAGCCATCGCAAATCGAAGCTTAACGTAATTAAACCTTTGAGGCTATTTGTTGTCATAAAAAGAACTACACCTGGGGGCAGAATACCGCATTACAGTCCTGCTCAGTACAGGCGCCAGCGCTCGAGAGGGGATGCGAAGTTTTATGGAACTCTCCTTAGTAAGTGTTTCGGAGGAGTGGGAGATGGGTGGCTGGTTTGAACGCTAATAATGTATTAAACAAAGAGTACGAGTGGAGATATTTGGCATTCCTATTGAATTTAACCAACATTATTATACATATTCAAATTTAGAATGAAGTTCACATGTACCTTTTTCTTGATCTTTTACTCGGCCTATTCTTTTTCTCAGAATAAAGAAATTATTGAAAATCGATTACAAATTCAGGATACTATTAACAAGGATTTGAAGGCGAAAGATTCTCTTATAAAAATTCAAAAAATTGAGGATTCAATAAATGCTGCAGATTCTAACGGTTTCCCTCCGTATTCAATATTTAATAGAATTAATGAATTGGATGAAGTTTCAATTATATCGAAATCCAAATTTGATGCAGTAAGTTTGGGAATTATTAATAAGAAAATTAAACCCTTATCTACAAATGAAAGAAGATTATACACAGCAGGGGATTTTAAACCTATCCATCTCTTGGGACTTCTAGGCGGTTCTTTACAAGTAGATCCAATCATAAATGCTATAAGTGGAAGAACAAAACGCCTCAAAAAATACATTCAAATTGAAAAGAAAACGGCGAATTTGATTCAATTAGAAGAAAATTACAGCCATTATATGCTTAATAATCTAAATATTGATGAAGAAATATTAGGAAGATTTTTGACTTATTTAATAGAAGATGAAAAAATGCAGGTTCAACTTGAGAACCTGACAGATGGCCAAATAAAATTTTTACTTGGAGAAGTATACTTCCAATTTATGGATTTTCAGAATGATTCATATCCCCCAAATGATGAGATACAAGAAAAGTAGTTATGATTTTTAATATCACTTAAACCGACATTGCGACCGAAGCACGGCACTCACATCAATGGGTCGTCATTGCGAGCGAAGCGCGGCAACCTTATAAGGCTACATGCTGTCATTAATGGAACTAAATTAGTGCAGATTACAACAGTCGTAAACTCCTTGGCCAAAACGATAGGGATGATGATTGAATGAACCGTCATTGCGAGCAAAGCGCGGCAATCTGATGATGCTCCTTGCTATCGTGAATAGTACTACACCTGGCTCCATTGTCCGGTCGAGCGCAGTCGAGACCTATTTGTTACATCAAACAAAAGGAATATAAACTATAGAGCACATTGGGAATAGCAAATTTTGTCGCTATTATTTCCCAAATGGATAAACCGAATCAACACAGATTAGCGCAAATCAACACAAATTGGAACCAATCAAACCCAATCAAAGTTTTAGTTCGTTTTATTGGGGTTTTGTTCGGGTGTTGGTTTGGTCATGTTCAGTTGTGCTTTCCAAAAAGTGAGTTTTTGGGAAGAAGGTAAGGAGGAGGTTCGAACGACGAGCGACGAACGACGAATGACGGAGGTGGGAATGGCGAATGATGAAGAAAGGAGCGAAGGGAGGTCCCGGGTCTTGAGACTGTATAAGTTAAACCCTTTAAGCCTAATATTTTAAAGGAATAAGCATTATTTTATTTAAAATGAAGTTTTGGCAAAACAAGCATTTGCAATGCACCTTATATTACGGACGGTCTCGCCCCACAACCCAGAACTAACAACCAACAATCACATATTCTTTTACTCACAAACTCGCTTATTCACCCAATCACAAAAGCTTATTGTTTTTTTAAAATTAAAACTTATATTTGAAGCTCTCCCTGATTAATTTACCCCCTTAACGGTTTTCCGTAAAAGGCGGATTTTTGTTTTTGTTACATTTGGAAATATTAACCTAATTATATAATTGGAATAGACACCATATAGTTTTTATCCGCATGTTGTGCAAAATTTAATAACTAAATGAAATACATTTTAAGTATAATCTTTTCAGCATTCAACTTCTTGTGTTTTTCTCAAAACTATCAGGTTCAATACCCTGTTAACAATTATATTTTCACGCATATTTATAATCCAATTGATATTAATTATTGAGGAGATTTAAATGATCTTGAATTATCTTCAATTTCTGCAACCATTACTAAACACTCATTAGGAAAATATAATATACAAACTGAAAAAGAAGGATATATTCAAGTTTATGTATAAACAAAAAATCAAAATTATCCGACACCTTAAAAATCCGCGTAGAGAAATTACCAATGCCAATAATCCGACTTTCCGCTAATTCGGAGGGAAGAGACATAAGACAAATTTTATTAACTTCTTCCGGTTTGCGGACAGAAAATGATGGATTACCTTGTTGGAATGTTGATGATTCTAATCTAACTTTTGATTTAACAATTACAAAAGGTAAAGAAATCTATAAATTTAAAAATCAGAAAAATCCTTTTACTCAAAATATAAGGAAATTATTTACCGAAATAGAAAAAGATGATTTAATCATATTTTATAACGTCAAATTTAATTCTGAATATATATTGAACGATTTGGTTTATGAAATAAAATAAAAAACTTTGCACAACACGAGGCTATAAGCAATGCTTAGTTTTGTACTAACTCCAAAAGCAGTTGTATATTTATAAAGTGAGTACTAGCCTGAAAATAATTGCATTTTGGCGCACTGCTCATAGCCTAAACGTTGTAGGGCATTTAAAAATTAAATAGAAATATCTATTAAACCTAGATATGAATGAAAAAATGATTGTGCGTGTAATTTATTAAAGCGTAGTACTATTAATTTTTTTTATTCACTCATTTAATTTCGATTTCAATAAAATTAAAAATGAAAGTATTATGCGAATCAAAAAAATTCTTTTTCTATTAACCATTTTACAGGTATTCGGATTGAACGCGCAAGAGTTTGATTGGGCAGATAGTGTAACAGGAGGTGAACATGAATATGGGGTTAAAGCAGTAAAAAATAGCCTAGGAGAAACATACCTTATTGGATATTCTACTGGCAATCCTTTTGTATATGAAGGCAATGAATATTATACAAATGGTCGTAGTGATGCATTTTTCATCAAGCTCGATTCTCAAAAAAATTTAGTATGGTTGAAAACAATTGGAGGTAATGACGGAATTTATAATGATATGGCTGTAAATATTCACATAGATCCATTTGGTGACGTTTACCTTGCAATTCAATCAGTTGGCCAAGACTTTAAGTATGATGGGCAAATCTTAAGTGGTGTAGAAGCTCCCGGTCAGACCGGAGGTGAAGGTGTCATTATCAAAGTAAATTCAGATGGCGAATACATATGGCATGAATCCGGCACTACCTTATTGGGAGATAACAATTCATTTCTCGGACTAACCACCGATTTGGACGGAAACCTTTACATATTAGGTTTGTTTAGGAAATCGGTTACATTGGGTGGAACAATAACACTTACAAACCCATCTACTGGCACTACGATGGATATGCTTGTTGCTAAGTATCAACCAGACGGTAACATTATCTGGGCAAAACGTGCAGGCGGTACCCCCCATAATACGTTTGCCAGTGGTAACGATATTAAGATACATCCTCAAACAAATGAGGTTATTGTTTTAGGTCGCAGTGACGGACCAGTATACTACGATGGAGAGCTCTCACCTGCCTATAATGATAATGATGATGAAGGAATAATTTTATTATCCTATGATCCTGATGGAACTCAAAATTGGGTAAAACAAATTTTAGAGCTTCCGTCCAATTTTTCTAGCAATGGTATTTCTTTAGATATTAGCTCTGTAGGTGTTATTGGAATTTGTGGATATAAAAATGGAGGGGTCGGATTAGTTGGTTTTTATAATAGTGATGGTTCTGTAATTACTGAGCATGAACATCCAGCTACCGATGGTGTGAGGATTTTTTCCATTTCATTTAATGAATTTAATAGGGCCTATCTTTCAGGATGGAGTAATTCGGGTGCCGTTATTGGGATAGCTCCTGCAACAGTCACGATTTCTTCCAACACGGGATTTATAGTAAAACTTGATGTATTTCAACAAGTAAAATGGGCTTCGGAATTCACGGCTGGTCATTTTCAAAATAGTATATCCTATGGTTATGGTAAACTAATGTATGCAGGTAGAATTGACGATGATTTCACTTATAATAATGGGCAAAATATAATAACCCCTGATCGAGGGGATGGGCTATTCGCGGAAATGACAGATGCCACATTATCTACAGAATCATTTTCAGATGATTTTATTGTCTTATACCCTAATCCAACAAAAGATGTATTGAGGGTTAAGGGTAAAAATATTGAAAATATTGAGATTTATAATGTTAGCGGTGTGCTTTTAAAAACAACTAATAAAAAAGAAATAGATTTAAAATCCTATGCAAGAGGAGTTTATTTTATTAAAGTTAAAAATACTAAGGGAACAGTCACAAAAAAAGTAATTCTAATTTAAGAAGGACGTTCACGATCGCTAAAATATTTCTCCCAAACATATTAAAGTACATCACATAAAAAAAAGTCGGTAAACAGTGAGTTCACAGACATTAGAAAGCGTAAAAATTATAACGTATTACTTAGAAATCCCTCTGGCGCGCTTTTAAAAAACGTGTCTATTTAATTCAAGCATTTGCAGTGCACCTACCCGCGGTGCGGACGGTCTCGCGCACAACCCAGAACCCAGAACAAACAACCAACAATCCCTCATTCACTTACTCACAAACTCACCCATTTACAAAAGCTTAAAGCCTAAAGCCTCCAGCATTAAAAATAAATCCTATATTTGAAATTCTCCCCGATTAAATATACCCCCTTTACGGTTTTCCGTAAATGTTGGGGTTTTGTTTTTTTTACATTTGATTATTATACTTTTATTTATTATCCTAAAAAACAGCAAATGCCAATACTTAATGACATAATTGATTGGGTGGAAAGTAAACCTAATTTTTGGCAAGTAGCCATTGACCGGTTAATTAGAAATAACGTACTTATTAATAATGATATTTCAGAACTTAAAGAAATCTGCAAAGTGGATTATGGGTTATCGGATTTTGTTTTTGAAAAAGTAGATTTTGATGATTTAAGGGATTTTGCAAATAAATCAATTAGTAGTGATGATTTGATACTTTCTAAAGTTTTGAATGTTGACAATATAAATGCACTCTCAAAAACTACTGTATTAGATTTTGCTCCAAAAGGACTTACGGTGGTTTACGGGGATAATGGTTCTGGAAAATCAAGCTATGTGAGCATTTTAAAACATGCTTGTCATACTAGAGGTCACAAACCAAAGATAAATGACAATTTATATAACCCTGATTGTTCTGGACAGGATAGAAAGGCAGATATAGTATATACAATTGACGGTATAAACTTCAATACAGTAAATCTCATAAATGAAGAAGTAAATAGTTCTATTTTAAGAAGTGTTGATGTTTTTGATACATCAAGTGCAAATCACTACATAGAAGGGGAGGATGAAATTGCTTTTATTCCTCAAGGTTTGTCCATTATAGAAAAATTAGCAATCGATATAAAAAGAGTTGAGAGCGAGCTGAACACAGAATTATTAAGCCCCGCTTTAAAAGCATTCGACTATTCACTTTTAGAAGTTTCTGATTGCTCTACAGCAAAAAAATTTCTCGACAACTTAAATTCCGAAACAAAACTTGATGAATTAAGAGCAGAAGCAATTTGGAATTCGACTAAAGAATCAAAAATTCAAGAGTTGAATGAAGAGATAGATAAATTAAGGTCAACAGACCCACAAAAGAATTTAAAAGAAAATGAAGAAAAGATAAAACGTTTTGAAATTTTACAGAACAAATTTCAAACACTTGAAAATAACTTGACAGGAGAAATATTAATAGATTTAAAACAAACCATAAATAATCTTGTGACCACGAGTAAAGCACTAAATGAGTCTTCTAAAAAGGCATTTTCTAAAATGCCAATAGAAGGAGTGGGTAATAATTCATGGAAGTTGCTTTGGGAAAGTGCTCGGAAATTCTATAATGAAAGTACCAAAACAGAGGATTTTCCCGAAATTAAAGAAGAAAGCAGTTGTCCTCTTTGTCTTCAAAATTTAGATGAAGAGGCAAAAAAGAGGTTTACTTCTTTTGAGGATTTTGTAAAAAATGACATTCAAAAAACTTATGATGAAGCATCTGCAAAATTTGATTTATCAATTGAAAATTTTAAAAAACTAGAATTCTTTTTTGAAGAACAAAAACCAACAACCATTGAATTAAACGAATTAATCAAGGATTATTCACAAAATCAAACACAATATTTAGAGGTACTCTCTAAGCAAAAAGATTATTTGATAGGTCTTTTTGATTCAAAGAAAACAGTTGAGACTATTATTCCAATTGAAATAGAGAGCACTCCAAAAACATTGATTAAAGAACTCATCAAAACCTTAAAAGAAACAAACGAAAAATTAAAGATTCAGTCAATTGAAGAAGATTTAAAACCACTCAACAAAGAACTGAATCAATTAAAAGGAGTAAAAAAGATTTTCGACTATAAGCCAAAAATAGGCCGTGAAATTTATCGTCAAAAAAAGATAAAATTACTGAATCAGTGTATAAGTAATTGTAGGACTCATAAAATCACAACTTTTAGTAATGAGTTAGCAACAAAATATATCAGCACGAATCTTAAACAGAATTTTAAAACTGAATTAACAAAACTAGGTTTCAAGAATATCAAAATAGAAACTGAAACAAAGGGACAAAGAGGAAAACAATACCACTATTTAAGACTTGACGAACAAAACGCAAATGGAATTTTATTAAAAGACATCTTAAGCGAGGGAGAACATAGATGCATCTCTTTAGCAACGTTCTTATCTGAGTTATCTATTTCAGAGCATAAAAGCGCTATAATTTTTGACGATCCTGTTTCTTCTCTCGACCATAAATGGAGAAATAAAATATCAAAAAGAATTGCAGAAGAAGCTTTAGTCCGACAAGTAATAGTTTTTACACACGACATAACTTTTCTTCTAATGATTCAAGAACATTCTAAAAGTCTAAATTGTGATTTAGAAATAAAGAGCCTTACGAGAAAGAAAAATGAAACAGGAATTATTGCTAGTAATCCACCGTGGGATGCTTTACCTGTTGGTAAGCGTATTGGCCAGTTGAAAAGTTCACATCAACAATTAGAGAAAATCGAACGGACTGAGACAGAAGAAGCTTATAAAGAACGAGCAAAGTATTTGTATGGTAAACTTCGAGAAACTTGGGAACGTTTTATTGAAGAAGTATTCCTAAATGGAGCAATTCAAAGATTTGGCAGAGCAATACAAACTCAACGTTTATCAAAAATTGTTGATTTAACAGTTGATGATTATGATCTCGTTGATGCTAATATGAGTAAATGTTCTACTTATTTCACTGGACACGATACAGCAGGCACTCTAATTGAAGAAATGCCTGATTCTGATGAATTTCTTGCGGACCTTAAAATATTGGAGGAATTCATAACAACAATCACTAAAAGAAGAAGAAAATAACAAAGCATACAAAACTTGAACTAAATAATATATCCAAACTGCAAAAAGCCTTTAAAGTAGATAAAGCCGGATTTGCAGATATACTTAAGCAAGTTTACGACCATCAATTTGAGGAAGAGCTAAACAATAGGCTTACGCTTGCAAAGCAGGAAAAGGATAGTGCGGTGAAGCATGCAGAGGTAAACATTAGAAATCCATAACAAGAACAACTTGCCAAAAAAAAGAATGAGCTAATGCAATTTTAAACGAATAGCGATGCCAATTTTGAAAAAAGTCTAAACTTTTATATATTTTCAGTAATAACACATCCCACAAATAAATTAATATGCTATTTAAAAAAATACTTTTTTTTTGTTTAATTCCAATCTCTATTTATTCTCAGAATGATAATCGGGATGAAGAATTATTAAGAGCAGAAAATAAAATCAGTGAAAAACTGACTTATGAATTTAAATCCGGCGCGAAGGATAGTATTTTGGTCAATAGAGATGTCTATAATGAGCTGGGCAAACATATTAAAGACTTGAGATATGATGATAAGGGAGATATAAGATATAATTATCTTATTGAATATAATGCAGATGGATTGATGATGAAACAGACAGGTTATCAATATGGTGAGATTTCTACAATATTATCTTACAATTATGATGAGAATAATAACCGTATAGAAAATTTGCAACATAAACCCGACGGAACTTTATTAATTCAGCAAAAAAGAGTTTATGATAACAACGATTTGAATACGGAGCTTTTTAATAAGAATATAAAAAACAATACTTTCTATTTAAGCTACAGATATTTCTATTGTGATAATAATTTGTATAGTAAGACCGAAAGATATAATGAAGCGGGTGAAAAGATTTCCGTAACGATATATGATTATAATATAGAAGATAATAGCGTTGCTTTGTATGAAAATGAAAAGAAAAAAAAGAACCTCTACTTTATTAAAAGGTACAATAATTTGAATCAGCAAATTGAAAAGATATATCTAAAATCAAACAAACGAATTGAATATAAGTATGATAGTGATGGAAATCTGACTGAAGAATTAACCTTCATAAATAATTCAATTGATTCTAAAAGAATATATCATTACAATAAGTTTAGTATATAACCCTGCTGGCGCGGTTATGATTTAGGCTTCAATTGAATGTGGGGCAACAAAACCTTTTCAATAAATAGGTGAGGGGGATTCAATGTGACCAGTTAATCTGCAATACACCAGCAATTTCAAATTAGCCTGCCCTGAGCGGAGTCGAAGGGTCATTGCGAGGGAGGCACGACCGCAGCAACCTCAATATGCAAACACCTACCACCATCAAACTTAAAATTATTTTTTTTATCTTAGCTATATAATCACCTTAAAATCAACACAATGTCATTCGGATTGTTTTCAAAACTAAGGATAATTGGTACCATCAAAGGCTTTACCTACTATTTTTTAAATGGAGAATATACCAGACGGAAATCATCGCCTCCTACTAGAGATCAAATTTTATACGATCCTCGTTTCGCTACCGTAAAGGCCAATGTCACGGAGTTTGCTGGCGCAAATATGCTCGCAAAATCTATTTATACGGGCTTACAGGGAAATTTGAGAACCTTTAAGGATAGTTATTTTACAAGTCGCCTTACCGGCCGCTGTCGTAAAATAATACATAAGGGTAGGGGCATCAAGGGACGAAGAGTGGCAAACGTTTTTAATTATCCCGAAGCCCTTATTGGGTTGCAACTAGATGAAAAGCAAATATTTAACCAAATTTACACCGCAAAAACAACTGTTTTAGTAAATAGCGACCGTTCACTAGTTACTATCAAAATTGAAAATAGCAGCCATCTAGACCTGAATAAATACCCTAAATCTGCATCACATTTCAAGCTTACAGCTGCCATAAGCTTGGTTTCTGCAATTAAATGTAGTCCCAAAACTCAAAAGTACACACTAGATCATCCAGCGGTCAATGCCTTAGGTAATACTGTAGAAACCCCTCCGTTATTATGTAACATTGAACATCCTGAAATTAGCCTACAACTAAATACGCCAATCACAAAACCCCTTCCAACAGATGTTGCCATAAGTGTCTGGTTAGGAATACATTTCGGCAATGAATTAAACAATACATTCACGCCTTTTAAAACAGCAAAAGCAATGGAATGTATTGCGGTAATCTAATAATTTAGCCCCTCATAATTTAAATCTTCAAAACATAAAGCAGTTTCCTCTAAATAGCTAAGCAACTAAGGCTGCGAGAGTATTTTAACTATGAAAAAACAGATGTATAGTTCTTTTAGGATTATCAGTTACATTTGTATAACTATATTAGGATTTATTCTTTAACCTGTATAGTTATTTTAGGACGGGTCAAAGACGGGTCAAGGCCTAGGCAAAGACTAGGTTCACCCGTGTTTACTCCATAGTAAAGCCATAGATAAGGTATGGTTAAGGCATAGGTAGCCTATAACTAACTTATGCCAAAATTCACAAATAATTACCACCATAATTATCCACTTTCTGTTCCGCAGCCATTATTCGTTCTATGTTTATAGAAATTTCTACAAAATAATTTTAAACATTAAGCTTTCGAAACCTATTGGGCGACATCAATTTTATCATTTTAAATTGTCTGTTAAAATTTGAAATGTTATTAAATCCACATTTATAGGCAATTTCGTTGATAGATAAATCCTTGTTCGCAATTAATAATTTACAAGCCTTTTCAATACGTAATTCGGTTAAAAAGCTAATATACGTCCTGTTTGTTCGTTTTTTAAAATATTTACAAAAAGCATTCTTTGTCATATTTGCAATGTTTGCAATCTCATCTAAAGTTATTTTTTGGTTTGCATTTTCAATTGTATAATCAAACACATCTCTCATTCTTTTTCCTTCAACATCAGAATATTTTTTATTGTACACAAAATTAGAAAGAGGTTCAGATTTTGAAACTGAAATGATCTTTAAAATCTCTAAAAACAATATAAAACGCTCTAGTTTAGAAGCTTTTTTAAGCTTCAAAAAGGAATCAATAATTTCTTTTTTATTCACTTTTACAACAAACCCCTGCGAAGATTTTAAGAAAAATAGATTTATTTCTGCAAAATCATTTAAATCAAAAAAAGCTTCACCAAAAGAGGATTCTGTAAAAAACAGCGTCAGCATCTTCGATTTGATTGCTCCGTTTTCACCACTTTTAAACACATGAGGCAAATTGCTGCCAATAACAAAAATATCATTTTCAGCATAGTTGAAAATACGATCTCCCACCAATAAAGTTCCATTTCCTCTTTCAATAAAACTTATCTGAATTTCATCATGTTGATGCAGTTTATCATAAAAAACCAATTCAATATCTTCTTGATAAATCAGAGCATTGTTTTCTGGCTTCGGAATTTTAAAAGGTAAAACTTTCATTTATACAGAAATGGTTATAGGATGTTATTACTCAGCATTGGTACAAAATACTTCAAAAATATATTAAAAATGTTTATGAAGGATAATATAGTACTAAAAGTGAATAATTTAAGAGTATTCTAACGAACAGCATTTCTATAATTTTATACCATCAAATAAATAGAAACAATATGAAATTTAATTGGAAAGGCATAATGCCAGCAGTAACAACACAATTTAATTCTGATGATGAATTAGATTTAGACATGTTTAAAGTGAATATCCAAGCGCAGCTAAACGCAGGTGTTCACGGTATTGTTTTGGGTGGAACTTTAGGTGAAGCAAGTACTTTAACAGAGGAAGAGGGCAGAAGCTTAACACGAGAAACTGTTGCGTTTGTAGCAGGAAAAGTTCCTGTTTTAATGAATATTGCAGTACAAACCACAAAAGCCGCAATTGCACTAGCTAAATCTGCAGAAGAAGATGGCGCAAGTGGTTTGATGCTTTTACCTCCAATGCGCTACAATGCTAGTGATGCAGAAGTTGTACACTATTTTAAAGCTGTTGCAAATAGCACCTCCTTGCCAATTATGATCTATAATAATCCGGTAGATTATAAAATAATGGTGACCTTAGATATGTTTCAAGAGTTATTAGACAGCTGCCCAAATATTCAGGCAGTAAAAGAATCTACCAGGGATACCACCAATATTACAAGAATTAAAAATAGGTTTGGAGACAGATTAGCAATAATGACTGGGGTAGACACCTTAGCTTTAGAAAGTTTAGTTTTGGGTGCAGATGGATGGGTAGCAGGTTTGGTAGATGCTTTTCCGGCAGAAACCGTGGCTATTTACAAGTTGGTAAGAGCAAACAGAATTCCAGAAGCTATTGCAATTTACAGATGGTTTATGCCAGTGTTAGAATTAGATATTCACCCGCGCTTGGTGCAGTATATTAAATTGGCATCGGTACATACAGAAATTGGTAACGAATACGTTAGAGCGCCAAGACTTGTTTTGCAAGGTGAAGAGCGAAAAAGAGTAGAAAAAATAATTACAGACGCGCTGGCAACAAGACCAACACTGCCAGATTATAAAAATTTATAACCTTATTTTGGTGTTATTTAGTGCTGAAAATATTCAGAACTAAAGCCGGGTTTTTATCGATATCTTACTATTTGTTTACGATACATTTAATTTTTTTTATTAATTGAAATAAAACTCGAACTCGAATATAAAGGATGCCGTTTCAAACCTTACACAGAACAATATAATTATAGAATATGATAACAGGAAAAAACTACATAGGCAATCAACTTTCAAGTTCAGGAAACAAAACGTATAAAACGTTCAATCCAGAATTAAACCTAGAAAACACTACTGTTTTTACTGAAGCTTCTTCAGAAGAATTAGAAAAAGCAGTTTCTTTAGCGTCAAATGCATTTAAAGAATTCAGAACTATTTCCGGAACAAAAAAAGCCGAATTTCTAAACGCAATTGCAGATGAAATTTTAGCTTTAGATGATGAGCTTGTAAAAATGTATTGTTTAGAAACTGGTTTGCCAGAAGGAAGAGCAAAAGGTGAAAGGGGCAGGACAGTAGGGCAATTAAGAACTTTTGCAAATTTAGTTGCAGAAGGATCTTGGGTTGAAGCAACCATAGATACAGCCCAACCAAATAGAGAACCCATGCCAAAATCTGATATCCGCAAAATGTTAATTCCGTTAGGTCCCGTTGTTGTTTTTGGAGCAAGTAATTTTCCTCTGGCGTATTCTACAGCGGGTGGAGACACAGCAGCAGCTTTAGCTTCGGGTTGTCCGGTTATTGTTAAATCGCATCCCATGCATTCTGGAACAGGAGAATTAGTAGCATCGGCAATTGTAAAAGCTGCCGAAAAAACAGGAATGCCAAATGGCGTTTTTTCTAATTTAAATTCAAGCGGAATAGAAGTAGGGCAACAATTAGTTGCGCACCCAAAAGTGAAAGCAGTTGGTTTTACAGGCAGTATAATAGGAGGGAGGGCTTTATTAAATTTAGCTTCAAAAAGAGAAGAACCAATTCCGGTTTTTACAGAAATGGGAAGTATAAACCCAGTTGTAATTTTACCAAAAGCATTAGAGAATAGACAAGCTGAAATTGCAAAAACCTATGCGGGTTCTATCACTTTAGGAACGGGTCAGTTTTGTACAAATCCGGGTTTAATTCTTGGTATTAAAAGTGAATCGTTCACAAGTTTTATAACGACTGTTTCAGAAGAAATTATCAAAATAGATCCATCTTGTATGTTGCATCCAAATATCAAAAAAGGATACATAAAGAACAAAGAAAAAGTAGTTTCTCAAGACCAAGTTACCGTTACAGCCAACTATTCTTCTGAAGTAAAAAATAATTACGCAGAACAAGCCATTGTTACTGTAACGGGAAGAACATTTTTAGAAAATCCAACCTTACATTTAGAAGTTTTCGGACCTTTTTCTATGATTGTTCAATGTGAAAACGCAGCAGAATTAGAAGTAGTTATTGCTAGTTTAGAAGGGCAATTAACGGGAACTGTAATTTCAGATGAAAATGAAGTCGCCAATTATTCAAAAGTAATTGCTGCGCTTCAAAATAGAGTGGGACGCATTATCTTCAACGGAGTTCCAACAGGAGTGGAGGTTTGTGAATCGATGGTTCATGGAGGTCCTTATCCTGCATCTTCAGATAGCAGATTTACTGCAGTTGGTATCAATTCTATAAAACGTTGGGTTCGTCCTTTTAGCTATCAAGATTGGCCAAATGAGTTGTTGCCAGAGGAATTAAAAGACGAAAATCCTTTAGGTATCTTTAGAGTTGTGGATGGATTAAAACAAATAATGAAGAATGAGTAAGCACATATTTGTTTGCATAGACGCACATACGTGCGGAAATCCTGTGAGAGTTATAAAAAGTGGAGGTCCAAAATTGATTGGAAAAACAATCAACGAAAAACGACTTCATTTTTTAAAAGAATTCGATTGGATCAGAAAAGGTTTAATGTTTGAACCTCGCGGTCACGATATGATGAGTGGAAGCATTTTATTTCCACCAGATAATCCAGAAAATGATTTTGCTATTTTATTTATTGAAACCTCCGGGTGCTTGCCAATGTGCGGTCATGGTACTATAGGCACTATTACCATTGCTATTGAAGAAGGTTTGGTTACGCCTAAAATTCCAGGAAAAATTAGAATGGAAGCTCCAGCTGGTTTGGTAGAAATTGAATATCAGCAAACAAATAATAAAGTAGATTGGGTAAAACTTACTAATGTAAAAAGTTATTTAGCAGCTCAAAATCTATCTATCGATTGCCCTGAATTAGGCGAAATCACCTTCGATGTTGCTTATGGCGGAAATTATTATGCTATAGTAGATCCACAGAAAAATTTCTCTGGAGTGCACGATTTTACTGCTGGTATGATTATTCAATACTCTCAAATAGTTCGGGATAGAATTAATGCAAAATATCCAAATCAATTTATTCATCCAGAAAATGTAACCATTCGCGATGTAACCCATATGTTGTGGACCGGTAATCCTATAGATCCTAATTCATCTGGACGAAACGCAGTATTTTATGGCGACAAAGCCATCGATAGAAGCCCGTGTGGGACAGGTACTTCCGCACGTTTAGCACAATTATATGCCAAAGGAAAATTACAAGTTAACCAACCTTTTGTACACGAAAGTTTTATTGGCAGTAAGTTTATTGGGCGTGTTGAAGAAGAAACCCTTTTAGATGGAAAACTTGCCATTATACCAAGTATTCAAGGTTGGGCAAAAGTTTATGGGCAAAATACTATTACTATTGATGATGAAGATGACCCTTATGCACATGGTTTTCAAGTGATATAACAATTCTCAACTCGATTGGGAATCTGCCAAATTGAAATTAATAAGAAGAACCTGAAAAAAGATCAGGAAACAAAGAATGAGCAAAAGCGTAATTATTATTGGAGGTGGAATTATAGGTTTAAGCACTGCTTATTACCTTTTACAAGAAGGTCATCAAGTAACAATCATAGATAAATCTAATTTCTCCAGTGGTGCATCGTATGTGAACGCTGGCTATATAACACCCAGCCATTTTATTCCGTTGGCTGCGCCAGGAATGATTAACAAAGGTCTTAAGTGGATGTTTGATGCAACTAGCCCTTTTTATGTGAAACCCCGTCTAAATGCAGATTTTTTAAAATGGATGTGGGCTTTTAAGAAGTCGGCTACAATTTCAAAAGTAGAGAAAGCAATTCCAGTAATTAAAGAAATTAATATTTTAAGCCGTGATTTATACGAAGACATAAAAGCGTCTAAAGCGTTTAACTTTCACTACGAACGAAAAGGATTGTTAATGTGTTATCAATCTGATAAAGTAGGAGAGGAGGAATGGAAAATTGGCCAACGCGGAATTGACTTAGGATTAGGGGTGAAAAACTTATCAAAAACCGAAGTAGATACACTTGAACCTAAAGCTAATCTGAATATTAAAGGAGCTATCTATTATGATTCCGATGCACATATGACGCCAACCGATTTTATGAAAGAAATGGTTACACATTTAAAAGCAAAAGGAGTTGTTTTTTATGCTAATGAAGAAGTAAAAGATATTGACGTTTCAAACAATAAAATTTCTAAAATCATTACCGATAAACAAGAATTGGTGGCAGATGAAATCGTTTTGGCAGCAGGTAGTTGGAGCTCTTTGCTTACAAAAAAGTTAGGTTTACAAATTCCAATACAAGCAGGCAAAGGATACAGAATTAATGTAACAAGAGAAACAGGGATTTCTATTCCGGCAATATTATGTGAAGCCAAAGTAGCGGTTACACCAATGCAAGGTTATACTCGTTTTGCAGGCACTATGGAGCTAGCTGGAATTAACAATAAAATCAATCCAATTAGAGTACAAACTATTGCTAATGCAGCAAAAAACTATTATAATAATTTAAATATTTCTGAAGAAGAAAAAGCTTCAGCAGATTATGGATTACGTCCATGTTCACCGGACGGATTACCTTATATTGGCAAATCTTCAAAGTGCAATAATCTAACAATAGCAACAGCACATGCTATGATGGGTTGGAGTTTAGGCCCAGCAACAGGTAAGTTAGTTTCCCAGATAATATCTAATAAAAAAACCTCGTTAGATCTAAGTTTGTTTCATCCGGATAGAAGATTTTAAGAGCCGATTTAATTCATATACAATAAACGCCATTAAAGATAAAACTTGAACTTTTACAACTGGTAATTGTTATGTGCAGAATGCTAAATACTAATATTGAACTAGAATATAAAATGACATTGCAATGCAAACCCCAAAGGTTTCCAAAACCTTTGGGGTTTTATTTTGAGTTATTACACCAAGAATGTAACGATGGCTTTAATATAACGAATAAGCCTCAAAACCCTGTTATTAGCCTATTAGTACAATTGTTATGGTTTGTCCTATAATTTATATTATGTAAAATAGAATATTTAGATCAGCACTGATCCCACTACTCATTTTACCACGCAAAGAAAGCTATAAGCGTTTTGATTGCAATAAATAGTATTACTGAAACAATACCGATAAGTATATACTTCCCTATTTTCTTTGACTTTTTTGGGGAAGATGAATTTGCAATTGTATTTGCTACAGGTGGATTAAAATCTTTCTTAGAAATAGATTTGTTTTCTTCGGATAAATTTAAGATGTGTTGCAAATCGTTGACCAATCTTTCAAAGCCAGCTTCGTGACCTAGTGCTGCAAAATCGATAAATTGTTTTCGCGCCAATCGCATTGGTACTTCACAATCTTCTATTTTAATTGGGTTTATGCTTTTGCCAAAACTCATAGCGTACGAGATTTCGTCTTTTACAACATCTGAAGCTACCGAGGTTTTTGAAAGCACCAAAACAATAGCATCTGCCTGCTTTATTTCTGCTTCTATGGTATCGTCCCAGTCTGTGCCGGAAATTATATTTTTGTCAAACCACACCTCAAAACCTTGTAATCTCAACGCTTCTACTAAAGATTGTATATAATCTATATCCTGCCTTGAATAACTGATAAATACTTTCTTTCCTCCCATTGCTTACAGTATTATTTTTTTGAAATGCTTCTATTTCAATATATAGCTCTTTTTAAAAATAGCAGCATCATCCACATATTTTCACCGTTAATGCTTAACATTAAACAGCCGCCGGGTTTTCCTCTATAAGGCCTTCCGTACTTTCTACTATAAATGTTATGTCTATTTGCGCACCTTGCTCTTCAGAAATGCTTTTTTATTGATAACGCACTCGCACCCATATATTATTATTCTCATCTACCCACACATCGTAAACTAAAAGCTTTTTACCTGGCTGTATATAATTGCCATAACGTTCAAAATTATCGCCTTCGTAAAGTTCACTTTTAAATATAGGTGTTATAATATCGTCAATCTGAGGTGGCATTGTTTGATCGCCATAATAATATAAATATCTTTTAAAATTATATTCGCCGCCTTTTATTCCATACCAAACGGTTGCAGATTTATTTAAAATGGTATTTAACTCTGTATAGGCATTTGCATAATATTTTGTGGATTTCCCGTAATGGTATAAAAAAGCGATATAACTGTCTAGATTATTTTTACTGTAGGTGTTGTTCCAGTCTTCATCTTCTACGGAATTTTGCACTGTTTCATCACTAAATTGATAGGGATCAACGGTTTCGGTATAAGTGTCGTCGGTACTTGGATTAAATATAGCAACCAAAATAAATATAAATGCAATCACAAGGGTAATGCCTACACCTATTCCCCCTATTATATAAAGTAAGTTATTGTTAGACTTTGGTTTAGGAATTTGTCTATTTGGTGTGGTATATTGCCTTGGCGGAACAAAGTTTACTTTCGCTTCCTGAGCATTTTCACCGTTTGATAATTGCATGTTTATATCCCTTACCAACCTTTGAAATCCTACTTCTGGGCCAAGTACTTCAAAATCGATATATTGTTTTCGAGCCAAGCGCATAGGTACGTCGCAGTTTTCTATTTTAATGGGATTTACACTTTTGCCCAAACTTAGCGCGTACGACATTTCATCTTTTACATTGTCTGATGCAACTGAGGTTTTTGAAAGAATGAGTATAAGTGTATCTGCTTTTTTAATTTCTTCTTCAATGGTATCATCCCAATCATTGCCCGTCATGATATTTTTATCGAACCAAACATCAAAGCCCTGTTGCCGAAGTGCCTGAACGAGCGATGAAACATACGCCGTATCCTTTTTAGAATAGCTAATAAATATCTTTTTTGAAGCCATAACCTTAAGTATTTAATTATCTTAACGTCAATTGATTACGTATTTAAACGCAAATCAATTTTACTTACAAAGCGTGTAGGTCTTCTCGAATATCGCTTTGTCACATACATACTTTTCACCATTTACACCTATCATCAACCAATCGCCAGCTTTACCTTTCATTAGTCCTTCCATAGTTTCCACTTCAAATGCTTCGTCTATTTGCGCACATTCTATTGGAATTGGTTTTTTCATTGCTTTTTTAAATTCCAATCTGGGGTTTTCGTCTTGAGTAAATTTCAGTTTCATGTATAATTTTTCATTGAATTTACGACAAAAAATTAAGTCTTAGAAATTTGATAAATGCATCTTGCGGATTATCTGTTTGCATTAAACTGGTGTATGCATTATAAGCATTTGTATAAATTGAAAGTTTTTCGCGCAATCCAGCCATTGCTGCGGCTTTTACATAATTTGCTTTAGATTCTGCAAAGTTGCCTTTGTATAAATATGCTTCGGCTATGGTGGCAATTTTCCAAAGACTGGGGAACGGATCTTTGGTTGTAGCTTCGTAAGCTTGATCTGCAAACTCAGTCATAGTCGCCTTTTCGTCCTGCATTAAGCTTAAAAAAGCAAGATTTATTGCGTGATAATATATTTGTGAAAAGTCCTTTTTTCCTTCA
Source organism: Aequorivita sp. IT1282 (assembly GCF_058068205.1). Taxonomy (NCBI): domain Bacteria; kingdom Pseudomonadati; phylum Bacteroidota; class Flavobacteriia; order Flavobacteriales; family Flavobacteriaceae; genus Aequorivita; species Aequorivita sp. IT1282. The sequence continues at coordinate 722,829 of NZ_JBYRHR010000001.1, read as the reverse complement.
GCCATTTTTAAGGCGTCGCTGTAATGCTTAAGCGCCATTTGTAAATCTTCTGCTGAAAATGATTTTAAATACTGCCTTTTATAACGTCCGCCCATTATTCCCAACAAATTCGAGTTGTTTTGCGCCATTGGATGTTCCGCCAAGATTTGCATTGCCTCCACTTCCCTCCCAGCGCCTTCTAAAGCGTAAATAAGTCTCTCCAAGCCTTTGCCGTCAAGGTCATTCAATTTTGGCCGTAAAGAGTTTATAACCGCGTTATATTCCCCCAAGGCAATATTGATTTCTTCTTTGTTCGAAAATTTATTCAGAAAACTTTTATTAGTCAACGTGTTTAGAATAGCCTGATAGCCGTCATCTTCCTCATTTTCTATATGTACTATAGAAAAATGATTTCCTTCAATTAATTCTTGATATTGTTTTGCAAATGGCTCCAAACTTGAACTTAGAGGCACGTATTCATCTTTGCTACCAGCAATAGTTTTAAAGGTAAAAGGGTAACCGTCTTTAAAAGCTTCGTCCCAGCGGCTTCTGAGTTTTTTCATATACGGACTTCCCTCTTTCAGTTCCTTTTCATCATTGCCGTAAGTAAAGAAGTTTTTTAGTTCTATTTCTGGCAATCCGTTACTTGGGGTGCCAAAAAATAGCAGGTGACTAATTCTATCTAAGTCTTCTTTTTCCAAATCCAACAAAGCTTGTTGGGCTACAATCCCACCCAAATCGTGCGCAATTATGGCTATGCGCTTGTATTTTGAATATTTATTTTTAATTGAAGTAAGCAGAAAATCTGAATTTCGTTTTATATCGCTCGCACAGGCCCAAATATTTTTACCCATTTCGGGCACCACATTCCCGCTGTATCCCAATGGAAACATATCCCAACCATCCAGCTCCGTATTTGCCATTAACAATTTTGGAGCTTCTGAAAAAGTATTTTCAGCATCTCCAGAAAAACCGTGTATAAATAGTATAGCACTATTAGAATTTTCAGTTTCTCGAAATTTTGTAACAGGTTCTTTATTAGTACTTTTAGATTTGCGTACTAAAGTTTCAATTTCATCATCAGCTGTATTGTCATCCATCAATTTTGAAGCGAAACTAACTACGAAATCTTCAAATATTTGCAAGTTCGCATACGGGTTTTGTTCAGGATGTACCTGTGGTACTTTTTTAAATAAATACTGAACCACTTCAAAAATACGCACAAAAGGATCGTCGTTTTCTTGTTTGTTATCTCCCCTTAAAACTTCAATCATACATTTAGTAAAAAGGCTATTTTCATCGCCTTCCATGATATAAGAAAGTTGGTCTGCACGGCAGGCAGAAACAATGGTCATTCCACGGCCATCGTCTAAATTTTGCGCTAAGCCATCTGCATTTGTTAATTTTGGATGCTGTGTTCCTGGAGCCATAACGCCTGCAGTCATACCCGCTGCGTGGCAACAATCTAAAAAGAATATTAATCGGCGTGATTCTAACTGCTGTATTTTTTCCTTTATTTCCTCCGCTTTAATCCATGTAGTTTTATAATTATTAGGATCGTAGTCGTTTGGACAAAGGTGAAAATACTTCTGATTCTGTTCTTCAGGTTTGCGCAGCGCCTCGTCTTTTATAAAAGTATTGTCGCTGTAAGTGCCGCCATGCCCAGAATAATATAGCAATACCGAAGAATTTTCGTCTGTAACTTCCAGCAGATGATCTAAGGCTTCCAAAATTCTTTTCCGCGTAGCCTTTTTGTTGGTTAGTAATTTGATGTTTTTCTTATAATAACCACCAAATTCCCTGCTGCCCAATATTTTGTAGATTGCTTTAGCATCCGTTGCAGATTCTGGAAGGTCCTTCCCTACTCCTATTAACAGTGCATGAGCGTTTCTAAGCTTTGCCATTTTTTTATAATTTACGTAGGTCTGAAGAGTTAACCTATTTCCAAAAATTCATTACTTCCTCAAACTCTTTTGAATTAGTATACTTTATGAATTGGGGGTCATTTTTATAGTATTTCCAGTGGTAAACATGCCCGTTTGCAGCAGCTTTCAACAATTGTTTAAATAATTGAGTCTGGTTTTCTGTAGCTGCATAATATTGAGCGAGCGCATAATCTACACTACCAAACTGGTAATCGCCGCGCAAATTTTCTAAACTGTTTATGTTTTTTTCGGCAGCCGGAAGATTGCCATCTTTATAGTGACTAATAGCCAATTTTGCTAATATTTCAATATTCTCAGGGTCTTTCAGGTGAATTTCATTCAAAATAATAGTCGCTTGACCGTACTCTTTATTATAAAATAGCGCGCTAGACAGAAGTTTTTGATCGCCGCTTTTTATTTCAGAATTTATAATTTTGTTGAAATATTCATTTGCTTTTGTTTCATCCTTTTTCAAAAGATATTCCTTTCCCACTTGCAACATTAGTTCCTGCGCCTCTTTTGAAGAGGCAGTGATTTCAATTTTTCTTAAAAACTGATTTAAAGCTTCAGTTTTATCGGCTCGTACATAGGCAATTGCCAATGGTCTGTTCAATAATTTGGCCTCGTCTTTAGTTTGGGTATTTTCAATGCTTTCAATTGCTGCGGCGTAGCGGTTCAATTCAATATCTGCAAATGCTTTTACATAAATACGTTGAACACAATAAGAGCAATTCTGAAGGCTCATGCTGTCCATATTTACGTTTTTGTAAATTGCTTCTACATCTTGAGGTTTATTTACATATTGCAAAGCCACAACCATAGCAGTTTTATTGGTAATTAAATCGAATGGCGCAAAGTCATATTCTTTTAGAATAGTTTTATAAACCGTTCGGTTATCACCTTTTAAAAGCGCTTGGTGCATATTTAGCAAATTCAATTGCCGTTTATTTGCGTATGAATCTGGCTTTATAAGTTTTAAAAGCGAATCTGCCTTTTTAAATTCCTGAATGTTGTAATAATAGGCGACGCGAAGCACTTTGGGTTCAAAATAGGTGGAATCTAAGGCTATAGATTTGTTCAATAATTCTAAATATTCCTGGTCATCATTACTGTATTTAGCTTCCAATAAATATTTATAAGCTTCATATTTTGGTGGGGTTTCTTGCAGCATTAATTTTTGCTCATCCTTCGTAATAAAATACCCTGTAATAGATTCATTTAGGTCTTCAATACATTTAAGCGGGTTTTCGGCATCACATTCCGTAGGTTTAAAAGAAATAATGGTTTTATTAGTTTTCCCGTCAATTAGCATCCCTTGAAAAAGTAGCTTTTCATTTTTTAGGTAGAAATTTCCCGAAATTATTTTACTGGGTTTTAGGTATTCACGGACAATGGTGGTTTCATCTTCCTCAATTTTTTTTCCTTTTAAAATTGTTTTGTATTCATCTACCAAATCCTGTGTAATTACTTGAGCCACGTGGTTTTCGGTAATGCCGTGAATTATCCAATCGGAAGCCATTTTGCTTACAATATCATATTTAGGGTCGCCAGTGTTATTGCCAAATTTTAAGACAGCAATTTTATCGCTGCTAACAATTGTTGGAAGGCCATTATTTTGTTGTGAAAAATTCTTGCTTACAATCAGAAAGACAGCAATTACAGACAAGGAGGCGATAATTCCCAAAGCAGAAAAATACATTTTCCGAAATGCAGACCGCTTCTTTAAATCTTTTTCGCTTTGCTCTTCTTCTGTTTTATGCAACTTAGAAAGTCGGTATTTCCAAAGAAAAAAGATGTACAGTGGAAAACAAAGAAGTAATATTATTATCAGGAATGTAACAGACTTTTGAGGAAGACCTAAAGGTTGCCAAGTTACTGAAAGCACCTGCAAAATAATCCAAGCAGAAACCACGTAAATTGATAACATTTTAAATACTTCCTTTTCATGGCACTGCTTAAAAAAGGCGTTAAGCTTCATATTATCTGGTTAGTTGCGCTAAGTTACTCAAATTCACTTGTATGCCTATAATTTAATCCATATTAAATTGAAGATGAATTTTAAATGGTTATCTTTAAGCTATTGTTTAACTAAAAATATTTAATCATGGCCAAAACACCAGAAAAGAAGCCGGAAAATAAAAATCCGAAAAAACCAGCTGCTACAAAGGCACCGGCAGCACCAAAGGCAAAATCAAAGCCAGGAGCAAATATTAATCCAGGATAATCCATTACTATTCGCTAAAAGCACAAATAAAAAAATCCCTTTATCGAGGGATTTTTTATTGGAAACTACTGCGAATGTTGTTCAATATATAATAAATGGATATTTAAAATTTATCCCTCCACGTCGTAAACAAAGGCGCGATATTTCAATAAAGCCACGAAAAAAGCACCGCCCAAGGCATTTCCTAAAAGTGCCAAGCCAATAAAAGATAAATACATTGTAAATGTAATTGCGGGCGAACTAATCCACCCAGCAAATACTTCTACATTACCAACAATACTGTGGTGAAGCCCAGTAAACGCAATAACCGCCGTAATAATAAATATCAATACAATTCTACTAAGCGTGCTTTTGGACGCTGCAATTAGCCAAGAAAGCAAGGCCATTAACCAACCGGCTAATATTGCACTTACAAAAATTGTTATTTTATCGTAATCGGTTACGTGAATGGCTATTTTTTCGATAGTTACAAGATCAAAAATCTCCAAACGCGGACCTATCCAAACGAATAAAAACGCCATAAGATAACCTCCAAGTAGATTCCCCAAAATTACCAATCCCCATAATCTTAAAAGGCTCCCGAGAGTTCTTTGTTTGTTGAGAACGGGAAGCGTTAACAATGAGGTTTGTTCGGTAAAAAGTATGGATTGTCCCAAAATTATCATGATAAACCCAACAGGATAAACAAAAGACAGCAACTTTATAATTGTGTCTTCTTCAACTTTCCCGACTAGAAAGAAATATAATGCACAAATAAGTAAATAACTAAAACCTATCTCCAAACCCGCAGTAAAGGAGCTTAGCAAAATACTTATAGGGCTTTTATTGTATGTTTCCTGCCCTTCAATTATTTGTTGTTTCAGTATTTCACCGTGCGATTTCGCCTCAGTCAATTCTGAAGAATCAGATTTTTGCAACTCTTCATCAATATTTTGCTGTTCGTCGGTTTTGATTTTGTTAGGGTTTGCCATTTAGTTCTGCAATAAAAAAATGTTTCGTCTTCCGAAGATAATTAAATCAAATTCTAGAAACGAAACCTTTTTATTAATTTAGTTTGAAAGATGAGAAATGTACTTTTTATTTAAATTTAATAGGTTAAGATTAGCCTGAAAACTATTTAAAAAAGATTTAACGCTCTATACCATTATTAACGTTTCAATATCACTTTTGGATTACATTTCATCCTATTTTTGTTCAAAATTTTAACTAATGATGGTCTGGGTAATTTTTACAGCTTTTATACTTTTATTCTTAGCACTTGATCTTGGTGTTTTCAATCGTAAAGCACACGTTATCAAAACAAAAGAAGCCGCTATTTGGACTGCCATTTGGGTAACCGTAGCGCTCGGATTTTCCGGAGTTATCTGGTGGTTATTTAAAGATGGGTTAGTGGAAAATCCTACTAATTTAACCCCTCAATTAGCTGTACTTAAATATATTACTGGGTATTTGATAGAGCTTTCCTTGAGTATTGATAATGTTTTTGTAATTGCCGTTATTTTCTCTTCATTTAAAATTCCACAAAAATATCAGCACGAAGTTTTATTCTACGGAATTTTAGGAGCTATTGTGTTTAGAGCGTTAATGATCTTTTTCGGTGTTGCATTAATAAATAAATTTGATTGGATAATTTACGTTTTTGGAGCCTTCCTATTAATTACGGCATTTAGAATGTTGACCCATAAAGAATCTACTTTCGACCCAAAAAGTTCGAAAATATTTCGTTTTTTGAAGAAACTATTCCCTGTAAGTTACAAAATGGACGGAGATAAATTCTTCATTAAACGTATGGGAATTCGCGCTGCAACTCCCCTATTTGTTGCGTTACTGATTATTGAATTAACAGATATACTTTTCGCATTAGACAGTATTCCTGCAATCTTGGCAATTACTGCCGATCCTTTTATAGTTTTTAGTTCAAACATTCTGGCGATTCTAGGACTGCGATCTATGTACTTTTTAATTTCCAGAATGCTAACCAAGTTTAGATATATCAATTACAGTCTGGTTGTTATTCTTGCGTTTGTAGGTGTAAAAATGATTCTATCGCACAATGTTGAAATTCCTGAATGGCTTTCGCTGGGTGTTATTGGTCTTTCACTCGCAGCTGGTATTATTGCTTCTATTGTAATTCCAGACCCCAACCCTACAGTGGTGGAAGAGGATTAATTCACAAAATCCTATTAAAAGTTTGGATTCACTTTTTTGCTATTGTATCTTTAAATTTGAAATCCAAATTAAAAAGATATGAATATAAATTTCGAGTATCACGAGGTGTCAGCAAGCCAAAGATTAGAAGAATTTGTTGCTGAAAAATTAAACAAACTTGAAACCAAATACGACTCCATTGTAAGCGCTGATGTATATTTTAAAAAGGAAAATACTACCAACCCCGAAATAGGAAAAATCTGTAGCGTACGTTTAAGTATGCCCGGCCCCACCATTTTTGCTGAAACGTCCACAGGATCTTTCGAGGCTTCGGTAGCAAAAGTAATTACAGAACTTCGTTCACAACTTCAAAAACGCAAAGAAAAATTAAACGCACATTAATAGCATGAAAAATATGGGAGTTATAGCACGCGATGAAAAACAATTGACGCTTATATACAGTAGCAATACGCGTGTAGGCACGCATACATTAAGCTATCTCACAGGTATTAACGAAAAATACTTGGCTATAGATCTAGCAAAAACTAAAGTTTCGGATACCCAATGGGCTGATATTGCAGCTGCACTTGGAGTTAAAATTGGTGACTTAGTAGATAAAAGACAGCTGGAAATTGATGCCGAAACTACGGAGAATTTTGGTTCTAATGATTGGCTGAAAATTATTCAGAATAATGATTCGGTTATTTCCAGACCAATTGCAATTATGGGTAAAAGAACCAAGCAAATAGACAATCCGCCAGAAATAATGGAGTTTTTTGATGTAGATTCTGCTGGTCTTGAACAAAGCCCGTCTAACGATACCGAACCCGATATTGAAAGAACTACCGAAGACGATAGATTTATTGAGAAGAATAAATAACTGCTTTTCAAACCTTTATTAAAGGTTGAAAGATTGGCTTAACTTTTTTAAACTGTTTTTAATAGTTGATAAAAAAGTTAAGCCTTTTTTTTTGAAAACAATTCAGAAATTAATTTAGCCTTTCGAATTAATATTTCGCTTAAAGCTCAAGATTTCAAACTACACTGAAATTTTCTGCTGAATTAAAGAAATAGCGTCATTTACACTGCGTAGTTGCTCCATATCTTCATTCTTAAATTCAATATCAAACTTATCTTCTATATCCAAAACAATATCCACCAAATGCGCAGAATTAATATTTAATTCTCGCGTTAAGTCGCTATTCGGGTTTATCTCCTGAGCAGCCACATCTTCCGGCAAGTAAGTCTTTATAATAGGTTCAAGCTTTTTATATATTTCTTCCGAAGTCATATTTTATATTTTTTTAAAGATAGCACAAGCGTTTACATCTCCGAAGCCGAAGCTTGCCTTTGCAATTGTTTTTAATGATTTATGTTGAAGTTTCATCGGAATTTTTTCCGAAGAAATAACGGAAGTGATTTTAGGATGCAAATTTTCGCAATTTACGTTTGGAAATATAAAACCTTCGTGCAATTGAACAATGGCTGAAACAATTTCAATACTTCCGCTGGCTGCCAAACAATGCCCCACCATTCCTTTTAGTGAATTTATATAGGGAAATTCTGAGCCACTTCTGTTTAAGGCAATACTCCAGTTTTCAATTTCATCCGGATCTTTAATTGTCGCAGTTAAATGCCCATTAATATAATCAATTTCATCCCCAGAAACATTTGAATTTAGTAACGCATTTTCAATACATCTCTGAACCGCTGTGCTGTTGGGTGCCGTCATACTTCCCCCGCCTCTTTGTCCCCCATTATTTATTGAGCCACCAAGTATCTCGGCATAGATAGTTGCTCCTCTCTTTTGAGCACTTTCTAAAGATTCAAGTAAATACGCTCCTGCCCCACTTCCGGGTACAAATCCACTGGCATCGGCGCTCATCGGGCCAGCAACTTCGCTCGGCGTTTCGTTAAATTTATAGGTTGTCACCTTCATTGCGTCAAAACCACCCCAAATATACGGACCGTGGTCGCTCGTGCTGCCGCAAAGCATATAATTGGCCTTCCCGTTGGCAATGTGCTCATAACCCATTAAAAGCGCCTCAGTTCCCGTTGCACAGGCAGAGGAATTGGCAGTTACCATATTTCCGGCGCCAATGAGCCCGCCTAAATAAGCACTCACGCCACTTGCCATGGTTTGGGCTACAGATGTGCTCCCTAAGCGACGTACATTTTTATCGTCAATTTTATAAATGGCTTCGCGAAATTTTTCAATGCCGCTGGTTCCGGTTCCAAAGATTATTCCTAAGTCCCATAGAGGTTCGCTATCTGATTTTGCGGGTTCTAATTTTGCATCTTTCAATGCATCCATTCCCGCAATTACACCGTATAAAATACCACTGCTATTGAAGTTTCGAAGTTGTAACTCAGAAAGATATTCCCGCTTTTTTTCTTCGGAAATGTTTGGTTTTGCGCCCAACTGACATGAAAATTTCAAATCGCGCAATTCCGGAAAAAACGAAATACCCGAAACCCCTTTTTTAATGGCTTCGGAAAAAGTTGGGACCCCAACTCCATTTGGCGCTACTACTCCCAACCCTGTTATTACAACGCGTTTCTTCATTTAATTTTAGATTCTTTTAGAAGCATGCCGCTAATGGTACCTTGCGCAACAATTTCATCATTTATGTTCAGCATTTTCACTTTACATTTTAATTTGTTGAATCTGAAATAGATTTTTTCTGAAACCACTTTTACTTTTTCGTCTGGAAATACGGGACGATAAAAACCAATTTCAGTGCTACTAAGCGCGAAACCAGTATTTTCTGAAAGAGGATCTTCACTTAGAAGAAATATTCCAAAACAGACCAAACCAATCTGCGCCATACATTCGGTTAAAATTACACCCGGTGTAATTGGGTTGTTTTTAAAATGACCTTTGTAAAAATAAGCGTCTTTGCTAAAAGTATAAGTTCCGCTTATATTTTCAGTGGAAACAGAGAGTAACTCATCCACAAACAAAAAAGGTTCGGAATACGGAAGCTTAGCTATTATTTCTTTAGATTTCAATATTGATCCTTTTTTGTTTTCAGTTTCACCTTAGACTTTCTCCGCCGTCAACTTTCATAACTATTCCATTTATCCAATCGGCTTCATCTTTACAGAGTAAAAACACGGCGTTTGCTACATCTGTTGGCCTTGTGAGCCTATTAAAAGGGTTTCTAACTTTTGCCATTTCAGCGAGTTTTTCACTCCCTGGAATTACTAAAAATGATGGTGTTTCCGTAGTTCCCGCTTGAATGCAATTGCTTGTAATTCCCGACGGCGCCAGTTCAACTGCCATATTTCGCATTAAAGACTCCAACACTGACTTTGCTGCAGAAACTGCTGCATAACCTGGCCAAACCCGAGAATTCCCTTCACTTGTGAAAGCGATATTTCGTGCGTTATTTGTAAATATTTCGTTGGCAATTAATGATTGAACCCACTCATACCAGCTGGTTGCCATTGCGTGAATTGTTATATCGAAATCTGTTTTGGTTAAAAGTTCATTTTCGGAACCATTCATTTTTTTTAAACTTCCTTTTGCAATGCTGTGCAATAAAAGTTTTACACTATTTTTTGGAAATTCTTTGATAATTTCAGTTCTAACTTCTTCACTTAAAGCGTCTTTATTGAACGTTTTTACAGCCACTCCCAATGCTTCTATTTCTTTAACAGCTTCTTCAAAAACTGGTAAATTACTTTTTCGATCGCGGTGAATAATGCAAATGTTCATTCCGCGGGATGCAAGTTTTTTAGCACTAGCAAGACCTAAGCCACTACTGCCGCCTAATATTATTGCCCATTGATTTTTGAATTCGCTCATAATTAAAATTTCAACAAAACGCGTTGTGCCGAAAAACCGGGACCGAAACTAAGCATCAATCCTAAATCTCCGCTGGCGGGTTTTTTATCCATAAATCTTTCTAAAACATAAAGCACCGTTGCGCTACTCATATTGCCATACAACCTAAGCACTTCTTTGGTATCATTGATGTTCTTGCCCAATTTACCGAATAAATCCTCTACCGTTTCAACAATTTTACGGCCGCCAGGATGAAAAATAAGATGATCAATATCTGCTATTTCTAAATTATTCTTCTTCAAAAACGGATGCACAATTGCTGGAAAATGTTCAGCTATTTTCTCAGGAACCGATTTATCGAGTATCATTTGTAACCCAGTGTTTACCAGCTTAAAACCCATCATATCTGTAGCATCGTAAAAATGGTACATTTCTTCGGCAAGAACTTCTGGCCCTTCGTCTTCTTCACTTGAAGACAATAAAACACAAGCCGCGCCATCACCAAAAATTGCAGCGCTAACAATATTCACCATTGAAAAATCTTCGAGCTGAAAAGTTGCTGTGGGCGCCTCCAATGCAATTACGGCTGCGCGTTTTCCAGGATTTGCTTTTAGAAAATTATTTGCATAAATAATACCCGAAATTCCGGCTGCACATCCCATTTCTGTAACTGGCAAACGGACAATGTCTTGTCTCATTTTTAGTTCGTTTATTAAATATGCATCTACGGAAGGAATCATTATGCCCGTACAGCTTACGGTGATTATAAAATCTACATCTGTAGGTTTCCAATTAGCTTTTTGCAAAGCTTTTTCAAGACTTTGTTTGCCGAGCTTTGTAATTTCTCGAATATAAATATCGTTGCGTTCTTCAAAACTTGTATTGGTAAAAACTTCCAAAGGGTCCATAATAGAATAGCGTTTATCTACCCCGGCTCCTTCAAAAATTTTAATCACTTTTCTTTGAAAACGACTTTCCTGATTTTGCATCCATTGTTCTACAAACGGAATAATCTCTGCTGTTTCTCTACTGTATTTAGGCAATTGCGTTGCAACTGTTGTAATTTTTACGCTCATAATTCTTTTTTGAGTATCCATTGGTAGCGGTACGCCCACCGCCAGTCAATTTCACTTTTCTGATTTGAGATTTTTTCTGAAATATTTTCTAGTTCCTGCTTTTTAAAACCTCTCGCAACTGAAATTAAACCGTCGTATCTCGCTGTTTTGGTTTTTAAAAATACTTTACTCAGAACTTTAAATAAATTGAAAGCTTGTTTACTTCGCTTTAAATCGTTTACTATTAATCCAATACTTGCTCTGTTTAATAAAATTTTCAATAAGTTTTCAACCTTATCATTGCTGAAATGATGAAGAAACAGCGTACACAATGCAATATCGCAATTAGGAATTAAACTTTTTTCTGAAAAGACATCAACTTTTAGATATTTAATGTTTGCATAGTCTTTACTCTGATTTTCAGCAAAATGAACAATGTTTTCGTTAAAATCCAACCCAATTAATTCGAAATTGTAATTGTTCTTCCGCCCAAAATCGGCGCATTTACGAAGCAATTCGCCATCGCCACAACCTAAATCGACTATAGTAATCTTTTCAGATTTAGAATGATTTTGTAATAATTTTTGAATGCCATCAATGGTTATGCTATTACCGCCCAACCATCTGTTTACTCTTTTTAAGTCGTTTAATACAGCTTTCATTTCTGCGCCCTGAAAATCTAGACTGTCCATTATTTCAATCTGTTGCGACCTGTATTTGTTGCTAAATGTAATCATTGAACTATATTTCCGTGTGTTTTTTTAATAATCAGTGGCACCAATGCCGGTGTAGCTTTGGCCACCGTAAACCCTACTTTTGAAGTAAATGGATTCATTAATATGCGTTGTATAAACCTTCCTGTTTTCAATCTACTTTGAAATTCATCCTCCCAATTTTTTGTATAATCTGCTTCTAAAGTAGCACGATTAAATTTGTTTTTCTGAAATGATTTTATAAATAATTCGGAAAAAATCTTGGCGCTTTTTATTGCCATTGCCATTCCATTGCCGCACAGTGGATGAATTAGGCCAGCACTATCGCCAACCATGAAAATATGATTTTCTACAGGTTTCTTCTCTTGAAATGAAATCTGGCTTATAGTAAGTGGTTTTTTAAATAATGGCTTCGCATTGTTGAAAAAATCTTTCAAAAAAGGATTTTTAGACATTTCTTCTTTTTGAAAAGCGTCAATGTCGCCATATTTTTTAAATGATTTGAAAGTGGTTAAATAACAGGCATTAACTGCGTTATTTTCAACTTTACTTAAACCGCAATAGCCCCCGTTAAAATTATGCAGTGCAACGGTGTCTTCTGGGAAATCGTATTCGTAATGTGCTTTCACCGCAAGCCACGGCGAAGTCTGCCGCATAAACCTTCTATTTAAAAAAGAATCAATATTCGATCTTTTCCCGAAGGCGCCAACTACAAAATCTGCATTTATAATTTCTTTCTTTTGCGTCGTTACACTGAATTGGTTTTCTTCGAAACTTACTTTTTCAACTGTGTCAAAAATAAATTTGACTTTGTTTTTAACCGCTTCATAAATAAGTTGATCAAAAGCATAACGACTAATCCCGAAACCGCCGAGTGGCAATGTGGCAGTTATAGGAGTGCCTTTTGTATTAGTAATTTTAAATTTTGAAATTTGTTTCGCTCCTACAGAAAATGGATCAACTCCTAATGATATTAAATAGGGCAATACTTCATTACTAACATACTCACCGCAAACTCTGTGGTTTGGGTATTCACTTTTTTCAATCAAACAAACGGAAATATTTGTATTAGCTAGATGCAGCGCAGTTGTTAGGCCTGCGAGTCCACCGCCAATTATTATTACATCCCATTTGCGTTTTTTCGTCATTTATAAAGTTTAAAGCTAAAAAAAAATCCCGCCCAAAAGTGGTGCGGGATTCTTAAAATTTAATATTGCTATTATTCGCCAGCTTCTTTCTGTGCGTCTTGTTTCATTTTTTCATTAGGAACGATTGCAAGATTTACACGACGGTTTTTTGCACGTCCTTCGGCAGTTGTATTATCTGCTACTGGAGCTGTTTCACCAAACCAATTCGTGGTAAATCTTCCTGAGCTAAGCCCTTTAGATTGTACAAAGTAATTTGTTACAGACTGCGCTCTGTTTTTCGAAAGCGTCATATTCATTTCATCTGCCCCTACACTATCTGTATGACCTACAACTAGTACATTGGTATCAGGATACTCTTTAAGTACGCCAGCTAGTTTATCTAACAATGCTTGTGAATTAGCGTTAACATTGTATTTAGCTGTGTCGAAATAAACACCACTATTCTCGTCAAAAGTTACAACAATACCATCGTCCACTCGCTCTACCTGAGCACCTGGAATTTCTTGCTCAATCTTTTGAGCTTGTTTGTCCATTTTGGCACCTATTAATACTCCAGCACCACCACCAACAACACCGCCAATTACAGCGCCAATTTCTCCATTGCCACCTTTGCCAATATTGTTACCAAGTATAGCACCTAATACGGCACCACCAGCAGCACCAATTACGGCACCTTTCTGTTTATTATTTGCATTTTTGGTTGCTTCGCAGCTGGCTAAACTAATAACCATTGTAAGAGCTAATGCAACTAATGTAATTTGTTTAAATGTTTTCATAATTATTCTTGAATTTTAGAAAAGTTCATGTTTATTTTAAAAGGCTTACCATCCAAATTTACTGTTTGTTCCCAACGCATTGAAGATTCGTTTAACTGAGCCAAACGAAGTCTATAACCCGCGTTCGTTTCAGATTTTCCTTTTACGTTTGTTGGTTTTAACAGAAAATCATAGAGTCCAGATGCAGGATCCATTTCTTGAATAGTAAAGATGAAATTTCGTTCACCTGTAGGGCAATTTGTATTGTCAATAGTGTAATTACCTGTATTATTATTAGGTATAAATCTCCAAGAGCTACCTTCCATGCATTCCACAGAAGTATCGTTGAACAAAGTAACATTAAATGTTCCTGAAGAGTCGTAGGAAATATTGTCTAAAGACCAATATCCTTTAATAACTTTTCGTGATTCTTGAACGGTCTTTGGCGTACCGCAAGCGAATGTTGTGGCTACAATAACAGCCAAAATGAGGAGTTTTTTCATAAATAAGATTTTTTTAATTGGTTAAATTTCGATTATCTTCTGAATAATCGGGATAGTAAGGATATTACTAAAAGAACGATAAAAATGTAAAAAATGATTTTTGCAATATCAGCTGCACCTTCTGCGATGCCTCCAAATCCAAAAACTGCTGCAACCAGCGCAATTACTAGAAAAATAACGATCCAACGTAACATAATAATGGTTTTAATGATTAGTATGGTACTAAAGTAGCTAAGAATTTTAACGTTTGTTAAGTCTTTATCTAAAGTTTAACAACCAGTGTTAAATTATTAGTAAGACAATAAATCTAATAGGTTTTGTTTGAATTTTTCTTTAGGAAGATAGCCTGCTTCTAACTTTGCTGCAAATGGAATTGGTGTCTCTAAACTACCTACTCTTTTTACAGGAGCGTCTAAATTTTCGAAGCAATTTTCCATTACTAATGCCGAGATATCTGAAGCTATACTCCCGAATATTGAGTCCTCTTGAAGAATAATTAATTTTCCTGTTTTATTTACAGACTTATATATTGCTTCTGTGTCTAAAGGCATTAATGTTCTTAAATCTATAAGATCTGCACTAACTTCTGGCAATTGATCTAAAGTTTCTAAAGCCCAATGCACGCCAGCGCCATAAGACACGATAGTAACGTCTTTACCTTCTTTTAAAAGTGAAGCTTTACCAAGCGGTAAAGTAAAATAATCTGTAGGCACGTCTTGGCGAATGCTTCTATATAGTGCTTTATGCTCAAAAAACAATACCGGATTTGGATCCTCAATACTAGTGGCTAATAATCCTTTAGCGTCATAAGGGAAAGCTGGGTAAACAACCTTTAATCCCGGAGTGTGTGTAAACCAAGCCTCATTAGTTTGACTGTGGAAAGGTCCAGCACCAACTCCCGCCCCGCAAGGCATACGTACTACTACATCTGCTTTTTCGTTCCAACGGTAATAGCTTTTGGCTAAATGATTAATAATTGGGTTAAAACCCGAAGTAACAAAATCTGCAAACTGCATTTCTACTACAGTTTTATAACCATTAATAGAAAGTCCCATTGCTGCCGAAACTATTGCAGACTCACATATAGGTGTATTTCGAACGCGTTCTTTTCCGAATTGCTCTACAAAACCTTCCGTAATTTTAAATACCCCGCCGTATTCTGCCACATCTTGACCCATAATAATAAGGTTATCGTGGCGTTCCATAGATTGCTTTAAACCTTGTGAAATAGCATCAATTAACCGAATATTTTCATTTTCTGAAATTTCAGCAACTTCCTGATATTCAAATGATTTATAGACGTCATTTAATTCATTGGCTTCATTAAATTCAACTACTGGCTCAGCAAATGCAATCTCCAGATTTTCATCTATTTCATGCTTAAATTCCTTTTTGAACTCCTCAATTTTTTCTTCAGAAAGTAAGCCTTCATTTAATAAATAGCTTTCGAAATTTAAAAGCGGATCGCGTAAACCCCATTCATCTATTAAATCTGTAGGAACGTATTTTGTACCACTCGCCTCCTCGTGACCTCGCATTCTAAAAGTCTTGAATTCTAACAAAACAGGACGCGGATTAGTGCGCATGCTTTCAACTAAGTCCTTAAGTTTGGTATAAACTTCTAAAATATCGTTTCCTTCAATAATATGAGATTCCATCCCGTAGCCCTTGCCACGATCTGCAATGTGTTCGCAATTATATTGCTCATTAGTTGGGGTTGAGAGCCCGTAGCCGTTATTTTCAACACAAAAAAGAACTGGAAGTTGCCAAACTGAAGCAACATTCAACGCTTCATGAATATCGCCTTCGCTAGTTCCGCCTTCACCCGTGAATACAGCACAAACTTTATTGTTTTCTTTTAGTTTATTTCCCAAAGCAATTCCATCAGCCACGCCAAACTGTGGGCCTAGGTGTGAAATCATTCCTATAATATGAAATTCCTGCGTTCCAAAGTGAAAACTCCGGTCGCGACCTTTTGTAAAACCATTCGCTTTACCCTGCCATTGCGAAAACAATCGGTGCAGCGGAATATCGCGCATAGTGAAAATCGCAAGGTTTCTATGCATTGGCAAAATGTATTCGTCATTATCCAAAACAGACGTTAGGCCAACTGAAATTGCTTCCTGCCCTATTCCGCTAAACCATTTCGAAACTTTTCCTTGGCGTAATAGAATTAGCATTTTTTCTTCTATTAGCCTCGGCTTCAACATACCTCGGTATAATTTTAGCAATGTAGCGTCATCAATATCATTTCTATTATAGTCGAAGAAAATATGGGGGGTGGTTTCTGGTTTCATCATTAATTTTTTGCAAGTTCAAAAGTAGAAAAAAACCCTTTGTAATACGGATTATTAAAGCAAATTTTATCTTCGGTTAAAGTTTTACAATTTGGTATCTTTGTAGCCTAAAAATATTTTGTTATGAACAATATACCTAGTGTAGATTTGGCCGATTTTCTATCTGAAGATCCCAAAAGAAAGCAAAAATTTGTAAATGAAATAGGTAAAGCTTACGAAGAAATAGGCTTTGTTTCGCTTAAAAATCATTTTCTCAGCGATCAATTGGTTGAAGAATTATATAAAGAAATAAAAGGCTTTTTCGCGCTTCCTGTTGAAACTAAAGAAAGCTATGAAATTGAAGGCCTTGGTGGGCAACGTGGTTATGTTTCCTTCGGAAAAGAGCACGCTAAAGGCAAGAAAGAAGGCGATTTAAAAGAGTTTTGGCATTTTGGACAAGAGCCTGCGGAAGATGCAAATCTTTCAGAAAAGTATCCAGAAAACATACAGGTTAAAGAACTTTTAGACTTTAACCACACCGGAATGGAAGCCTACAGAATGCTTGAAAAAACTGGTATTTATGTACTTCGTGCATTGGCGCTTTATATTGGTTTAGACGAATTTTATTTTGACCATTGGGCAACAAACGGTAACAGTATTTTACGTCCTATTCACTATCCTCCTATCACAAGTGAGCCTAAAGGAGCTATGCGCGCAGGTGCTCACGGAGATATAAATTTAATTACTTTGTTAATGGGTGCTTCAGCCGGCGGCTTGCAGGTTTTGCGCAAAGATGGCGAATGGATTGACGCAATTCCGAATGAAGACGAACTTGTTATTAATGTTGGCGATATGCTTGAAAGGCTAACCAACAATAAATTGCGTTCTACTATTCACCGTGTTGTAAATCCGCCACGTGATGAATGGGGAAGCCCACGCTATTCTATTCCTTTCTTTATGCACCCACGCAGCGATATGAAATTAAATTGTTTGCCTGAATGTATTGATGAAAATAATGAAAAAGCCTACGAAGACATTACTGCAGGCGAATTTTTGCACCAGCGTTTGGTGGAAATAGGACTTATTAAAAAGTAAACCTTCGACTCCGCTCAAGGACCAATTCGGTGATTGAGCGTAGCCGAAATCACAACCCTTAAAAATAATACATTGAATTCTTTAGAAAATCAATTAAAAAATTTATTTCCCGACCACGAACCAAAAGATGTCCCTGAAACAACGGAGGAACATACATTGTGGCTACAGGACGATCCGTTGATTTGTAAATATGAAAAACGTAAAGGAAAGCCAATTACAATTATAGAAGGTTACACGGGAGCCGATAGTGATTTTAAAATACTTGCAAAAGAAATAAAGCAACTCCTAAGCGTTGGCGGAAGTTTTAAGAATGAACAAATCATTATTCAAGGAGATTTTCGCGATAAGATTATGCAATTTTTAAAGGATAAAGGATTTAAAGTGAAACGAGTTGGAGGTTGATAATAGTGGCAATAGTCAGCATTTTAAAAAACCTTAAATCTTGACGACTAATCGAAGAAAAATTTCGTTTTAAAGCGCTAAACTTTTAAACTCCACAACATTTAAACTTAATTTGACACCATAAATTTGAATCCAAATATTTTACAACCCAGCGAACTTATATTAACGCCAGATGGCAAAATCTATCATTTAGATCTTGCGCCCTCACAATTGGCAAACACAATAATTACTGTTGGCGATCCAGGGCGGGTAGAAACGGTTTCAAAATATTTTGACACTATTGAGGTCAAAGCAGAGCATCGCGAATTTAAAACGCACACAGGAACTTATAAAGGCAAACGCATTAGCGTAATTTCCACCGGAATTGGGCCCGATAATATTGATATCGTTTTTAACGAACTCGATGCTTTGGTAAATATAGATTTTGAAAAGCGCCAGATAAAGAAAAAGCTTACATCGCTCGATATTATTAGAATTGGAACCTCAGGAGGCCTAACTCCCGAAATAGAAGTTGATAGTTTTTTAGTAAGTGCTTTAGGTATTGGTTTAGACAACGTAATGCATTATTACGACAAAACCGATAAAATATTCAATCGCGATTTTGCACAATCATTTATAGACCACACCCAATGGAACCCCGATAATTCCGTTCCGTATGCTGTGGAAGCAGATGCAACTTTGCTGAAAAAATTCACTTCCAATACAAACGGCGGTCAGGCAGGAAAAATCACTCAGGGAATTACTATTACAAATGTTGGGTTTTATGGGCCACAAGGTCGTGTGCTTCGCGCAAAATTGAAAGATGAAAACTTAAATGAAAAGCTCACCACTTTTCGCTATAAAAAGAAAAAAATAACCAATCTGGAAATGGAAACTGCCACAATGTACGGAATGGCAAAACTTTTAGGTCACCGTGCAGTTTCAATGAATGCTATCATTGCTAATCGCGCTTCGGGAACTTTTAGTAAAGATGTATCCAAAACAATTGAAGCACTTATTCAATATACGCTCGGAAAAATTACGGAATGAAAAACTTTTTAATCGGCGGTGTGCCGGAACACTTTAACTTACCTTGGTATATCGCGCTTCGCGATAAAGAATTTCAAAAAGAAGGAATTAATCTTCGTTGGAGAGATTATCCCGGCGGAACTGGCCAAATGGCCCGTGCCCTTCGCGAAAAAGAAATTGATATGGCCGTAATTCTTACCGAAGGAATGGTTCGCGATATCATAAAAGGCAACGATTCTAAGATAGTTCAGGTTTTTGTGAAATCACCATTATTATGGGGAATTCACGTTGCTGCAGCTTCAGATTTTGAAGAAGTTGGCGATTTAAAAGGAACAAATGCAGCCATCAGCCGTTTCGGTTCTGGTTCGCATTTAATGGCTTTTGTAAATGCAGAAAATCACGAATGGGATTTAAAAAGTGATTTGCGGTTTAAAGTAATTCAAGATTTAGAAGGCGCTTTGGAAGGACTTCCAAAAGGAAACGGCGACTATTTTATGTGGGAAAAGTTTATGACCAAACCCCACGTAGACAATGGTACTTTCCGCTTAATTGGCGAATCCCCTACTCCTTGGCCCAGTTTTGTAATTGCTGTAAGAAATGATGTTTTGGAAAATGAAGCAGCGAGTGTAAAATCTATTTTGAAAGTTATAAATAGTATAACCACCAATTTTAAAGAATTTCCAGATGTTGATAAAATGATAGCCAAACGTTACGGACAAAAAATTAAAGATGTACGTGAATGGTTATCATTAACAGACTGGAGCGACCGTCAATTAACTTCAAAAGAGCTAGAAAACATTCAACAAAAACTAGTAGAGCTGGATTTAATTAATAATAAAATTCAGGAAACCAGCATTTTACATAATTTCTAAAAATTTTCTTAAAAATTACGCAACCCCATTGTTGATGTTGCATCTACTTAATATAAAAACCATTATTATGACTACTTTTTTAATCGTTCTGGGGGCGTTGTTAGTCACAAACTTTTTGTTGTTGCAGTTTAGCTGTAACGATGCTACAGAGTCCGAAGTACCAGAAGAAGAATAAGAAATAATCCCCATTTCTTATCTTTCATTATCAGTTTCTTATCACCAATTAATTGGCGTTTTACCAATTTCACTTAAATATACATTTGTTTTACTGAAGTGTTTGTTTCCAAACCAATAGCCTCTATTTGCGGCTAATGGCGAAGGATGACCACTAGTTAAAACCAAATGTTTTGAAGTATCAATCTTCGCTCCTTTTTTCTTTGCTGGACCTCCCCAAAGTAAAAATACCAATCCTTCTCTTTCTTCTGAAAGCTTTTCAATAACGGCATCTGTAAACTTTTCCCAACCTTTTCTTTGATGACTTCCGGCATTATGTGCTTTTACCGTTAAAGTTGCATTAAGCATTAAAACCCCTTGATTTGCCCAACGTTCCAAATTTCCGTTTTGTGGAATTGCTATCCCTAAATCGGTTCGAATTTCTTCAAAAATATTTTTCAATGAAGGAGGAACAGCAACATTTTCACCAACCGAAAAACACAAACCGTGTGCTTGTCCCGGTCCATGATATGGGTCCTGCCCTATTATTACGACTTTAACTTTATTAAACGGCGCGTGATTAAATGCTGAAAAAATCTCAGATTCTGGTGGAAAACATTGGGAAGAACTATATTCTGATTTTACAAATTCAATTAAATTATTTAAATACGGTTTTTCAAATTCTTTCTGTAAAATCGCCTTCCATGCGGGCTCGATTGTTACCTCCATTATTGTTACTTTTGTAGGATTGCTGAAAACGTAAAATTAATGGAAATAAAGCGGAAAGCCCGTATTGACAATAAAACTTTAGAAGACCTAGAATTCCCCTCTGTGCTGCGGCAAGTATCGGAATTTTGTGTTACTGAACCAGGACGAGAAAATATTTTAGCCATAATACCCTTTCGGGATTTTGACGAAATTGAACCCGAACTGCAACGCGTAAAAGAGTTTACCGCTTCTTTTGAAGGAGATATTCGAATTCCGAACCACGGTTTCGAACCAATTTTTCGGGAACTTCGTTTGCTGGATATTGAAAACAGTACGTTGGAGATTTCAGGCTTTCGAAAGATTCTTTCTATTTCGGAAACCACTAAAATGTTGCTTAAATTCTTTAAAAAATTTGAAGAATTCTACATTCATTTAAATTCCTTTTCGCAGGATGTAAACTACACTACACTTATTTCCGAAGAAATAAATAAAAGGGTTGATAAATACGGCGAGATAAAGGACGAGGCTTCAAATGAACTCGGCACGATTCGCAGAAGATTGAATGTTGTAAAAGGAAAGATAAATTCTTCTTTTACAAAAGCACTTTCACAATATTCTCAAAATGATTATTTAGACGAAATACGCGAATCTGTAGTAGATAACCGGCGGGTATTAGCAGTAAAAGCTATGCACCGAAAAAAAGTGAAAGGCGCGGTTATGGGCAGTTCAAAAACGGGAAGCATCGTTTATATAGAACCTCAGGAAACCCTTGATTATGCTAATGAACTTAGTAATTTGCTTTATGAAGAAGATGAAGAAATTAAGCGAATTTTAAAAGCATTAACCGAATTTGTACGACCACACGCCGCTCTTTTGGAGAGCTATCAGGAATATTTAATTGCAATGGATGTGCTTTACGCCAAAGCAAAATATGCACTGAAAATAAACGGTATTTTACCGATTCTTACTTCAGAAAAAAGGATTTTGCTGCAAAATGCTTTCCATCCACTTTTGTTGGTTTCTAACAATAAAAGAAAGGAAAAGACATTTCCGCAAAGTATTGAACTGGTTCCCGATAAACGAATTATCGTAATTTCTGGGCCAAATGCTGGTGGAAAAAGTATCACACTCAAAACTGTCGGACTTTTGCAGGTAATGCTACAAAGTGGAATGTTGATTCCAGCCGAACCACAAAGTGAAATGTGCTATTTTAAAAGGGTTTTAACCGATATTGGCGATAACCAATCCATCGAAAACCACCTTAGTACATATAGTTACCGATTAAAAAAGATGAATCAATTTCTGAAAAAGTGTGACAATAAAACACTTTTTTTGATAGATGAATTTGGAACTGGAAGCGATCCCGAACTGGGTGGCGCTTTGGCTGAAACTTTTTTGGAGGTCTTTTATGAACGTGAAGCATTTGGAATAATAACAACACATTATACCAACTTAAAGCTCTTGGCAAACGAACTTCCAGACGCTATTAACGCCAATATGCAGTTCGACAATAAATCTTTAGAACCACTTTATTCGCTTCATTTAGGTGAAGCAGGAAGTAGTTATACGTTTGAAGTGGCGCAGAAAAACGGTATTCCATATAGTCTTATTAATAGAGCAAAGAAAAAGATAGAACGTGGCAAAATACGTTTTGACAAAACCATTGCCAATCTTCAAAAAGAACGTTCTAATTTGCGGAAAACTTCAGAATCGCTTAAATCTGAAGAACAAAAGGCGCGTATAGAGGGTAAACAGCTAGAAGAGGTAAACGCCCGCGTGCAGGAAAAACTGGAAAGCTATCAGGAATTGTTCGACTCTAACCAAAAACTAATTAGTTTAGGGAAGAAAATAGATATGCTTTCGGAGAAATATTTCAACAATAAGCAGAAAAAGCAATTGATTGATGAAATGATGAAGCTGGTTATGGTTGAAAATAGCAAGCGAAAAAAGTTGGCGCCAAAGGTGAAAAAAGCCGTAAAAGCGAAGGAAAAAGAGATAATAAAAGAAGTTGAGCAAAAGGTTGAAGTAATTAGGGAACGCAAAAAAGAAGAAAAGGAAAAAGCGAAACGATTACCACCGCCAAAACCGAAAGTTACACTCAAAATTGGCGACAGAGTGCGAATGATAGATGGTAAGGCAATTGGCACGATAGACACTATTGAAAAAAATAAGGCATTTGTAAATTACGGAATATTCACCACTAATGTGAGTTTATCTGAGCTTGAGAAAGTTTAATAAAGTAGTTGTATTCAGTTCCAATTAGCATTTTCACTGTTCACTCAAATAATTATTCTTGAATAAAACCAATAGTCATAAAATCATTTTGTTCGATGGTGTTTGCAATCTTTGCAATGGCGCCGTCAATTTTATTATTAAACGTGACCCTAAAAATACCTTCAAATTTGCTGCATTACAAAGTGAAATTGGACAAGAGTTGACTTCAAAATTTAAAATCGACACTTCAAAAGTTGATTCCATCATACTCATTGATGGCGATAAATATTATGAAAAAGCTTCGGCTGCACTTTATATTTCAGCAAATCTTTCGGGTGCTTACCCCTTACTTTTTGGGGTTATGATAGTTCCAAAATTCATTCGAAACGCGGTTTATGACTATATAGCCAGAAATCGCTACAAATGGTTTGGGAAAAAGGAAAGTTGTATGATTCCAACTCCAGAATTAAAAAGCAGATTTTTATAATTAATTAATAATCTGCCCAATGTTTAAAGTACCTGGAGAATCATCTGCAGGAGGATTCCAATTAAAATCGTCGTATTTATTTCCAGTTCCTGTAAGTTGTAATGAAAAACCCGCTTGTGTTCCAGGATCATCCTCTTGAAAACCAATATTGATAGAGAGAATCCCGCTTGCAGGCCCATTTAATGCGGTAAAGGAACCTTCATAACTTATAAATTGAATAACCTGATTATTTGATCTTTTTACAAGTGCCAAACCTTCCATATCATTTTGAAGAGATGAGGGTGTGAAAGACAAAGCTCCATATCCACTAGATTCATTATCGATTAAACCAGATAGCAAAACACTTACTGTTGTTAGGCCATTGGATCCATTATAAAGATAAACTCTATAATTGCCTAAATCTATACCTGCTGGACCAGCAATTTCAATAAACTCTCCAACATCTGCTCCTGTATTGTCATAGTGGAATTCATTAATCCAAGGTTCTACTGGCAGCGAATTTATAACATGTATATTTTCCCAAGCTGAACCATTCCAGACTTGAAGTGCCCCGGTAGAGATCACAAAAATTTGCAACCCCACATCTTCAACCGAAGGATTAATTGCTTCTCGAGCGGCGATATCGGGCACTCGTGGAGGCATAAATCCACCATAGGTAATTCCTTCATCTGAAGTACTGCTAATTTCAAGCATACTGGCCCCAGAAGGTTCTGTGGTGCCAATTCCAACTTGGCAATAGCTATTGGTTACAAATAATGCAGCCCCGAAGAATAAAAGTAAATATTTCATCACCATGTATTTTACACAGCTAAGAAGTTATTTGCTCAGGTTTATAGTTTGGGTTTTATTCCAGGGAGAACTCAAATTTAATAAATAATATTTTTTTAGCCAAAAATTTACATATATAATTGTAAATCAGCTTAATGTATAAAAACAATTTATAATATTAAGAGTACTTATGTGTTATTAAGAATCTAAGTCAAATGTTTCTGAAGGGTTATCGTGAGGTACATAGTCTAACATATCTTCGCCATCTGCTATAATAGTACATACCGTAGCATCACCAGTAACATTAACTACGGTTCGGAACATATCTAAAATTCTATCAACAGGGAAAATGATAGCTATCCAAGCAGGATTTAAGCCAACAGATTCTAACACGATGATTAGCATAACCAAACCTGCACTCGGCACCGCTGCGGAACCAATGGAGGCCAATGTAGCAGTTAATACAATAGTTAGTTGTTGTCCGAAAGTTAAGTCAATCATATGTAGCTGGGCAAGAAAAACAACCGCCACGGCCTGATAAAGGCAGGTTCCATCCATATTTACAGTCGCTCCAATAGGCAAAACAAAACTGGTTATCTTTTTATCGACACCAAGATTTTCTTCCACACATTCCATAGTTACGGGTAGTGTTGCAGCACTACTTGACGTTGAAAACGCTAAAGTTTGTGCGGGTGCCATTGCTTTGAAAAACCCTTTATATGGAATTTTTTTTACAAAAATTTTCAAGAATAGTGGATAGATAATAAATATCATCAACATTAAGCCCAGAAATACGGTTAGCGAATACCAGCTTAAACCTTTAAATATTTCATATACTTTCCCAACATCATCGCCAGCCATTTTGCTAACAACTCCTGCCAATAAAGCGAAAACAAAAAATGGCGCCGCTTGCATTACCAAATCGACCATTTTCATAAATACTTCCATGGTACTATCCATGAAAGTGGTGACAGGACGGGATTTTTCATTAGGAATCAATAACAAACAGACCCCAAAGAATATTCCGAAGAAAATAATTTGCAGCATTAACCCATTATTCGACAAAGAGAAAAAGAAATTTTCAGGCACAATATCTATCAAAGGCTGTAATGGAGTAGATTTTTTAGTTTTTTCTACAGTCTGTATTTTTTCGGTTACAGAAGCATCTTTCAATTCGCCCCTTGTAAGATCTGTAATTTTTTGTGCTCTTTCAAAAAACTCTGGCTCTTGTAAATAATTAATCCCATCTTTTATTTGACGTCCTTCCGAAGCTGCCCAGATTTCATAACTTATGCGGTTATCAATTCTGCTCTGTTCGTCAATGAGTTTGCCTGGTTGTATTAAATTCACTAAAAGAAGACCTAAGCTCACTGCAAATAGTGTTGTGAATAAATAAGCAAGAAGCGTCTTCCCTCCTAATCTTCCTAAACTCGAGGCATCACCAATATTTGCTACGCCACTAATTATTGATACCAAAACCAATGGTACCGCTATAAGTTTCAGAAGATTGATGAAAATTGTCCCGAAAGGTGCAATCCAATCTATTGTGAATTCACTCCATCCAAATTGGCTGGAAAGCAAAGCCCAGATAATTCCCAAAACCAATCCGATGATTATTTTCCAGTGTAGCGCTAGTTTTTTCATATTTAGATGTAAGACGTTAGATTTTAGATTTGAGAATTTGTGTATTAATTTTCATGAAGCTTTTCAATCTTCAAATTTTGCAATTTTATTTAATAACCAGAAATCGGCTATTACTAATGCTGCCATTGCTTCCACAATGGGGACGGCGCGCGGAACAACACAAGGGTCGTGACGGCCTTTTCCTTCGGCTATGGCGCTATTTCCAGCACTGTCAATTGTATCCTGCTTTTGCATTATAGTAGCCACGGGCTTAAAGGCAACTTTAAAGTAAATATCTTCACCATTGCTTATTCCTCCCTGAATGCCACCGCTATAATTGGTTTTCGTACTTCCGTCGGCTTTGTAAATATCATTGTGCTCACTGCCTTTCATTGCAGTTCCGGCGAAACCACTTCCATATTCAAAACCTTTCACGGCATTTATTGAAAGCATTGCTTTGCCTAATTCGGCATGTAATTTATCGAAAACTGGTTCGCCTAAACCAATAGGCATATTTTGAATCACACAACTTACCGTGCCTCCCACTGTATCACCTTGTTTTCGGATAGACTTAATAAAATCTTCCATTTCTTTTGCCATTTCGGCATTAGGACAACGAACTGGATTTTTTTCAATTTCAGAAAAATCAACTTCAGAATAAGACTTTTTGAGCTCCAATTCCCCAACAGAAGAAACGTAGGCGGTAATTTTTATGCCTTTTAGCAATTGTTTTGCAATCGCTCCGGCCACTACTCTACAAGCAGTTTCGCGAGCAGAAGACCGCCCACCGCCACGGTAATCACGGGTTCCATACTTTTTGTCGTAAGTGAAATCGGCGTGCGAAGGTCTATAAATATCTTTTATATGACTGTAATCTTTGCTTTTTTGGTCGGTATTTTCAATTGTAAAACCAATGGGCGTACCAGTTGTTTTTCCTTCGAATATTCCAGAAAGAAATTTTACTTCATCTTCTTCTTTACGCTGTGTAACGATTGCGGATTGACCGGGCTTACGGCGTTGCATTTCGGCATTAATAGCGTCAAAATTTAATAAAAGTCCTGACGGACAGCCATCTATAATTCCGCCAATGGCTGGGCCGTGCGACTCG
This sequence comes from Aequorivita sp. IT1282, assembly GCF_058068205.1. Lineage (NCBI taxonomy): Bacteria > Pseudomonadati > Bacteroidota > Flavobacteriia > Flavobacteriales > Flavobacteriaceae > Aequorivita > Aequorivita sp. IT1282. The sequence continues at coordinate 695,875 of NZ_JBYRHR010000001.1, read as the reverse complement.
CCGAAGGTGGTTAATTTAAAAATTTTCCCGAAGGAATTGCCAGCCATAGATTGGTTTTCAACAAATGTAAACTTTCAAGTGGAAATATTCAAAAATGATTTGGGAAAAGAATGTGAAGAAACTAACCATAACTATTAGGATTGAAGACGCATTAACATTAGCGGATGTCAATAATTTGGGAGGAGCAGCAAAATGATATTGGGTAAAACCGTCAAGATTTTAAAAGCGCATGTTTAAGAATAGTTACTGGATGTAAAGCCTGCCTTCCCGTACCATCCATAATTTGATGTCTACAACTAGTGCCGTTTGCAGAAATAACTACGTCTTCGGAAGATTTTCGAACCGCTGGAAACAGTTTCAGTTCCCCTATTTTCATACTCACGTCGTAATGCTCCTTTTCATAACCGAAACTCCCCGCCATTCCGCAACAGCCGGATGCAATTATAGTTGGTTTATAATTTATGGGAAGGTTTAAAATATCGAAAGTTACTTTTTGATTACTCAGTGATTTTTGGTGACAGTGCGAATGAATTTTAATCTGTTTTTCTTCGGAAGTGAATTGGCTTGAAGAAATAGTTCCATTTTGAATTTCGGTAGCTAAAAACTCTTCTATTAAAAATGTGTTTTTAGCAATGTTGGCCGCAGAAGATTTATCATCGACCAACCGAATATACTCGTCGCGAAAAGACAATATTGCAGAGGGTTCAATACCGACAAGTGGCACTTCTGTTGAAACTTTATCTTTTAAAAAAGAAACGTTTTTGGTGGCTTCCCTTTTCGCTTCTTCTAAAAACCCTTTAGAAATTAGTGCTCTTCCACTATCCAAAGTATCTATTATAACCACATTATAATTTAAACTTGTGAGAAGTGAATACGAATCTAACGCAATTTCAGCGTCTAAATAATTGCTGAATTCATCAACAAAAAGAAGAACTTTTTTTAACTCTACTCGCTTATTAATAATTTCATTATTTCGTTGATTTTCAGTAAATTGAATATGACTACTAAAACTCTTAATTGATGTTTTTGGCAATGACCGATTTGGGTGTACTCCGGCAATATTTTTTATAATTGAAGCAGTAAAATTATTTGTGAAAAACCAATTTGAAAGCTTCGGGAAATTTGAAGCCATTTTATTCAGTTTCGTACTTTTTCCAAATAATTTATTCGAAAAAGAAACCCCATTTGCTTTGTTGTACTGATATAAAAATTCGGCTTTTGCGGTACTAATGTCAACATTGCTTGGGCATTCACTGGCGCAGGCTTTGCAACTTATACAAAGATCAAAAACTTCTTTTAACTCTTTAGAATTGAATTTATTTACTGCGTCATTATTGGTCAATACTTCGCGTAATGCGTTTGCACGAGCGCGAGTTGTATCTTTTTCATTTTTTGTAGCGTGATAGCTGGGGCACATAGCTCCAGCTGCTTCTGCACTTTTTCTACAATCGCCGCTACCATTACATTTTTCTGCCAACCGAAGGATACCTCCAGAATCGCCGAAATCTAGTAGCGTTTCAATCTTTGGTTCTGCCCTATCTACTTCGTATCGCAAAGATTCGTCCATTTTAAAAGCATTTACAATCTTTCCAGGATTGAAAATATTTTGTGGATCAAAAGCAGTTTTTATTCGTTTTAATACTTCATAATTTTTTTCACCTATCATTAATGGAATAAACTCGGCTCTTACTATGCCATCACCGTGTTCGCCACTGAAGGAACCCCTATATTTTTTACATAATTTGGCAACATCGGTCGTAATTTTCCGGAAATAATCTACTCCTTCACTTTCTTTCAAATTCAGGATTGGCCGTAAATGCAACTCCCCAGCGCCAGCGTGTGCGTAATAAACCGCTTGCTGATTGTACATATTCATTAATGCGGAAAACTCTGCTATATAATTAGACAAATCTTCCAAAGCCACTGCGGTATCTTCAATACAAGCAACTGCTTTTCGATCGCCTACCATATTTCCGAGCAGTCCTAGTCCGGCTTTTCGCAATTCCAACGCCATTTCTATCTCTTCGCCTCTTAAAACTGGATTGTGATAACTATAATTGGTATTTTTCAGTGAGGTTAATAAAGAAGCTATTTGAGCATCCAAATCTTCTTCAGAATTACTCTTCAATTCTAAAAGGAGAATTGCCTTTGGATTTCCCTCCACAAAAAAGCGATATGGCTCATAAGTCTTGCTTTTTTTGGTGCAATCTAAAATTACATTATCCATCATTTCGCAGGTGTGCAAATTGTGTTGCATTGCTATCACAACATCGTTTAAACAAGCTTCGAGTGTTTCGTAATGTGTTGCTGCCATTGCGGTAAATTGTGGCGGCAATGGATCTAATTGAAGTGTGATTTCAGTAGTAAAAGCAAGGGTTCCCTCGCTTCCGCAAAGCAATTTACAGATATTTATATCTTCATTGAATTCGCCAAAAACAGAAGTATTTAACAAACTATCTACTGCGTAACCTGTGCTTCTTCGGTGTATTTGAGGTTTTGGAAATTCATTCCAAATTTCCTGTTGCGACTCTTCAGAAATTAATTCGTCATAAAGTGTTTTGTAAATTTTTCCTTCTAAAGAATTAAGCTCCATTTTTTTTAAAAAGCCATCTTTTGACTGCGGCTCAAAAACTACTTCTTCGCCGTTAGAAAGTATGGTTTTCAACTTTAAAATCTTATCGCGAGTTACGCCGTATTGAATTGATGTGGTTCCACTACTATTATTGCCTACCATTCCGCCTATCGTACAACGATTGCTGGTAGATGTATTTGGGCCGAAGAAAAGGCCGAACGGTTTTAAATATGTATTTAATTCATCCCGAATAACGCCTGGTTGAAGCGTTACAGTACGCTTTTCGGTATCTACTGAAATTATTTTGGTGAAGTGTTTTGAAACATCTACAATTATACCCTCCCCAACACATTGCCCAGCCAAGGAAGTTCCCGCCGCACGAGGAATGAGTGATGTTTCATTCTTTGAAGCGAAACGAATGAGTTTCTTAATAGCTTCACTGTCTTTGGGAAAAGAAACCGCCAATGGTACTTTTCGGTAAACGGAGGCATCTGTAGCATAAATGGCGGTGTGTAAAGCATCCGTATATAATTCGCCATTAAAAGTTTCCTGTAATTCCTGTAATTGTTTTTTCATAGTAACTGCTGTAAATGTAAAAAACTTCCTTAACATAACTTTCGAATATTGCAGATATAGATTGGCATTGCTTTAACTACGGGGTACACTAATTTCGGATACTTTTACACCATTATTAACTAAAACTCAAATCATGAAAAAAGTCATTTTTTTATTTACCATCATCTCTGCACTCACGTGGCAGGCTAATTCACAAGAGATTTCTAAAAATGCAATCGGACTTCGTTTTGGCGAAAGTGACGGTTTTGGCCCCGAAGTAAATTACCAAAGACATTTGGGCGATAACAATAGATTAGAGCTAGGTTTAGCTTTTCACAGTGAGAAACATTGGGATGCAGTAAAACTTGTTGGAATCTATCAGTGGATTTGGAATATTGATGGAGGATTTAACTGGTACGCCGGTCCAGGAGCAGGTGTAGGTATCGTAAATTATGATACAAAAAAGAACGATTACCCATTTGATGACAGATATGACGATTCAGAAGCCTTTGCTTTTATAACTGGAGATATTGGTATTGAATATAATTTTGATATTCCACTTATTATTTCGTTAGATATGAGGCCACAATTCAACTTAGGTTATAGAGACGACGTTAGTTTCGACGTAGGTTTGGCACTTCGTTATCAATTTTAAGTTTTTAATACATAGTTTTAACAGAATGCCCCACTCCCATGGGGCATTTTCCTTTTTAAAAAATAGGAAAAACCCTGTTTTTTTAGTCGAATATTTATCGCACTTTTATATGACTTAACAAAATGCGACAAAATGGACAAGCAATATGTAGATATACATTGCCATCCCTCACTAAAATCATATAGCAAAAGCTTTAAGTATAAACCAATAAAGCAAAACGCTATAGACCCGAATCGGAAAAATTCCATTTGGCATTACAGCCCTCCCAATTTCTTAGAGAAGCTTGTAAACAGGATCGTTACACTTACAAAATTTACACAGTCAGACTTAACGGCTATTGCGAAAGCAAATGCCAAAGTTGTTGTGGTTGCTCTCTATCCTTTTGAAAAACATTTTTTTGGAAAAGAAGTTATCGGAATTAAAGGCGTGACTGATGTTTTAGTGAATCTTGCTGCTAGTATTAGCCAATCGCGAATGGATTACATTCGTAGCAATAATGATTATTTTGCCGATTTAGTTTCTGAATATAAATATTATGAACAGCTTCACAATCACGTAGAAAAAATTGATGGAAAAATTTTCACATATCGTTTGGTAAGAAATTATCAGGATATTGAAAACAATTTTTCACAAGAAACTGATTCCAAAAAAATAATAAATATTATTCTAACAATTGAAGGCGGCCATAGTTTTAATACTGGGCTAGATATGAATAAAGATATGGCCAGTAGAACCGAAGTTATTGGAAACATTAATGCCATAAAAAATTGGAACTATCGCCCTATGTTTATTACGCTCGCACATCATTTTTACAATGAGCTTTGCGGGCACGCAAGTAGTATTTCAATAGGAATTTTAAAGAAGAATCAAAGCCGAGGCTTAAATACTGGCCTCACAGATTTGGGTATTGAAGCTATTAATTTATTATTAAACAATACTGATAATAAAAGAATACCAATAGACGTAAAGCATTTAAGTACAGCTTCTCGAAAAGCTTACTACAACTTGCTCGACACAAAATATAGTACAGAAAAGATTCCTATTATTGCAAGCCACGCAGCCTGTAATGGTAAACATTCTATCGCACAATGGAATAGAACGGGTATAACCGAACATGAAGATTGGTTTTCTAATATAGATATAAACTTTTATGACGACGAGTTAATTAGAATTGCCCGCAGCAACGGTATTTTTGGAATTCAATTAGATCAGCGACGCATTGGTAGCTCCAAAGCAATTACAGATAGTAAAATCTATTTTCCGAATAAAAGAAAACAATTGCGAAAAAAGGCACTTTTGGTTTGGAGGCAAGTAAAACACATTGCCGAAGTACTTGATAACGATGGCTTATTTTGTTGGGGTATCCAAAGTATAGGAAGCGATTTTGATGGAATAGTAAACCCTATAAATGGTCTTTGGACCGTTGAAAATATAAAAGATTTATCAGAAGAAATGCTGAATCACGCGAACGATTACCTTTCATCCAATATAGGTATGTTGCAAGACTACAATAGAATTACCGCCGAAGCAATTGTACAGCGTGTAATGAAAGAAAACGCAATGGAATTTATAAAGCGAAACTATTAAGAACTCGTAGTGGCTGTTTTCTGAATAGCTTCCTCATAAAGTTTTTCGTATAAAGGCACGATTTTTTTAGTGTCGTAAATCATAGCAGCTTCAATAGCCTGCTTCTTGAATTGCGCTAAACTTTCATCTGTAGCTAAAATCTTTAAAGCATTTTCTGCCATTTCATCTACATTACCTACATCGCTTAAAAATCCGCTAACACCGTGAATATTTACTTCAGGCAACCCACCTGTGTTGCTAGAAATTACAGGAACTCCGCAAGCCATTGCTTCCAATGCAGCGAGACCAAAACTTTCCTTTTCAGAAGGGAGAATAAACAGATCGGTAAAACACAAAATCTTATCTACTTCGTTACTATTTCCTAAGAATAGTACTTTTTCTTCAATTCCCAATTTTGCACATAGATCTTCAGAGGCTTCACGTTCGGGGCCTTCTCCAACAATAATTAATTTGGCAGGAATTTTTTGTTGAATTCGATCAAAAATCTCAATTACATCCCTAACACGTTTTACAGGTCGAAGATTACTTACATGCGTAATTATACGCTCATCTGGCGCCGCCATTAAATCGCGTTGGCAGTCTGTATAAGGGTTTATTTTCTTCGGAATATCGATAAAATTAGGTACAACATGAATTTCTTTTTTAATATTGAAAAGATGCAAGGTATCTTCCTTTAAACTTTTTGAAACAGAAGTTACAACATCGCTATTATTTATGCTGAAAGTAACTGCTGGTTTATAAAACGGATGGTTACCTACTAACGTAATATCTGTTCCGTGAAGGGTGGTTACCATGGGAATAAAAATATTGTCTTCTTCCAGCATTTTCTTCGCCATATAACCTGCATAAGCGTGTGGAATGGCGTAATGTACGTGAAGCACTTCAATTTTGTGAAGCTTCACCATATCTACTAATTTACTGGAAAGTGCTAGCTCGTAAGGTTGATAATGAAATAGCGGATAGACCGGGACAGAAACTTCATGAAAGTGAATGTTTTTGGAAAGCAACTCTAAGCGAACAGGTTGTTTGTACGTAATAAAATGTATCTCGTGTCCTTGCTCAGCAAGCGCTAAACCTAGCTCTGTGGCTACTACTCCGCTCCCCCCGAAGGTTGGATAACATACTATTGCTATTTTCATAATTGTTTTTTTTCGACCCACGAACCACGACTAAAGGGAAACAGGACGATTCTTTGCTTAGTTTATATTATTTCAATTCAATCAAAGTTAGTCGTATGTATTGTAGCGAAGCGGTTCTGGCTCTCTTCTATATATTTTTAATAATCAATTGCTTCATAAATGGCTTCCTGAATTTTACTACGCAAATCACTTCTTATTAACTTTCGGTTTTCTGCATCAGGAAAAGTTCTGTTCGATAGAAAAACATAAACAATTTCTTCTTCTGGATCTGCCCAAGCTAATGTCCCAGTGAAGCCGCTGTGTCCAAAACTTGTCATAGATACACAGCCACAAGTTGGTCCCGAAGTACCCAATTGTGGTTTATCAAACCCCACACCTCTTCGTACGTTTTTGTCGCAATAATAGCAAGTGTTGAAAAGGTCTAGAATATCAGGATTAAAATAACGCGTGCCGCCGTAAAATCCTTTCCAAAGATACATTTGCATTATTTTTGCGACGTCATTAGAATTACTGAACAAACCCGCGTGACCACTTACGCCACCAAGCATAGCCGCACCTTGGTCGTGAACATAACCTTGAACTTTCTGTTTTCTGAAAACATCATCCTGCTCAGTTGGCGGAATATTATCTTTTGAGAATTTTTGCAATGGCAAATACGTGGTATAATTAGCGCCTAAAGATTCATAAATGTTCTCCTGAACTATCATATCCATTGGCTTATTATATTTGAGTTCGAAATATTTTTTCAAAATATAATAAGGTAAATCGCTATATTTATATTCTAATTGGGAATTTAAGTCGCTATCGCGAATTGTTTTATATATGGTATCCATATAATCCCTGCGCATATAAAGTTTTTCTGCCACCTGTATATTGAAATCTTTATCTGGAATGTCTGAATAATATGCAGAAGACATAGCTGTTTTCTGAGCATTCATTGTATTGCGGTAAAACGGAATCCAAGCCTTAAAACGCGCATAGTGCGAAAGCATTTCCTTTAAAGTAACATTTGCTTTATTGGAGTTTTTATACTCCGGAAGCATTTCAGAAAGCTTGGTGTTTATACTCAATTCCTTTTTATCCACAAGTTCCATTACAAGTGGTAGCGACGCTGTAATTTTTGTTAGTGAAGCCAAGTCGTAAATAGTTGTATCTGTTACAGCAATTTTCTTGTCGTATTCATTATATCCAAAACTCTTTTGATAAATTACCTTTCCTTTTCGAGCAACCATAACTTGTGCTCCGGGAAACATTCCTTGCCTAATTCCTAAGTTGACAAGAGAATCTATCTTTCTTAATTTATAGCTATTAACCCCAACGCTTTCGGGAGTTCCGTATTGAAGTCTACGTAGGGATTTTGTTTTAAAACTAGTATTTAAAGGAAAATCTTCACCTAAAGAAACTGGAAGTTCACCTTTTGCTTCACGCGCACCGAAAATAAGTTGGGCTGAAAGCTTTTGAGAGATTTCACTATTTTGATAAGACATTACAACGCCTTCAAAATTGGCAGTTGTTTTTAGATCGAGCATTGCGTACGGTCTCGCAAAAACATCTAAAATGACTGTATTTGTGCGTGCAATTTCATAAAGCCAAACGAGTTCATTTTCGGAGAATTCAAATCTTTTCCAAGGGTTCTCGTTACTTTTATGAAACCCAATAATTACATAATTATACGCTTTCAATTTTTGAACATAATCATCGAGACTACTTGCTTTTACCCAATCTACTTCATTATATTTTTTCAATTCATTAAGGAAAACCTCTCCGGAAGCGTCTCCAAAATTTACATATGCAATCTTTTTTTCTTGAAGATCTTTTATGGGCAGAATGGCGCGTTTGTTTTTAATCACCGTTAGCGCATTGTCCATTGCCTCTTCGTAAAGCGCATCATCGTTTACAGAATTTAAATCTTCGATTAAATAGTGCTTGTTTACGGGTTTGTAATGATTTAAACCAACTTTATACTTCGCATACAGTATTTTCTTAATAGAATAAGCCAATCGTTTTTCAGTTATTACTTCTGCGTTATAAGCATTTATAAGATACTCCATTGCTTTTGGCACATCTTCTGGAATCAATAAAACATCATTTCCTGCAAGGAATGCAGCGAGTTCAATCTCACCAGGTTTTTTAAAATTTGAAGCGCCCTTCATATTCAAGGCATCTGTAAAAATGAGACCATTGAAACCAAGCTCATTTTTAAGCAAATCTGTTACAACTTTTGATGAAAGTGAAGAGGGATAATTCATCTGAATCTCCAATGCGGGAACGTTTAAATGTGCAACCATCACACTATTAAGACCTTCATTTATCAATCTTTTGTAAGGGTACAGTTCCAAAGTATCCAAGCGCTCTCTCGAAAAATCAATTGTGGGTAGTGTTTTGTGGCTGTCGCTATCTGTATCTCCGTGACCCGGGAAATGTTTGGCGCTGCCCATAATGCCCGCACTTTGCATCCCTTTCATAAACGAAAGTGCCTTTTCGGTAACGTTTTCTTTGTCTTCACCAAAAGAACGATTCCCGATAATTGGGTTTTTTGGGTTTGTATTTATATCTACAACGGGTGCAAAGTTAATGTGAACTCCCAAACGTTTGGACTGTTCGCCAATTCTACGTCCAATTTTTTCAACAATTTTATTGTCGGTTATTGCGCCTAAAGTCATATTCCACGGAAAAGCATACGTAGAATCTAGTCGCATTGCCAACCCCCATTCTGCGTCCATACCAATCATTAGCGGAACTTTTGCTAGTGATTGAAATTCATTGTTCAGCTTAGCTTGACGCACTGGTCCACCTTTAGAAAAGATAACTCCGCCAATATGATAATTGGTTATTAAGTCTTTAATCTTATCGGTCTTTGCTTTGGGATCGCTAGAAAAAATATCGACCATAAAGAGTTGGCCCATTTTTTCTTCCAAAGTCATTTTATCGTAGATGCTATCGACCCATTTTTTTTGATTTTGAAAATCCTTTTTTACAATCAACGGATTTCTATCTTGCGAAAAAGCAGAAAAAGAGAGCAATACAAAAACGAGGGTGATCAATAAATTCTTCATAAGTAACTATCCTTTTATGATAAAAATCTACTGTGCCAGCTTTCGTGAGCGGGAACTTCCCAATTTTCAAGATATTCGGCTTTTGTATTTACAAGATTGTTAAAAACAACCGTGTTTTTTGATACAGATTTATCTTTTGCCATTTTTCTGAAATCGGCCAAAGGTTTGTATGCAATATAGTCTCCCGAATAAAAGGTAACGTTCATCTTATCGAGTAAGTCTACATCGAATTTTTCTTGAAGAGACTGAATAAAATGTACCGAAGCATCAATACTACAGCCAGATGCCGAAGCATTTTCTTGGTTAAGTCCGAGTACAATAAAACGATTGTATTTCATTTCTACAGCCGCTTCTAAATCTGCACCGTGGGCGGTCCATTTGGTTAAGAAATCTGTTGTAAGTTCGGTGATTTCAGCAACTTCATCGTCGCTTAATTTTCTATTGGCCTGATAAACCCAAATTCTTGAATCATCTGGCAGGTTTGTAAAGTCTGTCAACATTATTTATAAATCTTCTGCATTTGCAATCATTTCTGCAACGTCCATCACTTGCACGTTGTTTTCGGCATTTTTGGCTTTTACGCCATCGGTCATCATTACCATACAAAACGGACAACCAGTAGCGATTATATCTGCTGAAGTTTCCATTGCTTGTTCGGTACGTTCTACGTTCACATCTTTATCGCCTGGTTCGGGTTCTTTAAACATTTGTGCGCCACCCGCGCCACAGCACATACCGCGTTGTTTGTTTCGTTTCATCTCCACGAGTTCTACTTCCAATTTTTCAAGTAGATTTCTTGGAGCTTCATATTCGTTATTAGCTCTACCTAAATAACACGGATCGTGGAAAGTTATTTTCTTTCCTTTAAATTTTCCTCCCTCAACTTTCAATCTTCCTTCTGCTAAAAGAGATTTTAAAAATTGAGTGTGGTGCATAACTTCATACTTTCCGCCGAGTTCAGGATATTCATTCCCAATTGTATTAAAACAATGCGGACAAGTGGTTACTATTTTTGTTATTCCGTAACCATTTAAAACTTCAATATTGGTCATGGCTTGCATTTGGAACAAGAATTCATTTCCTGCTCTTTTAGCTGGGTCGCCATTGCAACTTTCTTCGGTTCCTAAAACCGCAAAATCTATATTTGCTTTATTAAGCAACTTTACGAAAGCTTTAGTTATTTTTTTTGCGCGGTCGTCAAAACTTCCTGCGCATCCCACGAAAAACAGCACTTCGGGCAGTTTGCCTTGTGCCGCGTATTCGGCCATTGTTGGGACTTTTATTGGTTCACTCATGTGTTTAATGTTAATTGTTTGTTGTTAGTAGTAAATTGCTCGGACGCTAATTACTATTAACTTTTTTCTATTAACTGAAATCAGTCTTTAAATACTTTAATAGTCACCTCTTTTTCTACTAAATCGGTGAATTTACCTTTGTAGCGAGTTGCTTTCACTAAATGGTTATCTACCCAATGATAGTTTCCGCCACGAGGTTTTCCCATCAGCATGCTGTGGTATTTAAAACCGTGCTTGTTAAGCCACGTTTCGGTTACTTCGCGATGCATCTCCGTACGAGAAGTGAAAAAACAAATAATGTGACCTTCATCATACCATTTGTTTAAGGTTTTTAAGGCATCTGGAAATGGTTTACAAGTTGCCATTCTTTCAGGCTCTTCATTCGGAATATCTTCAGTAATGGTACCGTCAATATCTATTAAATAATTTTTTATTCCTTCGGGAAGAATCGGGCTAATGTGTTCGCCTTTTTCAACTTTTTCGTGCAGCATTTTTTCTACGTCTTCCTTTTTCATATAAATCTTTTTTACCACGAATTCACGAATACTTTCGAAACTGATGGCTATTTAATCAATTTTCATCTTTCCAATTCAATCGGTCCATTTGGTTATAAGGCCAAGGGGCGCCGTTGTTTTCTATATTGGTCATCGCTACATTCAGCTCGGTTGGTGCTGCAGATTGCTCCATAACCAAATATTGACGCATATCCATAATAATACTCAATGGATCAATACTTACGGGACAAGCCTCTACGCAGGCGTTACAGGTTGTACAAGCCCAAAGTTCTTCGCGCGTAATGTAATCGTCGAGCAGTTGTTTTCCGTCTGGCTTAAATTCGCCGTTTTTGTCAATGTTTTTTCCTACTTCTTCTAGACGGTCACGGGTGTCCATCATTATTTTTCGAGGCGAAAGTTTTTTCCCGGTTTTGTTTGCAGGACATTCGTCTGTGCAACGGCCACATTCAGTACAAGTATAAGCGTTCAGTAATTGAATTCTGTTTAAATCCATTACATCGCTCGCACCAAATTTTGCAGGAGCTTCGGTTGCTCCTTCAGCCGGTGCTGCAAATGGATCTACACTTGGATCCATCATCATTTTCACCTCATTAGTAACCGATTCTAGGTTTTTAAATTTTCCTTTAGGCACCACTTTTCCGAAGTAAACATTCGGAAATGCTAATAAAATATGAAGATGCTTCGAAAAGTATAGGTAATTAAGAAATGCAAGTATTCCCACGATATGAAACCACCAAGCGGTACGTTCAATTATATGAAGTGTAGCTTCGGGAGTGCCACTAAATAGTCCAGCAATATACTGTGAAACTACGTTACCGTTGTTCATTTCCTGGAAGTGAATATCTGTGGCGTTCATTAATAGGAAAAGTCCCATCAAAACCATTTCGAAATAAAGGATAATATTTCCGTCGTTTTTTGGCCATCCTTTCATTTCAGGTTTCCAAAAACGTTGCAATTTTAAAGCGTTTCTACGAAGCCAAAATACTATTACAGATACGAAAACTAAAAGCGCTAATATTTCAAAGAAACCAATTAAGAAGCCATAAAAACTTCCTAATGATGAAAAGATTCTATGCGTACCAAAAATACCGTCTATAATAATTTCTAACACCTCAATATTGATGATGATAAAACCTACATAAACGATTATATGTAACATTCCCGAAATAGGACGAACCACCATTTTAGATTGGCCCAAAGCAATTCGAATTACGTTGCTCCACCTTTGTCCGGTATGGTCTGATGCATCAACTTGATGCCCCAATTTAATGTTGCGTATAATTTTGCGGATGTTGATTGTAAAAAAACCAATACCTGCTAAAAAGACTATTAGAAATAATATATTTGGAATGTATTGCATGATGGTTTATTCGTCTGGATTGGCTGGCGCTTCGTATTCTTTGTTCTTTTTCCCAAACACTGAAATATGTACATAGCGTTTTGGATTAAGTTTAAAATCTTGTACTAATTGCTCAAGTTGTCTTGAGGCTCCTTCTAAATTTTCGTAAAGTTTGTCGTCTTTTAAAAGCTTACCCATGGATCCATTGCCATTTTCAACGCCTGTAACAATTTTATCCATTTTATCTACAACACTCTGCAAATCTGTAACCAATCTGCCAGTTTCAAGTTGCGATAATGAATCTGTAAGTTGGGAAAGGTTACTTGCCGTTTTATCTAGATTAGTAAAGGTATTGTCTAATTTACCGGTATTGTTAGCGAGCACTTTATTCAAGTTTTCTGAAACGCCCGCAAATGAATTAAGAGTTGTATTTAAGTTTACAATTGCTTGTTGCAAATTACGACGTGTTTCTTCATCTACTATAGCGTTAATACTTAATAATAATGTATCAACTGTAGCCAATGTATTATTCACTTTTTTCTCTAAAGGTCCCAATGCTTTTGTAACGGCGGTAAGCATACCGTCTTCTACATCGCCACGAAGCGTGTCGCCACTTTTAGCAATATTATTGTCGTATTGCGGAAAAATACCTAAAGATTTTCCTCCAATTAACCCAGTGCTATAAATACGTACAATACTGTTTTTGGAAAAATCGAAATCTTCCTCGACTGTAAACTTTACTACCAAACCTCCTTTTGAGTTGGCAAAAGTTATATTTTGAACCTTTCCAACGGTAAGTCCATTAATAGTTACAGGGGCTGCTTGCGCCAAACCTTCTACGTTGTCGTATTTTACATAAAATTCGCGGTTTTTATCAAGCAAATTTGTGCCTTTCAAAAAGCTGTATCCAAAGATTAACAGCAATATAGCTCCAATGGCGAGGATTCCAGTTTTAACTTCTTTCGATAGTCTCAAGTGTATAGTTTTAGATGATGAGCAAATTTAAAGCATAAATATAAAGAATGCACACTAATTGGCTTTCGATTTTAACACTTCTGGTAGATTAACTTTTTTACCTTTTTTAAAAGCCACAACGTAGGCTGAGGGATATCCTTTTTGTTGTACAAAGGTTTTCATTACCTGAATTTTATTGTAGTCTGAAGATTCACCGTAATAATATTTAAAAAGTCCATCCTCTTTTTCGCGAGTTACATCTTTTAGGCCTTTGAAATTATTGGGCTTCAAATCCAGTTTTCTGCTACTAGCAGCCAATTGCACTTTGAAAGTTACACCCTCGTAAACGGCTTCCTTGGTATTTTCAATAGTTTTTTCAACTTGTATTTGTTCTATTTCGGGATCTTTTATTTTTTCTGTAGCTACTGAAAGACTACTGATGTATGATTTTATGGCATTTCCTATTTCACGAGACATTTCAAACTGTCCCTTCTCTGAATCTAAATATGCACCTTCACTTTTATTGGTAAGAAATCCGGTTTCAATTAGAACACTCGGCATATAGGTATTGTGAAGCACCCAAAAACCTGCCTGTTTCACACTTCTATCTTTTCTTTTTAAATTATTAATTACATTATTTTGAACCAGACTTGCAAGTAATATACTTTGATCTAAATATTCTTCCTGCATCAAAACCATTCCTATCAGAGATTCTGGGGCATTAGGATCAAATCCGCCATATTTTTCATGATAGTTTTCTTCTAAATAAATTACTTCGTTTTCTTTTTTAGCTACCTCAAAATTCGCTTGTGTTTTGTGCAGTCCTAAAACGAAGGTCTCAGCGCCAGAAGCATCAGAATTATGAGCGTTACAGTGTACAGATACAAAAAGATCGGCATCTGCCTTGTTTGCTATTGCAGCGCGTTCACGCAATTCAATAAATATATCGGTTTTACGCGTGTAGATTACTTTTACATTTGGAAGCTTTTCTAGCTCTGCTCCCACTTTTAAAACAATATTTAGAGATATTTCGGATTCTTTGTATCCATTCCCTTTGTTTCCGTGGTCATGGCCACCGTGACCAGCATCCAAAACAACAACAAACGGTTTGATGGGTTTTTCCGTCGCAGATTCAGCGAAAGAAAAAAATGTTAATGCTATAACTATTAAAAAAGAAGTGAAAAGTTTAGTGTGCATATAAATGTTAACGATTGTTATTATTGATTATTTTAAATATTTAGCGGTTTAACTCAACACCGCTTGCTCTTACTTTTAAACTATGACTGCTCTTAGCAGTCCATGATTCATACAAATCGATTTATAATGGTGACTATTAACGAATAACTAATTTTTTCATATTCATCTGTACTCTGGATTCATTTTTGATATGATTCATTTTAGTCATATTTCGTTGTTCTTTTCAGTTGAATTTTCTTTTTCCAAAAAATTCAATTTAAAAAACGTACCCGAAAAAATATGTTTATTTTTGACCGTTTCAAATATTGAGCCAAATCTACAAAATAATAGTACCAGCGCATTGCAGACAAAAGATCATTACTTAACAATCTTCTTAACATTCCTGCTCCTTTGCAGCACTGTTTTGCATGCACAAGACATTCCCCCAAAGAATGAAACCAATATTCCGAAAGTAACTAAGGAGGATACTCTTTCTGTAAACCTAAAACCTGTTATTGATGAAATTACTGAACAGGCACAGGATACTATAAAAACCGATTCTATTAAGCCTCCCAAAGAAACTTTGACCGCTATTGTAGATTATTACGGCGAAGATTACGTTTTGCTAAACCGAAAGGAAAACAAAGTATATATGTATAATAAAGCATATATAATTTATGGTGATATGCGTATTGATGCGGGTTTGATAATTCTAGATTACAACAAAAACGAAGTTTACGCAAAAGGAATAGATAGTGCTGGGGTTTACAGCCAGCGCCCTATTTTTGTTCAGGCTAATAATAAAGTGGAACCAGACTCCATTAGATATAATTTTGATTCGAAAAAAGCACTGGTTTACAATAGCCGAACCGAACAAAATGGTTTTAAAGTAATTGCAGAAGTCACCAAAAAAGTAAACGATTCCGTAGTCTATTTACGAAATGTGAAATTTACCACTTCAAAAAATATTGACGATCCCGAATATTATTTTTATACTCGAAAGGCAAAGTTTGTCCCTAAAAAGAAGATAGTTACTGGCTTAACAAATATGTACATCGCAGATGTACCTACGCCGATTGGTTTACCATTTGCATATTTTCCTTTAACCGAAGACCGAACTTCCGGGTTTATTATCCCCTCTTTTGGTGATAATAACAGTCGGGGTTTCTTTTTTCAGAATGGTGGTTACTACTTTGCAATAAACGATTATTTAGACTTAAGTCTGTTAGGCGATTATTACACGAATGGAAGTTATGCGCTTCGCGGAGAAACGGCTTATTCGCTTCGTTATAAATTTAGAGGGAATTTAAGTGCGAGGTTTGAAAAACTAGTACAGGAAGAAAGAGGATTTCCAGATTTTAGCGAAAGCAGCATCTATAACATACGTTGGTCGCATTCGCAAGACACAAAAAGCAGCCCGAACTCTCGTTTTTCTGCTTCGGTGAATATTGGTAGTAGTCAATATTTCACCGAATCCATTAACCAGACCAACAATGCTAGTGCTTTGGTAAACACTTTGAGTTCTTCTATTTCCTATTCCAAAACCTTTGAAGGCGAACCGCAAGTAAATCTATCGGTGGCCGCTACGCATTCACAGAATACCAATACTGAGGAAATTTCTATGTCTTTACCAAATATGAATGCAAGTGTTTCCAGAATTTATCCGTTTGCTCCAAAAGACGGCACTAAAGAAGGCATCATTGAAAACATAAATTTTCAGTACGATGTAACTGCCGAAAATAGAATACTAACTACAGATTCGCTTTTCTTTAAACCAGAAATGTTTAACGATGCACAAATTGGCGCGCAACACAATATTCCAGTTACAACAAACTTTAAAATTCTTAAATATTTAAGCGCTTCGACAGGTACAAACTATCGCGAAACGTGGGTATTAAAAAGTACGCGTCAATATTATGACTCGACCCTTGACGATGGATTGGGTGGTATTGTTAAAGATACTGTGGCCGGCTTTGAAAGTTACCGAACCTATAATTTTTCTACCAGTTTAGGAACCACGCTTTACGGTCTTTTCAACTTCGGAAAAGATAATAAAATACAAGCGCTGCGCCATGTGGTTCGTCCTTCTATTAGTTATAACATTAACCCTGCATTTGATAGATATTACGATGAATTTATCATTCCAGAAACTGCCGATGAAGCTGCACAAGTAGTATCATATTCGAGATTCGAAAACACACTCTACGGTGCGCCTGGCAAAGTATATTCTAGTAGTATTGGCCTTTCACTTAGTAATACTTTTGAAGCTAAAATGCGCGATCGCGACACAACTGCTTTAGAGCCTAAAAAAATAACTTTATTAAACAACTTAAACTTTTCTACAGCATATAATCTCGCCGGCGATTCTTTACAATGGAGCCCGTTGCAGTTTACGGGAAGCATTCCGATTATTCCTAAATTAGATTTCAACTTCAGCGGAAGTTTAGATCCGTATGCTTTAGATAATAATAATCAAAAGATTGATGTTTTCAATATTGATAACGGCGGAAGTCTTTTCAGATTAACCAATGCCAATGTGAGTATTAACTATTCCTTCTCAAGCAAGGATTTTGATGGTAGCACCGATAAAAATTTAGATAGAACAGACAACGAAACCTTTCGAAACGGTGGTCGTCCCGATGATCTTTTTGGAGAATCTACAGATATTTACGACGGACAGATTTACAAAGAAGACGAGGAAGATGACGTTGACAAAACTAATGTAGAATGGTATAATTACACCATTCCGTGGGATATGCGTTTTGCATACACTGTAACCTATGGTAATAGTCAGCGACAAAATGAAATCTCTAGTCAGTCGTTTATGATGAGCACTAATCTGGAACTAGCGCCACGATGGACAGTCGGTGTTTCTTCGGGTTACGATTTTAAAAATAAAGGAGTAACACTTACGCAATTCCGTTTCCAGCGCGATTTAGAAAGTTGGCAAATGAGCTTTAACTGGACGCCAATCGGAAGCATTAATACGGCTTGGTATTTCTTTATTGGAATTAAATCTTCTATGTTAAGCGATATTAAATACGACAAACGTAGAGAAAGCGATAAGGGACTTTAAGTTTCAAAACTTCAAAACAAAAAAATATGAAAACTATAATCACAACCAAAAATGCTCCAGCTCCTATTGGACCATACAATCAGGCAGTCCTTAACGGAAATATGCTTTACACTTCTGGGCAAATAGCTATTGATCCAAAAACTGGCAATTTGGTAATTGACGATATAAAAAGTGAAACTAAATTGGTTATGGAGAACTTAAAAGCAATCCTTACAGAAGCAGGAATGACTTTTGAAAACGTGCTAAAATCCTCAATCTTTATTAGTGATATGCATAATTTTGCAGCGATTAATGAAGTGTATGCAACATATTTCAATGAGGCTACAGCTCCTGCTCGCGAAACGGTAGAAGTAGCAAACCTTCCCAAATTTGTAAATGTTGAGATTTCGGTGATTGCTTCACTGTAATTATTTCGGAACCAATTAATTCTATCAGTTGCAACAATTGTATCGTTTTTTAGAATTTGGAAAATATTTATTTAGAATAATTCAGCGTTAACCCACGCACGACGGACAATACCACTCCTCGACTTCATCTGTCTTTTCTTCCGGCGGTTTAAACGCACAGTACAATTATAATCGTCTGAAGTTACGATTGTTCCGTTGCTTTACTTTAATTATTTTCAAGAATCAATTCATCAAAGTATAAGTCTATTTAGCTATATTTGATTCTCCTCAATTTTTTTGAATATGAAGTTTGCAACTTTGCGCTCAGTAATGACATGTCTTCTTTTCGACAAGCATTTACACAGCAGCGTTTTTGACTCATTAATTGCCAAACTTCCGTTTTTTAATTGTCAAAAAAACTATCGTATGCGAAGAAAAATAACTCTCAACCAGCCAGCTTCATATTATAGATTTATACTTTTCTTTTTAATGGCATTATTGGTTTCTAGTTGTAGCAAAAAGTTACTCCTAACTTCGCCACTTACTGTTACGCCAGATTATTTATTAAATAATTCTTTTAATGCAGAAAAGGCCTTCGTTCTAAAAGATAACGACCTCGCTTTTGCTTCAAAAATTGATATAATTAAGAATGCGAAAAAAGAGTTGCTCCTTATTTATTATATCTATGATTTAGATGAAACTACGGCTTATATGACTTATTCCATTCTGGAAAAGATAAAAGCCGATAAAGATTTCCGAGTGAAGATTTTAATCGATTATCAATGGAATTATAAAAACCTCGATTTCTTTAGATGGATGGAGAATCAACAGCCAAATGGCATTCAGCAAATTGAAGTCCGTTTTTACAATCGTCCCGCCGTTTCTGTTATTAAATTCGCTGAATTTATGACGATTGGTTGCGCTGGCGAGAAAATTGGAGTTCAGGAAACTACGCCAAACTGCGCCGAAGAAAAATCGATTTATTTAAAAAAATACAACGGCTTATTATTAAGTGAAGCCGAAGATGAAATGAGTTTAGAGGCTAAAATATTTTTAGCCGGATTTTATTCAAAAGACCCAAATGGAATCTTATTTGGAACGCAATTAGGGTACGCCAGAGAATTGCAAACGATGGCAGAAAGTACTACCGCAACTCCAACAATAACGCCAGAAACAAAAGAGAATTTAAAGAAGGTTATGAAATTGTATTGGACTGCTAAAACGGGAAACAATGCAGAGAAAATTGGAGCTAAGATTCAACTTTCTATAATGGGTTTATTCTTTGGGGAACAATTAAAACCCTTTTTAAATGGTTTGGAAACTATCTTGCCTTTTTCACCTAAAGACTTGGATGGCAGTGCTATGATGGCTAATAACGAAATGGATTATGTAACAGATTATAGTCACCATAAATTAATTTTAGCAGACAAAGAGGTGGCGCAATTAGGCGGCAGAAATTGTGCAAACGCATACCATATGCATCCAAATGATTTGGAAAAGAAATACATTTTTATGGATACCGATGTTTTTCTTGAATTAGACGAAAAAGGCGGCAACATTTTGCAAATAAGTTACGATGAACTTTGGAATTATACCAAAATGGTGGCTACAACTTCCGACATAGAAAAGCACGCCCCGATTCGGTATTTATACTTAATTAATAAAGCGACACAAATGGCGGAAGCTGCCTGTCCAGAAAATCTAAACGATTTGGAAAAACAAGGCTGCGCTCTTCAAATATTTGTGCAATTATTAAATTCTGGAACTGAAGCATTAGTTGCTGAAAAACAACAAGAATGGGGAACTAAATATGAAAATTATTTAAAATCTTATCAGGACAATTACGTGAGTAAAACTACAAATGGAAAAGCCTGGACGAGTTTGGATATGCTTTTCGATTCGAATAACGGATATGTTCAAAACACTAGGTTTAGTAACACTTTACATACTGTGAACGTAATTCCTATGACGAATCAAGAAATGTTTTATGTTCAAAATGTACCCTTCAATTTAAGTATTACTAAGCGCGGAAATTTGAAAAACAGAAAATTTGGTTCAGATTATGGCAAGGAAATTGAACACGGTAAGATGATTCAAAAAGTCTGGGAAGATGCTTTTGAGGATGCCTGTGCGAAGAGTAATTTAACCAATGAACCTGTGGAAGTTATTATTCACCAAGGATATTTTTCGCCCACAGAAGGCGTTGTCCACGAAATGAATAGACTTATGAGCAAGAATATTTGCCCAAACATTAAACTAAAAATTTACACGAATTCAATCGGCACTACAGATTTAACACCCATCAATTTTATAGGAAGAAGGCAAATGCAGTATCTTCTTCAGAATAATAAAGAATTTGATTCAGATAGATTTGAATACTTCGAATACAACAAGGATAGATTAACACAAGAAGTAGCAGACAATTTTCCAAGTGAAAGTGGCGTTAAAGGAGCGAGTTCGTTTTCGCTTCACACGAAAGTGATAATTTTTGGTGATGATATTTATATAGGTTCGGCAAATGCTGAATTTAGAAGTTATATGATGGATACCAACAATGGAGTTTTCATAAAAGATGCGCCAGAATTAGTTGCAGCATATAAAAAGATTTTCGAAGAACTAGAGGCAAAAAAGATTGTTGTTGAAGCAAAACACAACATAAAATTTGATGATGTAACGCAACTTAGAACCCAAGAAATAAAAGATATTGACGCCTTATTAAAAAGATATTCTGTAGATGAGCGACCATCAATGGCAACAAGAAAAGAGGAGCTTGAATTTATGATGCGCCAATTTTATGCAATCTTAGATCAGGTTACTGTTGAAATGAAAAAAAGCTTAAAAAAGAAAAAACTTGAAGGTCCATCAAAGTTAGATGAGCTTTTAAAAGTATTTTAAAATTGTAATTTGAAGAAAAAGAAAACCATTTTTAGATTTTCCGTTGTAATTATTTTACTCCTTTTCTACGGAAATACGGCGCAATCTGCAGTACGTAATCCTGAAGTTTTCATTTATTCGACTTCTGATACGATAGTTTCGGAAAAGGTAAAATGTGGTGTAAAAAGCACGGTTTATTCCGATGAAATTATTCCCATACACAACTTAGTTGAAAATTATAAGCCAAAGCAAGTATTAAGCTATGACGAGGCGAGAGAAGTTATGTATACTCAAATTTATAATGTAAACGATACCGTGAGTTGTATGTATACGGGTTATAAATTACCGCTTTTACACACCGAAGAAAACCCTATTTTGAAGTTGATGAAGTTGAATTTATTCAACAGTATAATCGCAGAACATAGCTTTCCTAAAAGTAAAGGGGCTCACGATGGAAACGCTAAGAGCGACATGCATCACCTGTTTCCAGTGCGCTTAGGCGTTAATGTTTCAAGATATAATCATCCTTTTGGCGAAGTAAAAGCAGAAGAATGCGACGTTTGGTATAGTGCAAATGAAAAGTACAAATCGAAACCAGACGAAATTGAATCTATTTGTGCTAAAGAAGGAAATGAAAAATTTGAACCTCAAGACAGTTTTAAAGGTAACGTTGCGCGCGCGGTTTTTTACTTTTATACAATGTACCAAGAAGAAGCCGATTTGGCTGACGATTCATTTTTCGAATTACAACTAACAACTTTATTAGCGTGGCATAAACAGGATCCTGTTGATGAATTGGAGTTAAAACGAACTCATCTCATAGCAAACTATCAGTCGGGAAAAGCAAATCCATTTGTTTTGGATGAAACTTTAGCCGAGCGATTATACGGTTCAAAAGCCGAGCAAAAAAAATAAAAGAATTGATTCCGAAATATTTTGATGAAATTATTTTTGGCAGCTTTAGTGTAATCACAGACATACTATTTAAGCCACTCCACGTCCCTACTCTCCTTCTTCCTCAATCTTTGTGCCCTGTGGGTTAAAATCTACTGGATAGGTGTTGTCGTCTGGAATTACGGGCAGTTCTGTATCTATAGTTACATTCTTATTAAAAAGCTTTCTGTACAGCTCTTGAAAAGTATTGAAATCTACAGAATATGAAATCCCCGTACCTTGTTCAAAAATTTGGTCTTCGCCAATAAACTGCAAATCTGCCTGACGATTAAAGAATTTCATTCGTAAACTTCCATCTTCGTTAATTAACCATTGCACTTCAATATCACCAGCCACCGAAGTTTCGTTTGCGCCGCCCACCGGCACACCAACTTTTCCGTTTATTAGTATGCGTTCATTTATTTGTGTTGAAAGCGTAATCCCGAATTGATCTGAGGTTTCTTGTTCAGGAGTCTTATTTCCTATGGAATAATCCAAACCAACACGGAATTTTCCATCTTGATCGGCAAAAAGATTATTCACCAAGCCAGAAACTCTATCTGCAACTGTTCCCGCAAAAGCATTGGAACCAGCGTAGCTATCACTAACAAATGAATTAGACGCTAATAAGAACAACGCTTGATTTTGCATCTGTTCTTGGTTTTGCAATTTGTATTGCAGCTCACTCTTTAAAGTAGAACTTACACGCGGAAAATCTATATTAAAACTTAATTCTGGTTGGGCAAGTTCCCCTTCCAAATCTACATAGACTTCTACGGGTATTTTTGTATTTACTGTTGGGTTATCGAGCAAAACGGAAGGATTTGCTTGTGTTTTATACACCGCACTTAAACTAAGATTTGCTCGTTCCGGAGCGCCATCCCAAGTTATGTTTCCTCCTGGTACTACGCCTATATTTCGCTGAATTATTCCACCATACCTAAAGTCATATTCGCCTTCATAAACTTGGAAATCGCCGTACATTTGAAATTTTCCATTGGTATTTATTTCTATCAAAAGTATTCCTGCACCGCGCCCTTTTAAGGTAGAATTGTTTTCCTGATCCACAACCACTTCTACTTCGGCGTTTTTGTTAATGTCAAGTTCAAAGTTTAGTGCTAAGCCTTTCACATCCTCTGTAACGAGTGGCTCTCCATTAATGCGCGCCTCTTTTTCTTTTGGTGAAAGAAAATGTACAAATGAGTCATCGCCAATAGATTCGGTATCACTAATAGGAATTTTAAAAGTAGTTCCACGTTGGGTTGTGGCTTCAACATTAATAACTAACTCGTCTATTGGTCCCAAAATGTCTGCTCTTCCACTTATAAAAGCAGTTCCGTAATACAGCGCATCTTCGTCTGGTGGTGTGTCTAAAACCACCAATCTATCTGGCGCTTCCACATGCAAATCTAATTCCCAATCTTTAAAATTATTGTGTGTCGCGTTACCATAAAGAATTCCCGCAGTTTCAAATTTTGTGTCTTCAATATTGGTACGGCCAATTTCGAATTTATTTTTGGTTACAACAATCTGAGCGTTATTTTCTATGTTGAAATCGGTGTTTAAATATGGAATTTTTAATCCGCTGTTTTCTAAAGTGAAACGGCCTAAAATATCTGGCGATTTATAACTTCCCGAAACGCGTGCATTCCCAGTAATTAATCCACGAATATCTGAAATTACATCAGCGCCAAAAGGGCTAAATGCTTGCATATTAAACTGATTCAAGTCAACGTTGAGTTGTATTTGTGGATTTCTAGGAGAAACATCAATCTCTCCCACTGCATTAATAGATTTTACATTATTATTGGTAAGCGAAGTATTTATCCTGTATTTAGTGAGGTCTTCGTTTCCGTCAATTTTCAAGATTAAATCTCCAAAAAGTACTTCATTAATTTCCACGGCGTCAATGGTTACTGAACTATTGGGGTAATAAGCACCGTTTCTCTGAATAAAATCAAAGTTTCCATTTACATTTCCTTTAAGTCGAAGACTATCAATTTCTGGCGTAATGTTACCAATATTCACATCGCTAAAACGAACTTTCAAATCTTTATATGTTGAATCGCGCAGTATACCAGCCATCTGTATTAGCTCGTTGTTATGACTTAGCACTAACGAATCAATACGTACTTCTCTAAAATTATCATCAAAAACCACTTTATTCAAGCGATTGTTATTTTCGTTTAAATACCAAACATTGCCTTTGTAAGTGATATCAGATTTTTTAACGCCAATAACTGACTTACCTGCCATATTAATAGTGTGGTAAAGAGAAAGGTTAAAAAGGTCTTCTTTTTTAGGACCTCCCGCAAATTCTGAACGCACATACATCGTGTCGTTTAAGGTCTTGTTTATAATATTTAAATCTTGAATATTATAAAACCCATTGTAAAGAGAATCTGCAGTTATATAGGTGTTATATAGAGGGTTATCGTTATCTACTTGAATATTTAGTTTTCCTAAGTAATTATTGAAAAGAAGAATTTCAGGCGAGCGGAAATCGAATTTAAATTTAGATTCATCAGAATAAACAGAACCTCTAATCCGTGTGTTGTCTCCTAATTTTAATTGCGGAACAAATACATCTACAATTTTATTATAGACCACAAATTCATAATCTATGTACTGGTTTGTAGTAACTTCTTGCGGAATGTAATTGGCATAAATACTTGCTATTCCATTTTGAAAGAGATTAGGAATATCCTTAATTAAAAATTCACCAGTAATCCTACCCTTTATAATATCTGGCGAGTTTATTTCAATGGTTCTAATTGAGTTTTCAAAAGAAGATATAATAGTAAAATCATCAAAGTAATAGTTATCGCGCTCGTTTTGATAAAAAGTTTGACTGAAGTTAATGGTACCTACCACATCGTCAATTGTCTTGCCATCCATATTAACAACAACCTTTCCGGTGAAAATGGAAATACTATCTCGAGCAACTAGCTTAAGTTTATTTAAATCGGCATATTCTACATTTGCTTCAAAATCTAACTGATTTGTGGCTTGTGAGGCATCAATTAGTCCTTTAAATTCCAGTTTTAAATTGGGGTCATTAATGGAAAGTTCACCGTTAAAAAGCGGGTTTTTAAGATTACCAGAAACAGCAATGTTTTGATAATTATAACCTTCAAAATTAAAAGATGAAACAGTTCCCGATATTTCGGTATTCACTGTGTTTTTATTGAATCCACGTCCGTCAAAATCAAGGTTGGCGGTCATTTTTCCAAGTGAAGTAGTGTTTGCAATCTTGCCCAAATTGAAATTTTTCAGAACCACATTTCCTTTGTAATATGCATTATCAATGTTATTGATATTGCCCATTTTCAAGTTAATTTTGGCTTGCCCTATTCCACTTTCTAAATTACTGTTTGTATTCAGCTCATTTTCTATTATTGAAGAATTCCCACTAAGGCTAAAGCTATTTAATTCTTTCAATTCAACAGGAATAACATCGCCTAAAACACGTGGCATAAATCTTCTTAAATCGTAATAATTTGTAGCCATATAATGATTGGTGGCAGTAATAGCGTACCCTTTTTCTAAATCTAAAATATTCTGAAAAGCATAATCGCCTTCAAAATAAGTATCGCCAGTAACAAATTTGGTATTGGTGGCGGTGAAATTATTTAGAGTGCCTTTTAGCTCGGTGTCTATCAGTATTATTTGGTCTGGACCAAATTCATTATAAAACCCGTTTAAATCGTTGGTTGCGATTTTAGAATCTTTCAAGTTTGCTGTAATTATTACATCGTTAATGAAATCTGCCATCCCATTTTTAGAATAATCTAAATCTATATCGCCTATAATGCGGGAATCGACTGTTTTTACATTTAAATTTTTCAATGTAATATTCGTAAGCGAGTACGAAAAATCGGCCTGTAAATCTTCAATCACAAAACCTCGTGCGGCAGTGAGGGAAAGACTTTCAATATTAACTTTAATCTCTGGACCTTTAACATCTAAATTATTAGCGACAATGTTTACGTTACTGAGATTAAAAATCTGAGGGTTTTCAAGATTTTCATTTGTAATTTTTACGCGACTATTTGTGAGTTTAACATCATTACTAAAAAGCGAAAAGGGAGATGTGCTAGGCTTTCCAGTATCAAACTTTTGAGCGAAAATAGATAGGTTATCGGTTTCTTCGTCTTTGTAAGTTTTTACAAGTAGTTTGGCATTATTTAGTGCAATATCACCAAAACCAAGATTACCGTTAATTAAATTTTGAAAGCTAATTATATTGGTCTGTACTTCTTTGCTGTAAATAAGCGTATCGTTGTGGTGGTCGGCAATGTAAACCTCACGAATATCTACTTCGCCTTTCCAGTTGAGGCCTAAGCGTAGAATGTTAATATCTGTACCGTAAGTTTGGTTGAGATTTTCGGTTACTTTTTTAGCGACTTTTGTCTGAATTGCCGGAATAGAAAAAATAATTATTACAAGCACGAGCAGCAATACAATGATTACGAAGGTGCGAACTATTATTTTCCGAAGTTTTTTGATACGCTTTTAAAGTTTTAATTTTACAACCAATAAATATTTTTACTTTGACACAAAAAAACTGCTACATCCTCGGTATTGAATCTTCTTGCGACGACACTGCCGCTGCCGTTATTAACAACGGCGAAATATTAAGCAATGTTGTTGCCACACAGGCAATTCACGAGCAATATGGCGGTGTAGTGCCTGAACTTGCCTCCCGAGCGCATCAACAAAATATTGTTCCGGTAGTTCACCAAGCATTACAAAGAGCAAATATCGATAAAAAACAGTTATCTGCCATCGCTTTTACTCGCGGACCTGGCCTTATGGGTTCCTTACTCGTAGGCACCTCATTTTCAAAATCTTTAGCCCTTGGATTAGGCATTCCATTGATAGATGTAAACCATATGCAAGCGCATATTTTAGCACATTTTATTAAAGCTGAAGGGCAAATCGCTCCAAACTTTCCATTTTTGGCACTCACTATTAGTGGTGGCCACACACAGATTGTAAAAGTTACCGATTATTTTGAAATGGAAATTATAGGCCAAACCATTGACGATGCTGTGGGCGAAGCTTTTGATAAAAGCGCAAAAATTTTAGGCCTGCCCTATCCTGGCGGTCCTTTGGTGGATAAATACGCTCAGAAAGGTAATCCCAAAGCTTTCAAATTTCCGAAGCCAAAAGTTTCTCCGATGGATTTCAGTTTTAGCGGATTAAAAACTTCGGTGCTTTATTTTGTTCAAAAAGAAGTAGCGCAAAACCCTGATTTTATTTCCGAAAACATAGCAGATATTTGTGCAAGCATTCAATTTACAATCGTAGATTATTTAATGGATAAGCTGAAAAATGCCGTGAAAAAGACGGGAATTAAAGAAGTTGCCATTGGTGGTGGTGTTTCAGCAAATAGCGGAATTCGGAAAGCGTTGCTTGAGGCTGAAGCAAAATACGGTTGGAAAATACACATTCCAAAATTTGAATTCTGCACAGATAATGCAGCAATGATTGCTATTGTGGGTGAATTAAAATACAAAACTCAAAATTTTGCCGAGAATAATGTGGTAGCTTCGGCACGGATGAAGTTTTAAAAGGCCGAATCCTACTCCTGCAAGGTTTCCAAAACCTTGTAGGTTTGATTAAACTAAAGTTGAAAAGAGTGCACACAAAAGCAAAGGAAAATATGAATCCCAATTCCGAAGAAATACTGAAACGAATTCGAATTGCTCTCAATCCGTGGAAAAAGGATATTGAAGAAAAGCGAATGTTCGGTGGAACTTGTTTTCTTTTTAAAGGAAAAATGTGCGTGGGCGAAACAAAAGAGCGTCTAATGGTAAGGGTTCCGGCAGAAAGGATGAATAAATTAACAGAAAAATTATTTGTAAAACCAATGGATTTTACTGGAAAACCAATGAAGGAATTTATTTTTGTAACAACCAAAGGTTTTGATACCGAAGAAAAATTACAGCAATGGGTTGAAATTGGTATAGCGCATGCAAAAACAAAATTGAACTAAATGCAACTATTTTACAATCCAAACATTTCTGAAAATACGCAAGAAATAACTTTTGATAAAGATGAAAGTCGCCACATAATAAAAGTGTTGCGTATGAAAGAAGGCGATACTTTTAAAATCACTAATGGAAAAGGTTCTTTTTTTGACGCAAAAATTACAAATGCAAATCCGAAAGGCTGTTTAGTGAAAATTCTCTCAGAAGAAAAACAGCCACCTCTGCCCTACCAACTTCACTTGGCAGTTGCTCCCACAAAACTCAACGATCGTTACGAATGGTTTCTGGAAAAAGCTACTGAAATTGGCATCACGGAAATCACTCCAATAATCTGCGACCACAGCGAACGGAAAGTAATAAAACCAGAACGCTACGAGAAAATCCTTCAAAGTGCGATGAAGCAATCGTTAAAAGCATATTTGCCAGTTTTGAACGAAGCCGTTTCTTTAAAAGATTTCATAAATGCAGAAAAGGCTTCAGAAAGCTTAAAATGTATTGCCCATTGTGAAGAAACCGATAAAAAATCGTTGAAATCTATTCTTCTTCCAAATAAAAAAGTAATCATATTAATTGGTCCCGAAGGCGATTTTTCTACTGAAGAAATAGATTTGGCAAAAAAATCTGGATTTATTCCTGTTGCTTTAGGTGAAAGTCGTTTGCGAACCGAGACGGCAGCTGTCGTGGCTTGCCATAGCGTTGCTTTTGTGAATGAACAATAAAAAAACTAACGGGTTTTGAAAACCTATTAGTTTTATCTACCCTATTTTGTACTTTTGAAACTATGCGAAAAACACTCTTTTCAATATTCTTTTTTGTGCCGATTGTTTTTGGCATCGGAAGCATTTCAGCACAAGAAATTGCGCTGTTGCAATACGGTGGCGGTGGCGATTGGTATGCCAATCCAACTTCGTTGCCTAATTTGGCTAAATTCTGCAACGAAAAAATTAATACCGCTATAAAAACTAAGACCGCAACAGTAACGCCCGGAAGTGTAGATATTTTTGACTATCCTTTTGTTCATATGACGGGACACGGAAATGTTTTTTTCTCATCCGAAGAAGCTGAAAACCTTCGGAATTATTTAGTGAGCGGCGGTTTTTTATACATAGACGATAACTACGGAATGGATAAATATCTTCGGAAAGAGATTACAAAGATATTTCCGAATAAAGAATTGAAAGAACTCCCCGCAAATTACCCGATGTTCAGTTACGTTTATAAATTTCCACAGGGAATGCCTAAAATCCACGAACACGATGGTGGAAGGCCACAGGCATTTGGAATCTTTGAAGAAGACAGATTGGTTTTACTCTACACATTTGAAACCGATCTTGGCGACGGTTGGGAAAATCCAGAAGTTCACAACGACTCGGCAGAAGTTAGATTAAAAGCACTGCAAATGGGTGCCAATATTGTGAAATACGTTTTTGAAAATTAATAGATGCGATTAAGTTATTACTGCCGTTCCTGCAAATAGAAAAACTATATAAATTCAAAAGCTACGAACAGGTTTGAGCTGCAAGTAGAAGTTGGAGATGAAATTAACAATCGATGTTCGCATTGCGGGACACTCGAAAAAAAGCACATCAATCGACTTTTTGCCGAACCATCTAAATTTGTTGGTTTTTTAGCTCTTGGGTTGGCAATATTGCTTTCCGGAACTGTTTTTATTTTTGGTTTTATTGCAACGCTTACAATTACAATCCCAATTTGGATTTATTTTGATGCATATAAAAAAGCAAGTATTTTCAATAAAGTAATGATTCCCCGAAAATAAGTTTTTATTAATATTCCTTAACAAAACTTTGATTTTTCGTGTTTCGGAATATAGTATATTTACGCAGTGAAGACCACAGCAAAAGCAATAGCCCTAGGTATTTTAAAAGCATTGGCAGTGCTAGTTGGTATTATATTATTAATTTGGTTTCTCTATGAAATTCAAGCACTAATTCTTTACATAGGTCTCGCACTTGTTCTTTCTTTAATAGGAAGACCCGTAGTTTTCTTTCTCAAAAAGCTAAAATGCGGAAATACACTTGCCTCCGTAATTACACTACTTCTTATAATTTGCACCTTTAGTTTGATATTGAGTGTTTTTGTACCTATAATTATTGAACAGGGAAAAAACATTTCGCAAATTGATTTTGAACAGGTTAAGCGTGATTTAAATGAGCTAAATATTCAAGCCAGTGACTATCTTGGCGTAGATCATTTTCAATTGGTTGAGGCGGTTAAACAGACTACTTACGTTCAAAATATGGACGTAGAAATTATTCCTAGTTTTATAAATATCTTCTTCGGAAACATTGCCAGCACCATAATCGGCATTTTCTCAGTCTTATTTATCTCGTTCTTTTTATTGAGGGATGAAAGCTTAATTGCCCGTTCTGTTTTAGTATTTGCAGACGAAGATCGCGAGCCAAAATTCAAGCGTATATTAATTAAAATTAAAGAGCTGCTTTCCAGATATTTTATTGGTTTATTATTGCAAATTTTTATACTTGCACTTTTCTATTCTGTTTTATTACTCTACTTAGACGTTCGCGATGCTGTGGCAGTGGCGCTTATTTGTGCGTTTTTAAATATTGTACCTTATTTGGGGCCGCTTATAGGTTGGGTTTTAATGGTTTTTGTAATAATATCAAACAATCTCGGTGCCGACTTTTCAAGTGGTTTACTTCCACTGCTATTGATTGCCTCAGGAGGTTATGCCATTGCACAAATTTTTGATAATTTTATTTCGCAACCCGTAATTTTCGGGCATAGTGTGCGATCGCATCCACTAGAAATATTTCTAGCAATTTTAATTGCCGGTTTTGTTTTTGGTATTCCGGGAATGATACTCGCCGTGCCTACATATACCGCAATAAAAGTAATTGCCAAAGAATTTCTATCGGAATATAAAATTGTAAAACGCCTGACCAAAAATTTATAAATTTGTTCAATAAATCTCTTCTAAATAGCGAAGTACAAAAATTTATTAGAAATTTTGATGGAGAGGTTTCAAAACTCGCTTTTGCAGGCAGTCCGTTTAAAGATGTTTCCGTTCAGGAATTAATACAGCAAATTGAAAGTAGGAAGAAAACCGAAAAAAAGCTTCCTACTTGGTTCAACACCCTCAATATACTATTTCCACCGAAATTAAATCTCGAACAAACCTCTTCAGAAGTTACTGCAGCTTATAAAGCATCATTAATTAGCGGAATTACACTTGCCGATATTACGGGCGGTTTTGGGGTGGATAGTTTCTACTTTGCTGAAAAATGCAACACAGTACACCATTTTGAAACAAACGAAGCTCTTTCGGCTTTGGCAGCCCATAATTTTAAAGTCTTCGGAAAAGAAAATATAGTTTGTCATGCCGAAGATGGCTTACAAGCAACTCTAAAAAATAACTACGATGTAATTTACGCAGATCCTTCGCGGCGTCACGATAGCAAAGGCAAAGTGTTTTTTTTAAAGGATTGTGAGCCAAATATTCCTGATACTATTTCAGAAATAATGGAGCATTGTAAAACTTATCTTTTAAAGTCATCGCCAATGCTCGATCTTTCGGTAGGTTTGAATGAATTGCAACACGTTGCAGAAATTCATATAGTTGCGGTTGAAAATGAAGTGAAGGAACTGTTATGGTTGATGAAAAAAGATATCAACGGAAATCCCGAAATAAGAACCATCAATTTTACAAAGTCTGGAATCGAGACCTTTAATTTCAACTGGAGTGATTCTGCAGTAGCCGAATATAGTATGCCGCAAAAAATACTTTTTGAACCCAATGCCGCAATTTTAAAAAGTGGTGCATTCGATTTAGTTTCTGAAAAACTGAAATTGAGCAAGCTTAACAAAAACACTCACCTTTACACTAGTGAAGTTATTGTTGATTTTCCTGGAAGAAGTTTTGTGATTGAAAAAGTTGTTCCCTATTCAAAATCTGAAATGCGTGCTGCATTATCCTTTAAAAAAGCGAATATTGCAACTAGGAATTTCCCAGAGTCTGTAGAAACACTGCGGAAGAAATGGAAAATTACTGATGGTGGAGTTATCTATTTATTTTTCGTTACCAACATGGAGAACAAGAAAGAAATGATAATTTGTAGAAAGATTTAACTTGTTTCAATTTTTTTTGGGTAGCATCCACTTGATTTGAAACGGTTTAAAATTTATCTTAAAAAAAGGCAAGTTTTTGTTTGCATTATTCTATTTGAAGACATACATTTGCACTCGCATTTTAGATGACAAGTTCATAATTAAATTGGAGAGGTGCCGGAGTGGTAACGGAGCAGATTGCTAATCTGTCGACGGGTAACCGTCGCCAGGGTTCGAATCCCTGTCTCTCCGCATTATTGAGTTTTTAGAAACTACAAATTACAGTGAGCATATATTTTTGCTGTTCACGGGGTGTAGCGTAGCCCGGTTATCGCGCCTGCTTTGGGAGCAGGAGGCCGCAGGTTCGAATCCTGCCACCCCGACAAAAACCGAACAGATTGTGTTCGGTTTTTTTGTTATTAATGGTCGCATAGCTCAGCTGGATAGAGCACCTGCCTTCTAAGCAGGCGGTCGAAGGTTCGAATCCTTCTGCGATCACATTCAATCCCCTTTTTAGGGGATTTTTTGTTTTCAGTAATGTTATTCCGGATATTCCACTCTCAAGTGGTAAATGTTGTTCAGTTTCTTCTTTAGCACTTTCTTTATCATCTCAATTTCTTTAAACGTAATATTCGCATTCAAAAATTGACCCTGCGCCATTTGGTTGTTTATTATCTTTTCAACAAACTCATCTATAATTGTGGAAGAAGGTTCTTTCAAACTTTTACTTGCCGCCTCAACGCTATCAGCCATCATTAAAATCGCTGTTTCTTTCGAAAAGGGTATTGGGCCCGGATATATAAAATCTTCTTTGTTAGCTTCGCCCTGCAGCTCTCTTTCCTTTTTATAGAAATAGTACACCAAACTTGTACCGTGGTGGGTACGAATAAAGTCAATAACTCTATCTGGAAGATTATTTTTTCTAGCTATCTCAATTCCTTTTATTACGTGGTCTATAATAATTTTGGCACTTTCTTTAGGATCCAATTCATTATGCGAGTTAATTGAATTAGCCTGATTTTCTGTAAACATTGTTGGATTCAACATTTTCCCGATATCGTGATAGAGGGCTCCTACCCTAACCAGCATACTGTTTGCGCCTATTTCGTTTGCTGAAGCTTCCGCTAAATTTGCCACATTTAAAGAGTGGTGAAATGTTCCCGGTGCTTTGTTTGAAAGTTCTTTCAGTAATTTTGAATTGGTATCACTTAGTTCTAACAACGATACATCTGAAACTAATCCGAAGATCTTTTCATAAAAATAAATCAATGGATGTGCAAAAAGTGTTGCTAGACCACAAAGAATGAAATACTGAAAATTTTGCCATTGCATTGTTTGAATATTCCCTTCCTGAATTACGAAAAAAGCGAAGTAGCCAAGGATGTAAATCAAGGTTATTTGCCCTACCGATATAAAGAGATTAGCCCTTTTATACAATTCTGAAACCGTAAGAATTGTTACAATACCAGCAATAAACTGAAGGAACATATATTCAAAACTATTCGGAACAATAAAACCGAGCAATAGAATAGTTAAAACGTGTACAAAAAGACCAACGCGCGGATCGAAAAAAGCTTTCAGAATTAATGGCAAGATGCAAATAGGAACTATATAAACGTAGTCTGCGTGCACTTTCAGCACCAAGGTGGTTAGAAAAACCATCAAAAAGATGTTGAAAAATATGAAGGTGACCTTTGTATTATTGTTATAAATGTATGGGCGATAGTTTTTTAGAAATAGAAAAAGCATTAAAAACACTAATGAGACGAGCATGGAGTAGCCCACCAACAGCCATAAATAATTGTTTTTACTCCAAATCTGACTGTCAAATTCGGCTTTTAGCGAATTCAGTATTTGGAATTTATCACCTTCCACCACTTCTCCTTTTGCGATTATTCGACCGCCTTTCTCAATAATCCCACGGTTTGGGTTGAGGGTCTTTATTTCGGCTTCAATGGAAGATTCAGTGAGTTTGGTGTTTAATTTTACATTGGGTATAAAAACTTGGTTTAATATATTGTATAGCAGTACTTGGGCATCTTCGGTACTGTTTTTTTCAACTAGATCTCTAACTTTGTTGTTTAAGTTTTCCTTTTTGAATAATTGTGAATAGCTCTGTTCTTCAATCTCGTTGCCATTTTTTAAATAGATAAGCCTGTCGTTATCATAATTGTGAATTTCATCTGTAACTCCATTTTTATAGGCTTCCGCAATAAAATTTTCTCCTAATCTTGCTAATGTACTTTTAGGTGTTTTATAAAGACTATCAATATATCTTGTATTAAGCTCACTCTTAAAACTTTGTGATACATTAGCTTCAATCTCGTTGCTATATTCAAAATATGGAATGGCATTACCTCGAATTTCCTCTCGTTCTTTTTTAAGCGTATCTTCATTTTTCTTTATAGTAAAACTGAAAGGCGCATAAAGATTTTCGTACTGCCAAGGTTTCCCTTTTTGGAAATTATATTTAAACTGCCCACCTTTCGGAAGGAAATAAATAACTAGTAATGTGGAGAATATGAAAAGAAAAACCTTGTAGATAAGGGATTGATTTTTTGCGAACAAAGAAAAAAGGTTCTTCATAGATTTATAACTTAAAGTAAAGGTATAAATAAGGAACGAGTTATCCCAAAACCAATACCTGCAAAGATTGATATTTAAGTTAGAAATATGTAATTTCGCAGTCCTTATTTCAAATATAAAAACAGTACCATGAGCAATAAAGTAGTTATAGTATCCGCAGCCAGAACCCCCATAGGAACCTTTATGGGAGGCTTATCGTCTCTTACTGCAACCCAACTGGGTTCCGCAGCTATAAAAGGCGCAATGGAAAAAATAAACCTGGATCCATCCTTGGTACAGGAAGTTTATATGGGTAATGTAGTTCAGGCCGGTGTTGGTCAAGCGCCAGCCCGCCAAGCAGCTATGGGTGCCGGAATTCCTGATACAGTTCCTGCTACAACCATAAATAAAGTTTGCGCTTCTGGAATGAAGGCAGTTATGAATGCTGCTCAAGCAATCGCACTTGGCGATGCCGATGTAGTAGTTGCTGGCGGAATGGAGAGCATGAGTAATATTCCACATTATGTGCATATGCGCAGTGGAACAAAATTTGGGCCTGCTACCTTAATAGATGGCATGCAAAAAGATGGTTTAGTAGATGCTTACGATCACAACGCAATGGGAACCTGCGCAGATCTTTGCGCTACAGAATATAAATTTTCTCGTGAAGAGCAAGATGCTTTCGCAGTTAAATCCTATGAACGTGCAGCAAAAGCTTGGGCAGATGGAAAATTTAACGAAGAAGTTGTTTCTGTTGAAGTACCACAACGTCGTGGCGAACCAGTAGTAATTGCTGAAGATGAAGAGTTCAAAAATGTGAAAATGGACAGGATTTCTAC
This sequence comes from Aequorivita sp. IT1282, assembly GCF_058068205.1. NCBI lineage: Bacteria > Pseudomonadati > Bacteroidota > Flavobacteriia > Flavobacteriales > Flavobacteriaceae > Aequorivita > Aequorivita sp. IT1282. Next base: position 660,277 of record NZ_JBYRHR010000001.1, on the reverse strand, counting down.
TTTACGTCCAGCGTTTTCAAAAGATGGAACTGTAACCGCAGCAAATTCATCAACAATTAATGATGGTGCAGGTGCAATGATTTTAATGAGTGAAGCAAAAGCAAAAGAATTGAGATTAACTCCATTAGCTTACATTAAAAGTTATGCTGATGCTGCTCAGGAGCCAAAATGGTTTACCACATCGCCGTCAAAAGCACTTCCGAAAGCAATCGCAAAAGCGGGATTAGATATTAAAGATGTAGATTATTTTGAATTCAACGAAGCATTCGCTGTTGTGGGTCTGGCAAATATGAAAATTCTTGGACTTGATGATAGCAATGTAAATGTAAATGGGGGTGCGGTTTCTTTAGGCCATCCGCTTGGTTGTAGTGGCGTTCGAATTTTAATTACACTTCTTAACGTACTAAAACAAAACGACGCTAAAATTGGTGCCGCAGCAATCTGTAATGGTGGTGGTGGTGCTTCTGCAGTAGTAATTGAAAGAATCTAAAAATAACCGTAACTGTTATCAATAAGTACTGAATGGATTACGGTGTCTGTAATTTAAGTATTGTTCCTCTTCGAGCTGAAGCTTCCGATGCGAGTGAAATGGTAACGCAGATATTTTACGGCGAACATTTCAAAATACTGGAAACCCGCAAAAAGTGGAGCCGAATTCGTCTTGCTTTTGATAGTTATGAGGGTTGGATAGACAACAAACAATTTTTAAGTATTGCTGAAGAAGATTATGCAGATTTCGAAAAAAAGGAATTGCGATTATCTTCAGATTTAGTTGACTTTGTTACCGTACCTGAAAACCAGTTATTTTCAATTTGTTTGGGAAGCACGGTTTCAGCTTCGGAATATTTAAAACACCGTTTTGAAGGGAAGTTCGTTTCAAAAATACTTCCGAAGGAACATTTAATTGAAACTGCCCTACTCTATCTAAATTCACCGTATTTATGGGGTGGTAAAAGTCCTTTCGGTATAGACTGTAGCGGCTTTACACAGATGGTTTATAAACTAAATGGTTATAAGCTTTTGCGTGATGCTAGCCAACAGGCAACTCAAGGAGAAGCTTTAAGTTTTATTGAAGAAAGTGAGCCAGGAGATTTAGCCTTTTTTGATAATGAAGAGGGCAAAATCACACACGTTGGGATAATTATGAAAGACAACTACATCATCCACGCCCACGGCAAAGTGCGTATTGATAGAATAGACCATAGCGGTATTTTTAATTATGACGTGCGAAACCACACACATAAGCTACGGGTAATTAAAAGAATTATATAAAAAGACAAAACCCCTGAAATTTCAGGGGTTTTGTCTTTTACTAAACTAAGGAAGGTTAATTTCCTTGAGCTTCTAAAGCTTCTAATTTTGCTTTAACAGTTTTATACTTTGCATCTTCACCAATTTGGCTGTAAATATTCATTAAATATTTAAGAACATTTTGATTAGTTGGATTAATAGTATTTGCTCTCTCTAAGTAAGGCAACGCATCTTTATATGAATTTTCACGCTCTTTCTTAAGTTCCTCATATTTTTTGTTATCTGCTGAAGAATTACCTAAGTTGTTCATTTGCTCAACAATATTATCTTCATTAGATAATTTTAGGGCAGCAAGATTAATCAGTGCAGCTTCGTACTCTGGTCTTAGCTCAAGAGATTTGTTATAGTACTCCTCTGCTTTTTCCTTATTCCCTAGTTGGTCATTACTAATACCAAGGTTAAAGTATATTTCAGGATTTTCAGGATCTGAAGCGACAATTTTCTCCATTAACTCATTATAGCGAGCATTGTCACCCATTTTATAACTCATGTCTGCATCTGCTCTCATCAAGAAAACATCATCTGGGTTTTCTGCTCTTGCAGTTGTAATTAGCGCTTTTGCTTTTTCGGTATCACCCCTTTCAATATAAATAAGAGTCATGTTACGAAGTATTTCACCTTTTCTAGATTCTGTTACGCTAGTTTCTGGTTTGATAAATTCGCCAGATTTTACTGCGAAATCTCTAAGCTTTTCACTATCAAAAGCTTCAACTTGACCAGTAGCTTTACTTGTTGCAACAAATTCTTTCGTTGCACCGCTGTAATTCATATCTAAAAGCATTTGGTAGTACTGAAGAGCAGAGTCATAATCCAAACCATTTACAGCATTTCCTGCGGCAAAGTACAAATCTGAAGTGTCCTTCTTTGTTACCATATAGCTAGTATATAGTTTTTTTGTAGCCGTTTTATATTGTTCTGCATTTTGATCTTTAATCGCGCTATTTATTAATGCCGCTCTCAAATTTTGTAATTGATCGTATAATTGATTCTCGATGCTTGCATCTAATGAAAGTGCAGTAGAAAATGCTTCTGCAGCTCCTTTCAATTTTTTGAAATCTGATCCGCCGGACCCAAGTAATGCTTCACCTCTGGCAGCATAAAACTGCGCTTTCATACCATTATCTGCTGCGCTAAGCATAGGTTCTGCTTCGCTCAAATAGTTTAAGGCTTCTCTGTATTCATTAGACTTTATTGCTTTTTCAGCTTTTTTTATTTCCTTTTTTTGTCCAAATGAAATAGCAGTTACAAAAGCCAGCCCTGTTATTAATATTCGTGTTTTCATGTGTTAAAGTTTATTCGTTATTTTCGGTTTGAGTTTCATCATTATCAAGAGTAGTGCCATCAATATTTTCGTCGATGTTTTCAGCAATATTTTCAATATCTTCTTCATCTTCATCCTTCATTGCTTTTGCAACTGCAGCAATGGCATCATCTTCTCTAACTTTTATTAAGCGTACACCTTGTGTAGCTCGACCCATAATACGAAGATTAGATACAGCCATTCTGATGGCAATTCCAGATTTGTTGATAATCATTAAATCATCATCATCTGTTACATTCTTCATTGCTACTAATTTACCAGTTTTTTCAGTAATATTAATAGTTTTCACACCTTTTCCACCACGATTGGTTATTCGGTAATCTTCAATTGAAGAGCGTTTTCCGTAACCATTTTCAGAAACTACAAGGATGTCTGAATCGTTTTTATCAACTGCGATCATTCCTATAACTTCGTCGTTCTCGTCGCCAAGTCTAATTCCACGAACACCCGAAGCATTTCTACCCATCGATCTAGTTTTCTCCTCTTCAAAACGAATGGCTTTTCCAGATCGTACCGCAAGCATAACTTGACTGGTACCCGTTGTTAATTTTGCTTCTAATAATTCATCGTCTTCACGAATAGTGATAGCATTTATACCGTTCGTTCTCGGTCTAGAATATTGCTCTAAAGGCGTTTTCTTAACCTGGCCTTTTTTAGTCGCCATAATCACATAGTGACTATTTATGTAATCTTCGTCCTTAAGATCTTGAGTACAAATGAAAGCTTTCACTTTATCATCTGGTTCAATATTTATAAGGTTTTGAATCGCTCTTCCTTTAGAAGTTCTTGTTCCTTCAGGAATTTCGAAAACCCGCATCCAGAAACATTTTCCTTTTTGGGTGAAAAACAGCATATATTGGTGATTAGTACCAACGAAAAGATGTTCTAAGAAATCTTCATTTCGTGTAGCTGAAGCTTTTTGCCCCACACCGCCTCTATTCTGTGTTTTATATTCTGAAAGTGATGTACGTTTAATATAACCTGCGTGCGAAATGGTTAGTACCACTTGCTCATCTGCAATTAAATCTGTAATACTTACGTCGCCACCGGCATATTCAATAACTGAACGACGTTCATCGCCGTATTTTGCGCGAATTTCTTCAAGTTCTTCAGTTATAATTTTCATTCTAAGCTCTTTACTTGCAAGAATGTCTCTATAACCCTGAATTGTTTTCATCAATTCTTCGTACTCAGTTCGTAATTTATCCTGCTCCAGTCCTGTTAACTGGCGAAGTCGCATTTCTACAATTGCCTTAGCTTGTATTTCAGTAAGTTTAAAGGCTTTAATTAATTTCTCTCTTGCTTCATCGGCATTAGAAGAAGAACGAATTAAGCGAATAACTTCATCTATATTATCTGAAGCAATAATTAATCCTTCTAAAATATGTGCGCGTTCTTCCGCTTTGCGAAGTAAATATTCGGTACGACGAACTACAACTTCATGACGGTGCTCCACAAAATAGTGAATCAATTCCTTCAAATTCAACATTTGCGGTCTACCTTTTACCAACGCAATATTATTAACGCTGAAACTAGATTGCAGTGATGTATACTTATATAAGGTATTTAATACAATATTTGGAACTGCGTCGCGCTTCAAAATATAAACGATACGCATTCCATTTCTATCACTTTCGTCACGGATATTGGAAATACCTTCAATCTTTTTATCGTTGACCATATCGGCGGTCTTTTTAATCATGTCCGCCTTGTTAACTTGATATGGAATTTCAGTAACAATAATACACTCACGCCCCTGCACTTCTTCAAAAGTCGCTTTTGCACGCATTACAACGCGCCCACGACCTGTGTGAAATGCTTCGCGAACACCTTCGTATCCGTAAATAGTTCCGCCTGTTGGAAAATCTGGAGCTTTGATGTGCTGCATTAGCCCATCTATATCTATATCGTTATCTTCAATATAAGCTATGGTTCCGTTAATAACTTCCGTAATGTTATGCGGAGGCATATTGGTAGCCATACCTACTGCAATTCCACTTGCACCATTGATCAAAAGACCTGGAACACGTGTTGGAAGAACAGTTGGTTCTTTTAAAGTATCGTCAAAGTTTAATTGATGATCTACAGTTTCTTTGTCGATATCTGCAAGCATATCTTCAGAAATCTTCTGCATTCTCGCTTCCGTATATCGCATCGCTGCTGGACTATCGCCATCAACGGAACCAAAGTTACCTTGCCCGTCAACTAACATATAGCGCAAGCTCCATTGCTGAGCCATACGCACCATTGCGTCATAAACAGATGTATCTCCGTGTGGGTGATACTTACCGAGTACCTCTCCCACAATTCTCGCAGACTTTTTATGCGCACCTGTTGCTTTTATACCCAATTCGTGCATTCCGAAGAGAACTCTTCTATGTACAGGTTTCATTCCATCGCGAACATCTGGCAGTGCACGTGACACTATGACCGACATCGAGTAATCGATGTAGGCAGATTTCATTTCATCTTCAATGTTTATAGGGATTATTTTATCACCTTCAGCCATAAAAAATAGGTTTATTTATCGTTGTTAAACTAATGGAGCAAGATACACTTTTTCGTAGGTTTAACAGGGGTTTTTGCCATACGTTATTCACGAATTTATTAACAAATTTAGGGGGTGAAATCGTTAATAAGTAAAGTTGCAATTTCTTTGTTTTACAGCATATATTTTGTCCTTTTACTAAATTGATTTTAAATAGGAACAGTTTTTGTCCTATTTTGGTTAAATTAGTACCAAACAGAAGAGAGGATTTAAAATATGGACGATAATTTTTCCCCAAGAGTTAAAGATGTAATAGCCTATAGCAAAGAAGAAGCACTGCGATTAGGACACGATTTTATAGGCACTGAGCATTTAATGCTCGGTCTATTAAGAGACGGCAGTGGCAAAGCGGTAACTATACTTAATGCGCTTGCTATTGACTTAAACCATTTAAGAAGAAAAGTAGAAATATTGAGCCCGGCGAATCCAGGCGTTACTACAAATACAAATGATAAAAAGAATCTTCATCTAACCCGCCAAGCGGAAAGAGCGCTGAAGACCACATTTTTGGAAGCCAAACTTTTTCAAAGTAATTCCATTAATACTGCTCATTTACTATTATGCATTCTTCGGAATGAAAACGACCCAACTACAAAATTGTTGAACAAAATGAAGGTTGATTATGACGTGGTGAAAGACCAATTTAAACTTATGATTACAAATGACGACGATTACATAGACACTCCAAGCGCCGAATCATTTCCAAATGATGATGAAACATCGGCGGAGGACGCTGGGAAAGAAAATTTATTTTCCGGTACCACTGCAAAAACGAACAAAAAATCTAAAACTCCTGTTTTAGATAACTTCGGAAGAGATCTTACTGCTATGGCAGAAGAAGGAAAACTCGATCCTGTTGTGGGGCGCGAAAATGAAATACAACGTGTTTCTCAAATTTTGAGTAGAAGAAAGAAAAATAATCCATTACTAATTGGTGAACCTGGTGTTGGTAAATCTGCCATTGCCGAAGGTTTGGCATTGCGTATTATTCAAAGAAAAGTTTCCAGAATTCTTTATGATAAAAGAGTGGTTACTTTAGATTTAGCAAGCCTTGTGGCTGGAACCAAATATCGCGGTCAGTTCGAAGAACGAATGAAAGCAGTAATGAACGAGCTTGAAAAAAATGAAGACATCATTCTTTTCATTGACGAAATTCATACAATTGTTGGTGCCGGTGGCGCCACAGGATCTTTGGATGCTTCAAATATGTTTAAACCTGCGCTTGCAAGAGGTGAAATACAATGCATCGGCGCAACAACCTTAGACGAATACCGTCAATATATTGAAAAAGATGGAGCGCTCGAAAGACGTTTTCAAAAAGTATTGGTTGAACCAACTACGGTTGAAGAAACCATCGAGATTCTTCAAAATATAAAAGACAAATACGAAGCGCACCACAATGTAATTTATACTGATGCTGCTATTCAAGCTTGCGTTAAGCTTACAAATAGATACATGACAGAGCGTTTTCTTCCAGATAAAGCAATTGATGCTTTAGATGAAGCGGGTTCTCGCGTACACATTACAAATATTCATGTGCCCGATAAAATTCTTCAAATTGAAAAGCAGTTGGAAGAAGTTCGTGAACTTAAAAATACTGTAGTTAAAAAGCAGAAATACGAAGAAGCAGCAAAACTTCGAGACGACGAGAAAAATCTTGAAAAAGAGCTAGCGATTGAACAAGAACAATGGGAAGCAGATTCTAAACTTCACAAAGAGACGGTTGATCAAGAAAATGTTGCTGAAGTAGTATCAATGATGACCGGTGTTCCCGTTAGTAGAATTGCACAAACTGAAAGCACCAAGTTAGCCGCCCTACCCGACCGGATAAAAGGAAAGGTAGTTGGTCAAGACGAAGCTGTTTCCAAAGTGGTAAAAGCCATTCAAAGAAACCGTGCTGGTTTGAAAGATCCAAATAAGCCAATTGGGTCGTTTATTTTCTTGGGACAAACTGGTGTTGGTAAAACTCAACTTGCAAAAGTATTAGCACGTGAGTTGTTTGATTCTGATAATGCTTTAATTCGGATTGATATGAGCGAGTATATGGAAAAATTTGCCATCTCTCGTTTAGTTGGAGCGCCTCCGGGATATGTGGGTTATGAAGAAGGTGGTCAGCTTACTGAAAAGATAAGAAGAAAACCTTACGCTGTAGTTCTTTTAGATGAAATTGAAAAAGCGCATCCAGATGTTTTTAATATGCTTCTGCAAGTTTTAGACGACGGCTATTTAACCGATAGTCTTGGAAGAAAGATTGATTTTAGAAATACAATCATCATCATGACTTCTAACATTGGTGCCAGACAGATAAAGGATTTTGGTCAAGGTGTAGGTTTTGGAACTGCTGCGAAAAAAAGTCAGGAAGACACGCATACAAAAACCGTAATCGAAAATGCTTTAAAGAAAACTTTCGCTCCAGAATTTTTGAACCGTATAGACGACGTAATGGTCTTCAATGCTTTGGAAAGAGAAGATATCCATAAAATCATAGATATTGAGCTTAATAAATTGTTTGCTCGTATTTCAGATTTGGGCTACGAACTTAAACTTACCGAAAAGGCGAAGGATTTTATTGCAGACAAAGGTTTTGATAAGCAATATGGCGCCCGTCCTTTAAACAGAGCTATTCAGAAATATATTGAAGATGCATTGGCTGAAGAAATTATAAATAGTAGCTTGCATGAAGGAGACACTATAATGATGGACCTTGACGAGAAGACTAATGAACTCACTATTAAAATTAAAAAACAAAAAAACACGACAGAATCATAGTGCTGTTGGTTTATAATATTGTATTAATCCCCAAGTTTTCTTGGGGATTTTTTTTTAGAATATATTTAGAAAATTCCTTAACTTACTAAGGCTTTAATAACTGCGCTATGATAAAAAGTTTACAATTTGAATATGGTGAAGTTCGGGTTTTTCAAAAATTCGTTGTAGTTGTAATGAAGGAAGGGATTACTGTGAAGCCTGAATATAATGACGACTTAATAGCTATTTCTGAAACTTATTATGGCAAGCGCTCTTTTGGATATATAACCTATCGAAAAAATTCATATTCGGTAGACCCTATGATATACATAAAAACCTCAAAAATCGAAAATTTAATTGGTTTTGCTGTTGTTTCTAAAGGTGGTTTAAATGTGGCGAACATTGAGTTAGAAAAACGATTTTTAAAAAAACCCTTTCAACATTTTGAAAACCTCGATGATGCAAAAGATTGGGTAAATGAGTTGATTATTAATAAGGGTTCCTAATTTCTGACTTTACTTAATAATCTTAAAAGTTCTTTTAGTGCCCGCTAGTCCGTCAACTAGAATAATATATGTGCCAGAGCTATAACTAGTCATATTAATAGAAATAGTCTTCTCGAAATTATTTTCAACGCTTTTAAGTTTCTTTCCCGTTAAGCTATAAATTGTTGCGCGAGTAATATTTGTGGCATTATTAAGCAAACAAGTTTCGCTATTGTTCAATTTTGACAACACCACTTCTTCCAAATTATTCTTTTTGATATCCATATAAACTGGCGTGCAATCGTCAATAGAATCTAAATTGGTATAAAAAGCAGCAGTATTTTTAAAATAACAACTTAACTGCCCTACCCCATTAAAATCTGGATTTCCACCGGGCGCATTTATAAGTGAAAGCGAACCACATCCTTCCACCCAAACAGCATTTTCTGTACTTATAGTATTTGAAGGCGTGGGTGAAAAATAGAAATGATCATAATTTTCCCCGTCTACTAAAGGTCGTGGGATAATAGAGTCTAACTTAAAATAGCCTCCATTCTGCGGAAATGGCGAAAGAGGATTAAGCATGTTAGTAGTATCGCCAACTTGTAGTGAAAAATCGTATAGTAAAGATTCTTCATTTCCACCGCCAGTGCGAATTTTTAAAAAGTAGAGTTTCTTTTCGGCTACTTCTTCCCGAAGTAGAAATGTTCGCGATATATAATGATACCCATCAAGTATTTTATAGGTCTTCCCATTTACGAGGGTGTCGCCATCTGTAAAATAAACATCTGTAGTACACCCAAAATTACAAGTAGTAAAATGCCATTCATTACGTTCATTTAAAATTGGCTCATAGTCCTGCGCAATAGCCGAAAGTGAAATAAATAAAACAGCAAGCGATGTAAAGATTGGTTTCATATTTTATAAAGTTAGCTTTTCGGAATCAAGGTACTATTTTTTAACCGAAAAGAATATCGGCATCCACATTTAAAGATTGCAGAAAAGCATCACTCGCGTGAATATCGTCTGCTAATAATCTATCGTTCTCCATAAACGGAACTATGGAGCGATAAGGCTTTAAAAATGATTCTATAAAAGGAGATGATTTTTTAGGCTCTCTAAATTTTAGGGCCTGAGAAGCATTCATCAATTCTATTGCTAAAATAGTTTCAATATTTTCTATTACTCGTAGGCATTTTGTGGCTCCATTGGCTCCCATACTTACATGGTCTTCTTGCCCATTTGATGAAACAATAGAATCTACTGAGGCTGGCGTTGCCAATTGTTTATTCTGGCTCACAATGCTTGCCGCAGTATATTGCGGTATCATAAAACCACTGTTTAATCCAGGGTTGTTTACTAAAAATGCTGGTAACTCCCGTATTCCAGAAACCAATTGATACGTTCTTCTTTCCGAAATACTTCCCAGTTCGGCCATTGCAATAGCTAAATAGTCCAAGGCAAGCGCTAATGGTTGTCCATGAAAATTTCCGCCAGAAATAATAACATCTTCATTTACAAAAATGTTGGGATTGTCTGTTACCGAATTAATTTCGGTCTTAAATGTTTTATGCACAAAATTTATAGTATCCTTCGTAGCTCCGTGAACTTGCGGTATACAACGGAACGAATATGGATCTTGAACATTTTTATTTTCAGAAAGACCTATCTCACTATCTTCAAGAAAGTCTAAGATTTGTTCAGCAGTTTTCACCTGCCCTCTGTGAGGACGCACCAAATGCACCAACGCATTGAAAGGGCTCATGTTACAATCAAAAGCATCTATAGAAATAGAACTAATTAAATCTGCCAAGTATGAAATCTTATAACTTTTCAAAAGACAATAAACGCCGTAAGCACTCATAAACTGCGTGCCATTCAACAATGCGAGTCCTTCCTTTGCTTGCAGCGTAATGGGTTCCCAATTAAATTTTTTCAATACTTTTTCCGAAGCCATTCGTTCGCCGCCATAATACACTTCGCCTTTACCAAGCAGTGGTAAAGAAAGATGTGCTAAAGGAGCTAAATCACCAGAGGCGCCCAAACTTCCCTGCGAATAAATTACAGGTAAAATATCATTATTATAAAGATCAATTAATCTTTCAACAGTTTCAATTTGCACGCCACTATAACCATAACTAAGCGATTGTATTTTCAACAAAAGCATAATTTTTATGATAGGTTTTGGAACAAATTCTCCAGTACCGCATGCGTGAGACATTACTAGATTTTCCTGTAATTGTGAAAGATTTTCTGAAGAAATCTTAACATTACACAAAGAACCAAACCCAGTGTTTATACCATAAACGGGCGTCTCATTATTCTTCATTTTATGAATAAGATATTCTCGAGACTTTTTTATGTTGAGTTGTGCTTCTTCAGAAAGTGCGAGGTCCGTATGATTTTCTATGATATCCTTAATTATAGACAAATCGAGGATTTCTGAACTTATATAATGAGTTTTCATTGAGTAGGTGGCTTTACGCAAAAATACTGTTTTTTAATTGCTATGCTACCTTTCTAACATTCAAAAGCTGCGAGTGATTATCCGCACGATAAAAGTGCATTTCAGAAAAATAAAAGCTTACAATGTTAAAAAATGTTATTTCAATATGTAATTTTACGATTAAATTAAAAATTTAGATAAATGAAAAAATTAAGCTTACTCCTTTTGGTGCTTTCCGTTATTGCCTGTAATCAGGAAGAAAAGCCACAATATTCCTTAATTAGTGGAACAGTTGAAAACAATACAGGAGAAACTGTTTTTGTACGTGGAAACGATTTTGAACTCAGAACTCCAATTAGCGAAAGTGGAACGTTTGCAGATACACTGCGAATCAAGGAAGACGGTTTCTACGAATTGTACGTTGGCCGTGAACGAACAGCAATTTATTTGGAAAAAGGAAAGAATCTTTCTGTAAATCTAAATGCGAATGAGTTTGACGAATCATTAAAATATACAGGCGATCTTGGAAGCGTTAACAATTTTTTAGCCACCAAATACCTTTGGAATGAGCAAAATATGGATAATAAGGAAGTTTTTTCATTAGCTGAAGCTGACTTCTTAAAACAATTAGAAACCAACCAAAAAAGTATCGATAGTTTATATGCAGTAAACACTATTACTAATGATAGTTTTAAGAAAAAACTTGCTGAAGAAGACAAATATGCCAGAGCGCTTATGATTGAAAATTATAAAAATGCGCATAGCTATTTTACAGGAATAGCAGATTATAAAGTTTCGGACGGTTTTTATGACGAATTAAAAAACATCAATTATAAGGATACGCTTGCTTACAGGAATTCAGTAGCGTATCAAGGTTTGCTAGATGCACATTTTAACAGACTAATAAATGAAGAGACTATAGAAGCGGTAAATAACCAAAACGTTTTGTTTCTAAAAAAGGTAGACGAAAGTTTACCAAACGGCTATGCAAAAGATAAAATAATGACTTCATATTTGCAGTTTGGACTTAAGCCAGATGAAACATTAGACGACGCTTTCAATATTTATAAAAATAGTACGCCAAACCCAGAAAATTTGGCGAAGCTAACAGTGCGATATAACAAACTTAAAACCATTACTAAAGGCAACCCCTCGCCTACTTTCAATTTTGAAAATCATAAAGGTGGTACAACTACATTGGAAAGCCTAAAAGGTAAATATGTTTACATAGATGTTTGGGCTACTTGGTGCGGACCTTGCCTACGCGAAATTCCTGCTTTAAAAGAGTTTGAAAAAGAATACGAAAACAAGAATGTACAGGTTGTAAGTATTTCTATTGATGTAGCGAAAGATTACGACAAGTGGAAAGCAATGGTTTCCGAAAAGAATTTAGGCGGAAAGCAATTGATGGCAGATAATAACTGGAAATCTAAGTTTGTAGAAGATTACGCTATTTTAGGAATTCCAAGATTTATATTGGTAGATCCACAAGGCAATATTATTTCTGCGGATGCTCCGAGACCTTCAGATCCAAAATTGCGAGAAACTATCGATGTATTAATGTAGGTAAATTAATATGTCTGTTCGAGCGCAGTCGAGAATTTCCTCCCCGCTCGAACAGACATTTTTGTTTTTAAGCGTTTGTTTTATTTTCAATTTCTTCTGTTGCAAATAATTCTAAATATGCTTCTGAAATATTCCCGATAATATCGCCCGCCATCACAGCTTCGTAGCCCAATTGTTCTGCAGCAATATCTCCCGCACTTCCGTGCAAATACACGCCAAAAACCGAAGCTAGTAACGAGTCGTAACCTTGCGAAAGTAAACCCGTAATTACCCCGCTTAGCGCATCTCCACTACCGGCCGTGCCCATTCCTGGATTTCCAGTAGTATTTATATATAGTTTATCTCCATAAACTGTAATAGTGTATGCACCTTTAATTATAAGGACAACATTATGTTTTTCTGAAAACTTTTTAGCTTTTTCGAGTTTGTCATAATCGTTTTTCCACTCACCAATAAGTCGTTTTAACTCTCCCGGGTGAGGCGTTAAAATAGAATTCTTCGGAAGTAGTTTCAAGAAATTTTTATTTTCTGAAATAATATTCAAAGCATCGGCATCAATTACAAAGGGTATGTTTTTCTTCTTTAATATATTTTTCAAAGCTTCCACTGTAGCTTTATTTTTTCCGAGCCCCATCCCGATTCCTATGGCTGATGGTTCAAAACCTATTGTTATTTCACTTAGATAATCTTCCTCCTTATCTGTTATAACCATTGCTTCTGGAACTGTGGTCTGTAAAATTGTATAACCACATTTAGGCACAAAAGTGGTAACCATGCCCGCGCCAACTCTAAAGGCGGCAGCAGTTGAAAGTACGGCTGCGCCAATCTTCCCATAACTTCCTGCAACTATCAATGCGTGGCCGTAGGTGCCTTTATGTCCAAATTTTTCACGTGGCTGATAAAACCGTCGAGCTTCCAGTTTCGAAATTAATTGAGCTAATGGTTCAGTTTTTTGAAGAAATTCAACATCCAATCCAATTTCCAAAACATCAAAACTTGAAACATAGGGCGCTGTTTCTGGCAAAAAGAAAGATAATTTTGGGGTCTGAAATGTTAACGTATGGTTTGCTTTTAACACGGCATCTTTATCTTCCAAAGCCGAATTTGAATAAAGTCCGCTAGGCATATCAATTGAAAGCTTGAACGCTTTACTTTCGTTCAAATATTGAATTAATTTTTTTACCCAGCCACCGGGACATCGGTTTAATCCTATTCCGAAAATAGCATCTATAATAAAATCTTCTGCGTTAATTTCGGGGAAATCATTTTCACCCTTCATCAATATTGGCCATTTTTTGGAGACGTATTTTATTTTATCATAATTCAAAAGGAAGTTCTTTGAGCGCTTGTCGCTACAATTTACTACATATACAATTACGTTATAACCATGTTCAATCAGCAACCTTCCCACCACCAAGCCATCGCCGCCATTATTACCAATTCCAGAAAAAATACGGATAGGAACAGGCGCTCCATTTAAGCGATGGTGTAACCATTGAAAAATTTGTAAACCAGCACGCTCCATTAATGCTTCTGAAGTAATTTCTTGTTTTTCAACCGTAATTTGATCGGCTTCGTATAATTGTTCTGAGGATAATATTTTCATTTATAAATTTCTTTTAAAAATTAAAAATTGAAATGGCGGGTTTATTATTTCACCATTTTCAAATATAAGAACATTACTTCGCATTGTTGAAAACAACGTTTATAACTAATTGATGGTTCGCTCAGAAAGCCCTTTATTCTTTATAATTTTAATGAAAACCAAATTATGGAAACAAGAGATAGTTTACTTTTAAGTATGCGCCCCGATATTCCAACGGCAAAAATTAACAACAATATGTCTGCCGATGAGTGTTTTCAGAATAAAACCCTAAGACCCGTAATTAAACTTCAACACGAACTTTTACTGGCAGCTTTTAAAAATTACGTTAATAAGCATAAAGATGTTTTTTATAATCTTAGTGTTGAGAAGAAATTGGATTATATAGAAAACGCTATTCATAAGGATATGAAATTCCGAAATTCACTAAAAGGTGTTATTATAGGTCAATTTACGCTGGAAGAATTTGAACTTTATATTCAAAATTCTTCTGCATTGAATAAACGGATGATGAATATTGTAAAAGAGCGTTTAAAAGACAATTTGCTGTACTTCGACAAGATAAGCTTATTAATCAGTACATAAGCAAAACTAAAGGTGTCAGAGCGATATCAGCTATGTTAAAACTTCTTTAAATAGTTGTTACAACTAACAGATTTTTCCTTAAATTTGCTGCTATACTGACTAAAGAACAAATAATTATGAAAACACTACTCTTTCCTTTACTGCTACTTTCCGCATGTTTTATATATGCCCAAGAGGAACAATCATTTGACTATAACAAATGGTCTGTTGAACTAGCGGGTGGATTACATAAAAATGGACAACCGATGGCAGCCGGGTATGCAACTGCAACCCCTGGTTTCGGACAAATTAGTTTGGGTACGCGCTATATGTTTAATAACCGTTTTGGACTGAAATTAGATTTTGGTTACAGCACTCTCCAAGAAAAGAAAGACACTCGACCTTTTAAATCTAATTATTATAGAACCTCCCTTCAAGGAGTTGCCAATCTAGGGTCTATTTTAAATTTTGAGAGTTGGACTAATACTATTGGGCTGCTTGGTCATGCTGGTGCAGGGTATTCGCAATTAAGTGCAAAAGAACCAATTGATAATGCAAATAACGATCAAATGCTTCACGCAATTGTTGGTTTAACTCCGCAACTTAGGCTTGGTAATCGCGTTGCTTTAACAGCAGACGTTTCTGCTATTGGAAATACGCGCCAAGATATAACTTGGGATGGTACATCTTCTTCAACGGTTGGTGCTTTCGATGGTTTAATGCTCAACTTTTCAGCAGGACTTACTTTCTACTTAGGTAAGAATGAAAAACACGCTGATTGGTATACACAAGAAAGTGTATTTAAAGACAAACTTGCAGATCACGAAGAAAGAATTTCAAAAATTGAGACTGATCTTATAGATACAGATCAAGATGGTGTGCCAGATTATTTAGATCGTGAGCCAAATACTGTTTCAGGAGTAACTGTAGATAGTAAAGGTGTAGCGGTAGATAAAAACGAAAACGGTATCCCAGACGAATTAGAAAGCCCATTAGATGCTCGCTATATGAAAATTGGTAGTACTATTAATGATAGTGGAGATAGTGCGATCGCAGAGTTATTAAATAAAGGTTATGTAAATGTTTACTTCCAGTTTAATAGTGACAAGCCTGAAACTTACTCTTTAGAAGCTATCAACTACTTGATGAGATATATGAAAGATCATCCTTCAGCAAATGCTGAACTAATAGGTTTCGCAGACGAAATTGGATCTCCAAATTACAACCAAACACTTTCTGAAAACAGAGCTAAGCGTGTGTATGATATTCTAATCGCTTCTGGAGTTTCGGCGAGTAGATTGACTTATCGCGGTGGTGGTGAAGACACTAGTGTTGACAAGTCCTCTTCTCCAGCAAGACAGTTGGTACGTAGAGTTACTTTTAGACTTAAATAAAATAATAAATAATACAATTTAAAAGAGCCTTCCATTGGAAGGCTCTTTTTTGTTTTAATATTTAATAGTGATAACTATTCTATAGTAGATACTCCATTCAAATCTGTTGTTAATACATCGCTCATATAATTAAAAAATGGACGTAGCAATTGGTAATGATGTATCAAATTGTCTTTAAAATCTGGAGCAAATACTTCTTTGTCCGTAAAATGATGGTTTACGAAGAAGTTTTTAAGCTTGATTAAATCAATGTTTTTATCTTCTTTGTCAAATCCCCTTGGGGCAGTTTTTACTGCATATTCCTGATTAAAATTTCCGAAGGCTTTTTTGAAATCCTTCTGATTTAGAATTTCGCGAATTTCCGAACTGTCCATCTCAAATTCCTTTCTAATTCGAAGCAAATCTGCAGGGTTTGGATCAAAGAAACCTCCTGCCATATAACTATTTCCCGATTCCAATCGAAGGTAATAACCTCCACGGCGCTGAGCTCCCGCCCTGCTAAAGCTTACACTTCGGTGAAAGTTGTAGGGTGTTTTATCATTACTAAAACGAATGTCGCGGTTTATTCGGAAGATTTTAATTTTGGCAATTTCATCTGCAATATTAAGATCCTTCTCTATAGCTGCATAAAACTGTTTTAAAGTTTTCTCGTTTGCCAAATACTCCTTTTTATGCTCCTGCATCCATTCGCGGTTATTATTCACTTTTAATGTCAACAGAAAATCAAAAGCTGATTTCGGAATAGTTGGATTCATAGTTATTTTTTGAATAGTAAAGATAGGTTTATGGCATGGAAGAAAAAAAGACCGGTTTCTAGAAAGCAAGTAATATCTTCAATTTCAAAAATGACTATATTTATACCAACAACCTAAAACCATCTTATTATGAATACAGTATCAAAACCTAATACAGCCTTTTGGATTATTGCCGTCATTGCTCTTTTATGGAATTTATTGGGAGTATTTTTTTGGGCTTCAGAATATTTTTTAATGACAGAAGAAATGAAGGCTGCAATGCCACCCGAACAACTAGAATTAATGAACTCGGCGCCTTCGTGGAATATTATTGTTTATGGAATAGCAGTAATTGGAGGATTACTTGCAAGCATCTTTTTATTAATGCGTAAAAAGTTGGCTATCGCACTATTTGGAGTCTCTTTAATTGCAGTACTTATAGTTCAATTGTATTGGATTCTTGTTTTGGATACAGTAACCGCTTTGGGCCCTCAATCGCTTATAATGCCACTTATTGTAATCGCACTAGCAATATTCGAATATTTTTATAGCAAAGGAGCTGCCCGAAATGGGTGGATTGTTTAATTTATAAAACAAAACGTTTTGGCGGAACACCGTACATGTTATGCCAAAACGTTTTTAATTCAAACCAACTTAACTTAAAAGACTGTTTGATTCCAACACTGTAATGTTAGCGTTAGGATCAATTTTATAGATAATATTTTTAACCACTTCGAGCTTTTTATTATTTTTTGTTATCAAAGTCATCTTTTCATTGCTATCGTGGTGAATAAGTTTCAAAATGCCGTCTGTACTTTTTCGGTTTAATAATATTTCTTCTTGTATCAATTGATTTTTCGATGAGAAAACAAGAATGGTTTTATTCTGGACAGATTTTTTTATAAAATATTCAATTGTTTTACTAATGGCTACAATAGCTACCACACTATATGCCGCCATTGTAAAGTCTGCAAATACTACAATTCCCAATAGAATAACTATTCCATCTACTATAAGAATTAGTTGATTGTAGGGCAATCTTAGTTTTGTTGAAAGTATTCGAACTAAAATATCGTTACCACCAGTGGTCGCTCCTGCATTCATAACTATAGCTATTGAAATACCTACAATTATACCTCCAAAAACAGATGACATTAAAACATCATTTATAAAAATTTTCCCACCTGTTAATGATGAAATTAGATCTATATAAAAAGACACTAAAATCATAGAAAACAAAGTTTTAAAACCTGTTTTAGCTCCCAATACTTTAGTACCCCAAAGCAGTAACGGAATATTTATAAATAGTGCAAGCCAACCTACCGAAAATCCAGTGACTTCCTTAATTACAATACTAAGCCCTAATATACCGCCTGGCACGATGTTATGAGGAATAATAAGAAGTGCATAAGCAACGGAAAGCAGTAGCGACCCTAGAAATACGTAGGTATAGCTTTTTAACTCTGTGAGTACAATTTGCTTTTCTAATTTGATGGCGATAACTCTTTTCATGTTGATTGTATTAAATAAAAAAATCCCTTTGATTTTTAACTTATCAAAGGGATTTTAAAACGTTTATAATGGTTTTTATCATTCACTTTGATGTACGAGAATATGATTGCGAGTATGCTTCGACATGTGGCGCTTAATGATATAATAATTTATTGTGTTCGTCATTTTCAATAGTGTATTAAACAAAAAAAGCGTTCCTCTTTGGGGAGGAACGCTTTTAATATTTTCATATATAATTGCCCTACACCCCGGAGATTTTTCCGTGCATCTTACGTTTAATATTTGAGCGATATTCTTTCATAATTAAGGCGCAAAGCTATGATAATTTTTCTCAGCTTTATTTATTCTTTGAGAAAACATTGTGATAATTATTTTTTAAACCACGAAAAACCTACGAAGCAGGTTCTAAGGTGCGCTTAGATTTTCTATAAAGATAATTTGGATAGATAGTACGCTTAGCAAAACGGTTCAGTTTATCACTGTTTACCATTTTAATATATATCTGTCTCGTTACACCAAAGTATTCATAAGTACTACCATCTAAATAAGTAATTTCCATCAACATACCTTTATGCTGAAAATCGGCGATTCCAGAATTAGTAATAGTTTCGGTGTACTCTTCTAAATTAGCTTCTTTGGTTTCTGGAGCAATACTCACTAAAAAGTGGTAACCATCTATAATCTTGCGGCTGTTAACTTCAGCCTCTTCACGACGCTCGTCTCCATCTTGAAATTTATCTGGGTGCCATTCTTTTACCAAATTACGGTAGCTGGTTTTAAGGGCTTTAAGCTCTATATCCTTTTCAACTCCAAAGAGTTTTTTGTATTCGTTAATGCGTTTCATAAATTATTTTTGCGGGCGCGAAAGTACGCCTTTATATTGAAGAATGAACTATTTATGCAGTGGTTTTAATTCTAGCTTCAATATATTATTCCATATTTATTCTATTATTTCGAAATTGTACGTGACTTAATTATCAAAATAAACCATGTGTTGTATATGAAATTGGGCATTTCACATAAAAAAAACCATCCGTTAAGATGGTTTTTATATTGTTATTGATAAGCGTGTTATAGTAATCTTACTTTTATAGCGCTAAGACCTTTTTCTCCTTGCTCCACGTCAAATTGAACTTTGTCATCCTCACGGATGTTATCAATAAGATTGGTTGAATGCACGAAAATATCTTGATCTGTGTCTTTTACTTTGATAAAACCAAAACCTTTGGCTTCATTGAAAAACTTTACTGTACCTTCTTTCATTGTGTTTACTTTTTTAAAATTGATTAATTTATTTATAAATTCTTTTAACATTATTTCTCTTTGTTAAATTGATGTTTTACTTCTTTTTGAATTACAGCAATTTATTTCACACATAGCATTTAATTGATTGTTTTCAAATTCATTTTTTCAAGCGAATTATTCTAATAGCTATTACTCTTTTAAATAGTATATCGAAACCTATACTAACTCACAATAATTTGTGACTTAACATTTAGCCAAACAATGGCGCTGCCGCCGTTAGCGATTGTATTATGAAGAAAACTTTTGAAGAGAACAATTGTTCTTAATCCTATTGGTTTTTACCATAAAACGCCTGTGGCACTACAACTATTAAAGTATAGTAGAAAGCGAAGGATTAATTAAAATTGGGTAGAAATTAAAAAAAGATAGGCTGACTAAATTGTTTGTAATGTAAATGTAGACAAAATTCACTACTCTTTCTAACTTAAATGTTAAAGAATTGATTTTCAAATAAATAATAAAAAATAGTCGTTAAAGTATATAAATTCGCACCTTCTTCTTTTTAAGGTGGCTGTTATTCAATTTGCTTACTAATTGACTTGCAATTGCTAATGGAACAGCAACGAACGCACAATCTTGCTTTAGCTCTATCGAACCCAATTGGTCTTGATTTATGTTTCCCTGTTTTATGAAAAGACCCGCAATATCTCCTTTCGAGATTTTATCTTTTCTTCCTCCAGAAATAAAGAGGGTTTCCCAATATTGCTCCACATAGGGTGCTGCTTTTGGAATTTCTATCGGTTCTGTTTTTTCTATAAACTCTGGCAATAACTGGTTTTTCCACTTCAGCACATAAGCCGTGCCTTTTTCATTTACTCTTGCCGTTCTTCCGTTTCTATGCGTAAATTCTACTGCAGAATGTGGCAACTCATAATGAATTATAAACTTTAATTCGGGAATATCAATTCCTCTGGCGGCAAGATCGGTAGCTAACAGTATTTGGCTCGTACCATTTCTAAATTTTATAAGCGCTCTTTCTCGGTCTTTTTGTTCCATTCCGCCCGAAAAACTTGTGTGACTTATTTTATTTTCAGTTAGAAAATCGCTCACCATTTCAATACTATCCCTAAAATTGCAAAAGATAATTCCAGGTTGATTTCCAAGATAATGGACAAGTTTCAATAAAGTACTCAGCTTGTCTTTATCAGGTGAAATGACCGTTTTAATTGCAAGTTTTGGATCTGTCTTTTCCGACAAATAATCTAGCACTGTTGGCTTATCTAATTTTACAAATTTTGGTATGTCAACTCCTTGTGTAGCAGATGTTAATATACGTTTACTTACACCAGACAATTCAATAATAATTTCGCTCATTTCGCTTTCAAAACCAATCTCTAGCGACTTGTCATATTCATCTAATACCAAAGTAGAAATACTTGCTTTCGAAAAACGATCATCATCAAAATGATCTAAAATTCTACCTGGAGTACCTACTAAAATTGCCGGCGTATGTTTTAATTCAATTTTGTCTTTACTCTTTGATCTTCCGCCGTAAACCGCGTTCACTTTAAAACCAGAACCCATATTGCGAATTACTTGCTCAATCTGAATAGCCAATTCGCGAGTAGGAACCACAATCAGCGCTTGTACTTCTGGATTGTCTATATCTAAATTTTTAATAATAGGTAATAAAAAAGCCAAGGTTTTCCCTGTTCCCGTTGGGGAAAGTAAGATAGTATTTGTAGTTTTTTCTATAGTTGCAATGGCTTCCACCTGCATCGGGTTTAAGGCCGCTATACCTAGCTTAGCCAGAATATCCTTTTGGTTTTTTGTTTTGTTTGCCATTATTTCTGCTTCTTCTTTTTCTTTGTTGGTGCTTCTTCTTTTGGAGCTGTAATAGTTGTTTGCGCCAATTGATGAGCGAGTATTTTATCTATCAGTTCTTCCTTTGTTAAATGATGAAATACCGTGCTAATTTTCTCTTTAAACTCCGCCGAAATAGATCTGTTTGGTTTTGTTTTAAAAATTTTCTTCGCCCATAAAAGCGTATTGCTTTCTTCCGTGCTTTGGGCGTCTGGTTTTTTCATTTCAGTAAATGAAATACCCAGTTCTTCTTCAAATTCTGGGATTTCAAAAACCTCTTCTTGCTGAAGTATAGTTACCGAAAGCCCCTTTGCTCCTGCCCTAGCCGTTCTTCCGCTTCGGTGCACATAGGTTTCATAAGTATCTGGTAAATGATAATTAATTACGTAGCTTATTTCTTTTACGTCTAGTCCACGTGCTGCTAAATCTGTAGCTACCAAAATATCGATATGTCCTTCGCGAAACTGCCCCATTACTCGGTCGCGAATAGGTTGCGTAAGACTACCGTGAATAGCGCCCGATGAAAATTTATTGATAGCTAGATTCTTTGCTAGCTTATTTACCGCTGCTTTTGTTTTACAGAAAATAATTCCCCGTTCCCCTTCTTTGGAACTTAAAAAATGAAGTAATATCTCTAGTTTTTCAATTGGCTCCACTACCAAAAATTGATGATCAATGCCCTGATGGCCCATTGTTTCCATATCGGCTTCAATATGCAGCACGTGTTTGCTCATATAATTTTGAACCAATTGTTTAATGGTGCCTGGCATAGTAGCTGTAAACAATAGTGTTCTTCTGCCTTTTGGAATTTCCGCAATAATACTATCTAAATCAGTTTTCAGCGCAGTTACCATTTCATCTGCCTCGTCCAGCACTAAATAGGCCACGCTCTTAAGGTCAATTGCTTTTCGATTAATTAAATCTACCAAACGACCCGGAGTAGCAACTACAATATGAGTAGTGCCTTTTAATCGCTCTATTTGTGGTTTTATAGGAATACCGCCACAAACTGCTGCAATGCCAATTTCAGAACTATGAGAAGCAAAAGCAACCAAGTTAGTATGTATTTGCTGACCTAACTCGCGTGTTGGTGCAAGAATTACAGCTTGTATATTAGTGCTTTCGGTATCAATAAGTTGTAGTAACGGCAGGCCAAAAGCTGCAGTTTTTCCAGTTCCTGTTTTCGCCAATGCCACTACATCTTTGGTCTGGTTTAGAATTAACGGGATAGTTTTTTGCTGTATGTCTGTTGGTACAGCAATGTTTAACTCAGCTAAACTTTGTAGTAATGAAGGATTAATTCCTAAAGAGGAAAAAGTATTGGGCATAAAATTATGTTTTTGCAAAGATAGCTATGCTTTTGGTTGCACCGTGTAAATATAGCAGGAAGTTAGTGTAACGTATTTTAATAATCAAATCCCAAATTAGTACTATCGCTACAAATGAACATCAAATTATAAGTGCCCAGCAATCCGAATGCTGACGTGAACTTAAAATGAACTGGTATAACTTTTAATGAATTACGGTTTATAATAGCTTTTGTTTAAATAGCATTGAAGAAGTAATTCCTATATAAACACTTAGTTTTAAGCCTTTTTACTTTTCGAATAATTGCAATACTTATAATTTTGTTGTTTCATAAAATAATAAAACCCCGGAGTTACCGGGGTTTATTATTAACTTATTTAAAAGTTTCAATTAAAAGAATCCCATAGGTTTCTTGTCGTAAGAGATCAACATGTTTTTTACCACACGGTAATGATCTAATGCCATTTTATGGTTTTCACGACCAAAGCCAGATTCCTTAACACCACCAAATGGGGCGTGTGCAGGATACGTATTATATTGGTTTACCCAAACTCTACCCGCTTTAATAGCACGAGGAACTTGAAATAATTCGTGAGCATCACGAGACCAAACCCCGGCACCTAGTCCGTAAGGAGTATCGTTTGCGATAGCAATAGCTTCTTCAGTAGAACTGAATGTTGTTAAAGCTGCAACTGGTCCAAAAATTTCTTCTTGAAATACACGCATCTTGTTATTTCCTTTTAATACGGTAGGTTGGACATAATATCCTTCAGAAATTTCACCTTCGTAGTTACCAGCGTCTCCACCGGCCAATACGGTTGCTCCTTCTTCTTTACCGATGTTGATATAACCTAAGATTTTTTCGTATTGTGCTTTAGACACTTGAGAACCAATCATAGTTTCAGGATCTAACGGGTTTCCTGTTTTAACTGCATCTAGACGTTCTTGCATTCTTTCGATAAAAAGATCGGCAATATCTTCGTGAACGAGGATTCGTGATGGAGTCGTACAAATTTCCCCTTGGTTAAGAGCGAACATTAACGCGCCTTCAATAGCTTTGCTAAAAAATTCGTCGTCCTTTTCTGCTACAGATGGGAAGAAAATGTTCGGTGATTTTCCACCTAATTCCATAGTTACAGGAATGATGTTTTCGGCTGCATTGTGATAAACTTTACGTCCTGTTTCCGTAGAGCCAGTAAATGAAAGTTTTGCAATACGTTTAGACGTTGCCAAAGCTTGTCCTGCTTCTGCACCAAAACCAGTTACAATGTTTAATACACCCGCTGGTAAAATATCGCCTATAAGTTCCATTAATGCTATTACACTAGTAGGAGTTTGTTCTGCTGGTTTTACAACCGCTGTACAACCTGCTGCTAAAGCTGGAGCTATTTTCCAAGCTAGCATCAACATTGGGAAGTTCCAAGGAATAATTTCACCAACAACACCAATAGGTTCGTTTAAAACGATACTCAACGTGTTTTTATCATGCTCAGAGATACTTCCTTCATCTGCACGAATTACACCTGCGAAATAACGAAAGTGATCTATACAGTAAGGGATATCTGCTGCACGAGATTCACGAATTGGTTTCCCATTATCGATAGTCTCCAAAGTTGCCAAGTATTCGAGGTTATCCTCCATTACTTGTGCAATTTTTAATAATGCATTACTGCGTTCTGTAGCTGAAGAAGTACTCCAAGAGGGGAACGCATCGTGTGCTGCATCGAGTGCAAGGTCAATATCTTCTTGCGTTGAACGTGCAGCTTTCGTAAACACTTTACCGTCTACTGGAGATACATTGTCGAAGTACTCTCCTTTTACGGGAGCCACGAATTTACCGCCAATAAAATTCTCGTATCTTTCTTTAAATACAGGTTTTGTTACATTTGCCATAATTATATATTTACTTTTAATTATTATATCGCCTGCCAAAAAACAAGCGTCTTTTAATTACAATGCAAATGTACGGTGGGATGCTAGCTGTCTATTTATTGATACGGTTCAATAACTTATGAAAAAGGGTCAATTTTAAATATTGTAAAATACGGAGAAATGACAGGTGTTATATCTGTCTAAAATACAGGTATTTATATAAATTAGTTTTTAATTCGAAATATCTGTTGGACTAACCCCGAACTTGTTTTTAAAGGCTATACTAAAGTTAGACAAGTTGTTGTAACCAATGCTTATATAAATATCTGATGCTTTTAAATCGCCTGTTTGAAGTAATTCTTTAGCTTTTTGTAGGCGCTTGTCTTGTAACCATTTTCCGGGTGGTTCGTTATATTCGTTCGTAAATTGACGTTTAAAAGTAGATAAACTCATATTACATAAAAATGCAATTTCCGCTAGTTTTAAATTAGAATGCACATTACTTTCTACTACATTTTTAAATGGGGAAACCTCTTTAGATATTAAAGAGTGTAAGTAATATTCAAATTTACTGCCGTATTTGTTCAATAAATACAGCATGATTTCCTCAAATTTTAAATCCAATATAGCATGACTATAACTAGCATTTGTAAACGTTATTGAAGATAAGGAGCTAATAAACGCAGCTATATAAGCATCATTTTCAATTACAAAATAAGGCACATCTTCTTTATATGGTTTTACATCCTTTGTGTATTTACTTAAAAAATCGATTAATTTTTTTTCTGAAAAAAAGAAGAGCTTGCAATAGTAAATAGCTTCTATATCTAATAATTCGGTCCATAACCAATTTCCTTTTTTGAGTAGTAATGATTGTGCTTTGTTTACCTCCACAGAGGTTCCTGCAAAGTGTACTTGCTTTTTCCCTACTTGAAGAAAACTAAACATATTCATGCTTAAGTTAACCTTGCTCTTAACCACATCATTAGTCATCTTAAAATCGTAGACAAATAGATTTGGCCTTTCCTTTTCGCGGGCAATGTATATTTCTGGGATATTCTCTATCGGCATTTTCGTATATTTTGAAGTATTGCCTAATAGCAGACAATTGAATTTTTAGTTAAATATTACAGCATTTATCTATACATCATTATACACAAAAAATTAATAGCGCGCCCATATAATTCGTTTCGCTTTCACGGTAATTATATTCATCCACTAGTTTTTAGATATTTTGTCTGTCACAACAGCTTCAGGGCTCAAATAAGTCCAGAACCAATCCATAAATCGCTATTAAATCCAAACTCGGCTCTAAAATTTGTTTTAATTAAACGGTGGTCTCAAACAAATATCAAGGTTCGATCGGCTTCATGTTGCTCGAAATAGATGATTTAGTTCAAAAATTTAATTTTTTACGATAATAAAAATTTATAATGTGTTAATCATCAATTGAATGAAACATTAATTTTGCATAGTTAATCTATAAAAAAAGGAGGTTATTATGAATAAATGAAAGTAAAACGGAATCTATTTTTTTAGATAGATTCAAATAAAAGCTTTGTAAAGCACATAAATTTTATAAAAAAGAATAGAATTAGCCATAAAAACCATCCATAATACGGATGGTTTTTTGCTGAATAATAGACTAACAATTCTAATTGAAAAAGCCTCCACGTTAATAATGGAGGCTTTACTTAAAATATGGTACAGTCAATACAAAGTTGCTAGTTTCTATTATGCAGGCACTCCTTCAGCAATTTCCATTCTATCCCAATTTCTGTGCTGTTGTATGGCCTTTTTAAATGCTTTAGCTTCTTTGTTTATTAATATTGCTTTGTCTTCAGTATGTTTTCCGGCATAAGTTTTCATCAAAAATTCTTTGCCTTCATCATCAACTGCAATGGCTTTACAATGTTTAAAAGCTTCATTTACGAATTTAATATACTTCGCATTTTCTCCTAAAGCATCAATCGATTTTTTTCCTCCAGGAATATAAACCGCATCAAAAAGCACACTCTCCGTTGTCATTATGGACGCATCTACTTTATGCTTCATTTTTTCATCACACGTAATTGTGCCACCCATAGGCGCAATTATTTTTACCGTAGCGCCTTCCTTTTCTAAAACAGATTTCATTTTATCTAAATTTTTCATGCTAAATCCATCTGCCGCCAATACAGCTATTTGGCGAGTAGCAATGCTCTCAAATTTTGTATTTGCTTGGCTTAATGCCGGAGATTTTTCCAGATAATTCTTTTTTGGCCCAGGTTGATGTTTTTTGATGTCTGCATCAGCTCCAATAGCTTGATTTATGGGGCCATCAATCTTTTTCTGCACTTTCATTCCCAATCCTTTACCCACTTTTTTAGCGAGATCACTATCTATTTGATCGATCATATAAAGCATCCGTTCTTTTATATGGTCTAATTTACATTTGCCCAACTCAAAAGTATATGCATCTGCAACGTGTTCCTTCTCCCACTTGGTTAAACTTCTATAAAATAACGCTGGTTGCGAAAAATGGTCGCTAAAACTTTCACTGCGTGTACGCACTTTTCTGGCATCTATGCGCTCTTCATAACTTCCAAAAGCACCTTCAGCCATTTTTGATAAATGTGGACAACCACCACTTATTGAATTTGGAAAATATGCCGTTTGTCCCTTTGGAATATCCATCTGCATCTGTCCATCTCGCTGATTATTGTGTGCCTCAACTACAGGTCTATTAATAGGTATTTGATGAAAATTAGGCGTGCCCAATCTTGAGAGTTGCGTATCGCGATATGAAAAAAGTCTTCCCTGTAATAGTGGGTCGTTCGTGAAATCTATTCCCGGAACTATATGTCCGGGTAGAAATGCAACTTGCTCCGTCTCTGCAAAGAAGTTGTCCGGATTCTTATTCAAGGTCATTTTTCCAATAATCTTAACGGGAACCATCTCTTCAGGAATAAGTTTTGTAGGGTCTAGCAAATCAAAATCGTATTTATGTTCATCGGCTTGGGGTACAATTTGCACACCAAACTCCCATTCTGGGTAATGGCCTGCATCTATTGCCTCCCAAAGATCGCGACGGTGAAAATCGGCGTCTGCACCGTTTATTTTTACGGCTTCATCCCAAGTTACCGAATGCACGCCCAATTTAGGTTTCCAATGAAACTTTACAAAATGAGACTCGCCTTTCTCATTAATAAAACGAAAAGTATGTATACCAAAACCTTCCATCATTCTAAAACTTCTCGGAATAGCCCTGTCGCTCATAGCCCAAATATGATTGTGAAGTGTTTCTGTTGCGTGCGACACAAAATCGTAAAACGTATCGTGTGCAGAAGCCGCTTGGGGAATCTCGTTATTGGGTTCAGGTTTTACAGAATGAACCAAATCTGGAAACTTCATCGCATCTTGAATAAAGAAAATTGGCATATTGTTTCCCACAAGATCCCAAGTTCCTTCTTCTGTATAAAATTTAGTAGCAAAACCACGTACATCTCTGGCCAAATCGGGTGAGCCTTTAGAGCCCGCCACCGTAGAGAACCTTACAAATACAGGAGTACGACGTTTAGTGTCGTTAAAAATTCCAGCTTTTGTAAATTGTGGTATTGCTTCGTATAATTCAAAATACCCGTGTGCCCCACTTCCGCGAGCGTGTACAATACGTTCTGGAATGCGCTCGTGATCAAAGTGAGTTATCTTTTCTCGTAATAGAAAATCTTCCAACAAGGTTGCTCCGCGTTCTCCTGCTTTTAACGAGTTATTGGTATCGTTTACTTTCAAACCTTGATTGGTTTTCATAGTAGAACCTTCCACATTCCACGTATCTTTTTGAAGTTGTTCTATTTTTTTAGTTGGCTTTTCGGAGGAATTATCTTTCTTACTCATAATACATTTCTTTTGAAATTTTAGTTTTTACTTAAAATTACTGTATTTATCAATATGAGTTTAATCTTGTAATGTTTTAAAGCTAAAAATTATTAATTATTTAACTTTAGTCACTGAGTTTACGATAAGTTGCATAGTAGTAGCTGCTACATATAAAAGGAATTATCTAGCAGATTATTTCCAATATAAGAATTTGAAAAGAAGTTTTTCTGATACAAAAAGCACGTCAAAAATAGTTTTCATCGCTACTGAACATTTTTAGTTATTCTTCCTTCCTCCTACTATTTTTTAATCGTTAATTTCTAATATTATTGATTCTGTAATTAATAAATCTTGAATAAAACCAAAAATTTCTATTAAATCCCAACTAGGTTCCAAAAGTTCTTTTGTAGTTAAAAACGATATAGATTCTCCTCTATTTAGCCGTTCTATTATAATCGATAGCGTCGGATTATTTGTTTTAATTATACGATGGCCTCTAGAAAATATTAGAGTTCGATCGGCATCAAGTTGCTCTAAATATATAGGGAATATTATTTTACCTTTAATTGAAAAGTTTTCTGTTGGTGGAATTGAAAGCTTACTTTTCTTTGATGCTCTTCCTATCCCACCATTACTTTTTAGTCTCTTCAATTTTCTGGATAAAGTGGTTTCCAGTTTTTCCTTCAGGGATTCTAAATTTATCCGACCATTTAAATCAGTATCGGATGCATCTAGTTTTATAGGCTTTTCATAACCCGCTTGTAGGGTCAATTGCTCTTCGGCAGCTTCTCTTAAAAGATCATTTTCAAATCTATCGTTCGGCGGATTTATATAATCCAATACTACACTCGCAGAAAACTTTGGGGTGTTAGCAACGTGATAAACATAATGCGGAATAAACATGGCATCTCCAGGCTCTAATTCGTATTGCTCGCCTTCTGAAAGCATTTCGTCTACATTGTGAAAAACTTGGGAGTTATGTGTTATACTATTGTATTTGGGGTCGTCCCAAGTATAAAACTGTTTTTTTTCCGGACCTAAATGAAATAAAATTCCATCTTCGCCAGTGGCTTCTTTATGAATTCCGAAAGGAGTGAAACCATAGTTTCCCATAAAAAAAAGAAACGATAAACCGTTGAGAGGTAAACCCGCCTTCTCCAATAACGGACAAACAATAGTAGCAGCTTTTTCGGCAAACGAGTTGCTGTATTGCTCTAAACCAATTAAAACAAGTCCAAACTTTTGGTCGCCAAAAATCTGTTTACACCAGTTTTCCAGCGACTGTGCTTCCTTTGGCGGATTTGCAGCCATTTGTGAAATAATATCATTCCGGAGCTGATTATTAACGTAAACTTTTAAACCCACATGTAATTCCTGCTTAGCCAAAAAACCATTTAAAACATCGATAAGCAGTAGTCGTAATTCTGAAATATCCTGCCCTGTGATTAATTGTTTGGCACGTGCTGGTTTAACGAGATTATTTGAATCTTTTAAAAATGTATTCCAAGTAGAAAAAACCATAAATTATAATTTGAGACTTTGTCGCTCAATTTAGTGATTTCTAAAGAACTGCTGTATACGTTTAAGTAGAAATAGAAGCTGCAATGGTTGATGACTGCAGTTTGGGAGGCAAGATTTCTATATATTAGTTTCCGGCAAACGGAGAACCAAAAATACCCACTGCAAGTTCAGCCCAAAGAAGTATTAAAACTAAAATAATAGTTGCAATTAAAACCATTCGGAGTGTGGTTTTTGCGGTTTTTCGTAAAGTGAATTCTATTAATATTCCTGCGCCAAATAACAATATAGCAGCGATAATAAAATCTCCTAATGACCAATTAATTTCACTGGTAAATTGCATCCCTATAAATGGAATGAGTAGTATCGATAAAGTGATTGATAAAACTAAAATCAGTCTCTTGCTTTGTAATTTCATGCTTAAAATTTTAGATTTCCTTTGATGACTACTGCGCAACTAATCCGCTACTTCCATTACTATTTCATCATAATTCTAAGAAACGCAACCTGCTAGCACATAGATATTTGCAATTGCAATGATAAGGTTAAAATAAACAATTTAATGCTTATAAAATTATAGAAGTTGGACTTATCTAATCGATTTCATTTTTATAATATTTTTTTCGCAACCAAAATGAAACCTTAACCAATAAAATTAATGCAGGAACTTCAACTAACGGACCAATAACTCCAGCAAAAGCCTGACCTGAATTTAATCCGAAAACCGCAATAGCAACTGCAATTGCTAATTCAAAATTATTTCCTGCGGCAGTGAATGCCACGGCAGCTGTTTTGTCGTACGCTACCCCCATTGCTTTGGTGGTGAAAAAACCAATAATAAACATTAAGCCAAAATAGATAAGTAGCGGAATTGCAATAATTAGCACGTCCATTGGTATTTGCACAATTAATTCGCCTTTTAAAGAAAACATTACGATTATAGTAAATAAAAGGGCAATTAGCGTAAGTGGCGAAATTGCGGGAATAAATTTGGTTGTGTACCATTCTTCGCCTTTTAACTTTATTAAAATTTGTCTACTTAAAATTCCCATTACGAATGGAACTCCCAAATAAATAGCGACACTCTCTGCAATAGTTACAATTGAAATATCAACGATGGCACCTTCAAAGCCGAAATAGGGCGGCAGAACGGTTATAAATAAATATGCATAAAAACTATATGCGAAAACTTGAAAAATACTATTTAAGGCCACCAAACCTGCGCCATATTCGCTACTGCCTTCAGCCAGATCGTTCCAAACCAGAACCATTGCAATACAACGCGCAAGGCCAATTAAAATGAGGCCTACCATATATTCTGGATAATCTCGCAAAAATGTAATCGCCAACAAAAACATTAAAACAGGTCCAACTATCCAGTTTAAAATTAGCGATATGGATAATATTTTTGTGTTTCTGAAAACTTTGGGAAGTAGCGAATAATTAACTTTTGCCAATGGCGGATACATCATTAATATTAAACCTATTGCAATTGGGATATTGGTTGTGCCGCTGCTAAAAGAGTCTATAATACTTGGAAAAGAGGGTATAAAATAACCTAATGCGACACCTATTGCCATTGCTACAAAAATCCAAAGTGTTAGATTTCTATTTAGAATACCTAATTTTTTTATTGCCATAGTATTTCTTATCTATCGCAATATTACAATAAAGATTGAAGCCATCAAAAATAAGGTGGATAAATTAATTGTAGAAAAGAAACATAACACATAAAAACGCTGAGAATGCAGTCTACTTTTAACAGCAGCTGCACCATTTTTAAAAAACCAATTCGTCGTAAACTACCTTATCTGAAATGGTTTCCACATTGCCTGAATATTCTTTACCACGCAATTTAGCCACCGTACGTGCTGCCAACTCATCTGCTGGGTATTCCATAATCAATTCCTTAATTCCTTTAATGTCTAGTTCGCCGTTAACAGTGTTTAACCAGTTATCTTCTAATTCAGTAGGCAGAATCACCGGCATTCTTGGCGCTTTTAATTTTGGGTTGTTGTGAATTTTCGCCATCAATGCATTCCCGTTTGTTGTTACTATTGAAAAGGTATTCAAAATTCCACCGGTTTCTGGGTTTTTCCATTCGCTGTACAAACCCGCTAGCGCCATTGGTTTTTTATCTTTTCGGTAGATATAAAAAGGATAGGTTTTGCCCTTATAATGGTGGTATTCGTAAAATCCATCTACGTAAATAATGCAGCGGTTACTTTTTGCGGAACTTCGAAAGGAAGGTAATTCAAAAATGGTTTCTACCCTTGCGTTTAGGGTATTGTTCCATTGTTTTTTTAATTCTTCCTCGTTCTTAACCCAATGTGGCACCAAGCCCCAAGTTGCAACTTCAGGGAATTCAGGTGATCGGTCTGTATATATAAGTAATTCGGGGTGGCTAAAACCGGATGAATGATAAATTGGTAAATCTGTAAGTGGCGCAAGTTTTTCTATAATTTCTTCAATTGCTTGGGCGTCTCCTCTTCGGCTAGCTCTTTTTAATTGAGATTCTAAACTTGCTTTAATGTCGTAGCACAAAATTTTCTTTTTTTGGGTTTGATCATCTGTAACAAATGGCAAATTACTAAAATGTAGTGCAATCTATTTGAAAGTTATAAGAAAGTGTATCTTGAATTCCGGTTGTGATATATTCATATTTGGGATGGTATTCACTATTTGAATAACCCGTTGCATACCCAAACAAAAGCACTATTTCAGTATTGGGTTTTGTTGGAATATAAATTACTGTATCAGTCTGTACTTCATATATCTCTGCATCCATAAATGAATAATACTTTCCTGAAACCAGATCGTTCGAAACTCCTAATGGAGGATACACATTATTTGCTACGGTGAGCTCCAATTTAAGAATACTTGCATACCAGAAGTCTAGGTTAATGATATTTGTAATTCCCGAAAATATAGTAGCATCTTCATCTATATAATCCACAAATGGCCCATCCCCTACACTCACGAAATCTGTAGCTATATGATACTGGTATTTATTGTCAAGAATGAAATCGAAATCAATTTCATAATTACCCTGACTGTCTGTATATGTGGAATCTATACGTACTACATCTGTTATTCCGTAGCCGCTCCATCCACCACCTCCGTATGTAACACGTTGCACAACTACTTTAAAATCTTTATGCTTGATGTTTCTGGTAATATCTGCAACATTACCTACCACTATTGTAGAAATCGTTTCTACGCTATCATTTGCTTCATCCTTTTCTCAGGCAACAAATAAAAACAATAGACCAACTATCATTGCTAAGCTCGAATAATATTTCATAATTGAAAGTATTAAAGTTAAACTGATTGCATATAGCTTTAAACGTTAAGAAATTGATTTCAGTATTGAATTGCAATAAGCAAGGTTCATTAAAATTTAATGTAGAATTCTGCATCTCCCGTAAATAAACAAGGTATAAAGAAAAATTTATTGCTTTAAAACCAAGAAAATGTTTGCCAAAAATTCATAACTTCCACTTGCTATATGTCATCTCAAATTTAATTTCGCCTTTTCCGTGGGTGCCAATATCTATCCATCCCGCTTTCCTGTAAAAGCTTTCAGCCCTAGTATCTGGAGCGGTTCCCAACCATATATGTTTAGTAGTTTGTTCAAAATACCAATTCAGCATAATATCATGTAAATGCCTTCCAATGCCTTGTTTTTCAAATTGAGGATGTACAAATAATGCCCAAATATTATTTTCTTTTAAGTCAACAATCGAGAAACCAACAATCTGTTTTTCCACTTCACAAACCCAACCCTTACCCCTCTCTGAAATATATTCTAAACAATCTTGGTCTGTTACTAAATCAGGATTGGATAACGCATTTTCGGTGACAGCATTTCGTACAATTTGTATCTGTTTAATGTCAGAAGATTTTGCTTCTCTAACAATCATTTTTCAGAAAGGTTTTAATTATAAGTTGCACTCAATCGCCAAAAACTAATTTCTGGTGGGCCTGCGAGAAAAGCAGTTGACTCATTTATAAATTTCTGCAAATGCTCAGTTTTATTGTGCTCATTTTTATAGTAGCTTTCATCGTCCCACTCTTCGTAGAGCAAGATGTTTGAATTATCATTAGGATCGATATACATTTTAATTTTTTCGAAGTGATCTTCCTTCTCCACCTCTTTAATCAGCGATTCTAACGCCACCACAGCATCAACATTTTTATTGGGTTGCGTTTTGTATTTTATAAATACTATCAAATTTTCTTTTGAATCGGTATTACAACTAAGCATTACCGATAAAAGTGCCATAAAAAGAAAGTGTCGCGTTTTCATAATTTGAGTGATTAATAATTTCTTCTATTAAAAGTATGAAATTATCTCGGAAAAATAATGCCGAAAATTTTTCTGAGTGAACTACACATATCTGCTAATTATATGGCAGGTTTTTGTGTGTTTATCTACGGGGAAAACTATCGGGTATTTTAAATATTCTTCAAAAAAAGCCCCCAAAGGTTTTAAAAACCTTTGGGGGCTGGTAAGTTATAATTAAGTAAGATTATTGATTTTTCATAAGCCGTCTGATAGCAACCCATTGTTTTAACATTTCTCGAGCATCTTGCGCTGGGTAACCCAAAACAGTTTTTCCTGCTTCTACATCGTTCAAAACTCCAGAGCCTGCACCAACGGTTGCGCCAGAATGTATGGTTGTGTGATCTTTTATAGAAGCGCTACCGCCAATAATAACACCGTCTCCCAGCGTAACAGAACCTGCAAGACCACTATGCCCCGCCATGATGCAAAAACGTCCCATAACACTGTTGTGGGCTATTTGTACAAGGTTGTCTATTTTACAACCATCGCCAATAACTGTGGAACTAAATTTTGCTCTATCTACGCACGAATTGGCACCAATCTCTACATAATGTCCAATTATTACATTCCCGATTTGCGGTATTTTCACTAAACCTCTGCCATCGTCACTAGGTCTGTATCCAAATCCATCTGCACCTATACTAACGTTGGTGTGAAAAATACAATTGCTACCAATAATACAACGCTCGCGTATTACAGTGCCAGACCAAACAACGGTTTTATCGCCGATAATGGTTTCATCAAACACGCACACATTTGGGTATAAAATTACTTCGCTTCCTAATGATACATCTTTACCAACATAGCAGTTTGCACCAATCTTACAACCAGCGCCAATGGTTGCCGATTCATGTATTACCGCTGTGGGATGAATTTCTGTATCGAAAACAGGTGCTGGCGGATTGAAAAGCTCCAGTATTTTTGCCATCGCCAAATCAACATTTTTCACTTTAATTAAAGAACGATTGTCACCGGGTTCAATACTTAAATTCTCGCTAACAAGTGCTGCACAAGCTTTTGATTCTGTCCAAAACTTAGCGTATTTAGTGCTTCCAATAAAAGTAATTTGATTGCTACTTGCTTTTTTTATTTCCTCGGGACCTTCAATTTTTTGGTTAGTATCACCTATTAATTCACCTTTTAGAAAGTCGTTGATTTCGCTTATAGAGTAGGATTTCATGTTTTAATTTTGTTGTTTATTAAATAATTTCTAAATCTAAAGAAAAAAACTGAAGGGAGGAGAACAGGAATAGGTTTTAACGTGCCTGCCGTTGGAGGAAAAACTTTTGTGGTTCGCTAGTAGTAATTGATTTTAAAAGTACGGTTATAGTTTCTTTGTTCTCTTGTTTTAATAAATTAAGACTCTTGGTTCTTTGTGCCGATCCAAACGGTGCCTTTTTTAGTGCGATAGTAAGTAATATTGTTGTCTCTGCGAATTATTGGCTCTCTATTTAGTTGTTTTTTATACCACCTTTGCATAGCGTAATAATCTTTTTTTGTAGCATACACTTCTGCTGTTTCTTCTATGTCCTCATCTGTAAAACGGTGTTCGTCTAAAGCATAAATCCAATCGAATGCATCTAAGTCGTTTTTTAGTTTTCCATAATTTTGAGTTGGCATCTTTTTTTGTTTTTCTGGACGATAATAGGTAATGTCATAAAAGTTTAAATACCCATCTATAGCACAAACAACCTGCGAGTTTTCAATATAAGGTTCATTCAACCAAATAGCTAAATAATAAGGTTTATCTAGCGTTTTTAGTTGTGTTTCCCAACTATTAAAAATTTCAATTAAACTTTCTATAATTAATTTTCGAGCCTTTCTTTTTGGCTTTGGTATTGCGACACCAGTAATGGAAATTTCACCAAAGGGTTGTACCCAAACTTTTTCGTAATTTCTTTGGTATTGCTGCAATTGTTCTAAATCTAGATTAAGACTCTCGTTTTTCCAGATTTCTATATTTTTAAAAATACGGCTATGCCCTCTTAGTTTTTTTGTATTCATCTAAAAATGAGATTTATTAAAGAAACTTTTACAGATCAATTTTTTAATCTTTTGAAAACCATTTTGCTTTTTTGATAAAACAATTGCGTTATACTCGAATTGAGATATCCAATTAAACTCACATTGATTAAAGCCGTCAAAACACGAAACGGGTTTTAAATCATAGGCTGCTAATGTTATAATAAAGCGCGCCATGCCGCCAAAAGGATAGTTGCCAGTAGAAAACGCAACTTGGCCAGAAAGCGCTGTTGTTTTTTGAAGCGCTTCCATTTCTACCTCAAATCCATATTCTAAATAATTAAAAACGGAGTATATGTCTTGACTTCCAAATGATTCTAAGTTTTCGGAATCGCTTTGTAAATAGTTTTCTATAAATGAAATGGCATAACTTGGCAATAATTCTTTGCATCTATGTTTTTCAGGCTCGACTTGTTGATCTAAAAAGGTATTTAATTCTTCTATCGCAGCATCAACTTCATCCGCTGGCATGGTATCCCAATCAAAATCGGGACCTGTTTCATCAAACTTAAAATCAGGTTTCCTTACTTTAACCATATGATTGTATAGCTGTTGGAAATCTTTATACTTGGTGGAATCTTGTATGTTGAATTTTATATAAAGCATAAATTTATAAAGCCCTGTGAATTTTCGGAATGCTACTTATCCTTTTGAAAATCAGTCGCAACGCTCCGACATTACTTTGTGTTTGTTTTTAACGTAGGCTTCTGCCAAGTCTTTTATTTTTTCTTTTTCTTGTGGGGTAATGGCACTTAAAATTCGTGATGGATAATTGTAGACATATGAATGTGTGCTGAGGCTAAAGCTTTTACCTTCTTGTTGCATAGTAGCATAATTAGCCAAGTTTTCTGTGCCATAATAGTAAGATTCATCATCCAACCAAACAAAATTTTTATTGGGTAACACGAACATTTGAATATTGCTTTTATTCTCGGCTTTATAAAAAAACGGAATACTATTGAGTAGCGCTGCATCCTGCGCTTCTAAAATATCTAAATTGGCATTAAAATTTTTTAAATCTACAGCTACAAATGTTTGTGTTTTTAAATTTATAATACTCCAAAATGACTCCGACGTATCGCTTTCCTTTTGAAATCGCTGAAAATTGATTCTTGCAAAATCGCCAATTTTTATACTATTGATAATGCTTATTTCACCGTTAAGATCGGTCCACGTTTTTTCTTTAAATAATTTATGATTTCGAACTTCATTTAGCACGAGATTGCCATTAGCGTGCACAGCTAGAATGTTATTTTTATCAATTCTCACATAATGCGATGGTAGCGAAAGGTGATAATCTTGATGAATACTTTTGGCATAATTATCTTCAATATTTATTGTTAGATTAAACGCAACATTGTGTACTGCAGTTTTCGGAATTAAATGGCCGTTATTTTTATTTAAGGCAACTACTTCTGCGATTTCGATGTTAGCATAGTTTACTTCGTACACATAGGTTACAAGTGTGGTCAAGGTAGCTGTATCTACGTCTATTTGATCAAAGTATTGTGGAATTAAGTTTATAGAATATAACCTTTGCTTAACTGTATTTAAAATATAAACACTATCCAACTTCTCTCTATTTGAAGGTATAACACTTTGCGTATTATACAAATATGCAGTACTATCTTTTAATACAACATATGCATTTTCAGAAACAGGCAAAATAGCCTCTTGTACATAGTGCGCTATATGGCCATCGTTTAATACTAGCCGTTGGGCATTGGTATTTAAGGAAAGAAATAATAGTGATAATAGTATTGCAAATTTCATAGTCTAGATAACTGTCATTTTTTCATCCTTTAATAATCTATTATATCGATAAAAACACAAATACAGTTTTCTTAAATTATGTTCATTATTAACTTAATTTATGTCTTGACAATGAAACTCACGAATTAATTTTACTCTACATCATAAAGAATAAAACCAGAGCTTTTCTGAGATCCATCTTTTTCATAAATCCTATACGATCCAGTTTTATGAGTAGTATAAAAACTTATCGTTCTGTATAATTCTCCTGTATCATAATATTCCTCCCAGAATTCTGCTCGTTTGCCAGCGTCCCAATATCGTGTATATTCTAAGATATTATTTCGGTAATAGCCTTCCCATTTCCCGTCAAATTCTCCATCAGCGTAGCTTCCTTCTGCTTGAAATTTTCCGTCGTCATAGTATTCTTTCCATAATCCTGTTTTATTCCCTTTAGCATTAACCGGCCCATAGCATCTAAGGGCACCATTATCATGATATTCTTTTCTAATTTCATATTCCTGATCGGAATCTGTTGATTGAGAATCATCATTTTGAGACAATACAGGAGTTGCTATTAAGAGCAATAAAAGAAAGGGAAATAAAATTTTCATAACCTAGTTATCTTTTTGTTTGATATAAAATATTTTAGTTTTTTTCTACATATAAATAGAACAGCTTGTCGAACATCTTGAAAATGGTGTTGTCTCCAGTTTGCGTTACGAGAATTTCAAACAGAGTGCCTTCAGATTCTAAAGGCCCGCCAGGCTTATCTACTATAATTATTTTTGAATTTTCTAAAGACCAACGCACATCGGTAAAATAACCTTCGAATTGAGGATTATCTATAAATAGCGTAAAAGAGTGATCTGCGTTTATTTCAAATTTTGCTGTGCTTAGTGATTTCTTTAAAGGTTCGTATTCTTCCTTATCCACTATATAATCTACATTTTGAATTGTTGCGATTTTAGATTCCAATCGTTTCACCGTCCATATACCGTGTAAATTAGATTCATTTATTTGTGGAATTGTAATTTTTGTTACCTCTACAAATTCTTCTTCATCCTCATTATCAGAATTAGATTTATTAATTTGAGAGAATACTGGAGTTGCTATAAGTAGCAAAAAAATAACGGATACTATATTTTTCATATTGACGTTTATTGAGTTTTTTAAAATTACCTTGACTTTATTGCACCTCAAATACCCTCTATGAGGTATATTTTTTAAACTAAGGTTCAGATTTTAGGTGTGAAAAATAGTGCTGAATATGGGCTTTTATCATTTAGTAGTTGGTGTATTTCCAATTAAAAGATGAGAATAAATGAATAGCCTCAAAACCAAATATATTAAAAAAATCTTATGTTTTTAACAGATTAAGCTTTTAAAGAATAATTTTTGGATCGTTGATTACAATTTTTTGTTCGGCTATTACTTCTAAATCAATCCAGGCACCTGCATCAATTTTTCGTTTTTGTTCACGAACAAAATCCGTGATATCTTCTATGGAAATTATCCATTCCGTCGCAAATTGCTGAAGTAATTCTCCCTTAATTCCAATCTGAATCGCTCTTCGTTCAAGCTTTTCACCATTTGGATTGTGGTCTGGGTCCCACTGCAATCTTACTTCAGAATTGTCCATTTCAAATTTCCAATTTTCTTGCGTTTTGTAGATTTCCGCAATATAACTTGAGTGTATACCTGCTGCAAGTAACTTCTCAAAATTATTTTTTGAAATTTCTATAGCTAAAATATTTTGTTCGTGCTCCTTCATTGCCCAACCAGCCCGATACATCATCCATAGAAAATTGGGTTTTATCCAAGACATTCGGCTAAATTTATAATGACTTCCACCAAATTTTTGATGCTCGACAGCCCACTTTGAAATATTAGGATTGAAGGCTTGATAAACGATTATATTTTCGCCAATAGTCTGACCTATTATGTGCTTTCCGCTTTGCGGTAATAACTGTTCGTATTGATTGTATTTAATTGTTTGAAGTTGCATTTTTGAAATATTAAATATTCATCTAGAGTATAAATTAGCTCAGTTTCCTTCTGAATTAGAATTGAATCGAAAAATTACTAAAATTACTGTACCAGAGATAAAGTTGAATATCCCAAACTACCCTTCTCCAACTTAATTTGTGTGGTAATGCGTTCTTTTAAAGCACTAACGTGCGATATTACCCCAACAGATTTATCGCCTTCGTTCTGCATTTTTTCTAATATAGTAATTGCCTGATCTAAAGTTTCTGGATCTAAGGTTCCAAAACCTTCATCGATAAATAGTGATTCGATTTTTACATTTCGAGCGGCAATATCAGATAACGCGAATGCCATTGCCAAACTCACCAAAAATGTTTCTCCGCCAGATAAAGTTTTTACAGATCGGCGGGCGTTCCCCATATAATTATCGAAAACTTTTAACGCATCACTTTTCTCGGCTTCATCTGCGGTGGGAATATCGAGTAAATAACGATCGCTGAATTCTGAAAGGCGTTTGTTCGCGTAGCCTATAAGCTGTTCCAAAGTAAGATCCTGCACAAAGTTTGAGAATTTATTGCCAGTTGCATCACCAATTAAATCGGTCATGGTTTTCCACAACGATCTATCTTTTTTTAAGAGGTCTATTTGCGTTCGCTCTTTTTGTTGGCGCTGTTTGGCTTTTTCATCATCGTCTAAACTTTGGGTAATTTTACCAATTTCCATTGAAAGCGTATCCCACTGTAATTTTGCTTCGTTCAATAAGCTCATTAAGTCTTCGAGAGAAAGTTTTGAATCGTCTTTTTCTATCAATTCCTTTAAAGCTTTTTGTAGCGTGCTTTCCTTTTCTGAAATTCTTGTATTTAGCTCTTTCAGCTCGTTTTCACGATTTCTGATTTTAGCGGCGCGCTCTTCCGGAAGTATTGCTGATCGCAACGCTTGAATATTTTCTACCTCTTCATTTAAAAGAATATTGTTAAGCTCTTCTTCTTTTTTTATTTGGTTCACTGAATTCACTTTTAGCTTTTCAGCATTGTCTGAAAGCTGCTCCGTTATAGATGAAATATTTGCAAGAGAACGTGTAATCGAAGACGAT
Source organism: Aequorivita sp. IT1282 (assembly GCF_058068205.1). NCBI lineage: Bacteria > Pseudomonadati > Bacteroidota > Flavobacteriia > Flavobacteriales > Flavobacteriaceae > Aequorivita > Aequorivita sp. IT1282. Next base: position 619,177 of record NZ_JBYRHR010000001.1, on the reverse strand, counting down.
AAAACACTCACTTTATCATTAATATCCGGTCTGTCGTAAAGTTTAGTTCGTTGTTGCTTTAATCGAGTATAAGCTGATAACGCTTGTTCCCAATGCTTTAAACTTTCTTCCAAATCGTTTAAAATAGAAGCGGCTTGGAATGCTTGTTTCGACTTTTCCATTTTTTGAATACGAAGGTTTAATTCAGATCGCCGTGATTTTAGCGTTTCTAAATCATCCTTAGAATTCCATTTAAGTTGGTTGGCAAGCTTTGTGAGTACTTCGAAATGCCGCAACTCCTCCCCTTTTAAAGTTTTTATAGTAGTGTCTAAATCGCTAATTTCTTTTAGTTGATATTTATTTTTTTCACCTAAAGTGATTTGGTATTTAGACTTTGTTTGAAGTGAATTCTTTTTTTCTTTTAGCAGTTCCTCCTTTGTGTCAAAATACGGCTCTTCGGAAGCGTAGGGATGATGAATCGCACCACAAAGCGGACAAGGTTCGTCGGGCTCTAATTGTAAACGATACGCGTCTAAACTTTGATGCTTATGTTGTTGTTCTAAGTTTTTTTCTAGATTTTCTACTTCGGTGGTTAATTGGGCAACTTCTTTTTCTAAAGAAGAAATAGAATTTGAATCTGCTTCTAAATGCTCTTTCGCCGTTTTTAATTTATCCTGCTGAGATTTAAGATTTGTTTGAACTTTTACAATTTGTTCCTTACTAGTCAGCAATTCCGAAGCTTTTTCATTTAATTGCCGGTAGCTTTCTAATTCTGAATTTAAGTTCGCTAGCGAACTTGCTCCCGAATTATCTATTATATCCTGAACCGTTTTACCGAAAGATTCTGCTTGCGGCTTAAATAGTTCGGGATTATCTGAAGTGGAAAGTTGATACCCTAACTGATTTATATTCCGAACGCACGTATTTAGTTGATTTTGATACAAAGAAGCTTCACTTTGCTTCTTAAGCTCATCGGCTTGAAGTTGGATGATTTTATTTCGGAAATTGTCTAATTTCTGATTGGCTGTTTTTACATCTACTTTTTCTTGAAGCAGCGCAGTTACTGCACTTATATACGAATCTAATTGCAATTCTGCATCAGATTTCGATTTATTTAGTCTTTCACTTTCCTGTTTAAGTTGGCTCACTTCTCTGTTAGCAGCATCGTAATCTGTTAATACAACGCTATATTTTGAAAGAGTATCGTGTTGCGTCAATTCCTTTTTAAAAGGTTGAAAAACATCAAAATCCTTTTTTAATTGAAGTTGTTGTGCTTTTAAGTCTATCTCTTCGGCTTGTTTCTTTTGAAGTTCTTTTCTATTGCTAACTTTTTCGGAAGCAATCTGAAATAACTTTTCTGTTTTTGGCTTCGCTTCGGTTAAAGATTTGAGTTCGATTTTCTTTTCAGCAATAATTTCAGCAGATAATAATTCTATTCCTTCAATTCCAGCTTCTTTTAACTCAATGGCCTTTTCAATTCCTTTAAAGCGAAAGAAAACGGCTTTTCCTATTTCGCGATACGAACGAGCGCCAGTTATATCTTCTAACAATTTATTCCGTTCATTCCGCGGCGCCTGTAACAATTTGCTGAATTCACCCTGCGACAAAACCATGGCTTTTACAAATTGCTCGTAGCTTAGTCCAATTATCGCTTCATTTTTTTCGGGCGTTTTGGTTCCGGTTTCTAAAATCTGATTGGTCGTAACTTCCACCAATTCCTGCTTACGCGCGTTTAAATTATTATTTCGGTTACGCTCAATAGACCAATGGCTGCGATAATCTTTGCCGTTTACACGATAGTCAACTTCTGCAAAACAACTTTTCATATTGCGAGTCATAATGCCACCATCGTCTTCTAAAATTGAATTGCTCACGGCTTTATCCACTCTCGCAATTCTATTATACAACGCCAAAGTAATCACATCTAAAAGCGTAGACTTCCCCGAACCGGTTGGGCCAGTGATAGCGAAAAGTCCAGCTTCTGCCAAGATTCCGTTGCCGAAATCAATTTGGTGCTCCCCTTTTAGGGAGTGAATATTTTCAAATCTAATTTTTAGAATTTTCATGGACTATAATTTCAATTCTTCTAAAATTTCGCGAAAGGCATTCTTTAGTTCTTCTGTATTTTCCAAACCACTTTGTAGCTCTAGTTTCTTTTCAAACATTTGCATTGGGGTAACGTCTGCAACGTCCGTGCCCACCGCAAAAGCATCGCTGGCACCACGAATCTTGCTTTTAAAATTGAGTCTCGATTTTACAATTTCAACGTTCGTATTAGGTTGCGAATTAGTAAGCGATTCAAAAGCTTGTCGCCTTTCTAAGCTTTCACTTTCTTCATTTACAATTATTTCGGCTAAGGAAGTTAGCGTAGTTTTTTCTGAATAGGAATTTAATTTGGCCTCTACTTCTTGAAGACTTCCTTCAAAAGTGAGCAGGTTTCTGTGCTTAGGAATTGGAATAATTTCTACTTTGGAAATTTTATTATCGGCAATTTTAATCACATTAATTTGTTTACAATCTTCTTTCTCTGAAAAACTTAAAGGAATTGGCGAACCGCAATAATGAATATTTTGCACCTCTGAAATAACTTGTGGTTTATGAATATGCCCGAGCGCTACGTAATGCGGAATATCTTCAAACATACTAGCCTCTACCCCTGCTTGGTTCCCAATTTGTATATCGCGTTCGCTTTCGGAAAGTTCGCTGCCCTGCACATATAAATGCCCCATCAAAATGAAAATCTGTTCGGCGTGGTGCTCGTTGTAATGTGCGTTTACATTTGTAAAATAAGTTCGTAATCCAGATTTTATTTGTTCAATTTTTGTGGCATAGGTTTCGCCCGCAGCAGACTTTCGAATATCGCGATCTTTTAAAAATGGAATGGCAGCAACGACCAATTTTTCGTTGTCTTTTTCGACGGTAACAAACATTTCTGCCAACGATTCTGTGGCGCCACCAATTACACTAATATCGAATGCTTTTAGCAGTTCTGCCGGTGCATTTAACACTGCTGGTGAATCGTGGTTTCCGCCCGTGAGGATTATTTTACAATCTAAATTTATTAGCTTTTTCAATAAATCGTAATACTGCTTATAAGCCGCTTGTGAAGGATTTGCTTGGTCAAAAATATCTCCAGAAACCAACAGCACATCTATATTTTCAGTTTTAATATAATTAATTAGCCATTCAAAAAATAGCTCAAGATCTTCACTAAGATCGTATTTATGTAATTGTTTGCCGATGTGCCAGTCGGAAGTATGAAGTATTTTCATGCAGCGTATTTAGTGTTGATTGTAAAATTACAGGAAAACAAAACGCTAAAAAACTATAAATAGCAATTGCGTTCTAATTAGAAGAACCGTTGTTAATTAATTCCATGATTTTATCATTTGGAATAATATCTATAGTCAAATTAATGCGGTCTGTGGTGCCATTATTTACAACCCGATGTGGATCTGTTAAACGCAAATACCAGCATTCGCCAACTTTCATTGGCACTATTGAATTGTTCAAGTAAAAAGCTACTCCTTTGTTATTATCGATAGGAATTGTAAGCCTTATCATTGACTTTTCTTCCTCTAAACCTAAAGTAGGATCTGTATGTTCCTTTACCACAGAATCTGGAGCTAAAAACAATAACCGTACAAGGTTTACTTTGGTGTATTGGCTGAAAGTATTAACTATACTTTTTATGTATGGAGCTTTTTCTAACGCAGAAGTATTCATCCATTGGGTCCAAGAACCATCGGCATAATCGCCAACGGGTGCAGGAAATGGCAACGAGGTGTCTACTAAATGTGCTGGGGAGCGTAACGGAATAACTTTGTAATATTCATATTGACCTTGTTTTAAAGTGTTGACTTCTACAAGCATTTTTTCTACATCGAAAGTAAGAGGTAATTTTATTCTGTCTTTATTTTGTTTCGCTGTTTTCATATGGAGTAAGCCTATTTCATTGAATTGATTTTTTTTATTTCAGTTTTGAAACTTCACAAAAATGTATCGCTTCAAACTCAAATATATTCAAAAAATAGAACAAACAACTTATGACATTGAAGACTTGAATATTAATTCATTCCGTCTGAAATAATATTGAATTTGCGCGTAGGATACTTTTCTCTATTATTCATTAAATTATTAAAACTTATACCGCTATTTATAGTTTAAACAACTCTCGAGAATTCACCAATTTATCAACTAAGTTGTTTACAATTAGTGTGAAAAATAGTTGATTATTCGTCTTTTTAATTCCTTAACAATTCCTGTTAAACTAAATTTAAAAAATTTCAAACTATCTACTTCTGTTTTAATTTAGTGGAATACTAACACTAAAAACTCAATATTATGATACGATGGATTATTATTTTTCTTGTAATTGCAATTATCGCAGCAATCTTTGGATTTGGCGGTATTGCTGAAGGTGCCACAGATATAGCACAAATTATATTTTATATTTTCTTAGTATTATTAGTTCTCGGATTACTATCTCGATTGTTTAAAAGATAAAATCACTATTCTTAAACATTAGATAAATCAAACTTAAATTAACTAAAATATATACTATGAGAATTGAAGCCTATTTAGCTTATAGAGGTCAATGTCAAGAAGCCTTTAACTTTTATAAAGAAATTTTCGGTGGCGAAATAAAGAATACCGAAACCTACGAAAATAAGGAAATAGACATTCCTGAAAATTACAGAAAAAAATGGCAACACGCCGAATTGCGTGGTAAAAATTTTACTGTTTTAGGCTATGATGCCGCGCCTGATACTCCGCTCACAGACGGCACAAATATGCATCTTGGAGTGGATATGGATACTGCCGAAAGTGCAAAAGCTGCTTTTGAGCAATTATCTAAAAGCGGACAAGTACACACCTCATTTCAGAAAACTTCTTGGGGCGCGCAATACGGCAGATGTACAGATAAATTTGGCATAAATTGGATGATTAATTATAAAGAATAATCATTAAAAATAAACCCCGAACTTTTAAAAGTGTTCGGGGTTTTACTTTACCGCTAAATTTTGCACAATTACCTTTAAATAATAAAAATCTTCGATTGTTTTAATAACTTAAAATATCTGAATATGAAAAATCCTTACACTTCTTTTATAATAATGCTAGTTCTTTCTTTTATAGGAATGTACTGTACAATGTATTTAAATACTTATGAAGCGTCTCATATTTATTTCAGCTTAACACGGTTCTATATGGCTTGCTTAGGTATTTCGGTTATGGCGCTGATAATGTTTGGCATTATGAGAGGTATGTATAAAAATGCGAAGAAAAATACAGCGATTATAGTTGTAAGTATTTTGTTGTTTACCTCTTCCCTATTCTTAGTTCGTGCGCAAAAACCTATTGGCGATACGCTCTGGATGAAAGCTATGATTCCACACCATTCAATAGCAATCTTAACTAGTAAAAGAGCCGATATAAAAGACCCAGAAGTAAAAAAGCTTGCTAAAAGCATTATAGAAGCACAGGAAAAAGAAATTCTTGAGATGAAAGCAATGCTAAAAAGATTGGAGAATCAAGATTCTGAATAATAATTGCTGTCAGTAAATTAAATTCTTGGTATTAAACTGGAATAACGGTTTATTACTTATCATCATTTATTTCTTCTTCGGTATTAATAAGCGGATGATCCTTACCCAAACCCACAATTAGAATAATATTGGTTACCGTGGTATACAATAATAGAATAACGGTAACTAACATTCCACTTATTACAGAAGAACTGATAAGCGTAGCCCAGTATATGGATTTAAACCAAGAAAGAGGAACGTTCTCGGCCTCTGTAATAGGTATATTAAATAGTTGAAAAAGCATTAAAGCAGCTATAAATAATATAGTATCAATTTTAGCGATGGTTAGCACTTGCTTATAATGAGCTTCTTTTAATTTTGATTGGCTGCCTGAACTAATTCCCAATAAAGTGAGAAGCAATGCCAGTATGGTTGCAGTGGCCAATACGACCGTATTGCATAGCATATTTATTCCCCGCACAGAACCTTCTATTAAATGCTTGGCCTCGTAACCAGATACGTTTCCCAATAAAAAAATCCCCACTCCCACAAACATTGTAGAAATAGTACCTCCTATAATAGCAAGTTTGTTTTTTTTCAGAAATTTTATCATTCAATACCAGTTTTAGTTATTTAGTAGCTTAATTTTTATTCTAACAAACTAACAATTTGTCTTTATTGCTAAAGAGTTTTAAAGTGAGCTTCTAAAATACTACTTAAATATTCTTCGTTTAGTGGCTTGCTGTAATAACCTTTTACGCTTTTAAATTCCTGCGCCCTGTTCCGGTCGCGTTCATCTATTGAATTACTAAGCATCGTTAGTACTATTTCGCCCTGTTGTGCAATCTCTAGTTTCTCGTAAGCTTCTAAAAATTCCCAGCCATTCATACCTGGCATGTTTATATCGAGAAAAATTAAAGTAGGTTGTGGATGTATACCATCTAGCTCACTTTTTAGGTATTCCAAAGCCTCTTCACCACTATAAGAAATATGGATATTATCTGAGATTCCCATCTTTCTAATTTTTCTGGCATGATAGAAATTATCGCTCTCGGAATCGTCAATAAGCAGCACGTTTTTTATTTTCATAATAGCTATTTTTTTAATGTAAAATGTATTGTTGTTCCTTCTCCAAAAATAGAACTAACCCATATATTTCCCAAATGGAGTTCTACAATTTTTTTACAAAATGCAAGTCCAATGCCCTGCCCTTCATAATCTTTGATGCTGTGCAAACGACTAAACATATCGAATACTTTAGTAAAATCTTTTTCTGGTATGCCAACGCCATTATCGGTTATATGAAAATTGTAATAATTATTAGTTTCCTCATAACTTATTTGAATATGAGGCGTAACATCTGTTGGCGTAAATTTTATAGCATTCGAGATAAGATTCTGAAATAACTGTTTTATTTCAATTTTATACCCGATTATTTTCGGCAAATCATCACTTTCAATTTCAATTCCTCTATTTTCAATTATAACACTATAATCTTGTTTGATTTTTTTTAGCGTTTTATTCAGATTAATTTCTTCCATTTCTCCACTAGTACCAAGTCTTGAAAAAGAAAGCAGACCGCTAATCAGTTTACGCATGCGCTCTACGGCCTTATTTATAAAATCGAAATATAAAACTGCCTCCCCTTCAATTCGTTCGGGGAAGTCTTCCTGAAAAATTTCTATATAGTTAGATACCGTGCGCAAAGGTTCTTGTAAATCATGAGAAGCTACATACGCAAAATGATCTAATTGCTGATTTTTCGCAATTAACGACTCATTCAATTTACTTGCTTCTTCAATTGCTTTTTCCTTAGCTTTAATTTCTTTTACCTTGTCTTTATGTGAATCTTTTAACTCTGTGAGTGTACTTTTTAAATTGGAATTAGTGCTTTCCAGCTTATCCTGGGTGCTTAATAACTCTTCTATTAGCGGCTTAATTCTTTGAATTAAGCTGTATAGGCTTAAAAAAACGATGATAGTAGCAATACCTAAAGCGCCGAGAATTATAAATTTCCATATGGCATACCGGTTATTTCGTTCTTCTAAAAATTGATTTTCAGTTTGTATAAGTTCATCCAGGTTTGATTGCAACCTAAGCATGATGTGTACATCCTGCAATTTGGGTTGCGCTCCCAGATTTAAAGAGTCAGTTTCATCGGACACAGTATTAATAAAGCTGCTGAAGTTTTTGTCTACCTCTTCGTCGATAATTAATAATCTATCTGCTTGTAACGCATTATCACTAACCAAGCTTTTCAATCTAACGAATAGAGAGTCATATTCATCTTGCGCATCAATAAATGCCATCTTGAATTTTACCTTTCGTGTATATTCATATGCTAAGCCAAAACTTTCCAACTTAGATATCGTTGAAGACATTCGTCTAATATCGTTTTTTACTTCCCAGCTATGGGCTATTTCAGCGGCAGACTCCGAATTCTTTATAAACGAGAACCCAATAAGTAACATGACGAGTATTAAAGACGAAATAAGTAAAATGAAATTGGTTAGACCAACCTTCTGAATTCTTTTCATATAAATTTAAAAAAAGTGATATTTAAATAATTTCATTAAAAACTACTTCAAAGATAATTGTTCGGTTTTAGAAAATAAAAACTTAAATTGATTGTGTTAAAATAAATACTTATCTTGTTAATACTATCCAAACGAAATTTTTAATTTTACTTGACTAATCAGCTAATAAACTTGAAAATTATGAATTTGCCCGATAACTTAAACTTTTTGTTGGTTGAAGACCTTATTTCGGACACCTTTTTATTACAGCGCCAACTTAAAAAAATTAGCAATAATCCCGAAATTCGTTTTGTGGATAGCGAAATAAGTTTGATAAATGCGTTAAAAACCTATATTCCAGATATTGTGATTACAGATTTTAATCTTGTGGGAATGAATGCTTTCGACGTGATTAAAATTATTAAAAATTACAACGATAAAATTCCTGTAGTTGTAATAACGGGCAATCTAAAGTACGAATCTGATAAAGATGAGTTACTAAATAAAGGAGCAAAAGGCTTTTTCTTAAAAGAACCTATTAATACGCTAAACGAAAGATTGCTTCCGCTTTTTCTCAATATTGTAGCAACCAATCAGGATAAATTAGAAGATCTTAGTGCTGAACGTCGTAAATATGCCTCTAGTAAATCGCAAAGTGATTTTTTAAGGCAATATAATTTTGGCAGTAATGAGGAAAAAAAGGAGGAAGAGAAACCAAAATCTGTGTTGAATGTTTTTCTCGATTTCTTCCGAAAATAGGATATAAAAGCTATTTATCACAGAGCTAAAATGTGCTAATAAAATGTTAGAATAATATTTTTAAAATTTATTATTTTATGCAACCTAGTTTACCTTTCAACGATAAAAACGAAGCTAATTCCTACAAATCAGCGTTTTAGTTATAATTAATTTAGTATCACGGTTTATTTGATCACTAAGGCAGTTTTTATTCAATATCTTTATATTGAAAAATAATTCACCCATTAACTAGTCCTGGTTCAATATTCAAGTAATCGCCTGTAAATCATAGTTTTATAGTTAATCGTTGCAAACATTTATATTAAAATATATTACAAGATACATCGAATTTTATGCTATTTATTGATCGTGTTCATACAATTAAATTCACGCTAAACAAAAAATAATTAAGCTCATTTATTAAATTTTAACTAAATGTTTGGTTTAAGTGAAATTTTAATTTTAGATTTGCTTCAATTTTATCAACGTTCTTACCCCTCCAAATCTTATCATTATGAAAAAATTACTACACCTACTGGTTTTTATCAGTGGTAATTTTCTTTTCGCTCAAGTTGGTATTGGCACAGATATGCCCAATCCATCCACGCAGTTAGAAATTAAGTCTTCTAATAGAGGTATCATGATACCTCAAGTACCTTTAACGGGTATTACAGACCAAACCACAATTACAGCCGGTAATATTGAAAGCCTATTGGTTTACAATACCAAAACGAACGCCACTTTATCACCTGGTTATTACTATTGGTACCAGAATAAATGGAATAGACTCTTAACAGATCTGCCAGACTACATAGTATTTTGGGATGTGGTGAATAATTATTTCACCTATATAGACCAAAATGGAGATGTAATAATCATAGACATCTCGCAACTAGAAACCCTTACCTTTCTGAAGCTCAATGCCGACGGGCATACCCTTGAGTATACTGATGAGGACGGTGTTATAACTAGTATCGATATTAAAACGATCATCGATAACTTTGAAACTCTAACTACTATTGTTGATAACAACAACGGAACTTTCACTTATACTGATGAGGATGGTGGAACTACGACTGTAGATATTTCAAATCTTGAGACCCTTACTTATTTGGCACTCAATGCCGACGGCTATACTTTGGAGTATACTGATGAGGATGGAGTTTTAACAAGTCTCAACCTTGGGGAAATAATCGCTAACTTCGAAACTCTTACTACAATCGTTGATAATAACAACGGTACTTTTACCTACACCGATGAGGATGGTGGAACAACAATCATAGATATTTCAAATCTTGAAACGTTAACCGTTTTGGCGTTGAATCCTGACGGACACACGCTGGAATATACTGATGAAGATGGTGTTTTGACAAGCCTTGATATCGCAACGATCATCGATAACTTTGAAACTCTTACCACTATCGTTGATAACAACAACGGGACTTTTACCTACACCGATGAGGATGGTGGAACAACAATCATAGATATTTCAAATCTTGAAACGTTAACCATTTTGGCGTTGAATCCTGACGGTCACACGCTGGAATATACTGATGAAGATGGTGTTTTAACTAGTCTTGATATCGCAACGATCATCGATAACTTCGAAACTCTTACCACAATCGTTGATAATAACAACGGTACTTTCTCCTACACCGATGAGGATGGTGGAACAACAATCATAGATATTTCAAATCTAGAAACGTTAACCGTTTTGGCGTTGAATCCTGACGGACACACGCTGGAATATACTGATGAAGATGGTGTTTTGACAAGCCTTGATATCGCAACGATCATCGATAACTTTGAAACTCTTACTACAATCGTTGATAATAACAACGGTACTTTCTCCTACACCGATGAGGATGGTGGAACAACAATCATAGATATTTCAAATCTTGAAACGTTAACCGTTTTGGCGTTGAATCCTGACGGACACACGCTGGAATATACTGATGAAGATGGTGTTTTGACAAGCCTTGATATCGCAACGATCATCGATAACTTTGAAACTCTTACCACTATCGTTGATAACAACAACGGGACTTTTACCTACACCGATGAGGATGGTGGAACAACAATCATAGATATTTCAAATCTTGAAACGTTAACCATTTTGGCGTTGAATCCTGACGGTCACACGCTGGAATATACTGATGAAGATGGTGTTTTGACAAGCCTTGATATCGCAACGATCATCGATAACTTCGAAACTCTTACCACGATTGTTGATAACAACAACGGTACTTTTACTTACACAGATGAAGACGGTGGAACAACAATCATAGATATTTCGAATCTTGAAACATTGACCATTTTGGCGTTGAATCCTGACGGACACACGCTGGAATATACTGATGAAGATGGTGTTTTGACAAGTCTTGATATCGCAACGATTATTGACAATTTTGAAACCCTTACTACTATTGTAGATAACGGTAACGGAACATTTACGTATACTGATGAAGACAATGTTACTACGACTATTGATATTTCAAACCTGGAGACGCTTACAACACTAGCGTTAAATGTTGATGGTAAAACTTTAGAGTATACTGACGAAGACGGCGTTGTAACTAGCATCGACTTAGAAACGGTAATCGATAACTTCGAAACACTTACTACTATTGTAGATAACGGAAACGGAACATTTACGTATACTGACGAAGACAACAACACGACAATTGTAGATGTTGCAAACCTAGAAACATTAACCACTTTGGCTCTAAATGTTGACGGGAAAACTTTAGAGTATACTGACGAAGACGGCGTTGTAACTAGCATCGACTTGGAAACAGTAATCGACACCTTCGAAACACTTACAACTATTGTAGATAACGGTAACGGAACGTTTACTTATACAGATGAGGACAATGTTACTACTACTATCGATATTTCAAACCTTGAAACGCTAACTACGCTTGCGTTAAACGTTGACGGTAAAACTTTAGAGTACACAGATGAAGACGGCGTTGTAACTAGCATCGACTTGGAAACAGTAATCGACACCTTCGAAACACTTACAACTATTGTAGATAACGGTAACGGAACTTTCACTTATACAGATGAAGACAATGTTACTACGACCATCGATATTTCAAACCTAGAGACCCTTACTACCCTAGCCTTAAACGTTGACGGTAAAACTTTAGAGTACACAGATGAAGACGGCGTTGTAACTAGCATCGACTTGGAAACAGTAATCGACACCTTCGAAACACTTACAACTATTGTAGATAACGGTAACGGAACTTTCACTTATACAGATGAAGACAACAATACTACAATCGTAGATGTTGCAAACCTTGAAACCCTTACTACTCTTGCGTTAAATGTCGACGGGAAAACGTTAGAGTATACAGACGAAGACGGTGTTTTAACTAGCATCGACTTAGAAACTGTAATCGATACTTTCGAAACCCTTACAACTATCGTTGATAATGGTAACGGAACATTCACTTATACAGACGAAGACAATGTTACTACTACTATCGATGTTGCAAACCTTGAAACCCTTACTACCCTAGCGTTAAATGTTGATGGGAAAACTTTAGAGTACACAGATGAAGATGGCGTTTTAACTAGTATCGACCTAGAAACAGTAATCGATAACTTCGAAACACTTACTACTATTGTAGATAACGGAAACGGAACATTTACGTATACTGACGAAGACAACAACACTACAATTGTAGATGTTGCAAACCTAGAAACATTAACCACTTTGGCTCTAAATGTTGACGGGAAAACTTTAGAGTATACAGACGAAGACGGTGTTTTAACTAGCATCGACTTAGAAACTGTAATCGATACTTTTGAAACACTTACTACTATCGTTGATAACGGTAACGGAACGTTTACTTATACAGATGAGGACAATGTTACTACTACTATCGATATTTCAAACCTAGAGACCCTTACTACCCTAGCCTTAAACGTTGACGGTAAAACTTTAGAGTACACAGATGAAGACGGCGTTGTAACTAGCATCGACTTGGAAACAGTAATCGACACCTTCGAAACACTTACAACTATTGTAGATAACGGTAACGGAACTTTCACTTATACAGATGAAGACAACAATACTACAATCGTAGATGTTGCAAACCTTGAAACCCTTACTACTCTTGCGTTAAATGTCGACGGGAAAACGTTAGAGTATACAGACGAAGACGGTGTTTTAACTAGCATCGACTTAGAAACTGTAATCGATACTTTCGAAACCCTTACAACTATCGTTGATAATGGTAACGGAACATTCACTTATACAGATGAAGACAATGTTACTACTACTATCGATGTTGCAAACCTTGAAACCCTTACTACCCTAGCGTTAAATGTTGATGGGAAAACTTTAGAGTACACAGATGAAGATGGCGTTTTAACTAGCATCGACTTAGAAACTGTAATCGATACTTTCGAAACCCTTACAACTTTAGCCCTCAACGTTGATGGTAAGACCTTAGAGTATACAGATGAAGACGGTGTTACAACTCATGTTGATCTTGAAACTGTAATTAAAAATTTCGAGACTCTTACTGTAATCAATGATAATGGTGATGGAACATATAATTATATCGATGAGGATGGTGTAACAACTGTTATCGACGCCAACACTACTTCTGTAACTGTTGTTGATGGTGTTTATACATTCTTAGATGGTACCAATACTGTTATTACAACTATCGATACCAACGCAGATGCTATTGCTTTCGATAACACTACTAACGGCTTTACTGCTACAGATGTTCAAACTGCAATTGAAGAGTTGCTTACAACTATAACTACAGGTTCTGGAGTTACTTTAGTAGATAACTTGGACGGTACTATTACTTTAGAGTCTAGTACTGGTGCAGATTTAGGAACAATCGCAAAAGCGAACTTAACAGATAATACAGACGGCTCTTACCTTTTCAGTAATGCTGATGGTACAGATATCGAATTTGATGTTCTTTCTGTTGATGTTTCTCTAAATACAACTACCAACCAATACGAGTTTAAAGATTCTGACGGGAACGTAATTGGAAGCATCGATATGAATGCAGACAATGTTGCTTTCGATAACACTACTTCAGGGTTAACTGCTACTAATGTTCAAACGGCTTTAGATGAATTAGCTGCAAAAACTGATATAGTTGTAAATAACAACGACGGTACTTACACCCACACTGCAGCAGACGGCGATGTGCAAACTATCGACGCCAACACTACTTCTGTAACTGTTGTTGATGGAGTTTACACATTCTTAGATGGTACCAATACTGTGATTACAACAATCGATACCAACGCAGATGCTATTGCTTTCGATAACACAACGAACGGCTTTACTGCTACAGATGTTCAAACTGCAATCGAAGAATTATTAAACACTATCGCTACCGGTGGCGGTGTTACTTTGGAAGAAAATTCTGACGGAACTTTTAGCCTTGTTGCTACAAACGGAACTGTTTTAAGCACAATCTCTAAAGCTAACTTGACTGATAATACAGACGGCTCTTACCTTTTCAGTAATGCGGATGGTACAGATATCGAGTTTGATGTTAAGACTGTTGATGTTACTCTTAATACAACTACCAACGAATACGAGTTTAAAGATTCTGACGGGAACGTAATTGGAAGCATCGATATGAATGCAAACAATGTTGCTTTCGATAATACTACTTCAGGTTTAACTGCTACTAATGTTCAAACGGCTTTAGATGAATTAGCTGCAAAAACTGATATAGTTGTAAATAACAACGACGGTACTTACACCCACACTGCAGCAGACGGCGATGTGCAAACAATAGATGCCAACACAACTTCTGTAACTGTTGTTGATGGTGTTTATACATTCTTAGATGGTACCAATACTGTTATTACAACAATCGATACCAACGCAGATGCTATTGCTTTCGATAATACTACGAACGGTTTTACAGCTACAGATGTTCAAACTGCAATTGAAGAGTTGCTTACAACTATAACTACAGGTTCTGGAGTTACTTTAGTAGATAACTTGGACGGTACTATTACTTTAGAGTCTAGTACTGGTGCAGATTTAGGAACAATCGCAAAAGCTAACTTGACTGATAATACAGACGGCTCTTACCTTTTCAGTAATGCTGATGGTACAGATATCGAGTTTGATGTTAAGACTGTTGATGTTACTCTTAATACAACTACCAACGAATACGAGTTCAAAGATTCTGACGGGAACGTAATTGGAAGCATCGATATGAATGCAAACAATGTTGCTTTCGATAATACTACTTCAGGTTTAACTGCTACTAATGTTCAAACGGCTTTAGATGAATTAGCTGCAAAAACTGATATAGTTGTAAATAACAACGACGGTACTTACACCCACACTGCAGCAGACGGCGATGTGCAAACTATCGACGCCAACACTACTTCTGTAACTGTTGTTGATGGAGTTTACACATTCTTAGATGGTACCAATACTGTGATTACAACAATCGATACCAACGCAGATGCTATTGCTTTCGATAACACAACGAACGGCTTTACTGCTACAGATGTTCAAACTGCAATTGAAGAAATAAATACAACCATTAATACTTCGAAAGGAGATCTAACTGTAGATGGTGGTCTTGAATTTACCGGCGCCACAGATGGTCTTAATAAGCTATTAGCTGATGCAGGTATCCAAATAAAAGATGGTGGAATTACAACAGTAAAACTTGCTGACAATGCTGTTGATTCAGATAAAATTATTGATGGTGAAGTTAAAACTGCAGATATCGCAGATTTAAATGTAACAGCTGATAAATTAGGTGCAGATGCAGCCGACGTAGGAAAAGTTGCTACAGTTAATGCTGATGGAACAGTTTCTTACAATGCAATTACAACAACTTCAATTACCGATGCTAAAGACCTTACTGCTGGTGATACTTCTATTACTGTAACCAATGGTACAGGTGCTACCCTAGTTGATTCAAATGTAAAAGTTACCGATGGCGGAATTACTACGTCAAAACTTGCTGACAATGCTGTTAATTCAGCTAAAATTATTGATGGTGAAGTTAAAACTGCTGATATCGCTGATGCTGCTGTTACAACTACAAAAATTGTAGCAGGAACTGCAGGTCAAGTAATGATTACGAATGCTTCGGGAGATGTTGAATGGGTAAATCAATCTACTTTACAAGCTCAAATAGCAGATGGTACTACTACTGTTGTAAGCGGTACAGGTACTTCGGCAAACCCTTATAAGGTTGAAGTAAAGGACGCTGCAATTACAACAGCAAAACTTGCTGACAATGCAGTAACTTCTGCTAAAATCGACGATGGCGAAGTAAAAACTGCAGATATTGCCAATTCAAATGTTACCGCTGCCAAACTTAATGACGATGTTGCTGGTGCAGGATTAGTAAAAAACTCCACAACTAACGCATTGGATGTTAAAGCTAATAACGGATTGAATGTAGATGTAACTGCAGATGCTGTGCAATTAGGTGGTGCTTTAATTAAACCAACTACTGTTACAACTTCAGCTGCTAATACTTTAGCGGTTGCAGGACTACAGACGGGAACATCTACAGATAAATTAGTTGTTGCAGAGACAGATGGTACTTTAAGACAAGTAAATTCAGCTATGCCGAAATTTTTCTATATGCCGGCAATTATTTTTGATACTACAGTAAATGGAAACTTTACCAGAAACTTGCATCAAGAATATCTTGGCCAATTTACAGGAACAAGCAACCCTACCCTAGTTTCTAGTTCAGGAGCGCCAAGTGCAATACCAAACGTACCAACGGCTACAGATTTATATTACTACATTACCTATTATGATACTGCTGTATTCTCAAATATTTCTGTAGATGCAAATGGTGTTTTAAGCTATACTATTATAGGAAATGCCACCGAGGCGTCGTATATGACCATTATATTCGTAGTGAAGTAAAAACAATACATAGAATCTGGCTTCGAAGCATTCGTAGCCAAATTCTTAATTAATCAAACTAATAAAATCATGAGATTTATAAAGTTTAATATAATTGAATGTATTGTCTTTATAGCATTACAGTTTCACACAGTAGTAGTGAAAAGCCTCGCAGACATACCGGAATATTTATCACAAAGTAAATGGCAATTAATATGAAGAAATCAATATTATATATCGGTACCCTCCTTCTTCTTACCCTTGGTTCAAAAGCCCAAACTTCAAACGAAGGCATGCTCTATGTTAGTGAAGACACAAAATTCTCAACAGTGGAGCGTTTTAATAACTTAACTACCGGATCGTTTTATAATGATGGAAACGCTTTTATTTATAGCCATTTCAAAAACGAAGGAATTATAGACTTCTACCAAAACACTGGAATTACAAGATTTATTGGAAGATCTAATCAAGCTATTAGTGGATCGCAAGTGAGTTATCTGTATAATGTTTTATTTGAAAATAGAAGTAACACCATTCCCTTTCAACTGTCAGGCAATATTCTAATAAGTGGTCAAGCAGACTTTTTTGAAGGTATAGTAGACAATGATAATTTTGGCGGAGAGATTACTTTCAATACAGATGCAAGCCACATAAACACTTCAGATTATAGCCACGTAGATGGTTTAGTGAATAAATATGGGGACTCCCAATTTACATTTCCTATTGGAGATGGAGGCTACTATCGTTTCGGCGGAATTTCTGCACCCGTAAATGATACGGCGGTATTCGAAGGAAAATTTTATTATGAAAATTCAAACGACCTATATCCACACGACTTAAAAGCTGGAATAATATTGGAAATCGACAACCAAGAATATTGGACTATTGAAAAAGAATCCTCCACTAAAGAAAATGTGTTAATTACCCTATCGTGGCGAGATGTAACTACTCCGCAGTCTATGATTTCAGCCGCAGAAAGAGAAGCATTAACAATCGTGCGATGGAACGAGGCTACCAATATGTGGGTAAATGAAGGAGGAGCAATAGACACTGCTAACAAAACTGTTACTGCAGCTGCAACAGGATATGGAGTTTTTACCTTTGCCAGAATTGTTGAAGGCGAAGTTTTAGGTTGTAGCAGCATCGCAATTTATAATGCAGTAAGCCCGAATGGAGATGGTGTAAACGATTTCTTTAGAATAGACGTAACAGATGATTGTGCTCGAGATATGCACGTATTAATATTTAACCGTTGGGGTGTAAAAGTTTTTGAAACAAACAACTATGGCCCAGATGGCGATGTGTTTGATGGAACGTCTACAGGTCGTGTTACAGTAAAATCTGCCGATCGTTTACCTACAGGAACATATTTCTATATTTTAAATTATGAATACGGAGATCCTATATTGGGCAACAGACACAAACAAACAGGTTTCTTATATTTAAACTAATAATTAAAATAATTTTCCAGAAATGGTAAAGATTTAATGTATTTAATCTTGAGAAGCTTAAATATATTTAATTTATATAACAAATTTATAGTCCCCCTGTATTATGAACAAAACTACTTTTTCAGTTAAAATAATACTTACACTATTACTACTATGTATAAGTGTATCTGGATTTGCGCAACAAACCGAAATAGATCTACAAGTTACTAATACACACAATGGTGCAGATCCATCTTCCCCTGGCGATATTATTCAATATACCATTAAGGTAAAAAACCTAAATAGCACTACTGATGGAACTGGCTTAGTAATAAAAAATCTCTTGCCAACCGATCTTACTTTTATTTCAGTTAGATCAATTCAAAATGGTACAACTTATAATTCTACAACTGGTTTATGGAATATCGGGTTTATAGAAAAAAACAAAGAATATCAATTAAAAATTGATGCCAGGGTTAATGCAAATACGTCAGCTAGAACGATTGTAAATACAGCATCCGTCAATGCTTTTAATCAATACGACCCTGTAACTACAAACAACACAGCTTCTGCAATTTTAAATATTTCAGGCGCCGATTTACAAGTGGTTAAAACGGTAAATAATAATTCTCCTCGTCCTGGAGATTTAATTACCTATACTGTAGTTGTAACAAATAACGGTCCTGAGGAGGCCAAGAATATTGAAATAAAAGATCTTTTGCCAGCAGGCTTAACCTTTGTATCATCAACCATAACTCAAGGAAATGCTTATGTTCCTAGCACAGGAATTTGGTATGCAGATAAAATAAGAAAAGACTTTACTGCAACCTTAACCATAACAGCAAGAGTAAACACAGGTACTTTAGGCCAAACAATAACAAACACGGCATCTGTATATTCAGTACAACAGCTTGATAGTATTACCAATAATAATTCTAGTTCGGTCGAAATCTACATACTTGAAGCAGATTTAACTATCAATAAAACGGTTAGTAACGCTACACCCGATGAAAATGAAATTGTTATATATACTATTAACTATACAAATGCTAGTATTTATAATGCACCTTATGTAAAAATAACAGATTTGCTACCAGCCAATGTTATTTATTTAAGCAATACAAGCCCGGGGGGCGGTTATAATCCACAAACAGGTGTATTCAGCTTAGGCACTTTACCCGCCATGACAAGTGGCACCTTTACTATTAGAGTGCAAGTAAGTCCGAACACTGGTGGTATTACAGTGGTTAATACAGCAAACATATCTTCCCCTGCTTTTGACCCAAATACAGCTAATAATACTAGTACAGCTACATTTCAAGTGTCTGGGGCAGATTTAGCAGTTACAAAAACAGTTAATAATACTACTCCTGCTGAAGGAGATATTGTAATTTATACAGTAATTGTTAAAAACAATGGTCCAGATAGGGCCAATAGTGTTAATGTAGCCGATAGAATACCAAATAACTTAGCAAACATAACCTTTACTTTTACCCAAGGTGATTATCAATCAAGCCAGGAGAGCTGGAGGGTCGGAAATTTACTCAATGGCCAAAGCGCAACTATGACGGTGCGCGGTACCCTAGATAGATCAGGTACGTTTATTAACGTTGCGACTGCCTCATCTAATAAACCAGATGGTAACCAAGCTAACAACAGAGCACAAGTAACAGTTAACTCCTACCATACTTTTTCGGCTGGTGCCTGTATTATTAATATGGGAATAGTTCCCCAAACTTATAATAATGGTTTAAAGCCATATGGTTTAGTTTATGAATTAGCTAACGTCCATGACATCCCAGTATATTGGTCTATTAAACCAGATAAAACCTGGGGCCCGAGTATGACTGGAACTACCACACAAAACATTGTAAATCAAGCAGATTTTTCGGTAAACGGAAAAGAATATAAAGGGGGGCCATTTATTATACCTTCAGAATATATGAGTGTACTTGTTAGGCACCCCAATGGTTCAGGCGCCACTATTACAGTACGTGATTTAATAACTTATTGGATGGGACAATTTCCCGGATTAAGCATAGACTGTGAAAGAGATGGCTTTG
Organism: Aequorivita sp. IT1282; assembly: GCF_058068205.1. Lineage (NCBI taxonomy): Bacteria > Pseudomonadati > Bacteroidota > Flavobacteriia > Flavobacteriales > Flavobacteriaceae > Aequorivita > Aequorivita sp. IT1282. The sequence goes on along the minus strand of NZ_JBYRHR010000001.1, from coordinate 599,035 downwards.
TAGCTCCCATGCACGATGTAATAACTAGATTCCCAAGAGCAGTTTTAGACACGCAAAACGGCTCTAAATTACGTACCGCTTTTTACGAAAGAGCAAGATTATATACTGGACAATTTAGTGCAGGGGCTAACCCTTCATATAGAATAGCCTCTCCAAGTCAATTAACAGATTGTGACGATATGTTTGGATTACCTCACGCCGATCCACATGATTGGAATGAATTAACGGAGCAAGTACACCTCAAAAACTGGATTAAAACTGGTGGATACTTATGGATGGCTTGTCACGCTGCGAGTTCTATGGAAGGATTAGTAAATATTTCTACTGCTAATGATCCAGATGGTTTAGATATGCGCCTTTTAACTAAAAATGGTTTAGTGGAATGGAGAAATCATAGTAATACGGCAACCCCACCATTTGATTATAGTTTAGAGCGCGGCATATTTAATGCCAATGTGGCTGCAGATCCTTTTATGCAATTTATAGGAAAAGTAGATGGCGCCCTCTCTGGGGGATCTGAAGAAATATATTTGGTGAAACCAGAAGGTTATAGATCCACTACTGTTTTTCCTGTGAGAGATTTAGATCATCCACAAACGCAACCTGGAGGTGCCTTCCCTCCTGGCCCAGCTGCTTCTGTAGTATATGGACGTGCTTTTGGAAATGAAGCCTACGGAATGGTAATGTATGAAGCATCGCACAGTTTTGCAAGTGGATCTGAAGCTGAAAATGTAGCGGCTGCACGTATTTATGGCAATATGTTATTACAAGGTGGTATAGAAAGAAACCCTAAAATAACTCCAGGCACCAATATACCCCCTCGGTCTGCCTGTATAGGTCAAACATTCCTGATGGATATGAAAATTACAGGAATAGGTTCATCTTTTACTTATGAATGGTCTTCCAGTATTCCTGGCACGTTTTCAGGTCCTGTTACAGGTTCAGTTAGTGGAAATGGATTAATTTCTAATTCGTTTACAACACCTTCTGTTACGCAGAATACAATGTGTATTATTCGTTTAAAAATAACTGATAATTGTGGAAGACAGAGTTTCCTAGCTAACCCTGTACTTATATATGCAAATCCAGTTCCAACAATTACCCCTACTACTAATAGATGTATTAATAAAGAACAAGTGCACACCACGGAAGCTGGAATGACAAATTACATTTGGAATGTAACCGGAGGTGTAATTACTGCTGGTGGAACAACAAACGCCGTTACAGTTAATTGGACTACTTTAGGAACGGGTAGTATTAAAGTTACCTATACCAATCAGTACGGATGTACAGGTTCTACAACCAAAAGTATTGTTGTTAACAATTCGCCAACTGCCGGGAATATTACAGGCATTTCAGAATTATGTCCAGGGAATACAACAACCTTAGTTGCCAATGCCACTGGATCAGGTACATTAACATATACTTGGGCATCTTCAAACACAGCCGTTGCAACAGTTAGCAATACTGGCGTTGTAACTGGATTGTCCAGTGGAAGTACTAATATTCAATATACCGTGACAGCTAGCTCTGCACCTGATTGTGCAACAACTTCGGCGCCCTTTTCGTTTAATGTATTAATTTGCAGAACCCTTATTGCAAATAACGATTCTTATTCTGCCACCTTTCAACAAGGCGTGGATGGTAGAACCTTTGGTAGTGTTTTAAATAACGATACCCTTGATGGCAATCCTGTTAATGCAACTGATGTTACCCTTACTTCAACAGCTACTGCAGCTTTATCTATAAATTCGGCCAATGGAAATGTTATAGTTGCTGCGGGTACGGCCCCTGGAACGTATACAATAAATTATACCATTTGTGAAAATGCGAGGCCTAGCAATTGCAAAACGGCTACAGCTACCGTTATAGTAGGCAACCCAACCCCTATGGTAGCCCAAAATGATTCGTACAATGCAAGCTTTCAAGAAGGTGTAGAGGGAATTACATTCAGCGCTGTATTGGATAACGATACTTTGAATGGTTCGCCTATAAACCCTGCAGATATTATACTAACTTCTACTGCTACAACTGTACTTTCAATCAATTCAGCTACGGGCGATGTTATTGTAGCCCCAAATACCGCTCCTGGAACGTACACTATTAACTATAGAATATGTGAAAGATTAGCCCCAACTAATTGTAAAACCGCTACTGCTAGTGTAACAGTGGGTAATCCCACCCCAATAGTAGCACAAGATGAAACTTTTAATGCATCTTTCCAGCAAGGAGTAGATGGAGTTACTTTTAGCGATGTTTTGGATAACGATACTTTTAACGGTGCAGCCATAAATCTAACTGAAATAACACTTACCTCTACCCCCACTTCAATTCTATCTATAGACCCAAATTCTGGCGATATAACTGTAGCTCCGGGAACCGCCCCTGGAACCTATACAATAGATTATACGCTATGTGAGACCGCAGCGCCAAGCAATTGTGAAACAGCTACCGCAACGGTAAAAGTAAGGACAGCTTTTCCAATAGTTGCAACAAATGATACGTACAATGCATCCTTTCAACAAGGTACAAACGGCACTACTTTTAGCGATATATTAGATAATGACACCCTTAATGGTGCGGCTATAAACTCAGGAGATGTAACCATTTCATCTACTTCTACTTCCAACCTATCTATTAATCCCACAACGGGCGATGTAACCCTAGCCCCAGGAACCGGGGAAGGAACGTATACCATTAATTATACCATATGCCAAACCACCGCTCCTGCCAATTGCGATTCTGCAATTGTAACGGTAGTGGTTAAAGCGAGAAGTTTGATGATAACTAACCCGAATATTTATCACAAAGTGAGAGGCAATTAACGTGAAGAAATTTATATTTTATATCGGTAACCTGCTTCTTCTTACACTTTATTTAATAATATAAACTTCAAACGAAGGAATGCTTGACATCGGTGAAGACATAAAATTTTCAACTGTTGAGCGTATTAAAAACCTAAATTCAGGGTCATTCTTTAATTAGGTATAAAAGTATTTGAACTAATAATTAAAGCAGTCCGTGCGCCGAAGCAAATTTGTAAAGCGCAATGGTATTGCCTTCAATATTTAATTTCCTAAAAATATTGCGTCGGTGCGTTTGTACCGTAAAACTGGAGAGATAAAGCTGATCTGCTATTTCTTTAGAGTTATATCCCTTGCAAACCATTTGTATTACTTCGGTTTCGCGTTTAGTGAGGTTGTACTTTTTTAAAAATTCATCCATAAAAGTAAACTCGGTAGGAGTTTCCTCAGTTTTTTTTGAAAAGTCTGGAAACACGGTTTTGCCGTCCATCACTTCCAATATATTTTCTGCAAGTTTATCGAGATTGTCCGATTTCAAAATAAAACCATTGGCACCCGCAGCGTGGCACTGCTCCGCAAGTTCTTTTGAAAAATAAGAAGTAAGCACCAATATCTGAACATTGAGACTCATTGCCTTTATTTCTTCCAGTACTTGAAGTCCGTCTTTTCCAGGCATATTTAAATCTAGCAATAGCACATCGGCATCTGGGAGAATAGTAGATTGCATTAGTGCTCCCCCGTCATTAAAAGTAGCCGTAATTAAAAAACGTTGATTCTTTTCAAGAATTTCGGTAATTCCATTTACGATGAGTGGATGATCATCTGCAATAATTACTTTTATTTGGGTTTTGGGGGCTTCCATTAAAATGATTTTTAATATTCTAAATATCTTGGTAAGGGTTTAAAAAGATTGCTTTTTCTTATTGTCTTTTTCAATAGGAAGCTCTGCTAAAATAAAAGTTCCTTTATTTATATTTCCGTTAATTTCTATAGTTCCGTTTAAATATTCTACGTTGCTTTTCAGCATCCTCAAACCAATGCCCTCCTGCCCTACACTGTTTTCCATTCCTTTTCCATTGTCTTCAATATAAATGGTAACAGAGTCTTCCAATTCCACAATTTGTAACAGCACATGACTAGCCTGCGAATGTTTAATGATGTTATTCATTACTTCTTGCACAATTCTATAAACCGTTAAACAAAATTCTTCGTTCCAAGTACTCGTGTCTTCAAGTCCTTCATAAATTTCTTCCACCTTAAGTTTTTCTGAAGTGTTAACCGCATTAACCAAATCGTGAATTGCAGGTCGCAATCCGTATTTTTCAAGTGCTATTGGCATTAATGTGTGACTAATATTCCGAACACTTTCACTAATATCTCCTAATAACCTATGTGTTGTTTCTAATTTTTGCGCTGCGTTGCTACCAATTTTGAAATCGTCGTTTTTTAGTTGCTTTAAATTCAATATTGCAATTGAAAGCATAGAACCCGCCTCATCGTGAAGTTTATGAGCAACTTTTTTACGTTCTTGTTGCTCGGCGTTTTTTAATGATTTTGTAAGATTTAAACGGTGCTCCTGTCCCAAATTTACAAGCTGTGCCTGATGCCGTTCTTTTAATTGTTTACGGCGAAGCCAAAGCGAAAGGGATACTAATAACAGAATAAGTACTACACTTCCTCCTCCAAAAATCATTCGCTGTTCCGAGAGTTTCTGTTTTTCTTTCTCTAAAACCATAGCCATATCGTGCTTTTCCACTTCATAGGCTGCTTCAGTCTTTAGCGTATTCACCTTTTCATTTTCGGTGAAAATTGTTCTTTCCAATTCAAGCTCCTGCGTTTGATACTGAAGTGCTTTTTCGAAATTCCCTTTTCTGCTATATAAATCCTTTAGGTAACCATATAAATCTTTCAAGTCATTATTTTGGCGATCCTTGCCAACAAATGCTGGTTCTGCAGCCAATAAATATTCTTCGGCTTCTTTATAGTTTTTCTGCTCCATGGCTGATTTTCCCAAAACGGCAAGAGATGAAGCTGCGGCAAGGTCTGCACCTATCTGTGTACGCAGTTTATAGGCAGTCTGCAAACGTTCGTCTGCTTTCACATAATTTTTCCGGATAACTAAAGAATTTCCGTAATTATGGTTTGCAAACGCAATTCCACCTAAATCTGAAGCCTTCTCAAAATATTGTATTCCTTGAATATAGAGAGTATCAATACCATTATATTCTTCTCTTAAACTATAAATAGTGGCCATATTAACTAAGGTTAGCCCCATAGACCGATATTCCTTCAAATTTTTTCCTAGCGCTAGACTTTTATTGTAATACTTAAGTGCTTTTTCATATTCACCTGCATTTTTGAAAGCAATTCCCAAATTATTATATGCCCTCAGTAAACCATTATTATTATTTGTTTTTTCATTCAGCCGAATTACTTTAAAATGAATTTTAACAGCCTCATCAAATCGAGATAAACGAGAAAGTGTATTGGCATAATTAATATAAATGTTAGAAAGCAGTACATTATCCTTGCTTCCTTCCGCAAAACTCAAAGCTTTCTCTATAGATTGCAGCCCCTTTAAATGGTCGCCACGCCTAGCATTTAAAATACTATTTCTATTGTATAGCTCTGCCAGTCGTGCTCTGTCTTGCGGCTTAAAACTTTCTTCGTTTTCGATGGCTTGCTTTAGTAGAATTTCAGCATTCTTAAAGTCACCAGTTGTTAGAAATTCTCTTCCTAAATTACCTAATCCTATAGCACTTCCTTTTTTATATGAAATTTTATCGGCCAGATTTATGGCAAGTGAATCAAAATGAGCCGCTTTTTTAGGATCTCTATTGAAGAAGTGTAAATTTCCGTAGGCAATATAGCAGTCAACTTCGCTGCTTTTTTCTTCGCTTTTCTTGAAGTAGTTAAACGCGTCATCAATATCCTTAAATGCGGCTTCGCGCTCAGCTTTACCGTAAACAAGTGCACGTTCTAATTGAAGTTTCGCTTTCTGTGAAGGCGATTTTGTACTCTTTATTTCTTGGGTAAGACTATCAAGTTTTGTCTGTGCTATAACATTGCAGCCTAAAAATAAAGTGGTTAAAAACAATAGTGTCTTTAACCCCATGGTAAAACTTGATACTAAAATTGAGGAATTATTAATTTGAATTAAATTCAATGGGTTTAATATTTTTTTATCAAAAAATAACAAGGAATCTTAAATAATTACTGTTATAAAGATAGAAAAATCAATAGAATGTAAAAATCGGAAACTGAGATACTTCCAGAAACATTTACAGTGATGTTTTATCACACTCTATTCCAGCCGATTAACTAAAATAACTTAAAGTTTTTTTACTGAAAGCATTTTAAAATATGTACTTATGAAATTCTTTTACACCACTTTGTAAGAAATTAGGCACAAAAAAAATGCGACTCTTAAGAGTCGCATTTTCAATTGGTGAAGAATAAATATTTAATTTTTAAGTGAAGCCATATCTATTACAAATCGATATTTTACATCAGCTTTTACTACGCGTTCATACGCCTTATTTATTTCTTTTATATCAATTAGCTCAATATCTGAAACAATATTATGCTCGCCACAAAAGTCGAGCATTTCTTGTGTTTCTTTTATTCCGCCAATAAGTGATCCAGCAATACGCTTACGGCCGCCAATGATTCCACCTCCGTGGAATGGCTCTAACGGCTCAACAGCCCCTACGAGCACCATTGTTGCATCAACCTTTAAAAGACCAATGTACGGGTCCATTTTATGTCCCACCGGGATGGTATTCAATATAAAGTCGAAGCTGTTTTTATGTTTCGCCATATCTGCTTCGTCCTTACTAATAAGCACTTCGTGAGCTCCTAATTTTTTAGCATCTTCAGCTTTAGATGGCGAAGTAGTAATCATCACTACGTGAGCGCCCAGTGCGTTTGCAAATTTCACACCCATATGCCCAAGACCTCCAAGGCCAATAACGCCTACTTTATCGCCTTTTTTTACATTCCAGTTTCTAAGTGGAGACCAAGTAGTAATACCTGCACAAAGTAAAGGTGCAGCCCCAGCTGGATCTAAGTTTTCTGGAATACGAAGAATAAACTCTTCATTTACCACAACGCTAGTAGAATAACCTCCGTAGGTTTGTTTTCCTTCCAAATGTTTGTCTTTACTATTATATGTGAAAGTGGCGCCTTTTTCGCAAAACTGTTCTAGATCATTTTTGCATTGTGCACATTCTTGGCATGAATCTACCATGCAACCTACACCCACCAAGTCACCTTGTTTTATATTTTTTATATTCTTACCAATTGCTGTTACGCGACCAACAATTTCATGCCCTGGAACTACTGGATAAGTAGAACCGCCCCATTCATTTCTAGCTGTGTGAATATCGCTATGGCAGACGCCACAGTAAGTAATATCTATTTTTACATCATCATCACCAACCTCTCGACGCTGAATGTCCATTGGTTTTAGATCGTCTTTTTCGTTTTGTACTCCGTATGCTTTTGTACTTGTAGCCATTGAATTTATATATTTATGAATTTAAAATAATCAGAACTAGAAAAGAAATCCATCCGCCAGTCCTATTGATTTTTGTAAAGATATTTACTGAGAAGTGCAATTCAGGTTAAGGAGGTGTTAATACCTTGAATTATAAAGAAACTTAATCTCATCAAAATTTTATGAAAACTGCTATTGATTACCAAATCGTCAATTTTTTACATATTTTATGACAACTTTATATTTTTAGGTGTTAATTTATTTCATTATAAAAACTATTTTTAACCAACTAAAAACATAAACTCAATGGGAAACATTTTATGGTTAATTGTAGTATTACTTGTAATTGGCTGGCTATTCGGATTTTTAATATTTCCGGCAATAGGCGGTATTATTCACCTTTTACTAGTGATCGCGGTAATTATGGTAATCTACAAACTGCTTACAGGTAGAAAACTGTAGTATTTAGCGAAGGATTATTAATAGGTATCTTCAAAATATATTTTTTGGAGATACCTTTTGCATATAAAAGAAAACAGCTTGAATTCCTACAAAATCTAAAAAACTATTTTTCGAGCTTTTCACGTTTTACTCTGCCCGAAAATCTAGGCAATGTAATTGAACTACGAGTTGTAGTTATAAAATACACACCAGTCAACAATACAGCAGCTGCAATAATAGATTGTGTGGTTATTACTTCGTCTAAAATATACCAACCTAAAAACAATGCTATAATCGGGTTAACGTACGTAGAAGTTGCAACTTTATCTGGCGAAACTGTTTTTAATAGGTAGTTAAAAGATGTAAATGCTACAATACTTCCGAAGACTATTAATAGCAGCATACTCCATTGTACAGATTGCCCCCACTGGTTTGGCGCCACCCATTGTTCCCCAAAAAGCAAACTGGCAATTGCCAACGTAAGTCCTGCGGTAAACATTTGATAACCTGTGTTTACGAAGAAGTTTTTCGGAAGATCTGCCTTGCCCACAAAAAGACTACCGTACGCCCAACTGAGCATACAAGCAAAAATCATAACCATTCCTAAAACGGTACCTTCTTTTGCAATTATTTGCTGTTGACTTACAAGCAGAATGATTCCTAATACGCCCAAAGCGACCCCCACTAACGACATCACTTTTATAGGTTTTCCTTGCAATAAACGCATTAGTAGTAATACTACTAATGGCTGTGCCGAAATCTCCAAAGCCGCAAAACCGCTGTCAACATATTTAAGCGCCCAAACGATAATTCCATTACCAAAAGAAAGAAACAAGACTCCCACAATAAAAGCATTTTTAAACTGCTTGCGAGTAATGGCAAGGCTTTTCCCCATTGCTTTCGAAATAATAAAAATAAGAAGCCCAGCGCTTGTAAACCGAATGGAGGCCAAAAAGAACGGTGGCAACTCCCCCACCGCTACTTTATTTAGCATATAAGTAGATCCCCAAATAACGTAAATAGAGAAAAAAGCAAGGATTATAACGGTTGTGTTTTTCGGCATTTTTAGGATAATTGGCTAGTGACTTTTGAGGTAGTGAAGATATAAATTTCGGCTAAGTGTATTTGCTATAAACTTCAAAATCTAAGTAACTTATTTTAAACTTAATTGGAAAATCTTTTCTCATTTAACTGCTATTCAGAGCTATGACAGTTGTTTTGTTGAAGATTAGGCAGATAAATACTTAACAATTTGTATTTTAGTGAAAATATTATTCAATCCTCACTACTCTTTAGCCCTATCTATTATTATTAAAAGGATAAACTATGGCTTTAATTCCCGGATATGAATACGACATTTTCATTAGTTATGTGCACGCAGATAATGAATCGGAAACTTTTGAAGAAGACGGATGGATAGATCAGTTTTATAAGTATCTAGACACCAAACTTAACAAACACTCCAAAAACATAAAGATTTGGTGGGACTCCAATAATCTGGACCGCAGTGAAGTTTTTGATAATTCAATTGCTGAAGCTATCGATAAATCGGCAATAATGATTTGCCTCTACTCACGGCTATATCCACAATCTGCATACTGTATAAAGGAGTTAGAACATTTCCACGAAAAAGTTTCAAAAGAAAAAATAGGTTTAACCGTAGGTAACCGCTCTCGGATTATCCCGGTTTTTATGTCTAACATTCCGCATACCGAGTGGTTAGAAAAACTGAGCGGCACTAGCGGTTTTCCGTTTCACGACGATGATGATTACGGCGATCCGTTAAAAAATACCAGCCCAGAATTTAGCACCCAAATGATTCAACTTCGGAATGCTTTGGTTCGCATTTTTGACGATTTTTCAAAAGAAACAGCACAAACAGAAGCCCCAAAACCACCCGCTGTGGAGGAAGCAAAGGAAACTGGTTTTACCATTTTTATGGCTGAAGTAAATGATTCACTAATTGACCGCCGCGACGGCATAATTGCTGAATTAAAAGAAAAGGGTTATAATATAATCGTTGGAAATTCTTCAAGTACAGATTCCGAAACACACACTACTTCAACTAAAGAGGCAATTGAAAAATCGCAATTTTCGGTACACATTTTAGGAAGTTTTCCCGGTAGAAAAATTCCTGGTGAAACTGAGGCTCGTTTCATTCAACGACAAACAGAAATAGCTTTAGAAACAGAAGCTCCGCAATTAGTTTGGGTTTCACGCGAAACAGATTTCAATAAAACTGAAAATAAAGATTACCAACAGTTTTTAAAAGGTTTGGAGGATGCAACACTCTCTTCAAAAAAGTATGAATTTGTACGCGGCAACGAAGGTGAATTAGCCAAGCTAATTGACGACTATGCTACACAATTGCAGGAATTACAATCGCAAAAAGCTTCGGAACAAAAAAGTGAAAAAGGCGCTCCCATTAAAATACTGTTAGACACACACACAGACGATTTTAAGCAAGCTTTTAATTTGAAGAAAATCCTTAATGATTACAATGTAGATTTAATTTTCAATCCCGAAGACGGCGATCCGCAAGAAAATATTAAATCACTTTACGCAAATATTGGGGAAGCTAAAAAATTCATATTCCTATACGGAAACGAAACCCATAAAGATTGGGTAGATATTAGGGTGAAAAACACATTGAAAAAACTAATGGATTACGACCGCTATGGGCAGGATATTTTCATCTATGTTACGCCTCCAGAAAAGGACATGGAATCTATAAAAGTAGCGCAAAACCCAATGGTTAAATTAGTAGATCACAGTCATAATGCTCCAATAGATCAATCGGTTTTGGAAGCTTTTTTAAACGACCTAAAAGCTGAAAATCTATGAGCAATAACTCCTTTAATCCATACGTAGGACTTAGGCCTTTTACAGATGATGAAAACCTACTCTTTTTTGGTCGCGACGAACAAACCTTAGAATTATTACAAAGATTACACTCCAATCGTTTTGTTGCCGTAGTAGGAAGTTCGGGTAGCGGTAAATCTTCATTGATTAGGGCTGGATTAGTTCCCGCTTTAAAAGGTGGTTTTCTTGTTGAAAATAGCAGCCAATGGTTGGTCGCTATTATGAAACCGGGCCAAAACCCAATGTATAATTTAGCGGAAACCATTATACATCAAATCGACCCAAAAATAGAAACCGAAGAAATTCAGGCGCTAGTTAAACGAATTAAAAAAGAAGGTGTTTCAGCGATATTAGATATAATAGAACCACTTCGGAAAACTAAAAATGCAAACTTCTTTTTGCTAGTAGATCAATTTGAAGAACTCTTCCGCTTCTCAATGAAACAAACAGATGCTTCGTATAAAACGGAAGCAATCGATTTTGTAAATATTATTTTAAAACTTTCAGAACAAACAAGTATTCCGTTTTATGTGGTATTGACGATGCGCTCCGATTTTATTGGAGATTGTTCGCAGTTTTTTGGACTTCCGGAAGCTTTAAACAAAAGTCAGTATCTAGTGCCTCGTCTTAATAGATTAGAGTTGAAAAAAGTGATTGAAGGCCCCGCAAAACTGTACGGTGGGAAGTTTAATACTGCGCTTACATCCCGATTAATAAACGATTTAGGAAAGGTAAAAGACGAACTTCCTTTGGTACAACACGCATTAATGCGAATGTGGGATTATGAAACCAATACCGATAAAAGTGGCGAATTAGATTTGGAAGATTACAACCAAATTGGTGGAATTGAAAACGCCCTCTCAAAACATGCCGATGAAGCTTTAAAAGAATTAAAGGCAGACGAAATGCCTTTAGCCAAAGCACTTTTTCAAGCTTTAACCACTATTGATGAAAATGGTAGAAAAATACGAAGACCAGCAAAGTTGAGCGACTTAAAAAAGTTGACCAATTCCAGCGATGAAAAATTAATGGGTGTAATAAACAACTTCATTAAAAATAACCGTTCATTTTTAATTGTGGGCAAAATTGGCGACTCTGGCGATAAACTTATAGATATTTCTCACGAAAGTTTAATTCGGCATTGGAAATCATTAAATAGTTGGGTGGACGAGGAGAGTGAAGCTGCAATTCAATACATAAGACTTTGCGACGCTTATTTGGCGAACAAAGAAGATAGAAAAGATTTACTTTCAGGACGAGAATTTGAAATTGCCCAAGAGTGGTACGAAAAGTTTAAACCTAATAAACTTTGGGCCTCTCGCTACAACGATAATTTTGATGATGGGATGAAATACCTTTCAGACAGCGCTAAAATTTACAATATAAAAGCACGAAATTCTCGAAGAATTAAACGTATTAAAAAGGGACTTATTTATACTGCCATAACAGTTCTTTGTCTTGGTGTTTTCTATTATTTTACCCGCCCAGTTACAGATCAAAAAGCTTGGGATGTAGCAATTTCTGAAAATACAATTGAAAGTTATGAGGCTTATATAGACTCTTATGGTAAAGGTGAACACGCTCCAATCGCCCAAGATTCTATTGCATCTCTAAAATTTAAAAGAGACTTAAATGCATCATGGTTAGAGGCTAATGCGCTAAACGCAGTTAAGGGCTACGACAATTATTTAAACCTCGCTGCAACTACGAGAGATTCAGATGGTAAAATAACTGGCTTTTCAAAAATGGCTAAAAATGTAGAACTTGCCCAGAAAAGAATTGATTCCCTTAGAAATACAGTTACTACAACCCTATTAGACGATGATGCGTGGAATGAAGCAGAAAGTGAAAACAGCGTTAGCGCCTATTTAAATTATATTAGGAATGAAAAGCTGATTGGTGAGTACGACATGCTAGCAATGGTAAAATTAAATGAAGTAGGTAAAACTGGTTATTTATACTCAGGAAAAGTTGAAGGCGACCAAATCTACGACCCAGTTTTCGATTTAATTTACAGAAACGGCGGAGAGTTTAAAGAAGATAGTATGCTACGTGTAAACGACATTGTTCGTGCTTTGCAAAATAGAAGAATTTATAGCAATCCTACGGTTACAGCTGCTTCCGGCGATCTAATTAAGCAAGACAATATTTATATGGTAAAAAGTATTAATCTACAGGGAAACGCTGTATTTGTTGAAATTATTTATTAATCTATCTACCGTTTATTTTTGCCCTTATTGTAGTTTTTATCGCCTCGCGTTTTTGGTTTTTTGTATTTCTGCTTAATGATGCGTTTGTAAGAACCGCCTTGATTTTCCTTTCTGTTCTTTTCTTTCTTTTCATGAAAAGCGGGGCCGGCCTCTTCTACACTATTTGGATTATTAATTTCTATTACTTGCGGTTGCTCCTCGTAGGTAAGTTGGTCAGAAATTTCAACCTCTTTCGGAAAATCGAGTTCTTCAATTTTAAAATCCATCAAATCTTCGATGGCAGTTTTTGCGTCTGCTTCCTTTTCAGTGTAAAGCAAAATAGCGGTTCCCTCCTGTTCAGCCCTTCCGGTTCTCCCGATTCGGTGCATATAGTTTTCAGGGAAGTTTGGCGTATCAAAATTAATAACGTGACTAATTCTGTCTAAATCTAATCCACGCGCCATAACATCTGTAGTTACAAGGATGCGCGTTTTTTCGGTATTGAAGTTTTCAATAGAACGAATTCGGTAATTCTGTGTTTTATTTGAATGGATTACAGCTACTTCACTTCCGAAGAATTCATCCAAAATTTCAAATAGTAAATCAGCGCTCTTTTTATTCGGAACAAAAACAAGTACTTTTTTGAAATCGCTTTCATTCTGAAGAAGATGTTTCAGAAGATTTGCTTTGGTATAAAAATTCTGTACTTTATATGCAAATTGCGAAATGTTTTCCAATGGAGTACCGCTTACTGCAACAGATACAGTGGTTGGTGCAACAAAAAAATCGTGGATAAATACATTTACATCATCCGTCATTGTTGCAGAAAACATAATGTTTTGGCGCTTAACTGGAAGCAATTCCAAGATATTTGTAAGTTGAAAACGAAACCCAAGATCGAGCATAACATCAACTTCGTCAATCACTACTTTTTTAATAGATTTTAACTGAATTGCTCTACTAATAATCAAATCGTATAAACGTCCCGGAGTTGCAACTAATATATCTACTCCCTGCGCAACCGCTTCTTTTTGATTGTTAATGTTTGTTCCACCATATATTCCAACAACGCGTACAGACGAATATTTTCCGAACTTTTCTATTTCTTCAACTACTTGCAATACTAGTTCGCGGGTTGGCACTAAAACCATTACACGTGGATGCACCTGTTTAGAAAACTTCAAATCTTGAAGAATGGGAAGCATATACGCAAAAGTTTTCCCTGTTCCTGTTTGGGCAATCCCAACCATATCAGCCCCCGACATAATAACCGAAAAAGACTGCGCCTGTATGGGTGTTGGCTTTTCAAATCCTAAATCTGCAATAGCATATTGCATTTGTTTGGAAATGTTAAGCTCGTTGAATAATTCCATGTAAATTTTATTTTTTGCAAAAGTAGCGTTTCAAGGACTAATAATACACATTTATATATTTATTGATGCTGAAAGACGCTAACCGATGAGAAGTTTTGAGAATTTATATCGATTATGTAACTATTCTTAATAGAAATATGTTGCGAATCGAATTTGAAGTAATGTCTTATATTTTTATTAAAGTCACAGCGTTTTAATGAATTAAACTAATTATGTAGCACTCGGATTCATTCTTTTTAAGTTTTGGATCGCATAATCTTTACCAAAATTAGCGTCAAGATTTAGTGACTCTTCACGACCTAACGTATACAAGATATGGTTCGCTCCTGGTTTTGAATAACACACAATTAAATCAGCCAAAACATTGTATGCGGCTTTTGTTTTCTTCGAAACACCATTTAACTCACTGTAAGCCGAAGACGCAAATTTTGAGCAGTCTACCAATTCATTTTTATTATTTATGTAATTTTTACCCACGATTACTTGGCAACCTGCAGACCAATTAGAATGTCCCATTCCAGACCAATGGATATTTATACTGTTATTTACCTCTAAGCTTTGGTTTCCTTCTACTTTTAGATCATTTGGTGTGAGAGCATCATCCTTATCGAGATCTCTGAGAATTACTACTCCTGCCGAACTATGAGGTTTTAAGGCGCGATAAATTTTATTTTCTACGGAAATTTTATGCCATCCAAATCTGTATTTATGTTGTCCCTCCACAAGAAATGGCGCATTTCGACTAGTGCCTACCATATTTTTACTCGGGTCTGTTGAGCCCCAAAATTTAAAAACCATTCCGTTAACTAACAACACAAACAAGTCATCATTAGCTCGTTTATTAGCTTCAGACTGGTTTTGTTTACGGCGTATTCCTATTAAATGAATTTCATCTGTGCTAAAATTCCAGTCGCCGGCTTTAATAGTGGAATGTGTTTTTTGTAATGAGTTTACAAACTTCATAATTGGTCCTGGATTCGCTTTGTAATGCGCTTTGGCTTCGTTAAGAAGTTTAATCCAATTTTTGTATTCTTTTGATGCTTTCGCCGAAGAAGATTTACCCCATTCCGCTACTTTTCCTTGCTTTTTCCAACGATCTACATGTTGCATCGTTACTTTTCCCACAAGTCCGTCAGGCACCATAGTTGGGTCACCATCGGGATCCATTGTACGAACATATTCCTGAAATAATCTAGTAGCCGCCTGAGTAACATAATCAAAAACACCGTCAATAACCCCTCTGGGCATAAAGCCAGCCTTGAACAAAAATTGTTGAAGCTTTGCTACTTCATTAGAATCTTCTTGTCTAAAAGAGCGCCAAGTGGTTCTATCGTCGTCACGAAATGAAACAGCAGTAGCCGTAAGTCCATCTTTGTGGTATGGTTTTAAAAAAATTTTACGATCTGCAGGAATTTTACCTAAATCACAACTTCCGAGAAAAATAGTGCTCATTATAGTAGTTTTTAATTAATATTAGAATAAATCCAAACTTGAAAGAAGTCAGGCATTTAAAAACTATTGAGTCTATATTGATTTTGGGGCTAAAAAATGAGGAGATAAAACAGCTTATTAAAAAATTAATGCGCTACACCTTGTAGCTCAATCTTTTGTAAAAGTGCTTTCAATCTTAAATATAAGAAATTACAATGAGAAAATAACTGAGATTGAAGATTAAGATTCAGAAGCGCCCCTATCTCCAACTAAAAATCGTATAATTATTTTGAATGATTATTCTTCGGGTGGAAAACCGTTTATTTCTTCAAACACGGTATCAAAATTATCGCGAAGGTAACTTCTAAGTTTTAGGCGATAATCGTCATTCAACCAGCTAATAAAGTTATGTGTACTCTTGCTTATGCACTGTGAGTATTTCTCAATGCGATGATTAATATCATCATTAAGCATTTTTGCCAATCCTAATGCGTCATAAATATCTTCACTATTTTCAATACATATATAAGCGTGATGTGCAATAGAACGCTCCAGGACTACTTTGGACGATTCACCTTTAAAAGTTGCTTCGGTATAGGTTTTTTTAATATCGAAATAAACCTCTTTACTTTTCGCGAATTCTGCTCTAAGTTCTTCAGGCATTTCATACCTAAAGTGGCTCTCCAACTCATCATCGTTCATTAAACGATCCATATAATAATCTGGAGATCGGAAAATTGCTTGCCAATCTAAGGGGGCTTCCCAAGGACCAAAACGCTGATAGTTGTTCCCCAAATCAATCATACTAAATTTTGACTTATTGTTCAAAATTCGTGAACCTCGACCTATCATTTGGAAATAAAGCGTAAGCGAACGTGTTGCTCTATTCAGAATAATTGTATCAATGGTAGGCTCATCAAATCCAGTAGTCAAGATACTTACCGAAGTTAAAATAGCATCTGGAGTTTCTTTAAACCATCTTAAAATCTGTTTACGTTCTTTTTTGGACGCAGTATTATCCAAATGCATAACGTTTAAACCTTCTGCTTTTAAATGATAATAAACCTGTATAGAAGTGTTTATCCCATTATTGAAAATCAATACTTTTTTGCCTTTGGAATGCGCATTATACGCTTGAAACAATTGATCTAACATTCCCACTCCAGAGTACAAATCGTCTGAAGATTTTACGGTATAATCGCCATTAGAACCTATTTCTAAGGAAGTAAGCCCCATATTATATTGAAAAACCTCAACTTCCGCCAAAAATTCATTTTCAATTAAAGACTCAATACTCTCGCCTACAATAAGTTCCTGATAATTGTCCTTCATCGGAAGGCTTCTATTGGAACTCAAAGGCGTAGCAGTAACACCAAGAATAAAGGATTTTTCGAAGAATTTAAAAAGCTTTGTAAATGAATTATAGTGGGCTTCATCTATAATTACCAAACCAATGTCTGAAATATCGAGCTTATTATCATTCAAACGATTGTTAAGCGTTTCAACCATTGCAACAAAACAACTGTATTTGGCCTGATCTGAAAGATTTGCGGTGCTGTTAACCACTTTATTTACTACACCAAAACTAGACAACATTTCTGAGGTTTGCTTGCAAAGCTCAACACGGTGAGTCATTACCAAAACCTTTTTGTTGTGGTGCTTTAAATACTGACGAACTATTTCAGAAAATATAACCGTTTTCCCTCCACCAGTGGGAAGTTGGTAAAGTAAATGGTAATCATCTGGCGCTGTTTCAAATTTGTCAAAAATCCTATCAATAGCACCTTTTTGGTAGCTATACAGCTCTTTATCAGTCTTTTTCTCTTGAACAGCGTCTTGAATATCAGTCATATAATCATCATTTTGCAGGTTTGCAAAAATACACCCTTTTGTAGGTTTTTGGGGAATAATTAAGATTTTTATTAAGAAAGAATTTATTTATGTTTTCGAAAAGTTCGTTTTTAGGTAAAGTTGCTCCACTTTTTCACGAGCCCACGGTGTCTTTCGAAGGAAGGTTAAACTCGATTTAATGGAAGGATTGCTATTGAAAGAGTTTATTTTTATTTTTTCGCCTAAAACGTCCCACCCGTAATACTCCACGAGTTGTTCCATTATCTCAGCTAGTTTTATTCCGTGTAAAGGGTTGTTGGGTTGTTCGTTATTCATAATAATTATTTAATAGTGTTCAAATAAGTCGTGACTCAAAACGTCTTGGTTCTATAGGAAACTACCAATCAATGGGTCTATAATCCTTCAAAAACTTCCCGCTCCAGTGTTTGCCAGTGTTAATCCCGTCAATTAATGGATCCATTACTCGGGCAGCGCCGTCTACAATATCGAGCGGTGGTTGAAAATCGTGCAGCTCCATTTTGCGCTTTGCAAGTTCTGCAGGGTCTTCATCTGTTACCCAACCCGTATCTACAGCGTTTATAAATATTCCTTCTTTTGCAAGACTTCCTGCGGCAGTATGTGTTAGCATATTAAGCGCGGCTTTCGCCATATTTGTATGTGGATGACGATCTTCCTTAAAAAATCTGTGGAACTTTCCTTCCATTGCCGACACATTTATAATGTGTTTTTTACCCGTGTTTTCCTTCTTCATTATTTCGCCCAAACGATTGCAAAGCACAAAAGGTGCAATTGAGTTTACTAGCTGAACTTCAATCATTTCGGTAGTCTCAATTTCACCAAGCCTTAAGCGCCAACTGTTTGTTTTTCTGAGGTCTACTTGTTGTAAATCTGCATCCAATTTTCCTTCGGGAAACACTTCTTTTGCACTTAAAGAATTGTCGAAACTGTACGGAATCTGCGATAGTTTAGCTGAAGCACGAATGCCTATTCCAGGTTCCGAACCGTGCCAAGTAACCGGCAAATTCTTGTTTGGGTTTTTACCAATATCGTCTGTAAGGGTTTTTAATTCTTGCAAACAATGCATGTGATCGTGCAGCAAATCTTTCACAAATTGCGGATGATCCTCTAAAGGCATTTCCTCCTTCGCCATTAAATGCTGATAAAAACCTGCTGGCCTTCGAACGGTTTGCGCTGCATTATTAATAAGAATATCGAGGTTTTCGTATTTCTGCTCAATATAATTACAGAAAATTTCTACACTCGGAATATGCCTTAAATCCAAACCATGAATCTTCAAACGCTTACTCCATTGATTGAAATCTTCCTCCTGCGCAAAACGATATGCTGAATCTGCTGGAAACCTTGTTGTGGCAACAACAGTAGCTCCCGCCCGAAGCAACATTAATGAAATATGGTACCCAATTTTTAAGCGCGAACCCGTCATAACTGCAACCTGCCCAGTTAAATCGGCAGATTGAAAACGTTTCGCATAATTGAAATCTCCACATTCCGTGCACATCGTATCGTAAAAGTGATGGAGTTTAGTGTAAAGAGTTTTGCAAACGTAGCAGTTGCGCGGCGACTCAAGTTCTATATCTTTTTTAAGTGATAAATCTGTTGCCTGCAATAATTTTGGCGCTACAAATACAATGTTTTCGCGAGCGCTTCTAATACCTGTTTCTTTTCGAGCGGTTCTATCTTTATTGGCTTGCTTACGTTTTTGTGCTTTTTGGGCATCTTTTTTTCTGCGCGAAAATTCTTCGCGATTGGGACGAGAAAATTGCCCCGAAGCTTTTATTAGAGCGGTGCGTTGTCCTTTTGGGATTTCAAAAATTTGATCGGTATTGTTATTTAAGTGCTCAAGGATAGCGATACACTTTGCTATTTCTTCCGCATTAATCTCCTGTTGTGACTCATTACCGCCATCGGATTCGTTCAAATTCTTCATTTCTTCCTTTATAGAAGTTTCCATTTCAGGAACCTGCTTTGACATAATTTAATTTTCGGCAAATATAGTCACAGTTTGAACGTGCAAAAAAATTATTACAAACCATTGTTATGGGCCAATTCAATCAATAAAACAATAAAAATGTATATTTATTAAAATTTAACCAATGAAAAAAACACTAACCTCACAAAAGCCTCAGCCATACAGCGGTAGGCTTTTATTATTTTTAATTCTTTTATTAATTACAAATACTACCATTGCCCAATGTTGGACGAAAATAGAAAAAGGAGCTTGGCATGCACTCGCCATTCAAGATGATGGAAAATTGTTTAGTTGGGGTCTTAATCAAAAAGGTCAATTGGGAATTGGTAACCTTACCGATTTGCTAGCACCCATTCAAGTAGGAATTGACAGCGATTGGCAGTTTGCAGAAGGGGGGCTTTATCACACAGTTGCTCTTAAAAACGATAATACACTTTGGGCGTGGGGTTCAAATGTTCAGGGCCAATTAGGAGACGGAACAAACATAGATACTACTGTGCCAATCAAAATAAATACTGATACAGACTGGCAAGCTGTAGGTGTAGGGAATTTTTTTACGGTTGCATTAAAAAATGATGGAACCTTGTGGAGTTGGGGATTAAACGATCACGGACAATTGGGCGACAATACCACAAATGATAGAAATGCGCCCGAACAAATAGGATTGGATAATGATTGGGAAAACTTTTCAGTTGGTTTATTCCATGTACTCGCAATAAAAACAGACGGCACCCTTTGGGGCTGGGGTTTAAACAACTACGGTCAGTTTGGAGATGGCACAAATACTAATAGATTATTGCCAACACATATAGCACCAGGAACAGATTGGAAATTAGTTAGCGCCAGCTTTGACCATACCATTGCACTAAAAGACGATGGCTCATTATGGGCTTGGGGACACAATGACAAGTCGCAATTGGGAAATGGAACTTCCAGCAACACCCTTGTATTATGGCCTATTAGGATTGGTTTCGATACAGATTGGAAAGATATTAAAACATATTACCACCACAATTTGGCCCAAAAAAATGATAACATTTTGTGGACGTGGGGATATAATAATTTTGGACAATTAGGGAATGGAACCTTAGACAATATTTTAGAACCTACTCTTTTTGATACCAGTACTAACTGGGAAACCACAGCATTGGGTGCTTACAATACATTTGTAATAAACGATGATAATATTTTGTCTTCTTTTGGTAGAAATCGATTTGGAGAACTGGGTGACGGAACTACAATAGACCGATTGGAACCTGTTCAAATTGATTGTGTACTTTTGAGTACCGATGACTTTGGCACATCACAATTTCAAGTTTATCCGAACCCCGCAAATAATAGCATTCAAATTATTTCTTCTCAAA
The DNA here is from genome assembly GCF_058068205.1 of Aequorivita sp. IT1282. NCBI lineage: Bacteria > Pseudomonadati > Bacteroidota > Flavobacteriia > Flavobacteriales > Flavobacteriaceae > Aequorivita > Aequorivita sp. IT1282. Next base: position 578,232 of record NZ_JBYRHR010000001.1, on the reverse strand, counting down.
AAGGGACTATTGAAAAGATCAGTATTGTGGACCTTACGGGAAAGATCATTATTAAAAACCAAGAAGTTGTAAATGGACAATTTAATACTGAGTTTTTAGATGCGGGTATATATATTTTACAAATAGAAATGGCCGGGAAAATCTATAGTTTAAAACTGATAAAAAACTAATAAAAATGAAATTTTGGATTCTAAAGTTTAAGGCGTTAATTCAATAAAATTTTCAGATTCGCTCTTTTCGTTTCAGATTTTAAAGTGATGAAATATAATCCTGACGTTAGTTTTGCGCCGCTTGCATTCGCTCCTTTCCAAATAATATTTTGTTTTCCAGAAACTACTTCATCTAGAAGGGTATTGAGTTTTCTTCCCCGAATATCGAATACTTCAATTTTCACTTTTTCTTGATTATCGAGTGTAAATTGAAGCGTTGTTTCATCAGAAAAAGGATTTGGGAAAGAAATTAATTCAAAATTAGTGGCGGTTAAATCTTCAACATTTAAAAGTCCGTTTGGCGAAATACGCGAGTAATAAATATCTTGCCCACCATTAAGTGTACTGGCCCAGGCAAGATGAGCGTAATCATCATCGCTCACCATATCGAAATAATCTCCCATTTTATTTTGTTGTGGATAGCCAATTGACGGATCGAAAGGATCAGAAATTGGCGTGTTATCAGACCAAATTTCTCCTTCGTCTTCGGAAAAGCTATAGTAAAGCACAGAATCAATACCATTAGATGCATCACGAGTATCTAGCCAAATTACATCAATACGACCGTTTGGCGCTACAGACATAGTTCCAAACCATTGGTGAGCGGTTGTTCCGGGGTCCGTGTTTATTCTAACAGGAGGATGAAATATATCTCCGCCATTAGTGCTTTTTGCAAACATTACATCTCCCGGGTCATTATTTGAAAAACGCCCCACCGATGCGGCTACGTAAACATTACCATGCCCAGGACCGTTGGAAACGACTACATCTACCCACACCTGCCCCATCAAGCCTACGGGATTTACTGGCTCGTAAAAATTGAGATCTCCATCTAAATTAACAGGCACTATTCTTTCCCAAGTAGTATTACTCAATGGATCTTTTGCAGTGGTAGATTTTATAAGTACAATCCCAAAATTTGAAGTTCCTGCTATATATAGCGTGCCTTCCGCATCAACCGCCAAAGTTCCCCACACTGGATTGCCGTCAATAAATATGCAATCTTCAAAAGTGTTGCTTCCATCTGTTGACCGCGTAAATGCGCCGGTGCAATTGGAGAAATTGGAACTCCAAAAAGAATAATTGTTTCCTTTACCAATACCGTCTGTTTTATCTAAACGCATCCACTGTTTGTCGCCTCCTTTTGCGGCTACAGGAACTCCCCAATCATTACCTCCATCGGTAATTTTGTAAACGTCGCAATTAAAGCCTCCCTTCAAGCTATTATAATAAAAGTTTCCGTCAGCATCAAAATCTAAAACGGGATCTGATCGAAAAATTCCAGGATCGAGAACACCAGGAAAAGTCCATGTTAATCCTCCATCCAGCGAATATCCATTACCCGCTTGCCGAAAGTTGCTATCCACAGTATCAAATTGCCGCCAACCTATAACTATTCTATTTGGATTTGTAGGGTCTATTGCAATGGAAGGTTCATTGCCTGCATCGCCTACTATATTATTTCCGTTTACATCCACATTTACTTGTCTAGTAAAATAGTTTGGAGTGGAAACTTTATAGGCAGCACTCCGTTCCATTGAAGATTTCGATACTGGAACATAAGGGTGATCGATCGTTTCGTGATAACTATTTTTAAATTTTTCTCGTGAAGTATCTTGTGCGAATAATGAAGAACTAGTTAATAATAAAAGTAAAAAAAAATACATTGAAATAAGTCTAGTCTTAAAGCGGAGATTATTCATAATAAAAAAATTGAAGGAGTGTTTCTAAAATTACAACAATTTGATTAGAAATGATATACACCCAATTATTAATGTTTTACTTTAATTTTTCAATGAAGAAATTGTAAACCTTTTATTAAATTGAGTTGTAGAATATTAAACTTATATTAAAGTCATTTCAGAATTATGATTGAGACTTCTAAAGCCGTACCTTCACTTAAACAAAAAAAACAAACAACATGAACAATAAAGGAAAAGGATTACTTGCGCTTATTGGAGTAGCAGCTGGGGCATTAGCATTTTGGAAATACAAAAATTTGACCCCTGAAGAAAAGCAAAGACTTAAAGACAAAGCCAACGAAACTGGTAGTAAAATAAAAGAAAAGGCTGGAGAAGTACAAGATACTATTTCAGAAAAGTACGACCAACTTAAAAACTCTGCCAAAAGAGAGGCTGACGAACTTAGAAAATAAGCTATAGATATGACAAGCTAGGCTTTACCTATTTTAATAAGAAAAATCCCGCTAATAGCGGGATTTTTTATTGCTCTAAAAAGCAATAATAATTATACCTTTTTTACCTTCACGGCATTCATTCCGCGTTGTCCTTTTTCAAGTTCAAAAGTTACGTTGTCATTTTCAGCAATTTCATCAATAATGCCGCTTACGTGCGTAAAATATTTTTCGTTATTTTCATTATCGATAATAAAACCAAAGCCTTTGGAAGAATCATAAAATGAAACCTTCCCTTCTCTTACTGGGTTAAAAGCTTCGCGATCGCCTTCTTCTTTCGGTGGAATACCTAATATAATATCTTCAGCTTCTATCTCTACTTTCATAGATGGATCTGGTGGAGTATCTACTAAATTTCCGTTGTAGTCAACATAAACGAATTCAACTCCAGGAGTCTTATCCGCTCTGCGAGCGTCTTTTTTCTTTTGCTTGTCTTCCCGCTTTTTCAGCTTCGCTTTTTCTTTTTCCTTTTTACTATACGTCTGTTGCGATTTTGCCATTTTAATTTTTAAATTTTTAGTACAAAAAAAGCCATCCACGGACTGCAGATGACTTTTTAATTAGTTATATGTGAATAGTTTTTTTATTGGTTTACCTAGCTGGATTTTAAAATATTGCTCATCTGAGGGCTACAAAGATACGGTTTTTTCACAATTTAATATCATAAAAATGGTTAAAGGTTTCAGAATCAAAATTAGCTAGTTTTTTAAACTACTCCTGCTTTATAAACTTGAGAGCTGCAGAATTCATACAATAACGCAAATTTGTTGGCTCTGGGCCATCGTTAAAGACGTGACCCAAATGCAGACCAGTTGATTTCTCTACTATTTCATCTCTAGACATTCCCAAGCTGTTGTCTTTTGCCCACAGCACCGCATCTTCATTTATAGGTTTTGAGAAAGATGGCCACCCAGTTCCGGAATCAAACTTATCTTCACTTCTGAATAACGGTTCGCCCGTGGCAGCACTTACATAAATGCCCTTTTCGTGATTATCGTAGTATTCATTATTAAATGGTGCTTCGGTACCTTTTTTCACCATTATTTGATACTGTTGATTTGTAAGTTCATTTTTCCATTCAGCGTCCGGCTTCGCTTTAGGAAATGTATTATCCATGGCCAAAGCCTTAGAATTGTTGGTTGACTTTGCGTCATCTTTCTTTACGTTATTCTGGCAAGATACCTGAGAAAGGCCAAGCAGTAATCCAAAAGATAGAATGATAGTTTTTGATAAATTGCTTTTCATAACATTTATATTTTAGTGTACTTATAAAATATACGCAAATGAAGTCTGACTGGTTTTAAAATAAGCAACTACTGAAAATTATATCCGCATTGTTATTTCAACTTATCGGCGTGCATTTGTCGCAGCCTTGCAAGTTTTGGCGTAATAACAGCTGTACAATAACCTTGCGACTTGTTATTGGTATAATAATCTTGGTGCTGATCTTCTGCTGGAAAAAACTTTTCCAATGGGCTTAATTCAGTTACAATTGGGTTTTCGTAGTAAGGTTTCATTTCTTTTAAAATAGTTTCAGCAAATTCTTTCTGCTTTTCGTCGTGATAAAAAATTACAGAACGATACTGTGTTCCCTTATCTGCACCTTGACTATTTAAAGTTGTTGGATCGTGACTGGTCATAAATATGATGAGTAAATCTGCAAAAGAAACTATTGTTGGATTAAAAGTAACCTGAATTACCTCTGCGTGACCCGTAAGGCCACTGCAAACTTCGCGATAAGTGGGTGTTCCCGGGACTGTTCCGCCGGAGTAACCAGAGACTACTTTCTCAACTCCTTTTATTTGATCGAAAACTGCTTCGGTGCACCAAAAACAGCCACCTCCTACAGTTATTTGTTGTAAATTATTTTCTTTCATTTCGCTTTTTTTTCAAAGATACTTACTGCCTTTTAGGAAGGTTACAAAGTCTTGTTAAAGCTACGAATGGTTCTTAACAATTATTTTTTGTTTATACACTGAAATTTATATCTTTAAAAAACCTTAAAAAGTTCTTCATGAATAAATATTTACTATTCGCATTACTCTTTTCAATAAGCGTTACTCCAGTATTTTCTCAAGACCAACAAATAGAAATTGTTGAAGAAGAAAAACCGAGCCGTCTATTTCTTTATGGTTTAAATAAAACCGAGCAAGATCTGGACGTTACAATTACGGTAGAAGGAACAAATTTTAGGCAAAGTAAAAGTGCCCCAAGACCTGTCCGAATTCCCGCGGCTTCAAAAGTATTGCTTACTAATTTGATGGTAGATAGAGGTAAAAAAGCAAATTACACTTACAAATTAGAAGTAAGCGATAGTCTTTCCCGACGTGCCATGCGAAGGGATTTTGAAGCTATAAAAATTGAGCCAAAGAAGAAAGTAATAATTTACATTTCTGAAAATTGTGTAGATTGTGATTCGCTAGTTTCCGACCTTGATAAAAGCAAATATTTATATACTGCCTTGCGCTTTTCAGAAAAACCTGAGCTAAAAGACCAACTGGCGCCCGCGTTTGCTAACTCTACAGTTAAAATAGATTCAATAACTACACCAATTATAAGCCTAGACGGAACCTTGCACGTAAAAATTGAAGATTACGATCAGCTGTTGGAAGAATTAAATAAGTAGAAATACTTTAAAACGGATAACCAATTCCGAAGTTAAAAACGGTTTCTTGCACGTTAAAATTGAAGCGTTTTCCTTCAGCAAGTGATGGATCGTGAAATGGCGCGGCAAAATCAAAACGAAGCACGAAGCCCTGAACGTCAACACGTAGGCCAATACCCGCCCCCATTCCTAATTCATTTATAAAATTTGAAGTGAATTTATCCTCCCCATTATAATTTGGATTCGCTTTCGAGTTCCAAATATTTCCCGCATCTGCAAAAACAGCGCCTTTGAAGAATGAAAATAGTGGAAATCTGTATTCAATATTTGCCTCCAAACGAATGTTTCCTGTCTGATCAAAATAATTGCTGTCAGGGTTTTCTTCGTCATTATAAGTTCCCGGCCCTAACGATCTAATTCTGAAAGCCCGCACACTGTATGGCCCACCAGAATAGTACTGTTTTACATAGGGAACAACTTCTGAATTACCATAAGCATATCCGTAGCCACCAAAGAGCCTGGTTGCAATTAGCTGTCCTTGCCCTAATTTAAAATGATATCTAAAATCTATATCGGCCTTGGCAAATTGTGCATACTCCAACCCTAAAAACTCATTGGTTCCCGTCCCATTATCTTTTCCGAAGAGACTAATGCTATTTCCGGCAATATCCAATGTGGCATTTAGAAAAAACTGGTTCTTTTTTGAAGCATCGACCATTTCATTATATGTAAATGAATAGTTTAAGCCAGAAATAAATTGCTGATCAAAACTGCGCTTTAAGAAAGGATTTTCTTCTAAAATTGCGTCAAATTCGGGAGTTGTATTTGAAGGATTAGTATAATTTATTGAAATAGGAATAATTTCGTGAGTAACAAATTTATTGGCTTGCCAAATGTATCCAAACTGCGCCGTGCCCGAAAGCAAGGTATAAAGTTGAGACCTGCTTAAATAATCAATACCAAGGCTTGTTTTAGTTTTTGGAATGGAATATTTGAAAAAATCTGTATTAATTTTTATAGGAAAAATTACCCGAGGGAAAATCAGTTCAGATTTCAAGCCGAGATTAATACTGGTATTTCCGCTGTTACTGCCGCTGCCAATCTGCACTTCGTATCCTAAACTAGCTGTGGTATTTAATGTTTCACCTCCGTTAAAAAGATTGCGATTGCTGTACGTTAGCGCCAAACCTGGGCCAGCAAAATTATTAGACTTTGTTACAGCCTGCAATTCAGCTCGCAAAGCGCGTTTGTTCAAGGGAGAAAGAAAAATATTAGCCTCCAAAATTCCCAAACTATCTGTTTGAAAAGAATCTGTTTCCTTATACTGAATATTCACAAATTTATACGCCCCTATAGTAGAAAGTCGTCTTGCTGTATTCCGTGAATCTTCAGGACTATATAACGTTCCCTCTTCTAATGTAATAAAGGGATCCAGATGTTTTGGTTTGAAGATAGCTGCGCTATTAATGTAGTTTTTATCATTAAAACGGGTTACTTCAATAACTGTAGAATCTCGACCATCATAATTTCCATAGATGTTAATTTTTGAAATTTTATAAGGAATAATGGCCTTTTCGGGCACATCTTTCTTTAACCGAAGAAAAAGATCGAAGCGTTTTTTATTGTATTGATTGGTATCTGCCTCAAAAAGTAGGAAGCTAGAATTGAAATTGTAATATCCTTTCTGTTTTAAATCACGATCTATTCTATCGCGCTCCAATTTCATATTTGAAAGATCGAAACGCATTCCTTTTTTAAGCTTCGTTTCAGCAACACTTTTCTTTATTTCAGAATATATAGGTTGCGGTAATGTATCTAGCTGGTAGCTGGCAATGGTATAGGGTGTGGGCGCTTTAACTGTATATTTTGCTGAAGCTTCCTTTTCTTTTTCTTCAAATTCTGAACTTACTTCTGTGTAGAAAAACCCTCTGTTTTCCATTCTATTAAGCAATATTTCTTCAACCTCATACGGTTTTACATCGCTTTGATAAACTGGCTCCTCGCCTATTTTTTTATAGAGAAACCGATTTATAAATCCTGGTTTTTCCTGTTGCATTTTATAATAAAAATGAAGCCCTGCGCGCATTCCTAGAAATTTCTTGTTTGGTTTTGGGCGTAATGCTTCTTCCAATACCGTTTCTAAATTTCCTTTGTTATCAACCACAGAATCTGACTTTATTTCAACGGTGGCACCTGTATAAAGCCGCTCATCTTCTGGAATAAATTTCTTTACTGCGCAAGATTGCAGCACGAGTAGTATCGTGATAAAAGCAGTTATTATTTTATATCTAATGTTCAAATTTTAATATTTAAGGTCAATCAATTTCGAATTAATGAATCACTCTTTTCTATTTTCTTCTCTACTTTCTTTTCTTCTTCACTTTGCTCCTCCTCTTTTTGCGCCTTTTCTTTCGCTGCCTGTTCTTCGGCAGCTTTGTTTTCAGCCTTTTCCTTTTTGGTTTCACCGCGCAGCAAAGCTTGCCACAACTCATCAAATTTGTTGAATTCCTGCGTAAAAATTAATGCAATTCCGCTAACGATTGTTTGCCCGTCAACTATATTTTCAAACTGATTTTTTCGAAAACCTTTCAGTCTGTATCTACCGTTTTCAGTGAGCAGATACTCCAAGCTTACATCGCCAACAATTGGTGCTGCTTCGTCCGTAGAACTGCTTCCTTGCAAATCTACTTCACTCCCCACACGAACTATAAGCCTGTCGTTAAAAAGCTTTTTCTGTGCGGCAATATCCAACTGTGTTCGTTCTTGTGCAGTATCACCCTGATAGTCTGTATAACTATCCAATCCAAAATCTAATTGCACTCCCGAGTTCCCTAAAAGTTTATCTGAAAAAACATTTAATTGATCTGAAACCGCATCGTTTAAGTTATCACGAGCTACGGTTGCAAATCCGCCGCCACTACCGTCACTACCGGGTTCAGGATAAAAACGACCTAAAACTAAAAGTGAAAATACTTGTCTGTTTAATTCATCCTGCTGCGTATTTACTTGCTGTAATCTGCCATAAACCTGTCCGCCAATTGCGCCCTGCTCTTCCTCTGGCATTTCGATATCAAAACCAATTTCAGGTTTCGTTAATTCGCCATCAATATTTAAATATACATTGAACGGTAAAACCTGTTTGTATTTATTCTTTACCGAAGGGTCTGATCCCGAAGTTACGGGCGCCATTAAAGGAGCCGCCGAAGCTTTTACAGTGTAAATCGCTTTCACATCAAGCTTTGCATCAAAAGGATCTCCAGACCAAGTTACTCTGCTTTCGGGCGAAAGTTCGAATCTTCTGTTTACCAGATTGTACAAATTCATTTCATAATGGCCGCCGGCAATTTCATAAACGCCGCTCAAAGTCATTCGTCCATTCGGATTCATATTAAAGTCGAATTCACCGTCGCCAAAAACCTCAAAATTATCACCTGTTTCCTGATCTATAATGATTGTAACTTTTGCAGATTTCCCGATTCTTAAAATCGCGTTTACATCGAGTCCGGTAAACGTTGCTGTTTTTTCCACATTTCGCGTTAATATGGCGTCGGGATTTTCACGATTTACAAAAATTACTACACCATCGCGCTCTTCAATGGCGACGCTGGAGGACGGAAGTATATAAGTTAAATCTGTATCGTCGTTTACCGTAATCTGTGCGTCTAGCCTCGGAATTTGCAAATCGCCTGTTAACTTGGCGTCTGCATTAAAAGAGGCTTTTCCGTAAACAAATTCATTGTCATCTTTAGTGGCATTTAAAACTTGGAAATTATCTGCTTTTAATTTTAAATCGAAGGTGGGATTTATAAAACTTTCCGTCCCGATTTTTCCAGTCATTACAAGTTTGTTTTGGTTTTCATCCAGTACCGTAAAACCATCCATGTACAAACCTTTGTTGTCTATTCGCAAAATTTCATTGGCTAAAGTGAAAGGAGCATTCAACTTTGTAACAGTAAAATCTGCATTTATAAAATTCAAACTGCCTTCGTATTTTGGAGCAGTTGTGCTTCCAGTAACACTGAAATTACCCGAAAAACTCCCATCTGCATTTTTTACTTCGCCTAAAGAAAAACCTTCCAAAGCACGCATCTTAAATTCATTTATACTTAAATCTAAATTCAGTTTTGCGTCATTTTGAGTTGCGATATAATCTCCCATTAAATCGAGATCTACTTCTCCGTTTTTTAAGGCTAAATCGAAATCATAACTGTTTCCGCCTTTCGATTTTGCATCGATTGTAAGTATTCCTAAATCTACGTCTAACAAATTCAAGCCTTCAACTGAAAGATCTGCCAAAAGCCCAGCATTTCCAAAAGGTTCGACAATGGCTAAATTGCCATTCAAATTTCCCTTTGCAAGCTCTTCGGAAGGATTTATGTAATTTAAAATTTCACTTAATTTGAAGTTTTCAAAAGTAATCGCGGCGTGCTGTTGCGCAACACCAAAGAGATTGTGGGTTAATTCTACAACTTGATTATTTCTGCTAAAGCGAAAATTGTTAAACTCCAAATCGTTTTTGGAGAAAATAACTTCATTGTTTTCAGGTGTTTGCCACGGATTTCTATCTAAAACTAAATCTTCGGGTACAATGTGAAATCGAAGTTTTTCTGAAGTTCCCGTAATCTGCGACTGAATATTTATTAAGGTGCTGTCTTTATAAACCGAATTAAAATTCAGGTTCAATTCACCGTTCTGCTGATTACCGACAATTTTCGTTTTAGGAATATCCAACGGACCGCCTTTTATGCTTTTAAAACCAAGATCGAATACAAATTTCTCTTTATCGGTATCCATCGTAAAAGCCAAACTATCAAGTTCATTTCCGCCGTAATTTATATGAGGCGCAGTAATTCCCGCTTTCAATTTTCTGGCTGCTTCATCAAAAGCCACGTCTATTTTTATGGTATCCAGTTCTTTCACATTCACCAAAAACACTTCGTTTAAAACAGGTGCTTGTACAATCTGACCTTTAATATCGAGCTTTACAGGATTTTGAAGTGTGTCTGCAAAAGCAATGTTTTTTGAAAAATAACTGGAAATATGCCGCTGAACCGAACTACTAAAAGTGGTAGGATCTGTATTGCTCTCCAAGCTCAGTTTTATCATTTTATTATCGAGCCAAATTGAAGTTGTATCACTCCGAACGTGGGCCGTTGCAAGTACATCTCCCAATAAATAAGTTCTATTATCGTAAACCACTACCCCATCGCCAATGGTAGAAATTACATTAAAACCTTCCTTATTTCCTTCAAAATCGGCATCCAATTTAAAAGCCGTTCGCACATCACGACTCATTAACCCGAGCGATTGCAAATTGGCGCCAATAATATTTAAGTGAGCGCTTGCCTTGGGCGAAATGGAATCTAAAACCACGTCTGCATTAAGGTCCAAGTTGATGTTTTCGTCTTCGTAATTAGACACAACTTCGCCTTTTCCATTTTTAATATTACCGTTAATTTCCAAATCTTTTATAGCGTATTTATTAAACTGAAAACTGGAAACAGTAGCCTCTAAAGTAGCGTCTAAAGAATTTATGTCGCTACCCGAACCTTTGGTCTTTAGTCGCAAACTAATTGGCCCTAACTGTTCATTTTGAAGTAATTCATCCAACTTGTATTCTTGAATTTCAACTTTGGCATCGAAGGCAATTTGCAAATCGTTTTTAAAATGACCGTCAATTGTTGCAACGCCCTGAGAAGTAGTTAAATTCATCTTTGCATAAACGTCTTCTAAATTTCCTTTTGCGTTTCCCTTAAGCGAAACGTTTTCTGGCAACTTTACACCGAGATCTTTTTCGCTTACAAACTGGGTCAAATCACTTCGTTTGGTTTGCGCGGAGAAACGAGGAATATTAAATTTTAAGTTTTCAGGATTTGTTACATTTTGAATAAAACCGTTTGCGAAAATTCGGGTTGAATTTCCCCAGCGAATATTCAAGTTGGGAATTTGAATTGAAGAAAGATAACCCTCTGCTTCAACATTTCCGGAAAGGTATTTTTTACTGATTGTTTTTAAGTATTCATTCTTTTTAAGCGCAGGTTGAAATTTGAAAACTTCCTTTAAATCCAATTGAAAGGAAGGAAAATTTAATGCAATTTTTGATTGATTGGGCTTTTCAACTAAGTGCGCTAATGTTTCATAATCCAACCGTAATTTTCCGTTGAGTTTATTGTCGTTTAGTACGAGTTTTAAATCGTTTACCGCTAAATAGTTGTCGGTTGCATTCAGCTTAAGCGCAAGTTCATTTAGATTAAAACCCGAGCCTTCTTTAAAGGTTAAAGTCTCCAATTGCAAGCCAGCCTTTTTATCTTTCAAAAAAACATCGTTGGCTTTTAATGTTAGGTTTTGCAAAGCGATTGCATTGGGATTGAAAACATTGGGTTTCACCTCGTTTTTACCCACAAAATAGCTAATGTTGTTTCGCTCCAAATCTATTTTTGAAATAGCAATTTTTAAATTTGGCCATTCAAAATTTTGGATGTCTTCTTTTAAATCGTCCTTTATTTCTTCAACTTTTTGAGTGATGCCATTATTTTCAGTTTCGGTATTTATTATGACTTTTGAATTCTTTAATTTGAACTCGCCAATTTCAATATCGTTGTTTACCAAATTGGCTTTTGGTAATTCGATATATAATTCAGAAATCTCCAGATTTGCTGCAATTCTGTCGCCATAAGATTGATAATCTAAAAAAACATTTTTTAGTGTAAGTTCATCAAAAACCAAATATGGTAATGGCGGTGCATCGGTTGTAGGTGGCGGAACGGGAGATTGAATGTATTTTATTTGCGCATTGAAGACTGTCGCTTCCGAAGCGCGAAAATCCATGTTTTCCAAATCGGTTTTCTTCATTTGCAGTGCCAAAGAACCTACTTTAAATTTGCTGTCAATTCCAAGTACGGCGTCATCAAAAACTACATGAATATCTTTAAAATTGATTTCACCTAAAATAATTTCTAAGGGTGCTGCTGTAGAATCGACAGCGACTTTCGTCGAGTCTGGCGAAACAAAAGCATCTATCAAAAACTGAAAGTTATATCCTTTTATGGAGTCTTTTCGAATAATATTGGCCCGCAATCCTTCCCATTCCAAATAGTTAATTCCTATTGCATTGCCCCGTATAATTGGCAATAACGGCACATCTGCTTCCAATGATTTTGAATAAACTAAAGTATCACCTTTTTTATCTTCAAGATAGAAACCTTTCAGCATAATATTGCCACCGAAAGTGATGAAGAGTTTTTCTATTTCAACTTTTGTTTGGGTTTTTCCGGAGACATATTTTACAGCGCGTTGCACGATAATATTTTGTCCCCACGGACTTCGGATAAACAAAACCAATAGAATAAACAGGATTATAAGACCCGCGAAAATTCTTCCGAGAATTCTTAAAAACCTGTATTTCTTTGGCTTGGTTTTGTCTTCTTTTTTCTTTTCCAAAGCAATTTTTGGTAGTATTCAAAAATATGAAAATTCCATATCAATTGTGCAGCTAATCCTGCTTACGAACTACTATTTCGCATAAACTTCTGTTAAAAGTATAATCGGATACCTTTTAAAAATGAAACCTTCAACTATTCATATATAATTAAAGCTGTATAATTTCTTATCATACATCAATGCAGGGGTTTCTAATGCGCGGTAGTTTTGCTGTACAGATAATTAATATTTAAATACATAACGATATGAGTACAAAAGAAAAATCTACTTGGAATATTGACGTTTCACATTCTGAAATTAATTTCAAGGTAAAGCATATGATGATGTCAACGGTAACTGGGAATTTTGAAAAGTTTGATGGCAAGGTTGAAACTGATGATGAAAATTTCAAAAATGCAAAATTTAGCTTTCAGGCTGAAATTGATTCAGTGAACACAAATAATAAAGATCGCGATACCCATTTAAAAAGTGATGACTTTTTTGGTGCTGAAAAATTTCCGAAGCTTACTTTCACTTCAAAATCATTTAACGGTGAAAAAATGATTGGCGATTTAACCATTAAAGGGGTTACTAAAGAAATTACCTTAGACGCTGAATACAACGGAACGGCTGTAGATCCTTACGGACAAACAAAAGCAGGTTTTGAATTTGAGGGCACGGTAAACAGAAAAGATTTTGGACTTACTTGGAGTGCCGTAACCGAAGCAGGAAGTATTGTAGTTAGCGACAAAGTAAAACTGATTGCTTCCCTTCAATTTGTAAAGCAATAATTTCCGACATTTAAATATTGAAAAAGATTCGGCCCAAAAGCCGAATTTTTTCTTTTTAAAAATGCATCGAACTTATCATACATCAATGCATTTCAGTGTAATATGAAGTAATTTTATATTATTAATTTTAATACAATTAATACAATGAAAACACGAAAAATAGATCGCGTATTAACTCCTCCTCGCCCACATATGGTTGGTGATGGTTTTAGGGTTCATCAATATATTCCTTCAGGAATAGGCGAAGGTTTTGAAAGAATGAATCCGTTTGTAATGATGGATTACAATAGTAAATTTTACTTTCCACCCACAGATAAACCACGTGGCGTAGACGTACATCCGCACAAAGGATTTGAAACGGTAACTATTGCGTACAAAGGCAGTGTTGCTCACCACGACAGCGCTGGCAATAGCGGGGTTATTGGCGAAGGCGATGTGCAATGGATGACGGCTGCTTCGGGGATTCTTCACAAAGAATACCACGAGGAAAATTTTAGCGAAGCGGGCGGCGATTTCCAAATGGTGCAATTATGGGTAAATCTTCCAGCGAAAGATAAAACGAGCCCACCAAAATATCAAGGCATCACAAATGCTGAAATGAAAAAAGTGCAACTCCCAAATAATGCAGGAATTGTTGAAGTAATTGCCGGCGAGTACACGGGCGAAAAAGGTCCGGCCTTTACATTTACACCGGTGCATATGCTAAACGCGAAGCTAAATAAAGGTGGAAAAGCGACTTTTAGTTTTCCGGAAAACTACAACACAGTTGTATTAGTAATTGAAGGGAATATTAAAGTGAATAATACTGAAGAAATTAAAACTGACGGTTTAGGATTATTTAAAAATGAAGGTGAAGAGTTTACAATTGAAGCTACCGACAACGCTTTGGTATTAGTACTTAGCGGCGAACCAATTAATGAACCCATTGTAGCTCAAGGACCATTTGTAATGAACACACGAGCCGAAATAGTTCAAGCTATAAGTGATTTCAACATGGGTAAATTTGGATATTTAGAATAAATCCCAAGGTCTGATCGAGCGCAGTCGAGAACTTTTTAGTTGTACAATATTGAACTAAAATTTGTCCCCGACTGCGTTCGATTTGACAATTTTCAACTCGGCTTAAAATTTTTATGAGCGAGCTCTTTCCGAACACGGCTAAGGCTTTCGGGCGTTATTCCCAAATAAGAAGCAATCATCCATTGTGGAACCCGAAGTAACAGATCTGGGTAGGTTTTAATAAAACTTAAATAACGCACTTCGGCAGTTGCACCTAGTAAAAGATTAATCCGTTTTTGCATCTGCCTAATATGATTGTGCAGCAACTTATCATTAAACTTGCTGTAAGCAGGCGTACTTTCAATCGTTTTACAAATAAACTGTTCGTTTATTAAAACTACTTCGGCATCCTCGATTGCTTCAATATAACTTTCAGAAGTATCATTAAAATAAACACTACTCCTGTCTACAATAAACCAATTTTCTGGCGCAAACTGTATTACGTGCTCTTTTCCATCTTCATCAAGCATGTACGATCGCAGCAAGCCTTTTTCTACAAAAAAAGAATGTTTGCACAAATCGCCTTTCTTCAAAACTATGTCTCCTTTTTTATAGTTAATTCGTTTTAAATCTGAAGTAGCTTCCGCAGCCTCGCCTTCGGTCATTCCCGCAGTTTCCACTAAATAGTTATAAAAACTGGATTCTATTTTACTTTTTTCTGGCGTCATTTAAGTTGAATTTTTAAGCGTTTTAAAATTACAGTTTTCTTCGGAAACAGATTTCGAGTTTAAAAATAAACTTGTGGCACTTTTTTTGTTTCCTGATTAAGAGAACACTAAACCATTTTTAATTATGAGAAATTCAAATATGCCCTCCGTGAATGCCGGTAGTATGGCCGACATTGCTTTTTTACTTTTAATTTTCTTCTTGGTAACATCAATGATTCCAAACGATAAAGGAATTGCGCGCGAACTTCCGCAACCGTGTCCGCCCGGAGCAGATTGTAATATTCCACTTAAAAAGAATAATATTTTTAGCATCAGCGTTAATGAAAACGGTGAAATCATGGCGAATAAAATCCTTATTAAACTTGAAGATTTAACAGACGAATTGAAAATATTTATAGACAATAACGCCGACAAATCCTGTGTTTACTGCAACGGCATCCAGCTTGCAGAAGCTTCAGACAATCCTAAAAAAGCTTCAATTTCTTTATCAATTCATAGGGAAGCTCCCTATCAAAGTTATATTACAATTCAGGATGAAATTGCAAAGGCATATTTTGAATTACGTGAAAATTACGTTTTAACTGTTTTGAAAACGGATGTTAAAACCATAACTGATGGAGAACTTAAAAAAATGCAGGATGCATATCCTTTCCGAATAATTGAATCTTCTCTATAAATCTTATTCCCCTGATTTATTATTATAAACGATTGAAAGACTACTTTTAATAATAATTTCAAACGAAAATTAATATGAATTGGACTTTCGAAAATTTTAAACCAAAGCTCGATAATTTAACTCCTCAGGTACGCGAAAAAGCCTTGGAAATAGCAGAGCAGCTTATGAAGAAAGGCGGCATTTCTGAAGAAAAAGCTATACAGTTAGCAGTTGTTCGCGCAGAGGAATGGTTTTATGATACAGAAGGTTGATAGTATTAGGGTTTTATTACAAGGTCGAGAAGTTCCAAAAACTTCACCAGCTTCTACCTCTCAATTTTGAAAATATTAATTTCAATGTATACGTTGGTAAATAGCAATATTAAAAGCTACTGTGTTCATAAATTGCACAATGAACAGTTCATTTTCAAAACATTGAAAACATCTAGTATCTCGAACGCCGTTCATAAAGTAAATGGTCAAAAATTCGTTTTGAAAACTAAAAGTTCCAAAATTGGTTTGCATATAATTTTGAATCAGTAAGAATGAAAAATCGTTTTTGAATACAATATTCTCCTCCATCATTAATGGAATGAATTGGTTATTTTGAATGCTTTTTAGCAATCGCCATTGACCGTGTAAAAATGTTGGATTGTGCGTTTTATTCGCTAATCTTTTACCAATATATTTATCGTCTGTAAATTGTCCAACCTGTGATATAACGGCTTCCAAAACATAATTGCTTGGTCCTGGACTTGGGCCAGATAAAATTAATGCCTTAAGTTTTTCTCCAATATAAACCGTTGTATCATCCCTTTCTAAAAACGCGTTTATTGCGTATTTAATTTTTTCTGGATCATCCAATTTCTTATCGAGCAACTTTTCGAGTCTAAATAAAAGATCCCGCTGTTCTGCGGCAATTAACGGTTCCCCTTGCATTATAATTGAATAAATATCGCTCAATTCAGTAATAGGAATTACCGGTTCAGGAACCAAACTGGGATCTGTCCAATTTTTGCTGAATTCGCTTATATTATCACTGATGTTTTTTAAGATTGTTGCAAATCTCACCTCTCTACCTTCGTTTTCTGGCTTGTAGGGTGTTGTGTTATTGTTTTTTAATAAATGAGGCATAAAGGTGGCATCCAAATCGTCAATCTGAAGTGCGATTATATGCCTTCCCAATTGATCTGCATAAGTAAGTTCGGCCTGGCAGGCTTTCGATTTTGTAGATTCTTTGGAAAGTAAAAAAACAAAAATTTCACAATTTCGAATTTGCGATAAGATTTCTTTCCACCATTCATCGCCAGCTCCAATATTTTGGTCGTACCAACACTCGTGATAAACTTTGGATGCGTGTACTATATTTGCAAGTTCTGCCTCTTGGGCTCTCGAATAACTAAAAAATAGTTTCATATAAAAACATTTTAAAAATGTAATTAAATCAGAAAAATTTGGGAAAATTTGGTGAGGATTGTTATGTAAATATAATGATTTATACTAATAATTTACCGTGCCGATAAAAATGTGAAATTCTATAATTCTCAATATCATTTTCATTAATGAAAAGTCATTGATAGCTGAAAATCATTAGTTTTGTACTAAATAATAAAAGCACACGCGTCTAATTCCAAAGACGTAAAATTTTAACCCAAATGATGATTAAATGTTTAGACATCAAGGTAAGAGCAGAACATTAAAGCACAATCTGCAAATTGCCACTGTATTATCTTTTGTGGCTGGAATTGTAAATGTAACTGGGTTTTTATCCATCAAACAACTTACTACAAACGTAACTGGGCATTTCGCTCAATTTATGTTTGATCTTGAAAATTTTGAATTCTGGAAAGGCACTATTTATTTCGTTTATATTTTTTCATTTTTATTTGGTTCATTTTCATCGAGCTTTCTAATTGAAAAATTTAGAGCCAACAAAAAGCTAAACGTTTTTGTTATTCCCACCTTAACTGAATCTTTTATTTTGATAGCGGTTGCTGTTTTTAGCAATTTTACAGAAAACCTATATCCCGATTTAATAGCCTGTTTGCTACTTTTTTCTATGGGAATGCAGAATTCTTATGTAACAAAAATTTCGAATGCAATTGTAAGAACCACACATTTAACTGGGCTTTTCACCGATTTAGGGATTGAACTTTCGCAGTTGTTTTTTCCCAAAGCACATCCAAATAGGGAGAAAATTAGATCCACAATAAAACTGCGTGTTTATATAATTTCCTTCTTCTTTTTTGGCGGAATTATTGGCGGAATTTGTTATTCTGCCTTACATTTAAAGTTGAATACATTATTATTGGCTGCTATAATTTTATTAGGAAGCCTCTTTTATGACGATTTCAGATTTGGTGTAATCAAAACAAAAAGAAGGTTTAAACAAAGAAAAATAGCGAAGCAAGCAAATTAAATTATCGGTTATGAAAACAACAGATAAAAGAACGTTGACAACAGAGCAACACAACGAATTGATTAAAATTTTGAAAACCCGTTTCGAAAAAAACTCAATACGGCACCCGAAAATAGAATGGTTTGAAGTTCAAAAAAAGCTTGATTCTAAACCCGAAAAACTTTGGTCACTCAACCAAATGGAAGAAACTGGTGGCGAACCCGATGTTATTGGTTTCGACAAAAAAACTAACGAATACATATTTTATGACTGCGCGTTAGAAAGTCCGAAAGGCCGTCGAAGTCTTTGTTATGATAATGAAGCGCTGGAGGCGAGAAAAGAGCACAAGCCAAAAAATAGTGCAATTGGTATGGCAGCAGAAATAGGAATCGAACTTTTAACTGAAGAGCAATATTGCGAATTACAAAAACTTGGAAAGTTTGATACTAAAACGTCGTGTTGGCTAAAAACCCCTGAAAGTATTAGAAAATTGGGCGGTGCCATTTTTGGCGATTATCGTTTTAATACTGTGTTTATTTATCACAATGGGGTTCAATCTTACTATGCTGGGAGAGGGTTTCGAGGATTATTAAAGATTTAAATATAAAATTCGAATTGCAGAATTTCAATATATTACTCTCGTTCGTGTTCTTCTATATCTTTTCGTAAATCTAACTTTCGCAATTTTGGAAAGAAGGCTCCTGTACCAATAACGGTAAGTATCGTCATTCCACCTCCAAAAACTACTGCGGTTACCGTACCCATTAACTTTGCTGTAAGTCCGCTTTCAAAAGCACCCAACTCATTTGATGATCCTACAAACATAGAATTAACCGAAGCTACACGGCCTCGCATAGCATCTGGCGTACGCAATTGAAGGATAGTCTGTCGTATTACCATAGAAATACCATCTGTTGCTCCACTTAGGAAAAGCGCTACTACCGACACCCAAAACCAAGTAGAAACACCAAAAATAATAATGCAAATTCCGAATCCGAAAATTGCAGTAAGAAGTTTCATTCCAGCATTTTTGTTAAGTGGGAAGTGTGCAGATGTAAACATTATTAATAACGCTCCCACGGCTGGCGCAGCGCGTAATATACCAAAACCTTCTGGCCCAACTTTAAGAATATCCTGTGCGTAAATAGGAAGCAACGCTACTGCTCCACCAAATAACACAGCAAACATATCTAAAGTAAGTGCTCCTAAAATTACTCTCGTATTCATTACGAATTTAATACCCTGTTTTAAACTTTTAAAAATAGGCTCGCCAATATTCGGGTTTAAAATTGGCTTCTTCGGTATCTGTAGTAACAATAGTAAAGCCATCAATGAAAAAGCAAAAACGAAACACATTGACCAGTGAACACCAATCCAATTAATAAAAAACCCACCGAATGCGGGACCAACCACAGCGCCCATTTGCCAAACAGAACTGCTCCAAGTTGCAGCATTAGGATATACCTTTTTAGGAACTAATAATGAGAAGAGTGAAAATATAGTAGGCCCGAGAAATGCCCGAACAATACCACCGAGGAAAACTAAAAAGTAAACTGTGTATAGTATCGTATCTGTAGGAAGATCGGCTATTATGTATGGCCAAGTTATAAGAAAAAGACCTAAACTAACGACGGAAAACCCAAGAATACACTTAATTAAAAGTCCGCGTTTTTCTTTTTGATCTACAATGTGACCAGCAAAAAGTGCCATAGACACCGCAGGAATTACTTCCATTAAACCTATAATTCCTAAAGAAAGTGGATTTTTAGTAATACTGTATACTTCCCATTCAATTACAACAAATTGCATGCTCCAGGCAAAAACCATTGCAAAACGAACAAAAAGAAAAATATTGAACTCTCGAAATCGTAAAGCAGCGTAAGGATCTATTTTCTTCATTTAATTTAAAGGAGGAAGTTAATTGAAAATAGAGAGCATTTTTCCGAAGAAAATACTTCTACGCCACGAAAGTACTATAGCAAACTGAATATAGCAATTGCATAAAGATAAAATCGTACAAAACGTAGCAAGCCAAACAAAAGGTAGTTTTTAAACTTGTAGTGAATCATACCTGCCGCCATACTTGTCATAGAAAAAGGTATAGGCAATAAAGCACCCACAACGATTAAAAAGCCACCCCATTTACGAATATGCCTTAAGTGTTTTTTCATCTTTCCTTCCATATAAGCAAATACGCGTGGAATAGTGAAAATCCATTTTCCTATAAAGAATGAAATTATACCACCAATGTACGAGAGCGTTGCTAAGAGTGTTAGATAAAGTATAGGTTGTGGCATTTTATCGCTCCAGGCAATAAAAATTTCTGGTGGTACAAGCCCCAAGAATGATTCGGAAGCAAGAAAAACAAGTAATATATTAATTGGCGCGTAAGTAACAGTAATGTACGTAAAGAGATTACTGAAATCTACTACGTATAAATCCAATACAACCAATAAAGCAATAACCACAAAAATTGGTATAATTGCTTTTTTAAGACTTTGACCTACAAATGAATAAAAACCAGTGTATTTATAATATAAGTGGGTACGCTTAAGTCTATTTGTTTCAGATTTTCTTACAGTGTTCATTTCTAACTTGGGATAATACTATTCTAATCTATAATACTTCGGCAAAATGCCGTGTATATTGTATTGTAATGTGCAAATATAGCCCTAAAGCCCCTACTCTGCAAGCAATTGGCAATTGATTGAGGGTTAATAGAATGTTAAACATTTCCGCCCTTTTCGTTCATTTAAAGAAATAGCTAAAAGTTAATATTTCGTTAAATTAGTACTTTGCATTGCATAGTACTGTAACAACATAGCATTTTCTTCGTCTATTAGTTATAACCCAATAAATTAAAAACAATGAGAACTTTAAACAACAATCAGTTAACAGCAAAAATGAAAACTTCAAAAGCTTATTCTTGGAATTTGAAAAGAAGATTTCACTAAAAATTAAACTACAAACAATTAAAATTAAAAACCATGAGAACTTTAGACAGCAATGTAAAACAACACAGACCCACCAATTCCAATGCATACAAATGGAATTTGAAAAGACGTTTTAATTAACTTAGTTGAAGAAAATCAAAAGATGAAAACTTTACGACACATTCAAAGAAGAATTAAATGCGGATCGCAGGAACAGCATACCTTACAGTACTTAAGCACACATCATCGACTGTTTGAGGATCCCACAATCAGAAAAATATGCAAAAATATTTATTGAGAATTATAAAATTAAAAATTGAGTGAAGCTAGATTGAAGAAATTTAATTTAGCTTTTTTCTTTGCCCCTATTCGGCCTTGGTCTTGGCACAATTGGTTTTTTATTTTCTGGTTTTGCAACTTTCCGCTCTGGCATGGGCCCTCTTAAGTGAATTACCAACCCGTTCAAAAAATTTCGTAAAAACTGATCGCCGCACTCCATATACTTTTCATGACTCTCATGTCTGAAAATTGCGCCCAATTCACTCTTAGTTACAGCAAAATCTACTAACGAACATATCTTCACAATATCCTCATCGCGGAATTTGTGAGCCACGCGTAGTTTTTTCATTATATCGTTGTTTGAAAGTGCCATAAATAATTTTTAGTTTGAATTGTTCTGTTTGCGAAGGTATAAATTTAAGCGGTAAACCTTAAATACCTGTTATATTTTTATTTAATGTGTGTTAAATAGAAATTCCCTTTTTCGCTTTTCGAATATCTTTAAAAGAAAACTTGTGAGTTGCTTGCTAAACATTTAAGGTTTCTAATTATTCTTTAAACTTTTATATGAGCAACCATTTTTTCTAATTCTTAAAAATAAATTCAAATGAAAAATTCAGAAAAAAAAGATTCAACATCAAAGAATACTGATCAAAAACTACCCTATAATCCGAATGTAACGAAACATGATAAAGAGATTCTTGCGCAGAATAACATTCACGGCGACGGAGGAGATGACCAACAACTTCGCGACAGAGAAGAAAAAGTAGATATTGCGGGAAAAGACCTCGACGTCCCCGGCCGAAATCAAGCTAAAAAGTCTAATGGCAACGGTCTGAATGATGAAGAAAACAAACTCTTTAGCTTAGGCGGCGAGGATAATGAAAATTTAGAGCAGGACGAACCTCTCTAGTAAATTATTTGTTTTAGAAATTAATTCCCGGTTGGCACCATGTAAACCGGGATTTTTGTGTCTTCCAAAACACTAGAGGCAACCGTCCCTAAAAATAATTTTTCCAAAGCACCGTGGCTGTGAGTGCCCATTACAATTACATCTGCATTCCATTCTTCAGCATATTCTAAGATGCATTTCGCGGTATCACCCTCGGCTAAATGGGTTGTAACATTTTTTCCGCCTAAATGAGTAGCCGTTTTTTCAAGATAATCTTTCGCCACTTTCACAAATTCCTCCTGAATTCTGAAATCTACCGGAAATGCGTATCCTTCGTAGCCCATAAATGGTTCGTACTGCATTCCGTAATAACGTACTTCTGCCAGCACATGAAATAAACAAATTTCAGCATTCATCAATTTTGCAAGTTGATTTCCCATGTTTACTACCTTTTCGGAGTCTGGGTTATAATCGAGCGTTATCAGTATTTTTTTCATAGTTGTCGGTTTATATTCTGAATTAAATATAGCTTTCTTTTCGAAGTTTTCCTTCATAAACCGAGGGATAAATTACTTCGTAACATTTAATTTCGGTTTCTCCTTGTTTAAAGATAAAATTTATATGCCCCAGTACTGGGAAGTTGCGAAGGATAGCATGTTTTTTTTGAAATAAATCATAAATACCAATTCCGAAAATTAGCATTCCAAAAATGGAGAAACCATAAACTGGCCAAATTGTGGTGCAAGTAATTGTTGCTATTATTGCCACACCTACTGCTTCCATCCATCTGGCGGTGGAAGCTATAATTATTTTTAATTCTTCCATTTTATATTAACTTGGTTTAGTTGAAAAAAGACTTTATTTCAGCCATCAGATTATTCTTTTGGTCTTTATCGCCTTTAACCGCTAAAAGAATTTCCTTCATTTTAGATTTTCCGAAGCCCCAAGCTTGATCTAATGTTATATGCGGTGGCAAAGAAAGTTCACCCGGGGTTGTAACTGCATCTATTATAAATGGTTTTGGCGAAGCAATTGCCATTTCTATTGCCTTTTCAATATCTGCGGCTTTTTCAACTCTAATTCCATCCCCTCCACAAAGTTTGGCGTATTCTGCAAAATTTGGGTTTTGTAAAGTGAGCGCTTCATTTGACATTGCATAACCAGCTTCTTCCATTTCAATTTTCACGAAGCCAAGCTGACTATTATTATATACCAAAATCTTTACGGGCCAGTCATAACGAACTGCTGTAATAAAATCATTCATGCACATTCCAAAGGCGCCGTCGCCCACAATTGCCCAAACTTGACGACCGGGATTGACAGATTGAATACCCATTGCTGCCGGAAAACCAACAGCCATAGAACCGTGATTAAAAGAACCGAGTAATCTTCTTTTACTGTGAAGCGTTAAATGATGTGCCACCCAAATAGCACTTTCGCCAACGTCTACCGTAAAACACGCATCGGCAGAAGCTTTTTCATTTAATACATTCATAAAAAGCTGCGGATGCAATGGTTCTTGGTCATTTTTTAAACTACTACTTTCCTTTTTTTGTTTTTTCCATTTATTGAAGTTTTCAACCAAATTGTCCAAGAATTCAGAATCTTTCTTCGGAAGAATTTTAGAATCTAGTTTCTGAAGTGTTGCCAAACAATCGCCCTGCACACCAATATCTACTTTTACGCGATTCCCAATATTTTCGACGCGGTTGTCTATTTGAATAATTTTTGAATTGTCTGGCAAAAAGTTGCTGTAAGGAAAATCTGTTCCTAACATTACAAGTAAATCTGCCTTCATTACAGCGTGATAGCCTGAAGGGTTTCCAATAAGCCCTGTGAGACCAACCACATTTTTATCGTCGTTATGGATTATGTCTGAAGAGCGTAGCGTATGTACAATTGGAGCTTTAATTTTTTCGGAAAGTGCGAGTACTTCCTCCCTACTTTCAACGCATCCGGAACCAGCAAGTATGGTAATTTTCTTTGCTTCGTTAATAGCATTTGCAACAAGGTTTATATCTTCATCTGAAGGTACTAAAACCGCATTTCCATGAAAAACTGGATGCAAATAATGATCTCCACTTGCTTTCTCTACTGCAATGTCAACAGGAATTTCTACGCGAACTACGGCTCGTTGCTCCAAAGCAATCTGAATGGCTTTTAAAACAACGCGTGGCGCTTCTTCGGCAGAACGAATTACGGCTTGATATGCACAAACATCGTCGAATACTTTAGTAAGCCCAACTTCTTGAAAATAATTGGTGCCCATATTTACGCGTGCTACTTGCCCACTTAGCGCAAGTACGGGAACGCGTTCTTTTTTTGCGTTGTAAAGACCATTAATTAAATGAAGTGTTCCTGGTCCAACGGTTCCAGCACAGACTGCTAAATTGCCAGTCATTTGCGCTTCGGCGCAGGCGGCAAAAGCGCCGTTTTCTTCGTGCCTTACTGCTTTCCACTTTAAATCTTCATCTCCACGAAGCGCGTCGGTAAAAGTGTTAAGTGCATCGCCGGTTACCCCCCAAATTTGAGTAACACCAACATTTTTAAGAATTTCAAGAATTTGTTCAGAAACATTCATAAGTTACATTTTCTTATAAAGTTACAGACCTTGAAAATAAAATGGACGTTTAGGAAATACTATTTCATTTTATTAAGTGAATTTTAACGGAGACAACAACTACATCCTGAAAATCAAAAAGATAAACTGAATTGATGCTAATCTTTTTCTTCCAAATTAAAAAAGTCATTTACTGGTTTATTGAAAACAATGGAAAGCTTTAGTGCCAAAAGCGTGGAAGGCACATATCTATTAGTTTCAATAGAATTAATTGTTTGTCTGGAAACCCCGATTTTTTGTGCCAAATCTTCCTGAGTAAGGTTGAGAATGGCCCTCTCTACTTTTAGCGTATTTTTCATGCGTTTCTCCTTTTTAAGGACCAAAATGCTGTTAAGTAAACAATTAAAAGAAACCACAGTATTTGAAAATCACCTAAATCTTGAAAAATTGCTTTCTCAGGTCTAAATAAAAGGAATACAATATAATTTATTAAAGGTTGAACCAGCACATAAATAACCCCAAGTATAAAAGCCAATGTAAATGATTTACTTCTTAGGTTTTCAATACGTTCATCTTCAATTTTTTCTTTTGAAATTACAACAATCAATAAACCGAGTAGCGACATTTTTTTCAAAATCGATTTAACTACTAACATGTCACCTTCTATAAATTTTGTCAAAATAAGAAGTGTAAAGGAAATTATAAGAACCCCCCATCCTATTTTTTTCCAAACGTTTGGTAATTTAAAATTAATCAACCAGTGTAGCCTTCGCTCTTCTGAAGCACATATTTTATTCTTTAACATAATCTAAGTTTTTAAATTAATAAATACAAGTAAACTTAACAATAAGACAAATATACTATTTATTTTGTAAAACTAGCTTTACATTTCAATATATTGCAAATACGTACTAATCCTTGAGATTTTGTCTAGGATTTTGTGTACTTAAATAAATTGTTTGAAACTTACTGCTTCACCAATATGGCTGTGGCTTTATTGCCAGTAAGAAGATTCCACTCGTAAGACGCTAGCAGATTACCTATTTCGTCGTAGATATTTAATTGTGCTGTATTTGGCCCGGAAGTACCTTGATTTAATGCTTCAAAATCTATTTTATTGAAACCATCTTGCAGCGGAACGTCAAAGCCTTTAAAAGTTCCTTCTAGTCTCGCTTGCGGAATTACAATTTGGTTATTCACATAAACTCGAATCATATCGCCATCCACAAATTGATGATCGCGATACATAAATGTTGCTGTTTTAGCTTTCGTTTTAAAATCGCCTAAATATTGGTCCTTTCCGTACTCTGCTTTAATTTCCTTGTCATCGGTGAAATATTTCGGCGTCTTATTAGTAGTGTATTCCATTAAACCGTCGCCGTTTTGCATATCGATCTGTTTCTCCTTTTCCTTTCCTAAATCTGAATTGTTTGGTGTATTTGGGTTTTTAGTATTTGAAAGTGAGGGTGTTTTTATTGCAGGAATTTCAAAACCGGTTGAGCTGCTCACATTTGCGTCTGGAGCATCAAAACGCACGGAACTACTTGGCAATTCTATTTGAGAAAAGGTGGTCCAAGTAATCAAAACAAAAGTCAGTAGAAAAAAATATTTCAACATAATTTAAATAGTTTCCAAGTAGCTAACAACAACTGCACCAAAAATAGTATTCAGATTATTATAAAATTACTATAATATCATAAATTATTTATTCTTATTTTTTCGTTTATTCTTCCAAATAAAATACAACAAGATTGCACATAACGGAAGTACGATATAAATAATTACATCTGCCGGGTTCGTTATGTCTATTGGTGATTCACTGGGTTTAGGTACTTCAGTGGGCTTTTGTGCAAAGATTGTCGTATTAATTAAGAGAAAAATGGCTAAAAGCATGTTTTTGTTGAATTTCATATAATTTTTTTTTTGAATGTAAGAAAAAATAATGGACTAACAAATTTTAACAAGTTGTGTTAAGTATTTGGAAATTACCCTAAAATGTCATACTATGCCGTGTTATTATTAAAAACAAGAGAATATATGAGACAACTTAAGATCACGAAGCAAGTAACCAACCGCGAAACCAAATCTTTAAACAGTTATTTACAGGATGTTAGTAAAATTGATTTAATAACTGCGGAGGAAGAAGTTGAGTTGGCTCAGCGCATTCGTGAAGGAGATCAGGCTGCTTTGAATAAGCTAAGTAGAGCGAATTTAAGGTTTGTGATTTCCGTGGCGAAACAATATCAAAATCAGGGATTGAGTCTACCCGATCTTATTAATGAAGGAAATGTGGGTTTGGTAAAAGCAGCCAAGCGATTTGATGAAACTAGAGGTTTCAAGTTTATTTCTTATGCAGTATGGTGGATACGTCAAGCAATTTTACAGGCTATAGCAGAACAATCGAGAGTGGTTCGCTTGCCGTTGAATAAAATTGGCGATATCAATAAAATAAAAAAGGCTTCCATTCATCTTGAACAAAAATTTCAACGTGTACCAACGGCAGCCGAAATTGCTAAAGAACTTGATTTTAGTGAATCTAAAGTGAAAAGTTCACTTAAAAATTCAACTAGAAGTTTGTCCATGGACGCACCTTTTCAAGAGGGCGAAAATGACAACAATTTATATGATGTTCTAAGTTCAGGTGAAAGCCCGAATCCAGATAAAAACTTGTTGCACGAATCACTTCGTATTGAAATTAATCGTGCGTTAGATACTTTAGCGCCACGTGAAGCTGATGTAGTAAAATTGAATTTCGGACTTTGCGGACAACCGCCAATGACGCTTCAAGAGATTGGAGATACTTTCGATTTGAGCCGTGAACGCGTGCGTCAGATTCGTGAAAAAGCAATTAGAAGACTAAGACAAACTTCAAAAAGCCACATTCTTAAAAAGTATTTAGGATAAAATGTTAAAAATATTGGCGCTGTCAATATTTTATGAAATTCTTAGGAACGAGAATTATTTCTGCGGTTATCTTTATCAGACTAACCATTCATTAAAATGAATACAGAAATAATTCTCGTTTTTTCTATTCTGTTTGTTACCATTATCCTTTTCGCATTTGAAGTCTTTTCTGTAGACAAAATTGCGATGCTTCTCGTGGCCTCACTCGCACTTACGGGTTTAGTAGAACCTGAAGAAGCTATTTCAGGATTCTCCAATACGGCTACCATTACAGTGCTTTCATTGATGATTATAGCACTAGCGCTTGAAGACAATGGCGTAATTGCTTCACTAGCGCGCTTTCTAAAAAATCTACACATATTACCATTATTTCTGTTGCTACCCGTACTTATGCTTATAACGGGCGGTATTTCGGCCTTTATAAACACTACGGCGGTTGTAATAGTTTTTATCAAAATTATTTCAGAATTATCCAAGCGCTTTAACCTGTCGCAAGGTAAATTACTATTACCTATATCTTTTGCAGGTATTATGGGCGGTAGCTGCACTTTAATGGGTACCTCAACAAACCTAATTGTAAATTCAGTAGCACGAGACTTGGGTGCGGAACGCTTCAGTTTTTTTGAATTTTCTATGTTTGGAGCAGTTTTTTTAGTGGTTGGGATTATTGTAATAACAATAGCTTCAAGATGGCTTCCGAAGGATTCTAAAGAAAATTTACACGACGCTTACGATTTAGAAAGCTTCGTAACTACAGTTATAATTAATAAAGACTCTAAATTAATTGACAAAAACATAGAAGATACATTTCTATATAACAACCCCGATATTTCTATTTTAAAACTCACTAGAAATAAGCAAATTACCAATGCGCCTGGTAAATACATTACACTTAAAGAGAATGACAAACTAGTATTAATGTGCGATTTAGAAAATCTCTCTAAACTAAATGATGACCAAGGTCTCAGCATTCATAAAAAGCAAGATATTTCAAGAAATAATGAGCTGGAAGTTAAAGAAGACGCTGAAGCTCCCAAAAAGTCAGAGGATTGGGGTTTTGTAGAAGTGCTCATCTTACCTGGTTCTACATTAATTGGTAAAACTTTAAAGCAATTAAGAAAACAAACTTTTAATAATGCCTTACCTATAGCAATTAAAAAAAGAAGGAATATAAGGAATACCGAGGAACGTTTGGTTAGAAAGGATATGGATAAAATAAGCCTTAAACCCGGGGACAGATTGTTAGTAGAAATACCCACCAATGAAATAAACCAACTCTACGATTTAGAGAATGTCGCTATTTTACGGGAACATAAGTCACAATCCGTAAATACTAAAAAGAGAGCAATGTCTTTCGTTATATTATTATTGGTAATTGGTTTGGCAGCAAGCGGTGTACTTAGTATTCTAATTAGTGCAATAACGGGGGTTTCACTTTTACTATTAACCCGTTGTTTGGATCTTAACGATGTTTATCATCGTATAAATTGGCAGGTAATTTTTCTGCTTGCCGGTATGATTCCTTTGGGAATTGCTATGCATAATACCGGAGCAGATAAATGGATTTCAGACAACCTTTTAGAAATCTTAAGTGGACGATCAAATATTGTAGTAATCGGATTAATATTTCTTATTACAATGCTTTTAAGTAGCGTTGTTAGCAACAATGCCACAGCTATTATAATGACGCCAATAGCGATAGCAGTTGCCGTTGGATTAGACTTATCTATGAAGCCATTTATACTTGCCGTTTTATTTGGAGCGAATTTCAGTTTCTTCACTCCAATGGGCTATCAAACCAATACATTAATATACGGAATGGGCTTTTATAAGTTCAAACATTTTTTTATAATTGGAGGTGTGCTTTCTATAATCCTCTGGATTTTAGGTACTTTTATGCTTTCAACACTATTTTAAATCAAAACCATGGAAGAAGAAAAATTTTCAGTACACGACTCAGTTACAGGTTTATACGACAAGCTAGACGGCTGGTTAGATGCAATAATATTGAAGTTGCCAAACTTTGCGGTTGCAATACTTGTAATGATTGTTTTTTATTTAATTGCAAGAGGACTTAAAAAACTATCACATAAAGTACTATTCCAAAAGATAGGTGATGAGTCTATTAAACAGGTACTTTCAAAATTAATCTACGCAATTGTTTTATTAGTTGGTTTTTTTATAGCTCTTGGAGTTATGCAATTAGACAAAGTTCTTACTTCTGTTCTAGCTGGGGCCGGAGTAATGGGATTGGCAATTGGTTTCGCATTGCAAGGCACTTTAAGCAACACCGTTTCTGGCTTTATGCTTTCATTTCAGCCAAAAGTGCGCATTGGCGATTTTATTGACGCACAAGGAAAATCTGGTTACGTTGAAGAAATTGATTTAAGAAATGTAACTATACGCCAGCCAGATAATGATTATGTAATTATTCCGAATAAAATTTTTGTCGAAAACCCCTTCACTAATTATTCTTGGACCGAGCGTGGTAGAGTTTCGGTTAGTTGTGGCGTAGGTTATGAAGAGAATCTTCAAAAAGTGGAAGATTTGGTCATAAAAGTAATCTCTGAAAATTTTGAACAACGCAACAATGAAGGAGTCGAATTCTATTTCACTGAATTTGGAGACAGCTCCATCAACTTTATTACCAGATTCTGGATTACTAGTCAGAAACCTAAACCAAAATTTGAAGCGCAGCATTTAGCTATAAAACTTATTAAGAAAAACTTCGATGAAGCCGGTATTAACATCCCATTCCCTATCCGTACTTTAGATTTTGGAAAAAATAAATTGAGAATGGAGCCGCAAGAAAAGGCACCTGAAGCAAAAGGTTCCGCAGATAAAAATGAATAAACGATAAATCAACAAATCAACCTTAAAAAAATTTTATGAAAAAATTACTCAGAATATTATTGGCTGGCTGGGGTGCCAAGAAAATCGGCGGTGGCAAGTGTGGCTGTATCGGGGTTATTGTAGTCTTTATAATATTATATGTGCTGCTAGGCTATGTATTTTAGGCGGTTTTAAGTTTTCCTTTTAACAAAACAATAGCATCCATTAACTAATTATTTGGTGAAGTGTCCCGTTATATTTGCCACACAAACCTAAAAAAACTTAGAATTATGAAAAATGTTATTGCATTAACTTTATTAGCAGGAGCACTTATTACAACGTCCTGCGTTTCAAAAAAGAAGTATGTAGAATTGGAAGGTCAATACAACGACACCCGCTCTACATTAGTTAAAACCCAACTAGAAAAGGAAGAGATTGAAGCTAAGTACGCTAAAATTGAAGAACGCGTTTCAAGTTACAATTCGAAAATCCAGTCGCTGACAGATTCAAACAACAATCGTCTACAACAATTTGACGGAGTTGTGGTTTCTGAAAATGACAAATTAAAAATGAAGAAAGCATTAGCCAATGTAAATCCCCAAGAATTGGCACAAGCAAAAACTTTAAAGGATTCAATGAATCTTATCGTTTCGTACAACCTTAAGAAGAATCTTGACAACAGTTTAGTTGGCGAAGGCGAAGAAGACGACATCAAGATTGACATTGATGAAACTGTAGTAATGATTACAATTTCAGACAAACTTTTATTTAAGTCAGGAAGTGCTCGGGTAAATTCGAAAGCAAATCCACTTTTAGAGCGTTTGGCAAATGTAATTAATAGCGAACCAGCTTTAGAAGTTATGGTTGAAGGTCATACAGACAGTCAAACTGTAAAGCCAGGTGCTTACATTAAAGACAACTGGGAATTGAGTGTAGATCGATCTACAGCCGTTATTCGTATTTTGCAAGACCAATATGGTGTAGCTCCTGAAAAGCTAATTGCAGCAGGAAGAAGCAGTTTTCACCCACTTACAGAAAATGAAACCAAAGACGGTCGCGCTACTAACAGAAGAACGCGAATCGTTATACTACCAAACCTAGATAAGTTTTTAGCTTTACTTTCTGCTAACTAATAACAGCGAGTAATCTATACAAAAAAGGCGATTCAGAAATGAATCGCCTTTTTTAATTTATAGAGTGAATTTTACTTCGGCATTGAAGGTCGCACTTCAATTTTACTCGGCAGCGTTCGTGGATTCATTTTTAATAAATCAACCACTAGCTCGCCCATATCTTCAATTTGTATTTTCCAGGCATCTGAGTCGTCAGGTTCGTTACCCGCAAAATGTGTAGAAACCGAACCAGGCATAATGGTACTAACCTTTACTCCTTTGTCGCGTAAATCTAACATTGCTGCTTGCGTGAAACCTGTAAGACCAAATTTACTAGCATTGTAAGCACTTCCGCCTTTAAAAAAGTTGGTGCCTGCCAAACTAGAAATAGTTATAAAATATCCTTTATTTTTCTTCAATTGGTCAACACTCGCTTTTAAACTGTAAAAAGGTCCGGAAAGGTTTGTATCAATTGTTTCCTTCCACTGCTCAATAGTTATGTCTTCAACAGAACCAAAATGACCAAGTCCGGCATTTGCAATAACTATATCTAAACCGCCAAATTGCTCGATAGCTTCTTTCACAGCTTTTTGTTGGCTTTCATAATTACGCACATCGGCTTCAATACCTATAGCCTGTGCCCTATCGTTTCCATTTTCATTTAGCATTTTCGCAGCCTGTTGCGCGGTTTCCTTAGTTCTTCCTGTAATGGCTACATTAATGCCTTCTTTCAGCATTGCTTCAGCTATTCCGTAACCTATTCCTTTTGTACCGCCTGTAATCAGTGCGGATTTTTTTCCTAAATCGTTCATATTTATTCGTTTTTCCCAAAGTTACAAATAGCTATTTCGAATGTTATTAAATTCTACTTAAATTTGACGTATGAAGTTGCCATCCATTCTACTTTTTACGTTTTTATTTTTTAGTTTTTCTGCGGAAGAAAATTCTCAGCAACCGTTAGTAGATATTGAAACGCTTTCAACCGAATTTAGCTACGAAATTCGTTACGCTACTCCTAACAATTTTATTGGCGAAACACTTTATGATTGTGCAAAATGCTTGCTCCGGCCCGAAGTTGCTGAGGCACTGCTAAAAGCCAATCAATACTTTTGTGAAAGAGGTTACCGTATTAAAATTTACGATTGCTACCGCCCGTTAGATGTTCAAAAAAAGATGTGGGCAAAAGTGCCACGACCAACTTATGTGGGCAATCCATACGGCAATGGCTCTATCCACAACAAAGGTGCAGCGGTCGATATTACTTTGGAAACTTTAGAGGGCTGTTACGTTGAAATGGGTAGTGATTATGATTACTTCGGGAGAGAAGCGCATATTGATAATTATAATTTTTCAAAAGAAATTCTCGCTCACCGTAAGCTGCTTTTTGAAGGCATGCGTAAGTTTGGCTTCAATACGATCCGTACGGAATGGTGGCATTTTAGTTATAAGAAAAACTGGAATTATACAACACTAAATGTTCCATTACCCTGCGATTAATACACTTTCGATCTATTGATTTTTATCGTCTTTTGGAAACTCTGGACTATTTCTGAATTTTATCGGGATTGCATCCTCAGTTCCGTAGATTTTAAGTTCTTTAATATCTGCAGGAAGATTAAAGCCTTTTTTAAAGAGTTCTTCCTTTACTTGCCGAATAACCAAGCCACGCAATACACGCGAAGCTCGTCTATAATCAACTGTATCTACCCAAAAGAAGACTTTTAGATTTACGGTACTCGCTGCCAATTCGTCTTCGATTACGAAATTTTCGTGGTTTTCATCGCGCACAATTTCTGTATTCAAATCAAGAATATCTTGTATTACTTTTTTAGCTGAAATAATATCATCCTCATATCCAATCCCCACCGTAAAATCTACTCTATAAAAACCGTCCGCTGTATAGTTTTCAACTGGCTTGGTAAGTACATCGCTATTAGGAATATAAATATCACGTCCGTCAAAAGTTTTTATGTGCGAATATCGAAAGTTCAATTCCTTAACCCTTCCGAAAATATTATCAATCTTAATAGTATCATTTATATTGAATGGTCTATTAAAAGCGAGTATAATTCCCGCTAAAAAATTCTTTCCTATATCTTGAAAAGCGAAACCTAAAATTATTGCACCACCACCAACGGCGGTTAAAAGTCCCGTTGCTATCCCGTCTAAACCTGCAACTTTCAGCGCTAGCATTATGGCAATAATTATCAAAATTATTTTCACCGCTTGCGCCAGAAATCTAGACATTAATGGATCTTCAGATTTTTGTTGAAAGCGTTTTTTGTAGAAAGATGTAAGCAACTGTGCTAGCAAAACCCCCAAAATTATTACTAATAGTGCCAATGCAACCCTTGGTAAAACTTTCAGAAATTCTTCATAATAGCTTTCAATGGAAATTTGGATTGTCTCAGTGGACGTTTGTAGTGGTGGCAGCATCTATTTTTTCTTTTAAAGATAGTAATTCTGAACAAAACAATTCTTCCATAAATTAGTCTTAAAGCTTAGGGAGTCAATTTTCAAGATGTATCTTTGGGAAAAATTTAAAATTGTGGAATTTTCAGTAAAAACCTTTAGGCTAATAAGTACACTAGAAGCTATTTCTTTTCTAGTACTTTTGGGAATAGCGATGCCATTAAAATATATTTGGAATATGCCGCAAATGGTTCAAATTGTAGGAATGGCGCACGGAGTGTTATTCGTACTTTATGTGGGCGGCGCACTTTATATGTGGAAAAAATTAAACTGGTCTATTAAAGATTTGTTCATCGTGGTAATGTGTTCAGTGCTGCCATTCGGACCTTTTTATGTAGAACGTAAATATCTATAATGAATAAAGATGCCATTCAAAAATACAGTTGTGTTTTTCAAGACTATCTCGTTAATGAAGGGATGACGATTGAATGGGCCATTTTTTTAAATGTTCTTGTAAATTGTATTCTGGTTTCAGCCGCTGTTTTAGTAATAGATGCTGTTTTTAAAAGATTGATAATTGAAAGTTTTAAAGCATTCAGCGATAAAACAAAAACTTCTTTTGATGATTATCTGGCAAGAAGTAACTTTCCGCGTTTCATAGCACATCTGCTGCCTTTGGCAATAGTTTGGTTCCTTATACCAATTATATTTATTGAGTCGCCTTTTATGACCAATCTGCTTCAAATTGCGACGAAGGCTTATTTAATTATTCTCAGTGTATATATTTTCCGAAGTATTCTTCGCTCCTCACGCAAATTCCTTGAAGAAAGCGAAAAATATCGCGATAAGCCCATGGAAAGCTATGTGCAGGTAATGATGATTTTTGCCTGGGGAGTTGGCATTTTTTGGATTATTCAATTACTTACAGGTTTTTCACTCGTAAGTTTAACTACCCTTGGTGCTGCATCTGCGGTGATTTTGCTGATTTTTAAAGATACTATTCTCGGTTTTGTAGCGAGTATTCAAGTATCTGTAAACGATATTGTTCGTATTGGCGACTGGATAACTTTCAGCAAATTTGGAGCAGATGGATACGTTACAGAAATAAATCTTGCAACCGTACGCGTACAGAATTTCGATCATACTTTTACCACTATTCCTACTTACAGTTTAATTGCAGATTCCTTCCAAAACTGGCGCGGAATGCAAGAAAGCAGGGGCCGAAGAATAAAGCGTTCCATTTTTGTTAAGCAATCTTCCATTAAATTTCTTTCTACGGAAGATATTGAAAAGCTCAAAAAAATTCAGCTGATAAAACCATATTTGGAGCATCGTCAGCGAGATGTGGACAAATTTAATAGAACAAGTGAAGCCGATAAAGAATTGCTCATAAACGGAAGAAATCAAACCAACCTCGGTGTTTTTCGTCATTATGCGGACGCTTTTTTGAACGAAAATTCAGCAATAAATAAAGATCTTTTTTTAATGGTTCGCCATTTGGCACCAACAGACAAAGGTATTCCTATTGAAATATTTTGCTTCAGCCTCGATAAAAGGTGGGAAAATTACGAACATATTCAAGCTGATATTTTTGACCATTTGCTGGCCGCTATCCCCTATTTCGATTTAGAAATTTTTGAATTGCCAACGGGCAAGGATTTTTCTCCTTCCCTAAAGAATTAATGTTTTAAAAATTAAGTTTATATTTATAAGCAAATCGTGTTTCATTTAATGAAATTAAAAACCTTCCTCTATATATTTGGAATAATAGCCGTAACGCTTACTATTTTTCCATTTATAGCTGTAGATTATTGGTGGATACGTATTTTCGACTTTCCACATGTACAGCTAACCATTCTTACTTTTGTGGCACTTCTTACGTTTTTTATGCGTTTTGATGTAAAGCGTCTGAATGATTATCTTTTTGCGGGAATAGTTGGCGCCTGTTTTGTAATTCAATTGGCGAAAATATATCCCTACACTCCATTGGCTCCGGTTGAAGTTGGCAATAGTGAAAACGCGGTTGAAAGCAGAACTATTTCGTTATATGCCGCTAACGTATTGCAGAAAAACAAGAAGCCTGAAAAACTTTTGAAGGACTTTTTAAATAAAAATCCAGACTTGTTATTGTTGGTAGAAACAGACAAAGATTGGATGGAATTTATAACCGCACATTTACCTTCAGAATACGCTTATGAAGCTGAAATTCCCCTTAGCAACACTTACGGAATGCTTCTTTATTCAAAATTTGAATTGATAGACCCTGAAATAAAATATTTGGTGGATAAGGAAATTCCCTCCATCCATTCAAAAGTACGGCTTCCATCGGGCGACACCATTCAATTGTACACAATCCACCCCACGCCTCCAATGCCGCAGCACAATCCGCTGTCAACAGATCGCGATTCTGAAATAATGAAAATTGCCTTCCTTAGCAAACAATCAAAATATCCTGTAATAGTAATGGGCGACTTCAATGATGTTGCTTGGTCTAGTACCACCTCACTTTTCCAAAATGTGGGTGAACTTTTAGATATGCGAAAAGGACGTGGGTTTTATAATACATTCAATGCCAAAAGTTTTTTGATGCGATGGCCTTTGGATCATATTTTTGTCTCGGCAGAATTTCGGGTTATTTCATTGAAATTAGGTGAAGATATTAACTCAGACCATTTCCCAACTTTTTCGGAATTAAGTTTTGAACCTAAAATTGCTACAAAACAGGAGCCTAAAAAACCAAATGAAAACCAATTGAAACGTGCCCGCGAACAAGCGGAAAGAGTCTCTTTATAAAGTGTTTTTAAAAATAGACGGGTAAAAATTCTATTGTTTGAAATGTTAAAGCAAAATTATTTTGCCAATCGGTCTTTTACGAATTCCTTTTGAGTTTTACCGTGTTTGCGAGGTTTTCCATTTTCATCCAGGCCTACCATCGTAATTTTGTCAATACTTATTATTACCTCGCGGGTCATTTTATTGCGGACCTCGCAGCGGAGTTGTAATGAAGTATTCCCAAAGCCAATGGTATCAATACCAATTTCAATAATATCGCCCTTTTTCGCAGAGCTTCTAAAATTAATTTCACTCATATACTTTGTAACCGTTCGCGGATTTTCAAGTTGAATGATGGAATATAGTGCTGCTTCCTCATCAATCCATTCTAATAATCTACCTCCAAATAGCGTTTCATTTGGGTTTAAATCTTCTGGTTTTATCCATTTACGTGTGTGAAAATTCATAGTTTTTATTCTTTTAAGTAAAGATAACTTTTATAATAGGCATCAAAAAAATAATAGGCTGTAACTTTTTATTACAGAGTTCGTCTTATATTTACTCAACCGAAAATTATTATTATTAATAAAGCCCAATTTTAAAAGACGAGAAAAAAGAAGCTGGGCATTCCATTTCAAACAAAAAATTTAAACACATGAAAATCTTAAAAACACTTATCATTGCCTTTTTATTAACAGCTTTTGTACCTGTAACTGCACAAACTGCAGACGAGATAATAAGTAATTACCTTGAAAATACAGGCGGCAAAGCATCTTGGGAAAAATTGCAGAGCGTAAAAATGACTGCGACAGCTAATGCACAAGGAATGGAAATTCCAGTAGAAATTTACCAAACCAAAGAAGGAAATCAATTAATTAAAATTAATTTTCAAGGACAAGAAATCACCCAACTTGCTTTTGACGGCGAAACCATGTGGACAACTAATTTTATGACTATGCAAGCTGAAAAAAGTGATGCTGAGTCTACTGCCAACATGAAAAAGCAAATGAAAGATTTTCCAACTCCTTTTATGAATTACAAAGAAAAAGGATTTACAGTAGAATTAATGGGCAAAGAAACCAAAGAAGGAGCTGAAACCTTTAAACTTATGCTTACGCAATCGCCTATTATGGTTGATGGCGTAGAGGAGCCAAACGTTTCTTACTATTATTTTGACACTGAAAATTATGTACCTATTGTTGCTGAAAGCGAAATAAAGCAAGGTCCAATGAAAGGGCAAATGAATGTTAGCACTATGAGCGATTATCAAGAAGTTGATGGTCTTTATTTTCCTTTTGCACTAAGTATGGGAGGTCAAGCAATTCAATTAAAAGAAATAACGTTGAATCCTGAAATTGACGCGGCAATGTTCGCATTTCCCGCCACTGCAACAGATGCAGTAGAGAAAGAATAACTATTCACAAATAAAAAAAATCCCTGCTCGTTCAGGGATTTTTTTTTAACTGAAATTCTACTTTCAACAGAATTACCTAAAAAACTAACCATCATGAAAAATACCATCATTGCGTTTCTCGCCATTTTTACGAGTTTTACTTTTGTTCAAGCGCAGGACAACGCCTTAAAAGGAAAAGAACTTTTCGGTAATATGAAAGCTCGCCATATTGGTCCAGCATTAATGAGCGGACGTATAAACGATCTTGAAATTCACCCTACAAATGCACGTATTCTCTACGCTGGAGCCGCAGGTGGCGGTGTTTGGAAATCAAGCGATGGCGGAGCAACCTTCGCTCCTATTTTTGACGAACACGCACAATCTATAGGTGTAATAACCTTAGATCCTAAAAACCCCGATGAAGTAATTTGGGTGGGAACAGGTGAAACTTGGACTAGAAATTCAGTTTCTGTCGGTAACGGTCTCTTCAAATCTACTGACGGTGGAAATAACTGGAAAGAAATTCCCGGTTTTGAAAATTCCGAAAGAATTGCTTCCGTAGTTATAAACCCCAATAATACAGATGAAGTTTATGTGGGCGTATTGGGCGCGCTTTGGAGCGATAGTGAAGATCGCGGCGTTTACAAAACTACAGATGGCGGAAAAACTTGGAGCAAAATTTTATACATAGATCCCTCAACTGGAGTTTCAGATATTTTAATGGATCCAAAAAATCCAAATGTATTATTTGCCTCTATGTGGCAATTTCGAAGAACAGCTTGGGGTTTCAATTCGGGAGGTGAAAACAGTGCGATACACAAATCAACCGACGGAGGAAAAACTTGGAAAAAACTTACTAATAGTCTTCCCACTGGAAAATTAGGGAGAATAGGGATTGCAATGGCTCCCAGCGACAGCAAAATAATTTATGCAGTTATTGAAACTGGAATTAAAGAGACAAACGGACTTTGGAGATCCAACGATAGCGGGAATTCTTGGGAACATTTAAATAACGATTTTGGGCTGACTGTGCGTCCTTTTTACTTTTCAAGAATTATTGTTGATCCAAAAAACCCAGATATAATTTTAAAAGGTGGCTTAACAGGTTCTATTAGTCGCGATGGTGGAAAAACCTTTAAAAATCTTGGCAATATGCATAGTGATATTCACGATATTGCTTTCGATATAAATAATAGCGACATTATTTATTCGGGTACCGATGGTGGTGTTTATCGTTCTTGGAATGGTGGCTCTACTTTTGAAATTGTTGAAAATCTACCGCTTTCACAATTTTATCATATAAGTGTTGACGATGCCGAACCTTACAATGTTTATGGCGGTTTACAAGATAATGGCTCATGGTACGGACCTTCTTCTGCTTCCGGCGGCGTTACTGCGCGCGATTGGAATAGCGTTGGCTATGGCGATGGTTTTCGGGTTTTAAAGCATCCCACAAAAAATATTATTTATTCTGAAATGCAGGGCGCTGCAAACGTTTGGCGTTATGATGTGGATAGAAATAGAACCACAACCGTACAACCACAACCCAAAAAAGGAGATGCCCAATTGCGTTTTAACTGGAATGCACCAATGGCTGTAAGCGCTTTCGTGCCCGACCGATTTTATATGGGAAGCCAATTTCTACACCGTTCAGACGATATGGGCGATAGTTGGACAATCATCTCGCCCGACTTAACTACTAACGATAAATTAAAGCAAGACCAGTCTAAATCTGGCGGACTTTCAGTTGATAACAGTGGTGCGGAAAATCACACTACAATTTTCACAATTGCTGAATCACCTTTAGATCAAAATATAATTTGGGTTGGAACCGACGATGGAAATGTTCAGCTTACAACTGATAGCGGAAAAACTTGGACAAATGTTACCGCAAACCTCGTTGGAATTCCAAAAAACACATGGGTTTATCACATTGAAGCTAGTATTCACGATAAAGGAACTGCCTATGCTGTTTTTGAAGGTCACAACACTGGCGATATGAAACCTTATGCGCTAAAGACAACAGATTACGGTAAAACATGGAAATCTATCATTTCAGAAGATATTGATTCAAAAGCATTTGTTAGAAATATTCAAGAAGATTATAAAAATGAAGATTTGCTTTTCTTGGGAACCGAATTAGGTCTCTATGTAACTATTGACGGTGGAAAAAATTGGTCTGAATTCACAAATAATATGCCTCCCGTTGCGGTTCATTTTATTGACCTACAAAAGCGCACAAACGATTTAGTGATGGGAACTCACGGCCGTGGTGTAATAATTATAGATAATATAAGTCCGTTGCGCCAACTAACCCCAGAAATTCTAAATAAAGAGGCTCACTTTTTTGAAACCGAACCTTTCACAATGACCGAAGAAAGCGGCTTTAGCGGAAGTTTTGGAGCAGAAACCCAATTTGTTGGTGAAAATAAAAACACCGCTGCGCAAATTGTTTATTACCTCAAAAAGAGACATACTTTCGGAAAAATGGAAATGGAAATCCAAGATATGCAGGGTAACAAAATTACAACACTAGCGCCTGGAAAATCGAAAGGAATAAATATAGTAAGTTGGAATTTTATGACTGCTGCTCCAAAAATGGCGCAGGCGAAAACACTTGCTTTTAGTGGCTTTACATCGCCTCGTGTTCCGGCCGGAAAATATAAAGTGGTACTTACAAAAGGGAATGATTCCTTCAGCCAAGACATTGAAATAATATACGATGAAAAGTCTCTTACCACTTTAGAACAACGAAAAGAGCAAGAAACGCTTACTCAAAGTCTTTTTAATATGGTAGAAGATTTGGCCTTTATGGTATATGAAATTAATGAAACCCAAACAAAGGCTACGGAAGTAATTAAAAATCATCCGAAAGGGAAAAAAGATGCTCAAAAATTATATGATGCATTAGAAAATCTACGGACAGATTTGGTAATTACTACAGGCGATAATTACGTTGCTTCGGCAGATCCTGAATTGCGTGAAAAGATGGGCGACCTTTATAGCAATGTAGCTTCAAACTATAATAAGGTTTCTGGAGCTTCTATGGCAAATTTCGAATTAATTGCTGATGATTTTTCAAAAGCGAAAAAGCGTTACGAAAATATAAAGGCAAAGGAAGGTGAAAAATTCAATTCGTTTTTAGAAAAGAACAACATCCCAAAAGCTGAAATGCAAAGTAAAGAAGCCTTTTTAAAGAAAGGGTAAAATATTCTAAACCTAACAGGTCTTAAAGACCTGTTAGGTTTTTTACTATTTATTAATATAAACAGTCTTCCTATTTACAAATTCTTGAATACCGTGCTCGCTAAGCTCACGCCCATAACCACTTTGCTTAATTCCTCCAAAAGGCAATCGGGGGTCGCTTTTCACTAATTCATTTATAAAAACGGCGCCTTCGTCAAATTGGAATGCCAGCTTTTCAGCCTCCTCAATATTTTTTGTGAATAGCGAAACACCCAATCCAAACATAGAACTGTTAGAAAGCTCAACAGCTTCTTCCACAGTTTTAAATGTTGTAACAGACAGTACCGGACCAAAAGTCTCTTCATTAAAGACGGCCATGTTTTGTGTAACATTTGACAGGATTGTGGGCTCAAAATAGGCGCTCTGTCGCTTTCCTCCTATTTCTAATTTTGCGCCAGCTTTTATAGAAGCATTTACTTGTTTCTCTAAGTCTTTAGCTAAATCTTCGCGTGCCATCGTGCCAATATATGTGCCCTCATCCATTGGGTCGCCGCTTTTCAACTCCCGAACTTTTACAAGCATTTTTTCGACAAATTCATTCGCGATGGATTCGTCAATAATTAATCGTTTTCCTGCTATGCAACTTTGCCCCGTATTCTGAAATCGCGCCTGAACGCAGGTTGCAACGGTTTTATCCATATCGCAATCTTTTAGCACAACTAAAGCATTGCTTCCGCCTAATTCCAAAACAGTCTTTTTAATATTTTTCCCAGCTATTGAAGCCACAGATGAACCTGCTGGCCCGCTTCCGGTGAGAGTTACTGCTTTTATCTTTTCATTTTCAATTACATCTTCCACGGCATCGCTACCAATCAATAAAATGGTAAAACAATTTTCGGGAAACCCTGCACGCTTAAAAACCTTTTCAATGTTTAGTGCACAACCAAATACGTTCGATGCGTGTTTTAAAACCCCAATGTTTCCCGCCATTAACGCGGGTGCTGCAAATCTAAAAACTTGCCAAAAAGGATAGTTCCAAGGCATTACAGCCAATACTACTCCCAAAGGTTCGTAACTCACATAACTTTTGTGAGCATCGGTTTTTTTCACTTCATTTTGAAGTTGACTTTCGGCATTTTCTGCGTAATACTCGCAAACCCAAGCGCATTTTTCAACTTCAGCGATGGCTTGTGAAATAGGTTTCCCCATTTCTAAAGTCATCATTTCGGCATATTCATTTTTGTTCTTCTTCAATTCCGAAGCAGCGGCAAGCATTAGTTTTTTCCGTTCAGAAAAGGAGGTTTCGCGCCAACTGTAAAAGCGCTTATCTGCTTTATCAATTAATTCTGAAACTTCCTTTTTTGTATGATTGTTATAGGAATTTATTACTTCTTCAGTATACGGATTTAATGAAGTTGTCATGGACATGATTTTTCTTTTAAAAGTATTGAAAACATTGATAAAATAACAGTCGATTAAGATGATTTTAACTTCAAAAATGTTGCAAATAAACACTGTAATCTTTCGTTAACTTTGCACGATTGTAATACATTTGCTAAAATGTTTTTTTATTAAAACATTAAAATAATTAGTACTAAACTGAGACCCTGAGCGGAGCGAACGGGTTTATTAAGAAAACTTTAAATCTATGAAAAACGTAGCACTTTCACATATACACGAACAACTAGGCGCCAAGATGGTGCCATTTGCAGGTTATAACATGCCCGTTTCTTACGAAGGCGTAAACGCAGAACACGAAACCGTCCGCAAAGCAGTTGGTGTTTTTGATGTTTCGCATATGGGCGAATTCTTAGTTTCCGGCCCAAATGCCTTAGACTTGATTCAAAGAGTATGCAGCAACGATGCTTCAAAAGTGGTAGTTGGTCAAGCGCAATACACCTGTCTTACAAACGAAACTGGCGGTATTGTTGACGATTTAATTATTTACCATATGGAAGATGATAAGTGGTTACTTGTTGTAAACGCTTCAAATATTGAAAAAGATTGGAATTGGATTTCAAATCACAATACTATGGGTGCTGAAATGCGCGATATTTCTGATGATTATTCGCTGCTTGCCATTCAAGGACCAAAAGCTATTGAAGCAATGCAATCTTTAACTTCTGAAGATTTAAGTGCTATAAAATTTTATAATTTCAAAGTTGCTGAATTCGCAGGTGTTGAGCACGTTATTATTAGCGCCACAGGTTACACTGGCAGCGGTGGTTTCGAAATTTATTGCAAAAATAGTGAAGCGGAACAAGTTTGGAACAAGGTTATGGAAGCTGGAGAAGATTTCGGCAT
Organism: Aequorivita sp. IT1282; assembly: GCF_058068205.1. Classification (NCBI taxonomy): domain Bacteria; kingdom Pseudomonadati; phylum Bacteroidota; class Flavobacteriia; order Flavobacteriales; family Flavobacteriaceae; genus Aequorivita; species Aequorivita sp. IT1282. The sequence goes on along the minus strand of NZ_JBYRHR010000001.1, from coordinate 534,656 downwards.
CAAACCAATTGGTCTAGCTGCTCGCGATACTTTGCGACTTGAAATGGGCTTTTGTCTTTACGGAAACGACATCAGCGATACTACGTCTCCTTTGGAAGCTGGTTTAGGTTGGATTACGAAATTCACCAAGGATTTTGTGAATTCTGAAAATCTGAAAAAGCAAAAAGAAGAAGGTGTTAAAAGAAAACTCATAGGTTTTGAACTTACCGAACGCGGTATTCCTCGTCACGATTATGAAATTGCTGATAAAGACGGAAACAACATTGGTATTGTAACTAGCGGAACGATGGCGCCGTCCTTAGGTAAAGCTATTGGAATGGGTTACGTTACTAAAGAAAATAGTGCTCCCGGCACCGAAATATTTATTCAAATTAGAAATAAACCTGTTGCCGCAACTATCGTGAAAACACCGTTTTACAAAGGTTAATGTTAGATTATCAAGCAATATTAGAAGAAATTCACGAATCACTCAAAAATGCAAAAAATACGGGGGAAGTAGCCTCTTATATTCCAGAATTGGCGAATGTTCCTAAAGATAAGTTTGGAATCAATTTGCAACTAATTACAGGCGACAATTATTCTGTTGGCGACGCTTCAGAAAAATTTTCAATCCAAAGTATTTCCAAAGTACTATCGCTAACCAAAGCTTTTCAGTTAGTGGGAAACGATTTGTGGCACCGCATGGATGTTGAACCTTCTGGAAACCCTTTTAACCATCTTTCTCTTTTGGAATTAGAAAATGGAATTCCTAGAAATCCGTTAATTAATTCCGGAGCTATTGTCGTTGCTGATGTTTTACTTTCACATTTAAAAAATCCGAAGGAAGATTTCTTAAATTTTGTACGGCAATTAGCTCACGACGAAACTATTTGTTACAGCGAAAAAATAGCCGAATCTGAAAGATTAACCGGTTACAATAATTATGCTGCCGCCAATTTATTAAAGGCGTATGGAAATCTTAATAATAACGTTGAAGACGTATTAGATTTTTATTTCCACCAATGTTCCATTTTAATGGATTGCAGGCAACTTACTAATGCTTTTTTCGTTTTTGCAAATAGAGGAAAGTGTTTAAAAAACATTCAACATTTAACCGCCAGCCAAGTAAAACGAATAAATGCATTAATGCTAACCTGCGGCTTCTATGATGAAGCTGGTGAGTTCGCCTTTGAAGTGGGATTGCCAGGAAAGAGTGGCGTTGGCGGAGGAATCGTTGCGCTTTTACCACATTGTTTCACAATTGCAACTTGGGCTCCTGCATTAAATTATCAAGGAAATTCCTATTTGGGAATGAAAGCTTTAGAACAATTTACTACAAAAACAAAGTTGTCAATTTTTTAAAATATTTCGGAAAAGATTTAAATGATCAAAAGAGAAGAAAAGCAACGGATTTTAATTTTGGGAGGTAGTGGTTTTATTGGCCACGCCATCTATAAAGAGCTACTCTCCTATTTTGATATTCACTGTACATATTGTAAACAGTACGGGGCTTTTTCAGAAAATCAAGTCTTTCATAACTACTCTGTGGAAGAAGATTCTATGTTTTTATTGCTGAATAAAATTCAACCAACGGTTATAATTTCGGCAATAAGCGGAGATTCTAAAAGTTTGTTTGAGGCACATCAGCAAATTGTGAATTACGCATTACTAAATGCTACTTGTTCTGTACTTTATATTTCTTCTTCCGAAATTTTTAATGGAAAATATAACCTTCCATCTTATGAAAACGATGTTCCACTGTCTAAAACAATTTCAGGAAAATTTAAAATTTCAGTCGAAAAATTATTATTAGAAACCATACCACAACAAACTGCAATTTTAAGATTACCCATGGTTCTTGGAATTAACTCACCCAGAATTCTGCATTTAAGACAATGCATTCGCCACCAAGCTACTTTTGAAGTATTTCCTAATTTGGTTATTAGCACAACAACCATGAATAAAGTGTGCCAACAAATTCATTTTATAATCAATCAATCGCTACACGGAATTTATCATTTGGCGACAAATGACATGGTGCATCACGAAGATCTTTTCAGAGAAATCACTTCGAAAATTGGTGATAAAATGCCTATCTTTAAAAGTGTATTTAGCAGTAATGAAGACCGATACGAAGCAATTCTTCCGAAGAAAAATACACTGCCGAAATCTTACCAAATTACTGTAGCACAAGTAATTGAAGAATGCAGTTTAAATGAAGAGATTATGTCTATAAAATGATCAATGTTTAATATCTAAAATCTAAAAATATGAAAGCTTTATCAGAAAAAGTAATAAATGAAAAATTGAAAGAATTTGAAGGTTGGGATTATCACGAAGGTGCCTTACACACTATATTCGAATTCGATGATTTTAAAGAAGCCTTTTCCGCAATGACCCGAATTGCTTTCGAAGCAGAAAAATTACAGCATCATCCGGAGTGGAGCAATGTTTATAATTCATTAGAAATCTATCTTTCCACACACGATGCAGACGGTGTTACTGAAAAGGATTTTGAGTTGGCGAAGATCATCGACGACCTAATAGGATAGTACTAAAAATTAAAAATGGAAATATTCTGAAAGTTAGATTTTGTAACTTGGGTTTTGGCGTTTGGATTTTTTTATATTTGAACCTTCTTTTTAAGAACAGAAAATAATCAATAACATTATATAATAATAGTATGGGAAGAGCTTTTGAATTCAGAAAAGCAAGAAAAATGAAGCGTTGGTCAGCAATGTCTAAAGCTTTTACTCGCATTGGAAAAGATATTGTGATGGCCGTGAAAGAAGGCGGTCCAGATCCAGATGCTAATTCAAGACTTCGTGCAGTCATCCAAAACGCCAAGGCTATAAATATGCCTAAAGACAACGTAGAGCGTGCTATAAAGCGTGCCAGCGATAAAAGTCTGGGCGATTATAAAGAAGTGCTTTTTGAAGGCTACGCACCCCACGGAATCGCTATTTTAATTGAAACTGCTACAGACAATAATACGCGTACAGTAGCAAATGTTCGGAGTTACTTCAATAAATGTGATGGCAGCATGGGAACTTCTGGTTCAGTTTCTTTTATGTTCGACCATACGTGTAATTTCAGAATAAATCCTGAAGGTTTAGATATTGAAGAATTAGAACTCGAATTAATAGACCACGGCGTTGACGAAATTTTTGAAGATGAAGATGGAATTTTAATCTACGGCCCTTTTGAGAGTTTTGGCGCTATTCAGTCTTATTTGGAAGAAAATAAAATAGAGATTTTATCATCCGGTTTTGAACGTATTCCGCAGGTTACAAAAAAATTAACTGAAGAACAGGCCGCAGACGTTGATAAACTATTGGAAAAAATAGAGGAAGATGACGATGTGCAGAACGTATATCACACCATGGAAGAATCTTCTGAGGAGGAATAAACCAAATTGAATTTCAATAAAAAAAGCCACCTTTTCGGGTGGCTTTTTTTATTGAAACTGTACTTTTTATCTGTCAATATAACATAGTGACGACGCTCCAGGAAATGGAGAGCTTAAATCTGGCGTCAAATTACCGCCTGCTCCAACGTTGTAGAAAAATAAAATTTTACCACCATCATTAGCGCGCTCTGCAATAAACACTGAATTATCTGCACTCTCATATTCTACTGCAACTGGGTTACCAAGACCAGTTAACGAACCAGAAACTCTCACTTGATTACCAGCGAATGCCATTGTACCACCATTTGGTGTCGCATCAAATTTTGAAACGAAGTTGTTAATGAATTGAAAACCACCATCGCTTTCGTTTGATGCATCACCAATATCTGTTAGTATAACAAAACCTCCATCTTCAGTTATTCCGTGGGTACGGGTAATTCCTTCAATAGTAATTTGCTTATTCGGAGTTGCTGTTACATTGGTTGTATAAGTAGTAATGAAGTTTTTCAAAACAGCTACATCACCTGTTTTATCAACGACTGTGTAAAGGTCGTTACCAATAAGCTGTATTCCCCAAACTGCATAATCAACAGTTACTATATTCCGAAGCGTATAACCTGAATTATCGCGAGTAAAGATGAAAAATCTTCCATCTGCAATATCTGGATTACCATCAACATCTTCATTATCTGAAACTATGTAGAAATTATCTTTCACCGCAATATCTCGTGGACTTTCTAGTACTGTATCACTTGAGAGAAAAAGGTTTAAAGGGCTACCAGTAGCAGTCTCGTCAATATTATTATACGAGTTTATAACAGATTGTGATCTTGAATTCACAAAAAGCTCGTCTGTATCCTTGTTGTAAAAAATACCTTCATTGTCTACTGAAGATGTCGTAAATGATCTTAACTGAAGACCATTTGCCGTAAAATCATAAGCAAGTATAGCATTGTTTAAATTGCTAGTGGCATAAACATTTGCAAATACAGTATTTGGCAATGGTTCACCACTTCCTGGATCGTCAGAATCTGAACAGGACATTACCGCTAGTCCAAGAGCTAGCACAGGAATTATTAGTTTTAATTTTTTCATAATTAATTTAGTTTTTTATACATATTTAAGCCTAAGATTTTAAAATTGAAACAATTTTAGCAATGCTTAACTAATTTTTAACATCAGCTATTTGATTATCAACTATTTACAAGAGATAGCGCTAGTGGTTTTTTAACAAAATAGAACTATGAATAGTGCTTATTCTTCCCAACAACTCCTTCGAAGAATGAGCGCAGTTTGGGTGTGTCTTCATCTATGTTGCCCGTAGGATAAAATGGTTTGTCTATAATTATTCTTTTTGTTTGATAATTAAATGCAACACAAATTATTGGCACATTGGCGGCTATGGCCATATAGTAGTATCCCGTTTTCCAAATGGCTACCTTTTTTCTTGTGCCTTCGGGCGAGAGTGCCAGTCGAAATTCGTCGTTTTTTTTAAAAATTTCAGCAATAGCTTCTACTTTATTTTGTCCGGGTGTTCTATCTATTTTAACGCCTCCCGTCCAACGAAAGTACCAACCGATAGGCCAGATAAAAAGTTCTTTTTTGGCAATATAATTAATTTGAATTTTAGTAATTCTCCGGGTAAATAATCCGAGATAGAAATCGTGCCAACTTGTGTGCGGAACCACAATTATAACTGCTTTTTTAACTGAAGGATCAAATGCACCTTCAATTTTCCACCCCATTAATTTTTCGAAAATAAATTTTGTTAAGCCCATAACAGTTTTAGGGTTACTACATCTTTAAGTACATTTCCCTTAATTTTGCTGGGGTAATAATGCTTTCCCAATCGCTTCCGAGGGCATTTTCCCAAAGTGGAACCATTCCCAAAGCAACAGTAATCATTGTTTGCATTTGTTCTTCAGTTAAATTTTTACAGATGCCCTGCGGAATTTCAACCCCATGCTTGGCTACCATTTGCCTGAATAACTTAACATCTTTCGGATAAAATTCTTCTAAATATTCAAAAACAATACAATTACCAATCCCGTGCTTGGTTCCCAATACATAACCCAAACCATAACTCATAGCGTGTGCTACGCCAACTTGCGAGTATGCAATGCTCATTCCGCCGTGCCACGAAGCCATCATTAATTTGGCGCGCGACTCTTCTTCGGTAAGGGTATCGCCAAGAAATATCTCCATACAAAGATCGTATGCTTTTTCGCCATAACTCTGACTGAACGCATTCAAAAATGTTCCATTTAAAGATTCCACACAATGAATAAAACAATCCATCCCCGTGTAAAACCATTGATTTTTTGGAACACCCTTGGTAAGTTCGGGATCGAGTAAAACTTGATCAAAAGGTGTGAAATCACTATTTATGCCCAGTTTGCGAATAGGACCAGTTAAAACCGTAGTTCTGGAAACTTCGGCTCCAGTTCCGGAAATAGTTGGTATCCCTACGTGAAATACTGCTTTTTGTTTCACTAAATCCCAGCCTTGATAATCTGCTGCGCTCCCTTTATTTATTAGCAAAATGGAAACAGCTTTTGCCATATCCATTACGGTTCCGCCACCAATACCTATTATACCCGATGGTATATAAGTGAATTCAGCTTTTATACTTTTTACTAATTCATCTACTTGGCAGGTTTTAGGCTCTTCTTCAGCTGAAATGAAAATTAACTTGTCGTTAAAGCGAAGATTAATTCTATCTAAGAATTCAGTGTTTTCCTTAAAAACGTCATCTACTAAATATATAAATGGCGCTTTTTCCTGCTTTTGAGAAGAAATGATTGTGTTGAGTTGGTCAAAACATCCTTCTCCAAAAACCACTTTAGGCACCATTGGGAAGTTTCTAAATTTATTATTAACTGTTTGCTTCTCTTTATCTTTAAGCATCTTATTTGCACGCGCAAGATCTTCTGGGGTATCTATTTCAACACCCGTAGTGTTTGAAACCGCCATCTTTATATTTTTTCCGTATTCTAAATAACGAATACATTCAATTTTTTCTACAGCTTCCAAAGAACGCATTGGCAAACGGTAAAAATCCATTATGGCTTGTTTACGGAAAGCATAGATTCCTTTGTGCTTGTAATATTGCAGCGCCACATTTTTATCGCGTGGATACGGAATAGGTGAACGTGAAAAATACAATGCATAATTATCTTTGTCCACAATAACCTTTACACAATTGGGATCGCTTATTTCTTTCCAGTCGTGGATTTCGGTCATTAGCGAGGCTAAATCAATTTTATCTGCGTCTGGCTCATTAAATACTGCCAGTACCTCTTCCAGCCCTTCTCGACTTGTAAATGGTTCATCTCCCTGAACGTTAACAACAATGTCTACGTCCATATTTTCAACTGCTTCGGCAATCCGATCGCTACCGCAATCGTGTTCTTTTAGGCTCATTATGGCTTTTCCGCCATGCGCTTCTATTTCCTGAAAAATCACGTCGCTATCTGTTACAACGTAAACTTCATCAAAAAGATTAGTGGCTTTTGCAGCTTCGTAAGTTCTAACTATTACAGGCTTACCTGCTAAATCCTGCATCAATTTTCCGGGAAAACGCGACGCACCGTAACGCGCGGGAATCATTGCTATTATTTTCAAGTCGAAGTTTTTAAAATGAATTCAAAAATAAGAAGATTATATTCTTGGTGTGCTTTTTTTACGAAGCTTTTTATAAAATCTAAATATTATGAAAAAAAGAAACAGTACTAATACAAAAGCGATTATAGGCACAAAGATGGAAGCTACAGCCATTACTATTGAAGTACCAGTTTCTACCGTTGTTAAAATTGGATTTGCAATGCCACCAGTAGTGGTGCTTGAAGCAAGTCTGGCTGCCGAGGTATTTCCTTTTATTGCTGCTGCAGTTCCTCCGCCCGCGATTATTGCTAAAGTCCACGTTGCTACAGGGTCTAAGTCTGTTACCGTTGCTACCATTATTGCGGTTCCTGCCATTGTTGCTAATGGCAATGCAATAGTGTCCAGCAAATTATCAAACCACGGAATATAATATCCGAAGATTTCAACTATTGTGGCCACTCCCATCGTAATTACAGCAGTAATGCTCCCAATCCATTGCCAGCTTTCGTTTAATGGAATTACATCGTAATAACCAGCCAAACTCATAATTAGCAAGGGTAAAAAAATTCGGAAACCAACTGCTGCGGCAAGTCCGACACCGAGAAAAATACTTAGTATAATATTGAAAGTTTCCATATCTTAGTTGGTATTAGACTATAAATTTATTCAACAAAAAATTCATCCTTAAAACCTATTAAATACAGTTTTTCGCGGGCGCGAGTTATTGCTGTGTAAAGCCAACGCAGATATTCTTTATCTACTCCATTGGGTAAATATGGCTGCTCCACAAACACTGTGTTCCACTGCCCTCCTTGCGATTTATGACACGTTATTGCGTAACTAAATTTCACTTGAAGAGCGTTAAAATATTTATTGTTCTTAACAGCTAAAAACTTTTTATACTTAGATTTTTCAGATGCGTAATCCTTCATCACTTCTTGGTACAATTTGTTTGAATCGTCATAAGTAAGTGAGGGAGTTTCTGAAGTTAGCGTGTCTAAAAGCAGCACTGTTTCCAAAGGCTTCATATCTGGATAATCTACCATTCGTATTTTCACTTCCGCAAAACGAAAACCGTAAAGCTCCTTAAAAGCGAAGATTTCCAAAACCTCCACTATATCGCCATTTGCAATAAATCCGGCTTCACTCGTATTATCTACCCAAAAATAATTATTCTTCACTACCATTAAATAATCGCCCGCTGAAAGTTCCGATTCCTGGAAAAGAATACGTTCGCGAATACTCTGATTATAAAGGTTTGCTCTTTTGTTTGAACGCACAATAATTACTGTGTCTTCCTTACCTAGTGCGGAATAGCTATCGTTAATGGCGTCCATAATTTCTTGACCATCTACTGGGCGAATAATATCTGGAAAATCGGTTCCAGAAAATTTAAAGGCTTCATAAAGTTCATTATCTAAACATTCCCTGATTCTCGTGGCATTTTCTAAAATACCGCTATCCTTCTGCTGCCGTACCACTTCATCGAGTTCCAACTTTATAACTTCGCGATTGTATTGATTTTCAAGCAAAGCAGCATCCAAAGCCGGACTAATATCTAAATGTACGGGTGGCAACTGAGCAGAATCTCCAATTAATAGCAGTTTACAATTGTTGCCACTATAAACGTATTGCATCAAATCGTCTAACAATGAACCATTTTCAAACAATTTTGAATCTTGGTTTATATCTGGAATCATCGAGGCTTCATCTACTATAAAAATAGTGTCGCGGTGTTTGTTTTGCTGTAATGAGAAGGAAACAGCGCCTTTTTCGCTCTTCGGAAAATAGATTTTTTTATGAATGGTAAAAGCGTTCTGGTTAGAATAGTTGCTAATTACCTTTGCGGCTCTTCCCGTGGGTGCCAAAAGCACGGAGCGTTTTTTAACTTTAGATAAATTTTTCACCAAAGAACCTACAATTGTGGTTTTTCCGGTTCCTGCGTATCCTTTCAATAAAAACGTTTCATTTTTGCTCGGACTTAGCACGAATTTTGCTAAAAGTTGAAGCGCAATATCCTGCTTTACGGTGGTGTTATGTGGGAAATCATTTTTTAAAAAACTGTAAAATTCTGATACATTCATCATTTGCTCCTGTCAATAAGGGTTTAAAGATAGGTATGATTTTTTCGCAATATACTTTTACGAACAAAAAAAAATTGTAGATTTGCGATAGACCTTTTACTAAAATCAACACTTAAACAATATCTATAATGAAATTAGGAATTCAGATTGTTCTTTGGATTGCCATCGGGTTTTTAGCCTGGCAAGTATGGAGCTCTATTATGGGCCCGGTAGAATTCAACAAAGTTAAAGAAGCGCGCTACGCCAAAGTAATTGAAAGTTTGAAAGATATCCAAGCAGCAGAGCTTGCACACAAAGAAATTACAGGAAAATTCACCGGAGACTGGGACAGTTTGGTTAGATTCCTAGATACTGCTAAATTCGCGAGAACACAAAGACGCGACACTAGTTATGCTGATGTGGCAAAAAACAAGGCTTTTGGTATAGATGAAGGTTACTTCATAGAAAGATCCTTAATTGATACACTTGGCTTTACACTTGTTAAAGATTCACTTTACGGTGGCACAGACAGATACAAAACTATGATGAATGTTCCTGTTAAAGGAGTTGACGCTAAGTTTGAGTTGAAAGTTGGAAAAATTGAGAAAAACGATGCTACCTATTCTGTATTTGAATCGAAAGTTTCAAAAAGAGTTATACTCGCAGATTTAGATAAAGATCTTTTGGCTCAGGAAGTTCAGGTACAATCCGTAGATGGTGTTAACGGACCGGATATAAAAGTAGGCTCTTTGGAAGAGGTTAATACTACCGGAAACTGGCCTAAAATTTACGATGCAGCAAAAAACAATTAACATATCTAATTCTTTACAAAATAGACTGTCCGTTCAAGTTTCTTTGAACGGGCTTTCTTTTTTGATATCAAATCCTGAAAGCGTAGATCCCGTTTTATTTATTGAGAAAAATCTGGAACATAGCACTACGCCAGAGGAATTACTAATGGAGATTGAATCCATTATGTTTAAAAATGATGCGCTAAACGCAACTTTTGCTGAAGTTTCCGTTGTTTACGCTACACCTATTTACAGTTTAGTACCTGCCCCACTCTTTGATGAAACAAAGGCTAGTGAATATTTAAAGTTCAACTCTAAAATATTGGCGAACGATTATATGGCGCAAGATGTTATTGAAAACCAAGACATCGTCGTGGTTTATGTTCCTTTTATGAACATCAATAATTTTTTCTTCGAAAAGTACGGCTCATTTAATTACTACCATTCTATTACTGTTATGCTGAATACAATTCTTGAAAAGGAAAAATATTCGCTACCAAAAATGTTTTTACATTTTCAGAAAAACAATTTCGATTGTATTGTTCTTAAAAATGGCGAACTGCAACTTTGCAACAGCTATAGTTATAAAACTCCCGAAGACTTCATCTATTACACGCTTTACTGCATGGAGCAGCTTAATTTAAATCCAGAGAATCTTCCAGTAATACTTTTTGGCGAAATTGAAAAAAACGACGAAAACTTCAAAATTGCTTATACTTATATTCGCAATCTTGAATTTTTAGATTCAAATATTTACAACAAAAGAAGTTTGGCCGACGATCAACCACACAATCATTTCATTTTAAAAAATGCTCTTTAATGCGAATAATTTCAGGTACATATAAAGGAAGAAGACTAACCGCACCTAAAAACCTGCCCGTTCGACCAACTACCGATTTTGCAAAAGAAGCACTTTTTAATATTCTGCGTGTTCGTTATTTTTTTGATGAAATTACAGTTTTAGATCTATTTTCTGGTACAGGAAATATTAGCTTCGAGTTTGCATCGCGCGGTGTTACTAACATCACCTCTGTTGATGCACATCACGGCTGCGTTCAATATATTAATAAGGTTTCAGAAGAATTTTCATTTCCAATCAACACCATAAAATCTGATGTTTTTAAATATCTTGAAAAAGCTTCAGGTAAATTTGATGTAATCTTCGCAGATCCACCATACGATTTTGATGTTTCAAAATTAGAAAGTATCGTAAATACTATCATTGAAAAACAAATGTTGGAAGAAGAGGAAGGCATGTTAGTAATTGAGCATTCAAAAATGAATAATCTTTCCCATCTTGAAAACTTTAAGGAAGCCCGTAAATACGGGGGAAATGTATTCAGTTTTTTTGGCTACCTTTAAAATATGGCAAACCAAATAATAAAAACAATTGAACTCGATTTCGTTACAATTGAATTTTACGAAGATTTTATAGTTACAACCTTTAAAGAGGGAATTACATTAATTGATCAAAACGTAATGGAAATTCATGAGCTAACTTCGGAGTTCTATAATTCAAAAATGTTTGGTTATATCTCAAACCGCATACACGATTATTCCCGAAACCTATCAACAGAAGCTTATAATGCTAACTTTCCTAATTTAACGGCAATCGCTATTGTATATAAAAGTGATGCTTCTTTGCAAATTGCCAATTTCGAAAAGTTTTTCATCAAATCCCCCTTCAAAACATTTACATCATTAGAAGATGCAAAAATGTGGATGGTCCAACAACTGGCAGAAGCTTAAAGGAATTTAAAAAAAAATGCAGGCCTATAAGCCGGGTTCTGTTACCGAAACAAGTTCGGCACCTTATCATTTATCTAGACGTACAGTTACCCGCACGTTCAATCTGTCTACCCTCCTGCTCGGGCGGGAACCCTTTCCCGATTACTCGGGGCACAGGTTTACGTGACATTTCACCGCATAGAGTTTACCTGGTTTCACTACAGCATTACCTGTACATACTTTCTGCTGCACTTGTCCTAATCCCGAAGCTAGTTCGGGACCGACGGCCGTTAGCCGCTATGCTTCCCTATGGTGTCCGGACTTTCCTCCCAAATCCACACCAAAGCGTGGATTTCGACGATAAGGCGGCCTGCTGCGCAAAAGTACTCCAATGTTAATAAATATGGTAAAATACGAACGCCTATTTTTTTAAAAACCGATGTACATCTTTATATTTGCTTCCACGTCAATATTACATCATTCGGTCACTAACTATTGATCAATTAATACTGACTACTAAAAATATGGAACACTTCATTGTATCTGCCAGAAAGTACCGCCCCGCCGTTTTTAAAGATGTTGTTGGGCAACAGGCCATTACCAATACTTTGGAAAACGCCATAGAAAATAACCACCTCGCACAAGCTTTACTTTTTACAGGACCTCGAGGGGTTGGCAAAACAACTTGCGCACGTATTTTAGCGAAAAAAATAAATCAAGATGGCACCGAAAAAGACGATGAAGATTTTGCTTTCAACATTTTTGAATTAGATGCGGCATCAAATAACTCGGTAGACGATATTCGAAATTTGATTGATCAAGTTCGAATCCCGCCACAAGTTGGAAAATACAAGGTGTACATTATTGATGAGGTGCATATGTTGTCCTCAGCGGCTTTCAACGCATTTCTTAAAACTTTGGAAGAACCACCCAAACACGCCATTTTTATCTTGGCAACCACCGAAAAACACAAAATAATTCCTACTATACTTTCTCGTTGCCAGATTTTCGATTTTAGACGAATTGGTGTTCGTGATATAAAAGATCATTTAGCCGAAGTTGCAAAGGCTGAAAATATTGAAGCCGAAGACGACGCACTACACATTATTGCACAAAAGGCAGATGGTGCGTTGCGCGATGCACTTTCAATTTTTGATAGAGTTGTAAGTTTCGCCGGAAAAAATCTTACCCGCGAAGCAGTTACAGAAAACCTGAATGTACTTGATTACACTTGGTATTTTCAGATTACAGATATGTTGTTAGAAAATAACATTCCACAGGTATTAGTTACTTATAACGACATACTTTCAAAAGGTTTTGATGGGCATCATTTTATAATGGGTCTTGCCTCCCACTTCCGCGATTTAATGGTTTGTAAAAACCAAGAAACAATCAATTTACTGGAAGTTGGCGAGCAGGTAAAAACAATGTATTTTGAACAGTCACAGAAAACCAATGTGCCGTTTTTAATTGAAGGAATAGACATTGCAAATACTTGCGATCTAAAATATAAAAACAGCCAAAACCAACGGCTTCTGGTCGAACTTTGCTTAATGCAGCTTGCTTCTCTGACTTTTCAGGGAGAAAAAAAAAACTCCAATAACGGCGAACGTTTCGTAATACCGCCCTCCTATTTTAAGAGTGAAAATATTGCTTCAGAAAAAATAACTTCTGCAGGCAGTACTGTGCCTAAACCGAGCCAAACTGATACTTCGGCTCCTCCCAGTAACGGTGAAGAAACTGAAAACGATACTTCGAATTCGCTCAGTAACCAGAATGCCAAAGTTATAAATAATGTGAGCGAACCTTCGGAAGAACTTAGCGCTGATAACACACAACCGAAAACAGACAACCGAGAACCCCAAAAAGTAATTGAGCGTCCGCAAATTCTTGCGGAACGAAACGCCAAAAAAGTTTCCGCCCTTTCCATAAAAAGCATTCAGAAAAAGCAAGAGATAAAGCAGGAAATGGCTGATAATCAACCCGACGCTGAAAACCTTCCAGTGAACGAATTTACTGAAGAAGCCATGCTAGCTGCTTGGACGGATTACACCGCCGATGTTGAAAGCGACGGTAAATTCAACCTGCTTTCGCATTTAACGATGGGCGTTCCAAGATTAGATGGTGCAATTATTCACCTTGAATTTCCGAACCAAACTATAAAAACCGAAGTAGAACGTGCTAAGTACGAATTGCTTGGTTATTTGCGCGAAAAACTTCAGAATTACAATATAGATCTGGACATAATCGTAAATGAAACCTCGGAAAAAAAATACGCTTACACTACCCGCGAAAAATTTGATAAAATGAAAGAGATGAATCCCATGATTGAAAAATTGCGGAAGGAATTTGATTTGGATATTTAAATTAAAAATCCAAATTTCAAGTACAAAATTCCAAATAAAAAACAAATTTCAAAAAAGTCAAAAATCGGCAATCGTAAATCCTAAATTCTAAATCAAAATGCTAGGCTTAAAACTTCCCACAGACCCACGCTGGGTAAATATTGTTGAAAAAAACATAGAAGATATTCTTACAGATCACGCTTGGTGTGAGCAAAAAGCCGCTTCTACTGCGGTTTCGCTTATAGTAAGCTTTCCAGAATACACAGATCTTATTCAGGAAATGATAGCTTTGGTAAAAGAGGAAATAAGTCATTTTAAAATGGTGCACGACAGAATCATCGATAACGGCTGGGTTTTAGGCCGCGACCGAAAAGATGAGTATGTTATGCAGATTATTCAATTCTTCCCAAAAGGTGGTAGTAGAACCACACAACTTGTTCATAGATTGCTTTACGCAGCATTAATTGAAGCCCGCAGCTGCGAGCGTTTCAGGTTATTGAGTGAAGAATTGGAAGATAAAGAACTTGCAGAATTTTACCGAAAACTAATGGTAAGCGAAGCAAATCATTATACTATGTTTCTTGGGTTTGCCCGCCAATACGGCGACAGAAAAGAAGTAGATCAAAAATGGAACGACCTTCTTTCCTTTGAAGCTGAAGTGATGAAAGACCTAAGCAAACACCATTCAATACACGGATAATTAGCCGAATAAATATTTTTGGACACCCACATTTCATCTACTACTTTTACATATCTTTAATGGCCTTTCAAAATTTTCAATATGGAAATAGCCATTGTAATCGGATTGCTGGTAGTAGCCATTGTTCTCTTCGCCACCGAAAAATTTTCGGTTGATGTTGTTACCATTGGTTTAATTTTGGTGCTTGCCTTTTCTGGAATTATTTCACCCAAAGAAGCCTTTGAAGGTTTCAGTAGCGATTTCATAATTATTTTAGCTTCCATATTCATTATTTCGGGTGCCTTGGCAGAAACGGGATTGCTGGACAAAGTTGGCTCGCAATTAATAAAAGTGGTGAAAAGTAAAACCTTATTTGTGGGTTACACTATGTTTATAACTGGCTCGTTGTCTGCGTTTATGAACAATACCAGCGTCACCGCTTTAGTTACCGGCCCAGTAATTGGGATGTGCAGAAAACTGAAAATAAGTCCGTCAAAAGTTTTAATTCCAGTTGCCTTCGCCTCTATCCTTGGCGGAACTTGCACGTTAATTGGTACTTCAACCAATATTGCGGTAAGTGGTTATATAGCTCAAGCTGGAATGGAACCACTCAGCTTTTTTGAAATATCAGGAATCGGCCTCATTTTTCTCGCCACTGGAATAATTTTCATATTACTTTTTTATCAAAAATTGTTGCCTGACCACAAGGAAGTAGGTTACAACGAGCGATATGAAATTGCCCAATATTTATCTGAAATCGTTGTTTCGGAAAAATCGAAGTTAGTGGGGCAACCTGTTTTCTTTTCAGATTTGGCAAAACAGGAAGTACGCATTCTGAAAGTTATTCGGAATAAAGAAGATTTTATTCCCCACCGTTTTACGCGAATACATGCTGATGACATTCTAATTGTAGAATGCAGCGTGGAAAATCTTATTAAAATAAAGGAAACCCCCGAATTAGATGTTTTGGCAGATACCATAGGCGATAAAGTAATTGAAAACGAAAAAATAATCCTCGCTGAATTACTAATTACTCCCGGCTCCCGACTTATCAATCGGTCGTTGAAGGAAGCGCGTTTTCGTCAAAATTATGATTTGGTTGTGTTGGCAATTCAACGTTTTGGCGATACTGTATCGCAAAAAATAGGCGGACTTCATTTAAAAATTGGGGATACGCTATTGGTTCAAGGCACGCAAGAAGATATTGACAATAATAGAAGCTCCAACGATTTTTCCATAATTGGCGATTTCCGTGTAAATATGTTCAAGGAAAAGAAAGGCATTTTTGCGGCTGCAATTTTTTTGGTTGCAATACTTGCTGGCACCTTGGAGTGGGCGCCGCTATCTATTACGTTTATGGCTGCAGCTTTACTCACGGTACTTTCGGGCGCCTTAAATATTGATAGGGTATACCAGGTAATAAATTGGAAACTTTTAATACTTATTGGCGGAATGACGGCTTTTGGAACGGCCATGGAAAATTCGGGCGCATCACAATATTTAGCGGAAAACATTCTAAATCTATTGGGCCATCTTGGACCGTTTTATGTAATGGGTGGTTTCGTAATATTAGTAATACTTCTTACCCAACCCATGAGCAATGCCGCGGCGGCTTTGGTGGTGCTACCAGTTGCAATAGATACCGCTGTAATGATGAACTCAGATCCGCGAACCTTCGCCATTGCAATAATGTTGGGAGCATCCGTTTCGCTAATCGCACCTTTTGAACCTTCGTGCATTTTAGTATTTGGCCCTGGAAAATATAAGTTCGCAGATTTCTTAAAAGTCGGTCTGCCCTTAACTTTAATTTTATTTATTTTGCTAATGATTTTCGTTCCTATCTTTTGGCCTTTAAATTAATTTCATTTAGAACAACAATTTCTTTTAGGTTTTCGAAATGGAGCGAAAATTAATCACGGATTTTTGAGCTATAAGTAGTTAATAATGAAATTAAAGCGAAGAAGAAAACTCATTAAGTACACTGATGTTTTAGACAGACCCATTCGGTTTAACCCTTTTGTTTTTAGCCGAATGTTTTTTCTTTGGGCAGCACTTGGCCTAATAGGTGGATTAATTTCTGGAGCCTATTGGATCGTATTAATGTATCTAACCGAATTTTTAGGAGTTTATCAAGGTTGGCTCGTGATTCCGGTAATGGCAATCTGTGGGCTTTTGGCAGGTTTAATTATTTATTTTATTGGCGACCCTGGCGAAATGCAACTTATTGTAAATAATATTCGCTTTAACAAAGGAAAACTCGATCCCAAAAACAATCCTTCCATGATACTTTCCTCGCTGCTTTGTGTGGCTTCGGGCGGAAGTCTCGGGCCTGAATCTCCTTTAGTGCAAGTTACCGGTTCAACCGGAAGTTGGATTGGGAAAATATTCCGCTTAAAAGGCGAAGAATTACGCTCGCTAAGTATTGCAGGGATGGCATCAGGCTTTACAGCGCTATTTGGCGCTCCGCTTGGCGGAAGCCTTTTCTCTTTAGAAATACTTCACCACAAACACGCGGTAGAATACTACCAAGCTATAATTCCAGCCCTTGTAGCCAGCGGATTTAGTTATATTATTTTCGCTATAATCGTTCAGTTAGGATGGGGACCTTTGTGGAATTTACCAGCTTACGAAATGGAAACCTTTTTTGATTTTGGTTGGGCGGTGTTTTTCGCAGTGATTGCAACCGTAGTTGGCTGGGGATTTATATTTTGCACTAAGTTTTTTAAAACCCTCTTCGAAAAACTGAAAACGCCTATTTATATTAAAACTTTAATTGGCGGGGTTTTACTAGGAACCATCGCTTTTTATATTCCACTAACAAGGTATTTCAGCCATTTTGAAATCAACGAATTATTACAGGAAAACGGGACTGTACAATTTTTAATTGGCGTTTTGATTTTTAAAATTATCGCTATCGCCATAACCGTAACTTCGGGGTGGCGCGGCGGATTTATTATTCCGTTGTTTTTCTGCGGCACTGCGCTTGGACTGCTTAGTCACACAATTTTTCCGTCCATTAGTCTATCGTTAACTATTGTAAGTTGTATGGCTGCTATTAACGCTTGCGTAACGCGCACGCCTATGAGTACTACTATTCTTTTGGCTACACTTACGGGTTTTACGTATTTTATTCCCATACTTTTTGCGAGTTTAACCGGCTATTTTTTGGCACCAAAAATTCCATTTATTGGGGCGCAGATGGAAAAAGAAATGGAAAAATAATGCATAAAAATCCAAATGAAATTAGACCAATTATTAATAGCCGAAAATAAAATTAAACCTGTATGAAAATTGATAAAACAACCCATTGGCAAACGGTTTACGAAACCAAAACCCCAAACCAAGTAAGTTGGACCCAAGAAGTTCCACAAACTTCATTGAATTTTATTCATTCGTTTAATTTAAAAAAAACGGCTAAAATTATTGACATTGGTGGCGGCGACAGTACACTTGTGGATTATTTGCTGGACGAAGGTTTTGAAAATATTACTGTGCTCGACATTTCTGCGAAAGCACTTGAAAAGGCACAAAAAAGACTTGGTGATAAAGCAAAAAAAGTAAGCTGGATTGTAAGCGATATTACATTATTTCAACCCAAAATAAACTATGACGTGTGGCACGATAGAGCAGCATTTCATTTTTTAACCACTACAGAACAAATTGAAAACTACAAACACACGGTTAAGAACGCAGTAAATGGATTTTTGGTAATTGGAACGTTTTCAGAAAATGGCCCTTTAAAATGCAGTGGCCTCGATATAACACAATACAGCCCCGAAAACCTGGCAGAAGAATTCAGCGATGTCTTCGATAAAATCAGTTGCCTAACCGAAGATCACAAAACCCCTTTTGATACGTTACAGAATTTTGTGTTTTGCAGTTTTAAAAAGAAATAAGTTTACTCAAATTAGGTTTTCTACTTAAATATTCCTCCCTCCCTGATTGATTCGAAAACAATGCAAATTGTGGCTATGCGGTTTATTGTTTCGATCTCAACCCCTTTTCTTATCGTTGATAAGTACGTTATTAACTCCTTGACTACACGGTTTTAAAAGGAACTGTTTTGTATTATATTTGAAAGGAACAAGCCATTACATATGTATGACGGATATATTTTTATGGAGTGTTATATATATACATGTTGAAATAATTTAATCAAAACAGACAAATAACCAATGTTCACCTTTAATTTTAAAGTTTTTGTAAATCACTTGGATATTGAATTCCCAACACATGAAGGCATTCCTAACAATAGTCCTATTCACATATTCTATTCTGAAAAGTCAGATTTGAGTAAACATGAAATTCTTAAAAGATTCTATAAAATATTACAAAAAGCCGAAATATCTTATTTAAGACCAATAAGAAATATTACTGGAGAATGGATTTTTGACCTAAAAGAGTTTAGGCATAATTTTGATTGTTTAAAAGATGTTGATTATTTGAAAGGTGCAATTACTATTGAGCCTGAATATATTAGAAAAATACCTAATATAGATTCTCATGATGAAAATTTAAGCAATGAAACTACAATTAAGTTTTCAGTTTATGAAGAAGACTTAAAATTAATCAAAGGAAATCATGTAACAATATCTGACGAATTAACGCTGTCTTTAAAACGTTTTATTAAGGACTTTCCAGAATCTGAAAAATGTGGTTTTTTAATGATGAAGTTTGAAGATTCTAAAATGCAGTTGGAAATTATTGAAGTTCTAAAAAATCATTTAACAGAAAAAGGAATAACGCTTCTTCGAGCAGATGACAAATGGTACGCAGATGATTTATTTGAAAATATTAAAACGTATATGCAAGGTTGTTCTTTTGGAATTGCTCTTTTCGATAGAATAAATACAGAGGAATTTAATCCCAATGTGTCTTTAGAAATAGGTTATATGATGGCATTAAGTAAACCAGTTTTACTCTTAAAAGACAAAAATTTAAAATCATTGCAAACTGATTTAGTGGGAAAGTTATATCATCAATTCGATTTTCAAAACCCGGAAAATACCATTCCAATTGTTATAAATAAATGGCTAAGCGATAAAGAAATCTAATAAAATATATTTACAATACCGTATAAAAAAATTGTGTAGTATAATACTTAATCAAGGTTAGCGTGGTTTTGCTAGCTTCTGATTTCCTTTCGGAAAATCCTCTCATAAAAAACCGCTAATCTTATACAAAACCTTTGTGGTACATTAAAACTCGCTCCACCAGAAATTGAATTTCAATTTAAATAATCCAGAATTTATCCCTAACTTTGTATCCAATTGGATACAGTTATGTTTTTTATTGAGAGAACAATTGAATTTGACAAATGGCTGAAAAAGTTAAAAGACTTTAAAGCTAAGGCAAAGATTTTATTCAGAATTCAAAAATTAGAAACAGATGAACATTTTGGCGATTGCAAAACAGTTGGCGATGGAATTCGGGAATTACGAATAAATTTTGCGAAGGGCTACAGAGTCTACTTCAAGGAAAAAGACGGAAAAGTAATTCTTCTTCTAATTGGCGGAGATAAATCTACCCAACAAAAAGACATTGCAAAAGCGAAAGAAATTTGGAAAAAATTAAATAAATAGAAAATGGAAACTTCAAGATTTGAAATAGCAGATTATTTGGACAGTAAAGAAATGATTGCCGAATACCTTAACACAGTTTTGGAAGAAGGTAATAATGCAGACATAATTAATGCAATCGGACATATTGCAAAAGCTATAGGAATGACAAAAATTGCGGAAGAAACTGGATTGAGCAGACCGAGTTTATATAAAGCATTATCTGATGGAGCAAAACCTCAATTTGCTACAATTATGAAAGTATTAAAAGCAATCGGAGGACAAATACAAGTGACTCCAACATCTACCTAAAAAAATAACACATTACAATACAATACCCCCTAAAAAGCACAAACCCCCATCTTCAAAAATAATATCAATCAAACCTCGATCATTCTGAATCTTCTGCCGTGAAGCGCAATACTTCACTCCTATTTGATTTCCCGTTAACAAGTCCGTGTATAATAACTACTTTTTCAAGTGCTGAAAGAAATGGTTAAGAGCTATCTTTGAAAAGAAAATTGTAGCCAAAATTAGTACGATGAATAACGAATTGATTGAGCAAAAAAGTTGGTGGAAACGCAACTGGAAATGGTTTATACCTGTTTCTGGAATGATTCTGATTTCAATCGCACTATTCTTTTTTTCAGGAATGAACAGTATCGCAACCAATTTAGCTCAAGCTTATGCAGATACGGAACTTTACGAAAATGCAATCCAAAAGGCAAACTCTGACAAAAGAGTAACAGATTTGATTGGAACCATTCAACCAATTGATAAACTTGCCATTTTAGAAGGACAAGTTGAATATACAAATAATCATAAAACTGTAAATTCCACTATTCGTATTGTTGGAACAAAAGGAAAAGCGCAAATGGATATTTCTGCCGACCGAATAAACAAAGCGTGGAACTACAATAAAATTAATATAAGAATCAAAAATCCACCCGAAAATAAACAGACGATAGAACTATTAAAAGCAGAATAAAAACGATGGCTCACCAATAGCCTTTCTTCTTTAGCACTAAACGTTACCACTATTAAAACTTAAACAATGAAAAAGTACTTATTTACAATTCTAACACTTTTATTTGCCTTTCAACTTACAATCGCTCAAACTGATAATTTACAATGGCTAGACATTGAATTGGCAAACTATAATTATCCTTTTCCAGTTGCTACTTTAGCGTTGAAAATACAGGAGCAAGATTTAAATATGGCTTATATGGATATTATGCCCGATAATTACAATGGTAAAAACATTGTTTTGTTTCACGGTAAAAATTTTAATGGCGCGTATTGGAAAACAACAATCGACGCATTAAACAAAGAGGGATTTCGAGTAATCGTACCCGATCAAATTGGTTTCGGAAAATCTTCAAAACCAGATCATTTTCAATACACTTTTCAACAACTTGCACAAAATACCAAAACGCTTCTTGATAGTTTAAATATTAAGGAAACCGCTATTTTAGGACATTCTATGGGAGGAATGCTCGCAACACGTTTCGCATTAATGTATCCTAAAACAACCGAAAAATTGATTTTAGAAAACCCAATTGGATTAGAAGATTGGAAATTAAAAGTACCGTACAAACCTGTAGAATGGTGGTATAATAACGAACTTAAAAACTCCTTCGAGGGTATTAAAAAATATCAATTAGTAAATTATTACGATAATAAATGGAAACCAGAATACGACCAATGGGTGAACCTTTTAGCGGGCTGGACATTAAATTCAGATTATGAAAAAATTGCTTGGAATTCGGCTTTAACGTACGATATGATTTTTACGCAACCTGTTGTTTACGAATTTAAAAACATTACCGCTCCTACCCTTTTAATTATCGGCACTAGAGATAGAACAGCCCTTGGAAAGCCTCTTGTTACTGAAGATGTTAGAAAAACAATGGGATTATACGATGAATTGGGTAAACGAACTCAAAAGGAAATCCCTAATGCAAAATTAGTGGAAATTGAAAACGTAGGGCATTTACCTCATATTGAAAAGTTTGATAGCTTTATTCAACCATTAATTGCTTTTATGAAAGAATAACTATTGCTTTCACCGCTGCTTTCAAACTGAAAAAAATACAATTTAAATGACCGCTAAAGAATTTATAGCGACTTTAGAAATAATTAGTCAAGATTATTCGAAAGAAATTCCCAAAAGGGAGTTGTTTTCTTTAGCTAAAGAATTTCAAAATACTCCGGTAATTGAGGTTGTGAAATTGCTAAAAGATAAAAATGAAAATCACCGTATTGGAGCAATTGCTATTTTAGATTGGAAGGCTCGAAATAAGAAAACTTCTAAAGAAGAAAGGAAAGCTATTTACCTAGCGTATATTGAAAATCATAAGTGGATTGACAATTGGGGTTTAGTGGATAGGGCTGCACCTTATGTAGTTGGAGGATATTTATTTGACAAGGATAGAAAACCTTTGTACGATTTAGCAAAATCTAGCAATCCAATGGAACGAAGAACGGCTATTGTGAGTACGTACTATTTTATTCGAAAAAATGAAATAGAAGGCACGTTTAAAATTGCCGAAATTCTTGTTAGCGACAAAGACGAATATGTGCAAAAAGCCGTTGGAAGTTGGATCAGAGAAGCTGGAAAACGAAATGAAGAAATGCTGAAGAATTTCCTCAATAAACACGCCACCAAAATGTCCAGAATTACGCTTCGCTATGCAATTGAGAAATTCGATAAAGAAACGAGAGACTATTATTTACATTTAAAGAGGTAAACGTCTGCGGGACTTAACACAATCAATACTATTCCAATCCATCACAAAACATAAACATTAAAAAATGGCATTTAACATTGTACTAATTGAACCGGAAATACCTATGAATACAGGGAACATCGGTAGATTAAGTTTAGCGTCTGGTTCGAATTTACACCTCGTAAAACCATTTAGTTTCGAATTAAATGACAAGCGTGTAAAAAGAGCTGGATTAGATTATTGGCAGCATGTTTCGCTTTTCATATATGAGGATCTCGAAGACTTTTATGCAAAAAATAAAGGAAAACAGTTTGCATACCTTTCCAGTCACGGCAGTCAAGATTACACTGCCATAAATTACGAGGACGATATGTTTTTAGTTTTTGGAAAAGAATCGGTTGGATTGCCTAAAAATATTGTGGAAGAAAATATAAATTCAGTATTTACTATCCCAATTTTCAGCCCTCACATTCGAAGTTTAAACCTCGCTAATGCAGTAAGTATAGTGGTTTATGAAGGTATTCGGAATCTAAAAACGCAAAACAGCAAATAAAATTTTAAAGAGTTTTCTTTCTGAATTGAAAGTCTTTTGCTGTTGAGAATTGCGACTAAAATCTAAACAAGAAACATTAAATATGGGAGATTTTTTTCCTAATCAAAGATATACCAGTTTAGGCGAACCTGAACTTGGAGTTGGCATTGTAACAGAAGTTAGCAAAGGAAAGGTGCAAATACATTTCCCAATTTCAGGCGAAACGCGACTGTATGCAACAGAAAGCGCTCCGTTGCGCCGAACTATTTTTAAACCCGGAGATTCCATAGTAGATAAGCAAGGGCAATCGATGCTAATTGAGCAAGTGAAACTCGTGGACGGGCTTTATGTGTATTTTGGAAACGGTAGAAAATTAGAAGAAGCGGAACTTGACGGAGGTACGATTACAAATAGTGTTGCTGATAGGCTTTTTGCGGGCGAGGTTGATTCGCCTGAAATATTTACGCTACGCAGAGAAACGCTCTACAACAATTATAAAAGACGAATTTCTCCAGTACACGGCTTTGTTGGCGGTAAAATAGATTTAATTCCGCATCAACTTTATATTGCGCACGAAGTGAGTTCGCGATTTGCGCCTCGCGTTCTGTTATCAGATCAGGTTGGACTTGGAAAAACGATTGAGGCGTGTTTGATTTTGCACCGATTATTGGTTACTGGACGTATTTCAAGAGTGCTTATTCTTGTGCCAGAATCGCTCGTACACCAATGGTTTGTAGAGGTGTTGCGAAAATTTAACCTGTGGTTCAATATTTTTGATGAAGAACGTTGTGTTGCGCTGGAAAATAGCGCGCCCGATGGAAATCCTTTTCTCGATAATCAGCTTATAATTTGCAGTATTGAATTTTTAGCATCTTCAAAAAAACGAAGTCAACAAGCCATTTCGGCAAATTGGGATATGCTTGTAGTTGACGAAGCCCATCATCTTGAATGGTCTTTAAACGATGTAAGCCCAGAATATAGCATAGTAGAATTATTAAGCCAAGCAACAAAAGGATTGCTACTTCTTACTGCCACGCCAGAACAATTGGGGGTTGAAAGTCATTTTGCACGACTACGTTTACTCGATCCTGTTAGGTATAATAACTACAACGATTTTATAAGCGAATCTGAAGGCAATAAGGAAATTGCCAGTCTTGTTGAAAAACTATCTTCAAATAATGATTTAAAGTCGAAAGATTTAAAGCTTTTGGAAACTACTTTTTCAAAAGAAAGAATCAAAGCTTTAGACGTTAAAAACGAAACTTCAAAGCTCAACCTAATTGAAGATTTGCTCGATCAACACGGGCCAGGTAGGGTTTTATTTCGAAATACGCGTTTAGCAATGAGCGGCTTCCCTAAACGAATTGCGCATTTAAATCCTATTCAAGCTGAAGAAAATCACAGCCTTTGGATTGAACGTGCAACAAAAGAATTTTTATTCGATAATAAAAGTGGTTCAGAAGCAAATGGAGAACCACAATTTTGGTTTAATAAAGATCCTCGAGTAGCGTGGGTTTTGAAGAAAATGGAGGAAATATATCCTGCAAAAATACTTCTCATCTGCAGTTCTAAAGAAAAGGTTTTAGCATTAGAAGCTGCCATAAGTAAACGCATTAAGCAAAATGTTGGCGTTTTTCACGAAGATCTCACCCTTGTGCAACGGGATAAAAATGCAGCTTGGTTTGCAGAACTCGATAGTGCTCAAATCCTACTTTGTTCAGAAATAGGTAGTGAAGGTCGAAACTTTCAATTTGCACATC
The DNA here is from genome assembly GCF_058068205.1 of Aequorivita sp. IT1282. Taxonomy (NCBI): domain Bacteria; kingdom Pseudomonadati; phylum Bacteroidota; class Flavobacteriia; order Flavobacteriales; family Flavobacteriaceae; genus Aequorivita; species Aequorivita sp. IT1282. Next base: position 509,480 of record NZ_JBYRHR010000001.1, on the reverse strand, counting down.
ACCTTATTCTTTTTGATGTACCATTTCACCCAGAATTATTAGAGCAGCGAATAGGTCGCCTAGATCGAATAGGACAGAAAAAAGATATCCATATTCACATCCCCTTTCTTGTTGATAGCCCACAAAGTCTTGTTGTTAAATGGTTTCATGAAGGTTTGAATGCCTTTAATACGAATCTTGAAGGCGGGAATATTATTTCGAAATTATTTAGCGAACGATTACTAAGCATTTCCAAAAAACCATCATTTGAAGCGGCAAGTTCTGAATTGGAAATATTGATTGCTGAAACAGCTAATTTCCAAAAAGAACTAAAGAAAAACCTTTCTGAAGGACGTGATAAACTTTTAGAAATGAATTCATTTCGCCCAAAAGTTGCGAAAAAGCTAATTGAGCAAATTAAAGCTGAAGATAAAGATTTAGCCCTTGAAATCTATTTAACAAAAGTCTTTGAGCAATTTGATGTAGATATGGAGGATATTGCTGCTCGCACCTATTTGCTGCATCCTGCATCATTTAACTCAGAAGTATTTCCGTCAATTCCGCGCGAAGGAATACAAGTTACATTCGACAGAAAACGCGCACTTAGCAGAGAAGATGTTAGTTTTTTAAGTTGGGATCACCCTATGGCAACCGGCGCGATCGATATGGTTTTAAGCTCAACATTAGGAAGCGCGAGTTTCGGACTTATTCAAGGAACTGGGAAACCTGCGCTATTACTTGAATTAATTTTTGTTCTAGAAACAGCAGGCCAAGAAAGTATTGATATAGACCGATTCCTACCTCATACCCCGATAAGAATTATAGTAGATCATACTGGAAAAGAAGTAACAAACAGCTTTCCTGTTGAAATGCTCAACAAGAATTTAATCGCTGGGAGCATAGACGCGTTATTGGATAATGATACGTTTGTAGAAACACTTCTGCCTAAAATGATTTCATCTGCCACGGAAATAGCAAAGAAACTGGGAGAAGTGGAAATAAGTAAAGGTTTGGACAGAATGAACCTTAAACTTAATCACGAAATAGATAGGCTTACTTCCTTGAAAAAGAAGAACAAACACATTAGAATAGATGAAATTGAAGCAGCCATTGAAGCACGCTCAACATTGGCTACAATTATGAAAAAAGCGAGGGTACGTCTCGATGCTTTGCAGCTTATTCGGAAAGATTAATTTTGTTAGGTTTTTAAATACTAATGGACGAGTTGAAGCAAATGGGCCATTGTAATTAGGAAAGCAAAAAATCTACTCGGAAAAATATCGAAATTGCATTAAATAATTGATGTCAAAAAAGCACAAACGATGAATGAAGCAATGAAGAAAAATGCCATTGAATTTTATAAAATGGCTTATGAAGGGAATCCGAGAAAGGCTACCGAATTATATGTTGGTTCGGAATATATACAGCATAATCCCGCTGTTGAAAATGGTCTCGAAGGTTTTATAGCATATTTTGAGCGAATGCAGATTGAATATCCTAATAAATCAATTAAGTTCGTCAGAGCAATAACTGAAGGCGATTTGGTGGCTTTGCATACACATCAAATTTGGCCTGGGGATGATGAATACGTAACCATGGATTTTTTTAGATTTGATAAAGAAGGTAAAATTGTGGAACATTGGGATTCAATTCAACAAATCCCAAAAACTTCAGCAAACAAAAATAAAATGTATTAGTCCATAGACGGATCTGTTGCTAGACCAAATGGAGAATACCGCTAGCAAAAACAATAGATTGAAATACACTATTAAAAGTCAGTAAATTAAGTGCACCGCTCTTTGTATTTTTTTCAGTTGAAAAAAATTTTTGAAACTCTTGCTAAAACATCTCACAACTAACTACAAAATTTTAATAATATGAATACAGAAAAACTTATAGAAGCTAATAATCGATTATATGTTGGTCTAAATGATATGTTTAAAGGCGACCTAAAGATTCTAAACAATCTATGGTCACATACTGATTCTATTACATACATGGGACCTTTTGGGGGTTGCCTAACAGGTTGGAATTCGATAAGCAAAGATTTTGAAGAAGTAGCCGCAATGAAATTAGGAGGCAAGATTATCTGCAAGAACCCAAAAGCATTTGTGGGCACTGATTTGGGATATATTAGTTGCGTAGAAGAAGGAGAAAACACAAGCCCCGAGGGTAAGGCAGTTAGCGTAAGCCACAGAGCTACAAATATATTTAAATTAGAAAATGGCGAATGGAAATTGGTTCATCATCATACCGATATTTCTTCACAACTTGAAAATGCCTTTGATAAAAAGATAAGCTAAGGGTCGAGAATATTTTAAAAATCACGAATTAACCTTCATAGCTGCGGCAATCTTTTCGTTGTAAAGGCTCCGCACAATACCGTCACTCAGCCCTATTTTAGGCACAAAAATATTCTTTGCTTTGCTCCACTTCATCGCAGATAAGTAAATCCGCGTTGCAGGAATCACCACATCTGCCCGATCTGGATTCATATCTAGTTCGGTAATGCGCTCTTCAAAAGTGAGCGATTTAATTAGTTCGTAATAAGATGATAGATAAAAATAGCTAAGTGGTTTCCCTATTTTTTTACCGCTCTTTTTGAAGATAGTATTAATGTTTCCGCCGCTACCTATTAATGAAATTCTTTTAAAACCTTTGGTTTTTTCTTTAATCCAAGTTTCCATTTCGTCCCAAATTTGCTGATCAACAAGACCTTCTAACAGTCTCACCGTTCCCAATTTAAAACTTTTGGAGGTGATGTTTTCACCATTTGCAAAAACGGTTAACTCGGTGCTCCCACCACCTACATCTACGTATAAAAAAGCCTTATCGTTGTCAATCAAACTTTTTAGGTCTGTTGAAGCAATAATATCTGCTTCGTCTTTACCGTCAATAATATTTATAGAAATGCCACTTCTATCTTTAATTGTTTCAGCAATTTGATACCCGTTAGAAGCTTCACGCATCGCCGAAGTAGCGCACGCACGGTAGCGCTTTATATTATGAGTTTTCATCAAAAGCTTGAATGCTTGCATAGCATCAATCATTCTGTCTGCACTTGCATCAGAAATTTTTCCATTAAGAAAAACTTCCGCGCCCAAACGTATTGGAACTCGTACTAATGATGTTTTTTTAAAAAGCGTATCCTTTCCTTCCTGCTCTACCACAGAAACAATTAACAACCTAATGGCGTTACTGCCTATATCTACAGCACCGTATTTTTCTATGTTTAACAAATCAGTATACTTCAAGTTTATTTAAATAGTAATCATACATTTTGAACTGGGAACGCACGGGCGGCTTGTTGTTTTTTAGATAAGCATTGTCATTCTTAATGCTTATTACACGTGCTTTTACATTATCGCTCCAGCCTATTTCAAAATTTTCTAGTATTTCTTTCTTAATATCTGCATCGTAAATTGGACAGGAAATTTCCACTCTATTGTCTAGATTTCTTCCCATAAAATCTGCGGAAGAAATATACACTTTAGTATCGCCACCATTTTCGAAAATGAACAATCGCGGATGCTCTAAATATTTTCCTACAATACTAATTGCTTCAATATTCTCGCTCATGCCTTTTACACCAGGAATCAAACAACAAATGCCACGAACTATCATTTTAATTTTCACGCCTGCCCTACTCGCTTCGTAGAGTTTATCGATCATCTTAAAGTCTGATAGACTGTTAAGTTTCAGTTTTATTCCACTAGGTAAACCAGCCTTTTTATTTTTTATTTCGACATCAATTAAATTATAAATTGCCTTTCGGGTATAATGTGGCGAAACAATTAAATGGCGATAGTTGCGAACCAAATAATTCACTTCAAAAAATTCAAACACCTTTTTTATCTCTTTACAGATTTTCTGATCTGCTGTAAAAAGGGTGTAATCTGTATAAAGTTTGGCGGTAGATTCATTAAAATTCCCCGTGCTTAAAATTCCGTAACGAACAATTTTGTTGTTTTCAATTCTTTCAACTAGACAAGCTTTACAGTGAACTTTCAATCCTTTTACGCCAAAAATTAAACGTATGTCTTCACTCTGCAGCAATTCGGCATATTTAATGTTTGCTTCCTCGTCAAAACGGGCTTGTAGCTCAATTTGTACGGTTACTTCTTTTCCGTTCTTCTTCGCATTAATTAGCGAACTAGCAATGTGCGATACTTCCGCCAGGCGATAAATAGTAATTTTAATGGATTTCACTTTTGGGTCCAGCGCCGCTTCACGTAAAAACTTAATTACATACATAAAGGTTTGGTAAGGCGCATGTAACAAGTAGTCTTTCTCCACTATTTTATCAAACAAGCTTCCTTGTAAACTCAAGCCTGGAATAGGTAAAGGTTCTTGTTTTGCGTATTGAAGATCGGGTCTACCCAAACGCGGAAAATCCATATAATCGCGCCTGTTGTGGTAACGTCCGCCGGGAATAATACTATCGGTTTTATCAATCCCCATTTTGTCTAAAAGAAACTGAAGCGTTTTTTTATTTATACTTTTATCGTAAACAAAACGTACGGGATCGCCCGTGCTTCGGTTCTTAACGCTTTTTGAAATTTTATCAATAAAACTTCGACTTAAATCGCTGTCTATATCTAATTCGGCATCGCGGGTAATTTTTATCATATGAGCCGAAATAGTTTCATATTTAAAAATGCTGAAAATATTGTGAAGACAATAGCGAATAAGGTCGTCTAAGATAATAACATATTGTTTTTCCCCTTGCGGCGGAAGCACAACAAAACGATCTATTGTTCGTGGAATTTCAATAAGTGCATAGTTCTGTTTTGCTTCAAAAGTATCGTCATCCTTGCTCATAACCATCGTAACCGCAAGGTAAGCGGCACTATCTCTTAAACTTGGAAATTCTTCTAATTCCCCAATCATAATAGTCATCATGGCTGGACTTACATACCTAACAAAGTATTCTGAAATGAATTTTTCCTGATCTGGAGAAACCTCCGTTTCGTTTATAATAAATATGTTTTCCTTGCGAAGTTCTTTTTGAATATCGCTCAAAATATTCAAGCTATGTGCTTGTTGTTCTATTACTGTTTGGGTAATTTGTTCTAAAAGATCTTTTGCCGAAATACCGCCCAAAAAGTTGCGCCCCATTTTTCCAGCTTCAACAATACGTTTAATGGTTGCGTAGCGCACTTTGAAGAATTCATCTAGATTATTCGAAAAAATTCCCAAAAATCGAAGTCTTTCAATTAAAGGGAGTTTTTTGTCATTCGCTTCCTGTAAAACACGTGCGTTAAACTGCAACCAGCTTAGCTCCCTGTTGTTGTATACATTGCGGACTTGGGTATTTATATCAACTTTTTCGGTCATTATTTAAGATCCCTTGGGAAAATTGTTTTAACGGTTTTACCCGTAGTTATTTCGCTCCATTTCTTTTCGTCAAACTCCAGCATCACGAAGCCGCAAGTGGGAACATTATCAATGTAATTATTTCCCAGCATATTTGCAACCGAAGTAAAAGCGTGGTTATGACCTACGAGCATTACTTTATCTAGGCTGTCTGGTAACGACTTAATCATTCGCATTACATTCTGACCGCTAAAGTCGTAAAGTTCGTGATTTGTTTCAAAATTTGCATCTTCAACTTTCAGTGCTTCTTTAAAAAATTGAGCTGTAGAAAGCGCACGTGTGGCATCGCTACTAATCATTTTTTGAGGAGCTTCAATTGCAGCTGCAACCTTTTTTGAAACCATTTGTCCATCGCGTTCTCCCCTGCTTTTTAGAGGGCGTTTGTGATCGTCGACGTCGTGTTTCCATGATGATTTTGCGTGGCGGACTAAGTATAATGTTTTCATGCTTTTAATTGTTCGGGATTCGTAAAGTTTTAATTCTTTAATCGTAAATAATCAAGGTGCTAATCTCTCAATTAGCCAATCGTTATTTTTTAAAGTATAACGAATCCTGTCGTGCAGCCTATTGGGCCTGCCTTGCCAGAATTCAATTGATATAGGTTTTACCAAATATCCGCCCCAATCGGCTGGTTTTGGCACTTCTTTGTTATTATATTCATTTTCGAGCTTAGCAAGATTTTTTTCTAAAACTTCGCGCGATGCTACCACTGTACTCTGATGCGAAACCGCAGCGCCCAACTGACTTCCCTTTGGGCGGGAATGAAAGTAATTGGTAGAATCTGCTTCCGAAGTTTTTTCAACCATTCCTTTTATAATTATTTGCCGTTCCATATTTGGCCAAAAAAACGAAAGCGAAACTTTGTTATTATTAGCTATAGATTTGCCCTTTTCGCTATTGTAATTGGTGTAAAAATAGAAACCGTATTCGTCGTATTTTTTCAATAGCACTACTCTACCCTTCGGAAAACCGTCGGCACCGATGGTAGCAATGGTCATAGCATTTACTTCATCTACGCCGCCGCTATCCTTCACTTCAAAAAACCAAGTTCTAAATTGTTGCATCGGGTTTTCATCAACCGATGTTTCAGAAAGAGCTCCTTTTTCGTAAGATTTTCGGTATTCGTGAAGTTTTTCGGCCATTGCAAAAGTTTTAACGCAAGTTAAGAGTTTTAGCGAAGCTATAAAACAGTGGGATATTAAATATGTATTAAAATTATGGTTGAAATTGAAAAAGAAATTGAAAACAAGATTGAAGCGGAGCTAAAGACGAATTATCTTTTTTTTTGAAAAAACTATTCCACTACTATTTTTTGGGTTGTAGTACCATTAGCTGAAAAGACCCTTAAAATATAAAGCCCACTTAAAAGTCCATCAACCGGAATTCTGGATAGCCCGACATTCAGAGTGCCCGAACGCACTATTTTACCCTGCACGGAAATCAATGAGTACTCACCTTCTACTTTCGACGAAATATTAGAATAGGTTTTTGCCGGATTGGGAAAAATCCTGAATGGCACCACAACAAATTCTTGATTTCCCAAAGCATCACACTCCGCCTCGTTGTTCACAAAAGTGGTAAACGGATCTTTGTACCAATCATCCAGATAGGTGGCACTGGCGTCGTCCACAAAGATACATTGTAGGTTATCTGTGCCAAAAACATTGAAGGAGCCTATATTTTCATTATTACCGTTGCGTAGGTCTAGATGATTTAATGGGGGCATAAATGGAGCCAATAAGAGTGTTAGGGCAGGATTTTGAGTTAGATCCAAACTCTCTATATCGTTTCTACCACAAACCAAATAAAAAAGCTCTGGATTATTAGAGGTGTCTAAAGAGGCAATATTGTTTGAAGAACAAGAAAGTACTTCTAAAAAAAGATTCTGAGAAAGATCCAATGCTGAAATTTGATTTTGGCTACAATCAATTTCAATCAAAGATGGCACATTGGATAAATCGAGTGATGTCAAATAATTTTCAAAACACTCCACTACCACTAACATTTGACTATTTAACAGTAAACTAGTTAATTGACTGCCTTGACAGCTAAGCCACTCCAATTGTGTATTGTTCGACAAATCCAAACTGGTCAATGGATTAAATGTGCAGCCCAGCGTTTTAAGCATTGTATTTTGTGAAAGATCTACCTGTTCCACCAAATTATAACTAAAATCCAACCATTCGAGTGCTATAAAGTCCTCTATTCCAGTTAAATCTGTAACCCCAATTTGAGAATCAAGATCTAAGGTAATCACGTTTTCAATATTTGCGGTAAGCACCTGCCCATTTCCCGGTACGCCATCACCCATGCCGTTGGCTTCTAAAAAATTTTCAAAAAAAGGATCTGGAATAGATGTATATTGTGAATAACTAATCATCATTGTCGGCAGCAGTAAAAAAAGGAGAACTGTTTTTTTCATATTTCTATAAATAACAAGATGGTGGTTGCAATAAAAATACAAATAAATAATTCAGAACACAAAGACTCTCCCGTCCTCGGCCAATTCCACATTATCAAATACCTCCTGCGCCTCTTTTCGGAAAAGCTCCAAATTGCCGTAACGTCCGGAGTAGTGACCGAGTATTAAAGTTCCAACCTTTGCCTTTCTGGCAATCACTCCAGCCTCTTTTGCAGTACTGTGTTTGGTTTTATCGCAAAGATGGTGGTGCTCTTCCAAAAAAGTAGATTCGTGGTATAAAACTGTCGCATTTTCAATTTGAGGCACTATTTCAGGGTAATAGGCCGTATCGCTGCAATAGGCGTAACTTTTTGGCGGTGGCGGATCAAAAGTTATTTCTTTATTGGGTATCAGTTTGCCCGCCCTATTCTCAACATCAAAACCTTGTTTTATCTTGTTGTAATAGCTTAAATCTATATTGAGTTTTCGGGCCTTTTCAACATCTAATTTTCGGTCGTCCGGTTTTTCTTTAAAAAGAAATCCGTTGGTATAAACCCTGTGATCTAGCGGTATTGTTTCTACAGTAACCTTATCATCTTCAAAAATAATTTGGGGAGTAGTTTCTTCCAACTCGTGAAAATAGAGCGGATAATTGGTGTACGATTTCCCTAATTTTAGGAGAAGTAAAATAGCTTCCTTTATACCATTTGGGCCATAAATGTGCAATTCCGCTTCCCGACCCAAAAGCAGAAAAGTGGAAATTAAACCTGGCAATCCAAAAAAGTGATCGCCGTGTAAGTGTGAAATAAAAATATGCTTAATTCGGGAAAATTTAACTCTGCATTTTCGTAGTTGCATTTGCGTACCCTCACCACAATCAATCAAAAACAAATGTCCCTTTATTTCCAAAACCTGCGACGTTGGGTGGGCTGAGGCTGTTGGTGTTGCGGAATGACATCCTAGGATTGTTAGTTTCATAAATAAGTTTTCAGTAGCAGTGGCAGTTGGCAAAAGTATATAGGTGTAGCATAATAGTAACCTGTAACTGTAAACTGAAGCTACAAACTTTTTTTAAAACCCTAAGTCTCTTTCAATCTCTTCCATTTCAACGATGTCTCCCGCTTCTCGGAGAGTTGGAACAACGATCATTTCAAAAGGTATTTCGTCAATTTCTATTGCGTCATTAACGATTATAAAAGATTGCTTTGTTTTGCGGTGGAGGTTAGAAGTTTTGATAAACTGCAATAAATGCGGCAGCTCTATTGAATCGTATTTCAAAAGATTCAAAACCACGTTTTGACCTTTGTAATTTGAAGGAACTTGACTCTCGATAAACGAGGCAAAGTCTATTATATCGTCCTTTTCATCCTCAAGGACCACGAAATTTGGGTGATTCTCAATTTTCATAAAATTAGTTGTCTTTTGTTTATTAAACAGAATAAACTTCGACGTGTTTTTATAGTTAATATTTAGTTTTTACCAATTTTTGAAGCCAATAAATAAATTACCGCCATCCTAACGGCAACACCGTTTTGAACTTGTCCTAAAATTATAGATTGTTTGCTATCCGCCACATCGCTAGTAATTTCCACGCCGCGATTAATTGGGCCTGGGTGCATCACTACGATTTCTTTATTTAACGAATCAAGAATTGCTTTATTTAATCCGAATTGCTGGGTGTATTCTCGAGTTGTTGGGAAATAACTAATGTCCATCCGTTCGTTTTGCACACGAAGCATATTTGCCACATCGCACCATTCCAACGCTTTGCGAAGGTTGGTTTCAACTTCCACATTAAGTTTCTCTATATATTTCGGAATTAGCGTTTTAGGGCCACAAACCTTAACCGTTGCTCCAAGTTTTTGAAGTGCGAAAATATTAGACAATGCAACTCGTGAATGAAGGATATCACCAACTATTACAACTTTTTTTCCTGCCACATCGCCCAACTTTTCTCGAATTGAATAGGCATCGAGCAGTGCCTGTGTTGGGTGTTCGTGTGCGCCATCGCCAGCGTTAATTATACTTGCTTTTACGTGTTTTGAAAGAAATACTCCCGCTCCCGGATTGGGATGGCGCATTACTACCATATCCACTTTCATTGAAAGAATATTGTTTACGGTATCAATTAGCGTTTCGCCTTTTGTAACCGAAGAACTGGAGGATGCAAAATTAATTACATCTGCCGAGAGACGCTTTTCAGCTAGTTCAAAAGAAAGTTTTGTTCGGGTACTGTTTTCGAAAAAAAGATTGGCAATGGTAATATCGCGAAGGGAAGGGACTTTTTTAATGGGTCTATTAATAACCTCCTTAAAATGATCTGCCGTTTCGAAGATGAGTTGAATATCTGCTTCGGTGATGTATTTAATTCCCAATAAGTGGTTTACACTTAGTTCCATTTTCGGTTATCTGTTATCGGTTATAAATTTTCTGTTATCCGTTTATTGCTATTGGTTTTCACAATTATCATTAAACAACTAACTTTTAACAAGGTAAACAGCATCTTCCCCATCATTCTCTTTCCAGCAAACTTTTACCTTTTCGCCATTAATAGCATCTACCTGTCTGCCACGATAATCAGGCTGAATAGGCAAATGACGACTAAAACGACGATCAATTAATGTTAACAGCTCAATCTCCAAAGGTCTTCCGAAGGATTGCATAGCTGTTAACGCAGAATTAATGCTTCTTCCTGTAAAAAGAACATCGTCTATAAAAACAACATTTTTATCTTCAATAATAAAATCGATACGGGTTTTGTTGGCTTCCAGCGGTTTATCACCTCTTCGGAAATCGTCTCGAAAAAAAGTTATGTCCAAATACCCTAGTTTTATATTCTTAATATGGTATTCGGTTTCCAGCAGTGTTTTTAGTCTTTCAGCTAGAAAAACCCCGCGCGGCTGAATTCCGATAAGTACGGTTTTGGAGAAATCGTCGTGTTTTTCGATCAATTGGCAAGCCAAACGGTTAAGCGCAATGTTTATCTCGGTCGCGTTCAGTAACACTTTTTGGCTCATAGGAAAGTCTGAATTAATACCGATAGCTATCGGCACTGGAGACAAAAATACATTTTTATTTTTTTAAAAGTGAAGAATTTAATTTCGATTAAAAATGATTGCGGAATTAGGCTGCAGAACTTTTAAATCTCCTTCAAAAAAAAAGCCTGTCTCTTATTAAGACAGGCCATTTCGTTTTCAAAAAATAAAATTCCTTTTACTGTTTAGCGTACGGATTTAAAATAATATTAATTCGCTCCCGCAAGTCTAACAGATGAATTCTGCTCATTTTATCACTCGTTCTTCCAGATGCTTTCCGAATATCATCTTCCAGCGTTTTAAGCTCTGCGCGAGCTACAGAACGTATGTCGCTTTGGTTTACATCTACCTTAGTGCGATTTCTTCCCTCCTGCTCATTCGTCATTAAATACGCCAGCCTGTCAATGTATGCACGTTGTAGGTTTCTTCTATACGTATCAATTGCTTTTCCTGTTTTAAGTTCGCTAAAGATTCCGTTTCGCAAATCTTCCATCATTTCAAGCAACGAATAACTTTCACTTTTATTAATAGATTCGTTTTCAATCATACGCGCCATTCTTCCGAAATCAAGAATATTGTCGAGTGTTTTAGCTTGCAATTGTCTTACATTTTCAACACTACCGTCAAATTGAATTTTATTGAAAATATCTTCGTCAAGCAACCATTGCGGAGTTGCAAAAAGCTGCTCCTGTACAAAAACCATGCTTTCTTCCTGTTTCGCTTTTGGAACATGAGTATAAACAGCACCATCTTGATCGTATGTTTTGTAGTATTCATAAACACCGCCAATATTTGCCGACACGTGACCCATATATCTATTAAACTGCCCAACTATCTGATCATACATTTTTGAAAGATCTTCGTAATCCTTCCCGTCTTCCTTAGTATATTCAATAAGTTTTGGAACTACGAGTTTTAAGTTTGCAATACCGTACATACTTGCTTTTACGGCATCGTCGCCTAAATCTTCAGTTTGGCTACTCGGATCTATTACACCGCCAGATTGCTGCTTCCCGAAACGATACATTGGATCGCCAGCGTGCTCAAGAATCCAAGAATCCAAAGTTTTCTTTTCTTCTTCTGCAGATAAATTTGGCAATGGTTTGTAACCCCAAGCAATGGCATATTTATCGTAAACACCAATATTTGGCATTAACGCAACATCTCCATCTCCAGGTTGTGCTACGTAGTTGAAACGCGCATAATCCATAATAGAAGGCGCTGTGCCGTACTTTTTAGTGAAATCTACAGAACGCAGCGAATCTACAGGAAAGGCAACACTGCTACCCATATTGTGTGGCAAGCCTAATGTGTGACCTACTTCGTGCGAAGAAACAAAACGAATCAATCTTCCCATAATTTCATCCTTAAAGGCTACGCCTCTTGCATCTGGATTTATTGCAGCTGTTTGCACAAAGAACCAGTTGCGCAATAAGGTCATAACGTTGTGATACCAGTTTATATCGCTCTCCAATATCTCCCCACTACGCGGATCGCTTACGTGCGGTCCATTTGCATTTGGGATTGGTGAAGCCAAATAGCGAACCACAGAATAACGCACATCTTCTGGCGACCATTCTGGGTCTTCTGCAATAGTTGGCGGATCTTTCGCGATAATTGCTTCTTTAAAACCAGCAGCTTCAAAAGCTACTTGCCAATCTTCAATTCCTTGTTTTATGTATTGTCTCCATTTTACGGGAGTTGCACGATCTATGTAATAAACTATTTGCTTCTTCGGAACTACTAATTCTCCTCTTTCAAAAGCGGCTTTGTCTTCATCTCTAACTTCTAATCGCCATCTGTCCAGATATTTTATGGTTTTACTTTCTTGGTTGTCTAGACCGTAATCTGTTTGTCCGCGAGCAAACCAGCCCACACGCTCATCAAAATAGCGCCTCTTCATTGGTACTTTAGGCAAAAGAACCATGCTGTTGTTCATTTCTACAGAAATTGAACCTAAGTCTGAATTGCTTGGAGCTTCTTTGGCAGCATACGTTTTTACGTGGCGCGATTCTATATTTAATGGGTAAGATTTGATTGTTTCTATATACGAACGCTCCTTTTCAAGACTTGTGATTTTATATTTTTCACGATACTCATTCGGCATTCCTAAAGGTCTTACGTCCGTTTCAAAAAGTTTGTTTACATCAATAACTGTTGAAGTACTGTCTTTTCCGAAAGCTCTAATATCAAATGAAAAAAGAACGGGTTCAAAATTTGAATTTACCACCGCTTCGTAAATTGGAAGCGAATCTGCTGCAAAAATTTGATGCGAAACCACCCGAAGTAATACTTTGCTTGGTCTTTTTTCCCAACGAAGCACTTGGGTGTTTGTTTTTCCGCCACCAAAACCTATATTGGTCGCAGTTTTTGCAATACGTGTTACCATCAACATTTCTCTTCCAAAAAGTGAATCTGGTATTTCGTAGAAATATTCTTCTTTTACGGTATGCACTTTAAACAGCCCGTCGTCTGTTTTGGCTTCCTTGGTTATTACTTTACCGTAAGGTTTAATTGCAACCTTATCTTTGTCTGAACTTTTCTCGGCAGTTTCAGCTTTGCCTTTCGATGCTTTTTTTGGAGTAGCGCAAGAGAGCGTCAATAAAAGCAGTAGCGGTGTAAGAATTCTTAATTTCATCTTTTGATTTAAAAAAGTTTTGAAATTAGTCAATTTTGTAATTATAGAATACACTTTCAAGCAATTTTAATTATTTCTTCAGATTTTGAGTTGAAGAAAAAGTGACTCCAGATTTCAAATAGCTTTATATTTTCAATTTAACCCAATAAAAAAAGCCTCCCGTTTCCGGAAGGCTTTTTAGTATTTATAAAATGATACGATTATACTTTACCGTCCATTTTGTCTTTAAGTGCCTGAAGCGCAGAGTTAGCATCACCTAAAGTGGTTTTTGCCTCTTCTTGAGAAGTTGCTTGTTTTTTCACAGCTTCTTTTACAATTTTCGCTTCTTCTTCTTTGTGAAGGATCATATGTGAAGCAACCACTTTCTTGAATTCTTTGTTGAACTCAATAATTTGGAATTCTGCTTCATCACCTTTCTTCAACATAGAACCATCTTCTTTTTCAAGGTGACGGCTTGGTACGAATGCTACGATATCCTCGTTAAAGTTTATTGTTGCTCCTTTGTCTACTACTTCTGCAATTGCAGCAGTGTGCTTAGTTCCAACAGCAAATTCAGCTTCGTATTTATCCCAAGGGTTTTCTTCAGTTTGTTTGTGACCTAAACTTAGTTTACGACCTTCAACATCTAATTCTAATACAACAACTTCAAGAGTGTCACCAATGTTGGTAAACTCGCTTGGGTGTTTGATTTTCTTAGTCCAAGAAAGATCGCTTATGTAAATAAGACCATCAATACCTTCTTCTAATTCAACAAAAACACCAAAGTTTGTGAAGTTACGTACAATACCTTTGTGGCGTGAAGCAACTGGGTATTTAGTAGTAATATCAGTCCATGGGTCTGGAGTCATTTGTTTGATACCAAGGCTCATTTTGCGCTCTTCCTTATCCATTGTAAGGATTACCGCTTCAACTTCGTCACCAACATTTACGAAATCTTGTGCACTACGTAAGTGTGTAGACCAAGACATTTCGCTAACGTGGATAAGACCTTCAACACCTTCAGCAACTTCAATAAATGCACCGTAGTCTGCAATAACAACTACTTTACCTTTTACTTTATCACCAACTTTCAACTCTTCACCAAGAGCTTCCCATGGGTGAGGATTCAATTGCTTAAGACCTAATTGGATACGTGTTTTATCTTCATCAAAATCAAGAATTACAACGTTCAATTTCTGATCAAGTTCAACGATCTCATTTGGATGGTTGATACGTGACCAAGAAAGGTCTGTAATGTGAACAAGTCCATCAACACCACCAAGATCAACAAATACTCCGTATGAAGTGATGTTTTTAACAACACCTTCAAGTACTTGACCTTTTTCAAGTTGGCCGATGATTTCTTTTTTCTGCTCTTCAATATCCGCTTCAATAAGCGCTTTGTGAGAAACAACAACGTTTTTAAATTCGTGGTTAATCTTAACAACCTTGAATTCCATTGTTTTACCAACGTAAATATCGTAATCGCGGATTGGTTTAACATCAATTTGCGAACCTGGTAAGAATGCTTCGATACCGAAAACATCTACGATCATACCACCTTTTGTGCGGCATTTTACGTAACCGTTTACGATTGTAGCTTCGTCATGGGCAGCATTTACGCGATCCCAAGCCTTAATGGTTCTAGCTTTACGGTGGCTAAGAATTAATTGACCTGTACTGTCCTCACGAACGTCGATCAATACTTCTACTTTGTCACCAACTTTTAAATCTGGATTGTAACGGAATTCGTTTAAAGAAACAACACCTTCACTTTTCGCGTTAATGTCAATGATTGCATCACGATCTGTAATGAAAACCACTTTTCCTTCAACAACTTCGTCATCCAAAGTGTCAACGAAATTCGCTGCTACCAATTTTTCAAATTCTTCCAGCTTACCATCGTCGATAGGATCAATTCCTTCTTCATAGTTGTGCCAGTTAAAATCTGCAAGAAATTTGTCTGGATTGCTCTCTTTAAGAGAAACTTCCTTTTGAGGTTTTGTAGCTTCCTCGTTTTGAGTTGCGGTATCTTCTACCTGCACTTCTTCTTTGTTTGCTTTATCAGCCATTTGTTTGTGAAATTGATTTCTGAGATTTCCGCCTTCGCGGAAATGACAAAAAATCAATGTTTTGTATTCTGCTTTGTTACAAGTTTTTAATGCGACTATCCCACAGAAGGGTTCTTTTTGTTTTGTTTTAATAGCTCTTATTCTTGACTCGTCGCTAAGAGGGGTGCAAAAATAATGTTTTTCTTTTGAAAATCAAAAGGTTTGGTGGTTGAAAGTGAGAATTTCTAATGTTTTTTTGAAGAGTTAAAACAACAGCCCCTGTCCGCCTTCGCCTGTTTTTGAATCGTCTTCTTTATCTGAATCAGTTTCATCCTGTGAATTTTCATCTTCTGAAGCTAAATCTTCTTCATCAACAACATCTATTTCTTCAGGTTCTACTGGTGATGGCGGCACGTATGGCAAAGATTCCATGGCGTTTATTTCCAAAACTTTATCTTTTGTAAGCTGATTCCCCATCGCTGCAATTCCTTTAATGGCGATAAACTCTTCCAGATTTAGTTCTAAGTTTTCTTCCCTATCCTGCCCTCTTTTTTTGGCGAAAATCACTTCGGCCATTGGACGGTAATCGGTAAATATTTTTTCTAAATATGAATTGGGGTGATCCGAAATAATTGTTTCATCTCTATCAGGATGCTCTACTAAGAAACGCTTTACATAAAACAACTCCTTTTCGCCTGCCCAATAAATAGCGCTCAACGGCTTTTTAGGGTCCCACTTTTCAAGAATAATTACATCATCATCAAAACGAAGCTGAATGTCTGGGATTACGGTTTTTACAATACCTTTTTGGTTTACGATAAGCAATCTATCTTCTTTGCGAAATTCACCTAAAAGCTCACCTCTATCGTCCACATTTAAACGTTGTACAGAATCGTCGAACCATATTTTACGAGGCTTTAGCGTGGAAAGTCCCTTCTCTTTCAATTCAATTTTTCTGATAGAATATTTAGTGACAATATTCCCTTTTGAATTTCTTCCTTTCACTAATTGATCGGCAAAATCTAAATCGAATTTTAGCTTTTTAATACTTCCGCTTTGGCGTAAAAATATGGTTACAACCTCAGCTTCCCCATTCGGATTCGCTGTAAAATAAAGCGCTTTAGAGCCTTTATTTCCATTGGTCATATCGTATTCTCTATCGCGCGTAGTAGATGTTACTGCAAAACGTTTCACGTAATTTGCGCCACGTGCTCCGTCGCGATACACCATATTATAAATGGTGCGCTTGTCTTTCTTTTTAAAGATAGCCACGTGAATAATATTTTTACCAATAAAAGTTTTGGCGTCCACTCTGGTAACCATCATTGTACCATCTTCTGTGAAGACAATAATATCGTCAATATCGCTGCAATCAGTAACGTATTCATCGCGTTTTAAGCTCGTGCCTACAAAACCTTCTGCGCGATTTACGTAGAGTTTTGTATTTCTGATTACAACTTTGGTAGCTTCAATATCATCAAAGGTTCTGATCTCTGTTTTACGTTCCTTTCCAGCGCCATAATCTTTTTTCAGTCGTTTAAAATAGTCGATTGAATACTCAATTAAATGTGCTAAGTGATGCTTTATCTGAGCGATGCTATCTTCCAGCGCATCAATCTTTTGTTGTGCTTTATCAATATCGAATTTAGAAATTCTTTTAATTCGAATTTCAGTTAAACGCACAATGTCTTCTTCGGTTACAGCTCGCTTTAAATGTTGGGTATGCGGTTTCAAACCTTTATCTATCGCGGCAATTACCCCCTCCCAAGTTTCTTCCTCTTCTATGTCGCGGTAAATTCTGTTTTCAATGAAAATGCGTTCCAAAGAAGCAAAGTGCCACTGCTCTTCCAATTCATCTAATTGAATTTGAAGTTCGCTTTTAAGAAGCTCAACCGTGCGATCGGTACTTACGCGAAGCATTTCCGAAACACCAACAAACAACGGTCTATTATCCTGAATTACACAGCCCAAAGGCGAAATAGACGACTCACAAGCCGTGAAAGCATAAAGCGCATCAATGGTTTTGTCAGGTGAAATTCCGCTGGGTAAATGGATTTGGATTTCAACCTCAGCAGCGGTATTATCCTCTATTTTCTTAATTTTTATTTTCCCCTTTTCATTCGCTTTCAGAATAGTATCAATCAGCGATGAAGTATTGGTTCCAAAGGGAATTTCGGTAATTACGAGTGTGTTTTTATCAAGCTGGTTAATTCTTGCACGACTTCGGATTTTTCCTCCTCGCATACCATCATTATAATTGGCAACATCCATAATTCCACCCGTAGGGAAATCTGGATAAATCTGAAATTTTTTGCCTTGCAAATGCTTAATTGAAGCATCAATAAGTTCAAGAAAATTATGCGGAAGTATTTTAGTTGAAAGTCCAACTGCAATCCCTTCCCCACCTTGATTTAAAAGCAACGGGAACTTTACTGGAAGATTAATCGGTTCCTTTCTACGCCCATCATAGGAAGCTTGCCATTTAGTGACTTTTGGGTTGTAAACTACATCTAAACCAAACTTTGAAATTCGTGCTTCAATATATCGGGAAGCTGCTGCGCTGTCGCCAGTAAGAATATTTCCCCAGTTACCTTGGGTATCAATCAGTAAATCTTTTTGTCCAATTTGCACCATCGCATCCGCAATACTGGCATCCCCGTGCGGGTGATATTGCATAGTATGCCCAACAATGTTTGCAACTTTGTTGTAGCGCCCATCGTCCAAATCTTTCATGGACTGCATAATACGACGCTGAACAGGTTTAAAACCATCCTCAATTGCAGGCACCGCACGTTCTAAGATTACGTAGCTAGCATAATCCAAAAACCAGTCGCGGTACATTCCGGTTACCTTTTTAATGGTTTCACCAGAAGTATCGTCGTTTACACCCAAATAATCTGGGCCTGTGTTTTGTTGTTCTTCGTTATTGTCGAGTTCGTCACTCATTTATATTCTGTATTCTTTATTTTCTATTTTTTTCCTCTGTGAAACTCTGTGGTTCTTTGTGAACCTCTGTACTATAGCTATTACGCAGAGTTGCGCAGAGGTTTCACAGAGATTCACAAAGGTTTATTTTCACGATTGGCACACGATATATTGCCAATTGCACGCGATAAATCGCGAGCCTACATTAATTATTCTTCCACTCGATCCAATTCCACCTTCAAATTTTCAATAATAAACTCCTGTCTATCGGGCGTGTTTTTTCCCATATAAAACGAAAGTAATTCTTCAATGCTCATAGATTTGTCCAGCATTACAGGATCTAAACGAATGTCGTTTCCTATAAAATGCACAAACTCATCCGGCGAAATCTCACCCAAACCTTTAAAGCGGGTTATTTCTGGTTTTGGCTTTAATTCTTCCATCGCGTCTCTTCGCTCCTCTTCGGAATAGCAATAGATAGTTTTCTTCTTATTTCGAACGCGAAATAGCGGCGTTTGCAAAATATACAAATGTCCCTCTTTTATTAATTCAGGGAAAAATTGAAGAAAGAATGTAATTAGCAATAATCGAATGTGCATTCCGTCCACATCGGCATCTGTTGCAATTACGATGTTATTGTATCGCAAATCTTCCATCGAATCTTCAATGTTTAGTGCAGCTTGCAAAAGATTGAATTCTTCATTTTCGTAAACAATTTTCTTGGTCATTCCGTATGTATTCAACGGTTTTCCACGAAGTGAAAAAACTGCTTGCGTATTTACATCGCGACTTTTGGTAATACTACCACTCGCAGAATCTCCCTCGGTAATAAACAAAGTAGATTCTAAGTTTCTTTCATTTTTAATATCTGCAAGATGCACGCGGCAATCGCGCAATTTTTTATTGTGAAGACTTGCTTTTTTAGCGCGGTCTTTGGCGAGTTTTCTTATTCCACTTAGTTCCTTTCGCTCACGTTCGGCTTGTACTATTTTACGCTGAATTCCATCAGCCGCCTCTGGGTTTTTATGAAGATAATTATCGAGCTGTGTTTTGAGGAAATCATTTATAAACGTACGAACCGTTGGCAGTCCGCCACCCATATCTGTTGAGCCAAGCTTCGTTTTTGTCTGACTTTCAAAAACGGGTTCTGTAACTTTAATGCTAACTGCTGAAACTATACTTTTTCGCACATCGCTGGCATCATAATTCTTGTTGTAAAATTCACGAATGGTTTTTACTAATGCTTCGCGAAAAGCAGCTAAATGCGTACCACCTTGGGTTGTATTCTGTCCGTTTACAAAACTGTGATATTCCTCGCTATATTGCGTTTTACTATGCGTTATCGCCACTTCGATATCTTCCCCGCGAAGGTGAATAATCGGGTAAGCCATATCTTCATCGCTAATAGTTTCCTGCAAAAGATCTTTCAATCCATTTTCGGAATAAAACTTTTCGCCATTAAAATCTATCGTCAGTCCCGGATTGAGATAGACGTAGTTTTTCAGCATTTTTCGCACATATTCTGTGCGGTATTTGAAATTTTTGAAAATGCTCTCGTCCGGAATAAAAATTACTTTTGTTCCTTTTCGCTTTGTCGATTCTTCAATTGCGAGGTCGTTTGTAAGTTCACCCAAAGAAAACTCTGCAACTTTCATTTGATTGTCGCGAATAGATTCTACTTGGAAAAAGGATGAAAGTGCATTTACCGCTTTGGTACCAACCCCATTCAAACCGACAGATTTCTTAAAAGCACGGCTGTCGTACTTCCCTCCCGTGTTCATTTTCGAAACTACGTCGATCACTTTACCGAGAGGAATTCCACGACCGTAATCGCGAACTTTCACTTCTTTATCTTTAATGCGCACTTCGATGGTTTTTCCAGCGCCCATTACAAATTCATCAATACAGTTATCTATAACTTCTTTTAGAAGAATATAGATACCGTCATCGGGCGAAGAGCCGTCTCCGAGCTTCCCGATATACATCCCTGGGCGCATCCGGATATGCTCTTTCCAGTCGAGCGAGCGTATGTTGTCTTCGGTATATTGTGTATCGGACATAAGATTGGGTGTAGGGTGGCTAATATAAATATACGCGAGCACTTGTGAAACCAATACTTGTGAAAGTAATTAACAATAAAATGAAAATGATTGTTAGTAAAATGTTTCCATAACTCCAAAGAGTGTAAGGTCCCCTCCAACCTTCTCAAAGTGTAGGAATTTAGGCAATAGTTCCCCTTTCGGGGTTAGGGAGACTGCTAAATTTTTGTGAATTAATGATCCTTCTCATAGAATTGCTCCAATTCTTTTTATAATTTCAACACTTAAACAAAAAACCTTAAATGGAATTTATAGACTACTACAAAGTTCTTGGGCTGGACAAAAGTGCGACAGCAGCCGATATTAAAAAAGCCTATCGCAAACTTGCCAGAAAACTACACCCAGATTTAAATCCGAATGATAAAACTGCACAAGAAAAATTTCAGAAGATAAACGAAGCGAACGAAGTTTTAAGTGATGCTGAAAAACGTAAAAAGTACGACCAATACGGTAAAGACTGGCAGCACGCCGATACTTTTAAAAAAAATAGACAGCAGCAAGGTTCGCAAGGCTTTGGCGGACAACGATCTTATTCAGGCGGAGGACAAGGTTTTGATGAAAGTCAGTTTTCAGACTTTTTTGAATCGATGTTTGGCGGCGGTGGCGGTTTTAGCGGAGGTGGTGGCAGAAGGCAAACTTCGCAATTTAAAGGTCAGGATATGAACGCTACCCTTCGTTTAAACTTAACCGATGTTTTAGAAAGCCAAAAACAGACTATTAGTATTGGCGATAAAAAAATAAGACTTACAATCCCAGCTGGCGTTGAAGATGGGCAGACCATTAAAATAAAAGGCTACGGTGGCGAAGGATTGAATGGAGGCCCAAAAGGCGATTTATTAATTACTTTCGAAATTTTCAACAATACAGCTTTTAAAAGAATGGGCAGCGATATTTACAAAACTGAAAACATAAGTCTTTACAACGCATTATTGGGTGGAGAAATAACTGTTGAAACCTTAAACGGTGCGGTAAAATTAAAAGTGAAACCAGAAACCCAAAGCGACACTAAAGTTAAACTGAAAGGTAAAGGATTGCCAAAATATAAAAAGGAAGATCAACACGGCGATCTTTATATTACTTACAAAATTGAACTTCCGAAAAACCTTTCAGATAAAGAAAAAGAACTGTTTTATGAACTTTCAAAACTGAGATAATGGCTAGAGAAAAATATATTTTAGTAAGTCACTACTGCAAACACACGCAAATTGAAGATGCTTTTATAGAAAGGCTTCACGAGTTTGGACTCATTACTTTTGAAGAGAAGCAAAACGATGCTTTTATTGACGAAAAGGACATTTCGGAAATTGAGCGTATGTTTCGACTACATAACGATTTAGGTATTAATTTCGAAGGATTGGACGCCATTAAACAAATGCTGAAGCGCATAAATAGAATGGAAAAGGAAATGAATTTACTTCAAAAAAAATTGCGGTTGTACGAATAACCAATTGCAAATACTACGGTAAATTCTTCTTATGGAAATGTTAAATTGAATTTTTTCGATTTCACAAACTCATACCTTTATCCGTATATGAAAAAAACCATCCTACTATTCGCAATATTTGCTACAGCAAATTTTTATGCGCAGCAATCTGTGCCAACTACCACTGACACATTAAACAATACTATAACTAATTCTCAACGAATTGGACGTTCAGTTTCTGATTCAGTTATTGTTAGCAGTCAAAATTATCAGCAAATTTCTACCCAAAATAGTTTTCAGCCAAAAGTGGAAACTGGTTTACAAACACAAAAAAGCGACTCTCCCTACGAATGGAAATGGGTCCGCGATGGAATTTGGACAGGAACAGCTCTTGGCGCCAGTGCATACGGACTCATACTTATCCAAGATAAAAAGGATTTACCAATTGCCGATCGCGCACAATTTTTAGATGAAGTTAGCCTTCAAAAAAAGATTGATAAATTGAATTTTTTAGATCAATGGGCTGCTGGAAAACATAACGAAAATGCTAGTGCAATGAGCGATATTCCTTTTGCCCTGTCATTTGTAGCGCCTTTCGCACTTCTTTTTGACGATGAAATTAACGATCATACGGGGCAGTATATTGGGTTATATATTGAAAGTTTGGCAACAACTGCTGCACTTTACACCATTACCGCTGGATTAGTAGATAGAAGTCGTCCTTATGTTTATGATAACAGTGGCGATACTAGTGAAGATAGACGTTTTAAAAACAATGGGCAGCGATCCTTTTATTCTGGACATGTAGCTGCAACTGCAACAGCAACCTTTTTTGCGGCAAAAGCTTACAGCGATTTTAACCCAGATGCAAGTGGAAAAGTATTTGTTTGGGCAGGTGCCGCTACACTTCCCGCAGCAGTAGGTCTTTTAAGAATTGAAGCCGGGCAACATTTTTTAACTGATGTTTTAGTAGGATATGTATTAGGTGCCGGTACAGGAATATTAATTCCAGAGCTACATAAAAAGAAAATGGAAAATGTAGATATTTATCCAAGCTCCGGAACTAGTTTCAACGGAGACAGCTATAACGGAATGGCTTTTAGATATACTTTTTAGAGGTGAAATTTGAGACGTGAGATAAAAAGTAAATTTTTAATTTTCTTAAATCTCACGTCTCAAATCTAATATCTAGTCTCTCTTTAAACGTTGAAACGGAAATGCATTACATCGCCATCTTTTACGATGTATTCCTTCCCTTCTACGCCCATTTTTCCAGCTTCTTTTACTTTGGCCTCGCTTCCAAAAGTTACGAAATCGTCATATTTAATAACTTCAGCACGAATAAAGCCTTTTTCAAAATCTGTATGGATTACCCCAGCGGCTTGTGGCGCAGTAGAACCAACGGGAATTGTCCAAGCGCGAACTTCTTTCACTCCTGCGGTAAAATAGGTTTGAAGATTTAATAATTTATAAGCGCTACGAATCAATTTTGCAGAACCAGCTTCGTCAAGTCCTAAATCTTCTAAAAACATTTGGCGCTCATCGAAGGTATCCAATTCGGTAATATCTGCTTCTGTACCAACTGCCAAAACTAAAACTTCAGCATTTTCTCCGGCAACGGCTTCTCTCACTTTTTCAACGTAGGCATTTCCAGTTGCTGCAGAATTTTCATCTACATTACAAACGTACATTACTGGTTTGTCTGTAATAAATTGCGCG
This sequence comes from Aequorivita sp. IT1282, assembly GCF_058068205.1. Classification (NCBI taxonomy): domain Bacteria; kingdom Pseudomonadati; phylum Bacteroidota; class Flavobacteriia; order Flavobacteriales; family Flavobacteriaceae; genus Aequorivita; species Aequorivita sp. IT1282. Next base: position 485,855 of record NZ_JBYRHR010000001.1, on the reverse strand, counting down.
TTTACAATATATTCTTCGCGTTCTTCATCGGTTAATGCTATTGCACGAACAGAAATACCAGCTTCTAATCCAGACTTCACTTTTAAAAGTGCCGTTTCTTCTTTTTGAGCTTCTTTATTTCCGGTACGAGCAGCACGTTTAACCTTTTCAAGCTTTTTGTCGACAGTCTCCAAATCTTTCAATTGAAGCTCAATATCGATAGTTTCTTTATCGCGAATTGGGTTTACATTACCATCAACGTGAATAATATTATCGTCATCAAAACAACGCAAAACGTGTAGAATTGCATCTGTTTCGCGAATGTTGCTCAAAAATTGGTTACCAAGGCCCTCACCTTTACTTGCTCCTTTTACAAGACCTGCAATGTCAACTATTTCAACTGTTGCAGGAAGAACACGTTCGGGTTTTACTAATTCTTCAAGTTTTAATAAACGGCCGTCTGGCACATTTACAACACCTATGTTTGGTTCAATAGTACAGAATGGAAAATTTGCACTCTGCGCTTTTGCATTCGACAAACAATTAAAAAGAGTGGATTTTCCAACGTTTGGCAATCCTACGATACCTGCTTTCATCTAATATATTTTTTTAAGGGCAAACCGCACATAAAATTGCTTCGGTTTACGAGGGTGCAAATATACATCTTCAAAGCAGACTATCAATGTTTGATTTAAATGCTTTCAAGAAAAAGTTTAGGTTTTATTTCACTATTAATTCACAGGAGTTTAACGATAATAGGGTTATTTTTACTCGGTAAACCGTAAATAACCAATAATTATGAAAAAAGTAATTTTAAGTTTTGCCTTAGCTTTTATAAGTATAACGGCAATTAACGCCCAAGTAAACAAGGATGTTCAATCTACTACCACTGTAAAAAAAGTAACCCAAAAGGGAACTGATGTGAAGGTAAAGGTAATGGAGCAGACTGAAATAGATAGTGAAACGATTCAAGTTGAAGGTACAGATAAGCAAGATCAATCGTCTGAAGTTGTAAAGAAAAAAGATATTGCTACACAAATGGTAAAGGACGATGTATCTTATGATCTTGCAAACCAAAACCAGCAAATAGCGATTAAGCAACAACAGGAAGCAGAACTTGCTAAAAATATTGCAGAACTAAAAGAAAAATCTGCTAAAGAAGCCGAAAAATTGCGTCAAGAAAAATTAATGGCGCAACAAAAGGAACTTGAAGCAAGAAGAGCTGAGTTAACAAAAAGACCTGATGGAATGGCAAAATTGAAAACAGATTAAATAACTTTGATTATTGCATAAGTAAAATCCGCCCCTTAATTGGGGCGGATTTTTTTTTGAATTTTTTTAAACCTTTCCCCATTAAATATACTGTGTGGTTGTTATGTTAGATAATTCGTTAGCGCTATGTCCTTCAAATTTATGTGCAAAACCTTGTTTATAAATTGAATCTAAAACAGCCCAAACAATAAATTATTTAGCTAACTTTAACAATTAACTAACATTAAAAACAACAACCAATGAAAAAAATTACACTTTTATTATTTTTTATTTGCGGTTTTGCATTCTCGCAAGTAAACGTTTCCGGTACGGTAACCGATGACTCTGGAATCCCGCTTTCCTTTGTGAATGTGGTTGAAAAAGGAACTTTAAATGGAACTACAACATCTATAGACGGTGTTTTTAAAATTGAGGTAAAAGAAAATGCCACGTTAACCTTTAGCTACGTTGGTTTTAATACCCAAGAAATTGAAGTAGACGGGCAAACTAATATTCAAGTTACACTTACTGAAGGAGAATCCTTAGCAGATGTTATGCTCGTGGGTTCACGTAGCCCAAAAAGAACAGTAGTAAATTCTGCGGTTCCAATAGACGTAATAGACGTAGAAAACACAACCTTACAAGTAGGTAAAGTAGAAATAAACGAACTTTTACAATACGCAGCGCCATCTTTTAACGCTAGCAAACAATCAGGTTCAGACGGTGCAGACCATATTGACCCCGCTTCTCTTCGAGGTTTAGGACCAGACCAAACTTTGGTTCTAATAAATGGTAAAAGAAGACACCAATCTTCGTTAATAAATGTTTTTGGAACACGAGGTCGTGGTAACACGGGTACAGATTTAAACGCAATCCCAGCGAGCTCCATTAAAAGAATAGAGGTTTTACGCGATGGAGCCGCAGCACAATACGGTAGTGATGCTATTGCAGGTGTTATAAACATAGTTCTTAAAGACAATGTAGATGAATTAACCGGAAGTGTTTCCTATGGAGCTTACAGCAATAATGCAGATGTAGACACAAGCGCTTTTACCGATGGCGATTACGGTTTATGGAATACAGATGGTTTTCGTCTTGATACAGATAAAGACGGAAATGCAATTGGAAAAGATAAAAGTTTTGATGGAGGTTCAGTAAAATTTGGTGCTAACTATGGCTTTGCTATTGGCGAAAAAGGTGGTTTTGCGAATTTTACAACTGAATATATTAATAAAAATAAAACATTACGACCTACTTTCGATTTCAGAAAAGGGTTTGGTGAAGCAGCCATCGAAGGTTTCAATTTAATGGGAAATGTTGGAATTCCCGTTGGAGAAAAAACTGAAATTTATGCATTCGGAGGTAGAAATTATAGAGATACCGATGCATACGCATTCACCAGAAATGATGGTAATCGGGTTGTTGAATCAATTTATCCAAATGGTTACACGCCGCGAATTACTTCAATAATCACAGACAATTCAGTAGTTGCAGGTGTTAAAACCGAAACAGATACTGGTTGGAAAATAGATATTAGCAACGCTTACGGAATTAACAATTTTCACTACTATATAAAAGGGACGCTAAATGCTTCTTTGGTAGATCGGTCTCCCAATGAGTTCGATGCTGGTGGACATACATTGTCGCAGAATACAGTGAATTTAGACTTTTCAAAATATTACGATGACGTTTTAAGCGGAATGAACCTAGCCTTTGGGGCAGAATATAGAACGGAAAATTTTAAAATTTTCGCAGGTGAAGAAGGCTCATATGCAACGTACGATGTTAACGGAGTTGCTGTAAATGCTAATACACCCGAAGCCGACATAGTAATTTATAGAGACAACGATGGCAACCCTATTTTAGATGATGATGGTAACCAAATATTAAGACCAGGTGGTTCTCAAGGTTTTCCGGGATATGGCCCAGCGAATGAGGTGGACAGAAGCCGTTCTAACGTTTCAATATATGCTGATGGGGAATTCGATTTAAGCGAAGCCTTTTTAATAAGTGCTGCCGGACGTTTTGAAAATTACAGCGATTTTGGAAGCACTATTAACGGAAAACTTGCAATGCGTTATAAAGCTACCGAAAATATAAACGCTAGAGGTTCCATTAGTACTGGCTTTAGAGCTCCTTCATTAGCACAGAAGTATTACAACCTGAGGTTTACCAATTTTATTGGTGGCGTTGCAAGCGATCAATTATTATCTCCAAACAATAGCCCAGTTACGGCTTCTTTTGGTATTGGACAGTTGAAAGAAGAAACATCCACCAACGCCAGCTTGGGTTTCACAGCTAACTTTTCAAAATTCACAGCTACTGCCGATCTTTATTATATAGACGTTAGAGATCGAATTGTTTTAACAGGAAATTTCCCTGCTCCACAAATTGATAATGTAGATTCTGCACAATTTTTCGTGAATGGTGTAGATACAGAAACCACAGGACTTGATGTGGTTTTGACGTATAAAGAGAATTTTGATGATAACACTATGGGCGTATCTGTTCTGGCGAATTTCAACAATATGGCTATTACACATGTTAATAATGGTATTTTGGCCGAGCAAACATTTTTCGGGGAAAGAGATAAAGCATTTTTATTAGCTTCAGCTCCAGAAAGTAAACTGGTTGGAATCTTAACTTATGAAAGAAAGTGGTTTAATGCTGCTTTAACCGCAACACGTTTTAGTGAAGTTAAACTTTTAGATTTCCAAATGTTTGAATCTGCTGGCGATTATGGCGGTTTTGAAAATCAAATTATAGCTGCCACAGATACGTATTCATCAAAATTTGTGACAGATCTTAATTTAGGTTTTGAGATTTCAGATAATATAAAATTGAATGTTGGATCAAACAACCTTTTCAATGTTTATCCAGACCAGCAAGATGACTGGACAGAAGGCGGTGGATATTGGGATTCTGTGCAAATGGGATTTGGCGGTGCTTTCTATTATGCTCGTGTTAATTACAATTTTTAATATTTCACATTTATAATTACTCACAATGAAAATCGCCCTTCAAACTTACGTTTGAGGGGCGATTTTATATTAGAATGTTTTTAATAAATCAATTAACCTTTGTGCATAAATGCTTGCTTCGCTAATAATACTTCTTCAGACTCTACGTGTTCATCATCTGGTACGCAGCAATCTACTGGACATACGGCCGCACATTGCGGTTCATCGTGAAAACCTTTACATTCGGTACATTTATCTGCTACGATAAAATAAATTTCATCGCTCACCGGCTCCTGTGCCTCATTGGCATCCACTTGTTTTCCGTTTGGCAGTACAACTTTGCCTTCTAAATCTGTGCCATCAGCGTAACGCCAATCGTCTGCACCTTCATAGATTGCAGTATTAGGGCATTCAGGCTCGCAAGCACCGCAGTTTATACATTCGTCCGTGATAATAATTGCCATGGTATTTACTTTTTCTAACTTTGTGCAAATTTAATGCCTATAAAGGGTAACACCAAAAGAAGTATGCAATTAAAAGACAAAATTAACGCTTTTATCAATTTAGGAAAATTTCTCCTTGAAATTGCCAACAATCCTGAACCTTTGGGAGAAAACAAAATAGAAATTTATAACATTCTGAAAAAGGCTGAAGCAGAAAATGGTTGGTTCAATCAAGAAAATATAAATTTTGCATTAAGAAGTTGGGGACAAGCGCTTTCGGAAGAAAACTTGACGCAATGGATTTCAAAATATAACTTTGAAGAAACCGATTCGGCATCGTCAAAAGCCACAGCGAATGGTGAAAAAACCGTTGCAATTATTATGGCCGGAAACGTTCCTTTGGTAGGTTTCCACGATTTTCTGTCGGTGCTAATTACGGGTAATAAAGTTTTGGCAAAACTTTCATCCAACGATAAAACGCTATTGCCATTTCTTGCAAACTATTTAATTTCTATTGAACCAGAATTTAAAAATTACATTGAATTTACCGAAGGAAGACTTCAAAACTTTGATGCTGTAATCGCCACGGGAAGCAATAACACGGCGCGCTACTTTGATTATTATTTTGGGAAATACCCGAATATTATTCGAAAAAACCGAAATTCAGTCGCGGTCTTAACAGGCAATGAAACTGAAGAAGAATTAATAGTACTAGCAGACGATATTTTCCGCTATTTTGGACTTGGCTGTCGCAATGTTTCAAAAATATACATTCCCGAAAACTACGATTTCGAACCGTTTTTTAAAGCAATGTACAGTTGGAAAGAAATAATTCACAATCACAAATACATCAACAATTACGATTATAACAAGGCAGTTTATTTAATGGATAGCTTTCCATTATTAGACAATGAATTTATGCTACTGAAGGAAGACACTGGCTTCTCCTCACCTATCTCGATAGTATTTTATGAAAAATATACCTCTTTGGAAAGTTTAAAAAAAGAATTGAAAAACAACGAATTAAACATTCAATGTATCGTTTCGAAAGCAGAAATTCCAAACGAAATTCCTTTTGGAAAAGCCCAAAACCCAGAATTATGGGATTATGCCGATGGTGTAGATACTGTAGATTTTCTGTTGAAACTTGATTGATAAATAAATCATAATTACCACATTTTTAGCCTCATAATTCACATCTTTGTACTATGTTTTTTTCGAAAAAAAAATTGCTTCGAATTATAAATTCGAAACTTTTAAAAAGAAAAGCATCTATTAATAGTCAGTGAATTACTGTGCTATTTACAGTTTATGCGTCATAATTCATCAATTAGTAATATAAGATTGCGTTTTAAATGCACCTAGTTTTAACACTCAAATAACACCAATGAAAAAACATAATTTTAGTGCAGGACCCTGCATTTTGCCACAAACGGTATTACAAAAATCTGCTGATGCAATTTTAAACTTCAATAATTTAGATCTTTCTTTGATTGAAATCTCGCACCGCAGCAAAGATTTTGTTGAGGTTATGGATACCGCACGAAGTTTAGCCTTGGAGCACTTAGGACTTCAAAATAAAGGGTATCAAGCTTTGTTTTTACAAGGTGGCGCAAGTCTTCAGTTTTTGATGGCGGCATACAATTTATTAGAAAATAAAGCAGCTTATTTAAATACAGGAACTTGGAGCGACAAAGCAATTAAAGAAGCTAAAATGATGGGTGAAGTAGTTGAAGTTGCTACTTCAAAAAGTGAGAACTTCAACTTTATTCCTAAAAATTATAGCGTTCCAAAAGATGCTGATTATTTTCATTGCACGAGCAATAATACAATCTTCGGTACGCAAATGCAGGAGTTTCCAGAAACTGAAATTCCGTTGATTTGCGATATGAGTAGCGATATTTTTTCGCGTCAGCTAGACTTTTCAAAATTCAGTTTAATTTATGCTGGGGCACAGAAAAACATGGGCCCAGCAGGAACAACACTTGTGGTTATAAAAGAAGATATTCTTGGTAAAGTTACGCGCGCTATTCCTTCTATGCTGAAATATCAAGTGCATATTGATAAAGAAAGTATGTATAATACGCCTCCTGTTTTTCCTGTTTATGTTTCTATGCTTACTATGCAATGGTTAAAAGATTTGGGTGGAATTTCAGCAATTGAAAAAATTAACAATCAAAAAGCAGCACTACTTTATGGCGAGATTGACAAGAATCCGCTTTTTCAAGGTTATGTAGCGAACAACGAAGACCGCTCTAAAATGAATGCCACCTTCAACTTAAAAAATGATGAGTTAAAAGCAACATTTGATGATCTTCTTAAACAAGCCGGAATAAACGGTTTGAATGGCCATCGCAGTGTTGGTGGTTACCGCGCATCTATGTATAATGCACTTCCGTTAGAAAGTGTGCAAGTTTTGGTAGATGTAATGCAAGCAGTTGAAAAGGGGGCGTAAAAGTCAATTTATAAAATACAACTCAAGAAAAAATAATAATTAGGTTATAAAAGATATGAAAGTATTAGCAAACGATGGAATTTCAAAAAGTGGAATCGATGCTTTGGAAAAAGCAGATTTTGAAGTGTTAACGGTTCACGTAGCACAGGAGCAACTTCAGAATTACATCAATGAACACAAAGTTGAAGTGCTTTTAGTACGTAGCGCAACAAAAGTTAGAAAAGATATAATTGACAACTGTCCGTCTTTAAAAATTATTGGCCGTGGCGGGGTTGGAATGGATAATATAGATGTAGAATATGCAGTAAAGAAAGGATTAGAAGTAATTAATACTCCTGCAGCATCTTCCGGTTCTGTTGCGGAATTGGTGTTTGCACACTTGTTTAGCGGTGTTCGTTTTCTTCACGATTCTAACAGGAATATGCCTTTAGATGGTGATACAAAATTTAATCAATTAAAGAAAAATTACGGCGGTGGTCGTGAACTTCGCGGTAAAACGCTTGGTATTATTGGATTTGGAAGAATCGGTCGCGAAGTGGCTAAAATAGCTTTGGGTTGCGGAATGAAAGTAATTGCAAGTGACCAAAAAGTTGGCGAAGCAGATATTACATTATCTTTTTATGACGGACAAGAAGTAACGTTAAAAGTAAAAACCGCTCCTATCGATAAACTTATAAAACACAGCGATTTTATAAGTCTTCATGTTCCTTCTCAATCTGGATATTTAATAGGAAAAGAAGAAATAAGTAAAATGAAGGATGGCGTAGGAATCGTTAATACAGCCCGCGGTGGAATATTAAATGAAAAAGCACTTTTACAAGCTATTGAAGAAGGTAAAGTTTCTTTTGCGGCACTCGATGTTTTTGAAAACGAACCAACCCCGTCTATTAAAGTGCTTATGAATGATGCTATTTCACTTACACCACATATTGGTGCAGCAACAGACGAAGCTCAAGACAGAATAGGAATAGAACTTGCAGAACAAATTATAAGTTTAATGGCCAAAGCATAATTATTTTTTTTATATTGGATCTCAATTAACTTAAATTCAACAGTATGTCTTCTATTTTAGATCTTCTTAGCAGCGATATGGGCAAGCAGCTTATTGGTGCTGCAAGTGCCAAAACAGGCCAATCTACAGAAAAAACTGCTAGCGTTTTAAGTATGGCGTTACCAGTTATTCTGGGAGCAATGCAAAAAAATGCTGCAACACCGCAAGGTGCTCAAAATTTAAATAATGCTTTAGAAGACAGTCGCCACGACGGCTCTATTTTAACTCAGTTGAGCGATTTATTAGAAAATAAAAGCGCTGACGGAAATCTAATGAAAGATGGGGCCGGCATTTTAAATCATGTGCTTGGTGGAAATCAGCAAAAAGTGCAACAAGGCATTAGTAAAGTTAGCGGTGTAGATGCGAGTTCGGTAGCAAAGATAATTCAGATGGCAGCTCCTATTGTAATGGGTGTTTTGGGTAGTCAAAAGAGAAAAGATAATGTAGATGAAAATGGAATCGGAGATTTATTAGGCTCCGTTTTAGGTGAAAATACGGATCACGACAGATCGCTTATTGAAACATTATTAGATGCTGATGGCGATGGAAGTGTAATAGATGATATTGCTGGAATGGTTCTGGGAGGAAATAAGAAGAAAGGCGGAATTGCTGGAATGCTAGGCGGTCTTTTCGGGAAATAAAATTCGAATAGAATAGTATATATAAATCGCCATCTCTTTTAAAATTGAGATGGCTTTTTCTTAATAGAAGCTTAAATACAACGGGCTTAATTTAACATTTCTTAACTTTGCAAAAATTCATTTTGATGAGGAAGGCAGCCGATGTATTTCTGAATCTTAAAATTTTAAACAGATGAAAAACCTCTTAATATTATTAGCGCTTTCAATCACAATATACAGCTGTGGTACCGGAAACAAAACAATTAATAGCAACACTACTTCAGAAGTTGCTGCTAACGACACCATTCGCATTGCAAATGATAGCCTTGAATACGAAATTTTAATTATAGAACCAGGTTTTGATTCTTGGCTTATTTCACAGCCACCACGCGGTTTTTACGGACAGTCGAAATTGGAATCTAAAAACACACAATTTGTTTCAGAATATAATTCGCGCGTTTTAAATCCAAATCAAAATTCGCGTAATTTATATACCGAGCGAATAAATTACGATATGGGCGTGGATTATGGATACGAAGTAAATTACCTTTTGTATAACTACTTTGTGTATTTTCAGGAAAAATACAATCAAAAATTTATAGGAGGAAGAAATTGAAAAAACTTAAACAACGTTGGAATATCGAAACCAACAGACAACTTTTTATAGTATTTCTGGTTTTTGCTATTACCGGAAGCTCCGCAGCTAAATTAGGATCACCAATCACAGATGTTTTAGATATAACAAGAGAAATGGGATGGTTTATTTATTGGCCATTCAGAATTTTAATTATATTTCCAATTTATCAAGTGCTTCTCGTTTTTTTCGGATGGGTATTTGGACAATATCATTTTTTTTGGAACTTTGAAAAAAAGATGCTCCGCAGTATGGGATTAGGATTTTTATTTAAAAAATGAACGTTTTAAAAAAAAATATAATACAAATTTTTGCAGCCACGATCTTTTCGTTGGCACTGCTGTTTCCCTCGGCGATGCAAATTGTACATACCTTTGAAGACCACGAACACAAGGCTTGTACAGAGATTTCAACACACCTTCACGAAAAGCAACTAGATTGTTCTATTTGTGATTTTCACTTTTCAATATTTAATTTTACGCCAACAGAACTTCCTGCTTTTGTGGTGTTCCACAGTTATAATATAATTGAAACTGAATACTTAATTCCAGAATTAAGTTTAAATTCTATCCACTATTTCCTTCGAGGTCCCCCTTCTCTTTCTTGATTTTTAGACTTTTATTTAAATCATTAATATTTATTAAATCAAGAAAGCATGAAAAACTTACTCTGCTTGCTTGCGGTATTATTTGTATATACGGCGGCGAGCTCACAAAATTCCTTGACAGGAACTTTAACTTCAAAAATCACAAACGAACCATTACCCGCAACTGTTTATATTCCCCAACTTGAAAAAGGCACGGTTGCAGATTTTGATGGCAACTATATTCTGAACAATATACCCGACGGAAATTATAACGTAATTTTTTCTGCAATGGGTTTTGCTACGGTTTCAAAAAGGATGAATTTTTCCAACAATGAAAATGTATCGGAAAACCTTCAATTACAAGAAAGCGCCGTGGAAATGGAAGAGGTAATAATCTCAACACCTTTCCATAAATTACAAAGCGATAATGTAATGAAAGTGGAACGCGTTTCTATGGAAAATTTAAACGCTTCGGGCGCGGTTACGCTTGCAGATGGAATAAAAAACATTGCGGGTGTAAATATAATAAGCACTGGTACGGGGATCGGAAAACCAGTTATTCGTGGCTTGAGTTCCAATCGCGTATTAGTTTATGCGCAGGGTGTGCGTTTGGAAAACCAACAATTTGGAGACGAACACGGGCTTGGCATTAACGAAGCGGGAGTAGAAAGTGTTGAGGTTATTAAAGGCCCTGCATCACTTTTATACGGAAGCGATGCGCTGGGGGGAGTGTTATATTTAAATCCTGAAAAATTCGCCAATTCTGGAGAAACCCACGGCGATTTAAGCAGCACCTATTTTTCAAACACGCTTGGAACTTCATCAAATATTGGTGTTAAAACCTCAGGTGAAAAACTGAAGTTTTTAGCCCGTGGCTCCTACTCTACTTTTAGCGACTACAACACAGGTGCAGATTACCGCGTTACTAATTCACGTTTTAATGAAAAGGATTTTAAAACCGGACTGCAGTATTCTGGTACTAAATATAAGTCGACATTTCGCTATAACTACAATCGTTCCAACATAGGTATTCCCGAGGAAGTTGGCGAGCAAACGCGTTCAAAGGATTTAGAGCTTCCTTTTCAGGAAATTGACAATCACATTTTAAGTTTTGACAATACGCTATTTTTCAACAATTCTAGCTTGGATGTGAAAGCAGGATACTTGTTTAACGATCGTCGCGAATTTGAAGATGCGCCGGACGTGGCGGCACTTCGGCTTAAATTAAGCACGCTAAACTACGATGTTAAATATAACCTACCACAATTGGGCAATTTTGAAACTATTGTTGGTTTACAGGGAATGTTTCAAAGTAATATAAACGAAGGCGAAGAAATTTTAATTCCAGATGCAAATACAACAGATATTGGGGTTTTGGCAACTTCGCATTATCATCTGGAAAAAGTGGATTTGCAGGCTGGAATACGTTTTGACTCGCGAAAAATTGAAAGCGATGCCGCACGCAATGAAGCCGATGCAGATTTCATTCCAGCACTTAACAAAAAATTTACAAGTTTTACGGCGGCTTTAGGTGCAAAATTAGATGTGATTGAAAACTTTTCAGCACGCGTTAATCTTGCCAGTGGTTTCCGAGCACCAAACTTGGCAGAGCTAACGTCCAATGGAGTTCACGAAGGCACAAATAGATATGAACGCGGAAATGTAGATTTGACTAATGAACAGAATTTTCAAGTTGATGTTGCTTTAGAATATAGAAACGAACATATTGAGTTTTTCGCGAATGGTTTTTACAATGCGGTGAATGATTATATTTTCCTATCGCCAACTAATGAAACTATTGACGACTCGCAGGTTTTCGATTATTTACAAGACAATGCTGCGCTTTATGGCGGAGAATTAGGTTTTCACCTTCACCCCCATCCGCTGGATTGGTTGCATTTAGAAAGCAGTTTTGAAACCGTAACCGGCAAATTAAGCAACGATGATTATTTACCGTTAATTCCTGCAAATTCGGTTAGAAATACATTTCGTGTAGAATTGAAAGATGGTGTTTGCAGAAAATCAAGTTCTGTATTTATTACACTTGAAAACACTTTCGACCAAAAAAATGTCAGCAATTTTGAAACTAGAACGGGCGGTTATTCGCTATTAAGTGCTGGCGTTGAAAGCAGTTTTCAACTTCAAAAGGTTTTGTTCAAAATAGGTTTGAACGGTACTAATTTAACAGACAAACAATATGTCTCGCATTTATCGCGCTTTAAACCAGATGGAATTTTTAATATTGGAAGAAGTATAAATGTAAACTTAAAAGTAGAAATTTAAAAAAAGCCCCAATTGGGGCTTTTTTTTATTCGTTTACTCGTATTTTGATAGTTCGTCGTGTGGGTTGTTTTTTCCAAACAAATGTATATATCCACATAAGTGTAAAAGTTGGTACCACGTCTGTAAATGGTAGTATTTCTTCGAGAAATACAATTGCAGATGCAACTTTTCCTTCGACGCCTTTATACATTTCAGACATTTTTTGGGCCGCAAATGGTGCCCATATTAAATCTAAAAATGGGCCTATTACAGGAATTACCATTGTGGCCATCCCAACTACGTCGTAAATAATGCCTTGACGGAGTAACTTATATTTTTCGTAATTCATTTTATGCGGTGTTTAATCAACTACTAAAGTGCAAAAAACATTCCATAAATTTAAGACAAATCGTTACTAATTAACTTTAAAAATTCACTTCGTGTTTCACTAGCTTCAAATTGTCCTCGAAATCCAGATGTAGTTGTTACGCTATTTTGTTTTTGAACTCCGCGCATCATCATACACATATGCGAAGCCTCTATAACTACCGCTACTCCCTTCGGTTTTAAAGTGTTATTGATGCATTCTAAGATATCGTGGGTTAGCCGCTCCTGAACTTGTAATCTACGTGCAAAAACATCGACCACTCGAGGTATTTTACTGAGCCCAACAATATAACCATCGGGAATATATGCTATATGCGCTTTTCCGAAAAAAGGTAAAATATGATGCTCACACAGCGAATAAAGCTCAATATCTTTAATAATTACCATATCGTGGTAAGATTCAGCAAACATTGCACTTTTCAGTATTTCTGCGGGATCTTGACAATTGCCCGAAGTTAAAAATTGCATTGCTTTTGCTGCGCGTTCGGGAGTTTTTACAATTCCTTCGCGATTTATATCTTCACCAATAGTAGATAAAATATTACTGTAGTTTTCAACTAAACTATCGGTTACCGGTTGTTCGTATTCTTCGAAATATTTATAAGAAGCCATTTATTGTTCTATTTAATAATATGTTTTCAAAAGTAGACAGTTAACTTGAAATAGAAACAATATAATCGATTGGATTGTATTATAGCACTATAAATGGTACTTTCACGCTTTAAATTTTTGCAATGATAGAAGCCCAAAATATTCATAAATACTACGACAATCTTCACGTTTTGAAGGGCGTTGATCTTCATATTAAAAAAAGTGAAATCGTTTCAATTGTGGGTGCTTCGGGTGCAGGAAAAACTACTTTGTTACAAATTTTGGGAACGTTGGATGCTTTTGACAAATCTAAAAGCAAACTAACCATAAACAATGTAAATATCGGCTCCCTTTCGGGGAAAAAACTAGCGCAATTTAGAAATGAAAATTTAGGTTTTATTTTTCAGTTTCATCAGCTGCTTCCAGAATTTACGGCTCTTGAAAATGTATGCATTCCTGCATTTATTAAAAATACACCCAAAGACGAAGCAATCAAAAAAGCGAAAGAATTACTTTCTTTTTTAGGGCTTTCACATCGCGAAGACCATAAACCCAACGAACTTTCGGGTGGCGAACAACAGCGCGTGGCAGTGGCGCGAGCACTAATAAATAATCCGGCAATAATTCTTGCCGACGAGCCCAGCGGAAATCTCGATACCGAAAGTGCCGAAAACTTGCACAACTTGTTTTTTAAATTGCGAGATGAGTTTGGGCAAACCTTCGTAATTGTTACACACAATGAAGAGCTTGCGAATATGGCCGATAGAAAATTGGTTATGCAGGATGGGAAAATAGTGAAACAGTAGTCAAGAATCAGTAATCCATTTTTGGCTGAGAATTTATAAAATGAATAAAATCCAACTAAAAGAATTTCTCGACGAAAAGGTAATTGTCTACAATAACCCAGATTTCATTGAAACGGATCCTATTCAAATTCCACATCTTTTCAGCTTAAAAGAAGATATAGAAATAGCAGGTTTTTTAGTGGCTACCATAGCTTGGGGAAACCGAAAAAGCATTATAAATAACGGGCATCGGTTGGTTGAAATGATGGGCAATTCGCCCTATGATTTTGTGATGAACTTTTCGGAGGAGCAATCAGATTCGCTTTCAAATTTTGTTCACAGAACTTTTAATAGTGGAGACCTTGTTTATTTTTTGCAAGCACTTCAAAATATCTATAAAAATCACGGTGGGCTGGAAAGTGTTTTTGCTAAAAATGCTGAAGAAAAGTCGATGCAACCTGCAATTCATAATTTCAAAAAAACTTTTTTTGAATTGCCACATGCGGCGAGAACACAGAAGCACGTGAGCGATCCTCTGAAAAATTCAGCAGCAAAACGTATAAACATGTTTTTGCGTTGGATGGTCCGTAATGACCAAGCTGGTGTCGATTTCGGAATTTGGAAAAGTATTTCTCCTTCCCAACTATCGTGTCCATTAGATGTTCACAGCGGCAACGTAGCAAGAAAACTAAAACTTTTGAATCGCAAACAAAATGATGCAAAAGCGTTGTTGGAATTAGATACTTCATTGCGAAAAATGGATGCTTCAGATCCAGTTAAATATGATTTTGCGCTATTTGGTTTAGGTGTTTTCGAAAGTTTTTGAACGTTTTTGAGTAAAACTTTAATCCATTTCACATAAATAATTTTTGTTTAACCATTCTTTATAAAAAGTTGTACATTTACAGTTAATCCTTAAGTGGCAAGCCTTTTGATGGTCTTAAAAAAATAAACACAACCTTGATTGAACCAAAATTCCCCGTTGATGAGCAGCAACGTTTAGCTGCTGTTCGTTCTTATCAATTACTGGATACTTTACCAGAAAAAGATTTTGACAACATTACCGCTTTAACGGCGAACATTTGTAACGTGCCTATTTCACTGGTAACGCTACTTGATGCAGATCGAAATTTTTTAAAATCGCACTACGGAATACCTTATAATGAATCAGCAAGAGATACTTCCTTTTGTGGTCATGCCATTTTAGATGAAAGCAATATTTTTATTGTAGAAGACGCAAGATTAGACCCCCGTTTTAAGGACAATCCTTTGGTTAAAGAGATGAACGCTATTTTTTATGCCGGGGTTCGTTTGGTAAATCCTGATGGTTATCCGTTGGGCACACTTTGCGTGTTTGATACTGTACCTAGAACGCTTAGCAAATCGCAGATAGACGCGCTAACTGCTATGGCGTATCAAGTTGTAAATTTGTTTGAAGCAAGAAAGCGTAACAGAACGCTATTAGCAGTACAGCTAGAATTGAGGGAGCGCAATGAGGAATTGAAGAATTTTGCCGGCGTAGTTTCGCACGATATGAAAATGCCACTAGCAAATATGATTATTACCTCAGACATGCTTCGCACTAAATATGGCCAGCTTTTAGACGATCAAGGTAAGGAATATTTGGAGTATATAAAACAATCTTCATTTACATTAAGCGAATACATTACTAATCTTTTAGAACATTATGAAAGCGATAAAACAGCTTCTTTGCGAAGTGAGCAATTCGATAGTCAAGATCTTTTAGAAGAAATAATAGAGTTATTAAATATAAACATAGACTGCGAAATAAACCTTCCCGAGGAGAATATTGAAATGCAGGCCAATAAAGTTGCACTTGAGCAAATTATACTTAATCTTATAGTTAACAGCCTCAAATACAACGATAAAGAAAAAATAAAGATAGATATAAATTGCACCGAAAAAGAAGGAATGTATTACTTCGAAATTGCTGATAATGGCATGGGTATTCCCAATAGTCAACTCGAAACGATTTTCGAATTATTCGTTACCAGCGGTGCTTTAGACAGAAATGGGAAAAAAGGAAATGGTATTGGACTTTCCACTGTAAAAAAATTAGTAACTAGACTCGATGGCGAAATAGAAGTTTCTTCTACTTTAGGATTGGGCACAACATTTAAATTTAGTGTCAAGAAATTATTGTGATAGTCCGCTTCAATATGCTATGTTAAAGAAGTACCACCTCTAACACATTTCAGATTATATTTACCTTCCATAAATAACAACGTTTTACTTTTTATGATTTCTCCTCAACTCCCCCAAAATGAAGATCAACGGATTGCCGAATTAAACCGGTATCATCTGCTCGACACACTTTCGGAGAACGATTATGACAATATTACTGAACTTATAGCAGCAATATGTGAGGTACCAATTTCATTAATTACTCTTTTAGATAAAGAACGAAACTTTTTTAAATCGCACACGGGTCTCGATTTTAATCAATCGCCGCGCAATATTTCCTTTTGTAGCCATGCCATATTATATTCTGATGAAATTTTCATCGTTGAAGACGCCACAAAAGATGAGCGTTTTAAAGACAACCCATTAGTTACTGAGTCTAAAGCTATATTCTACGCTGGGGTGCCTCTAATAACTTACAACGGCTATAAATTAGGTACACTGTGTATTTTCGACCATAAACCTCGGCAATTAACCGAGATACAGATTACCTCTTTAAAATCTTTGGCAAAACAAGTAATAAATCTTTTTGAGCTTCGACGGAATAACAGACAATTGATTGAATATCAAAAAGAATTGCAATCTAGAAATGAAAGACTCACCAATTTTGCGCACCTAATATCTCATGATTTAAAATCGCCTTTGGCAAACATTACTTCGCTTACACGAATGCTTCGCGAAGAAAATACCGAGGACCAATCTGAAGATTCAAAAATGTACCTAAATTATATTGAAGAATCCTCATTGACCCTCAAAAATTACATTAATGGTATTTTGAATTTTTACAAATCTGATGAATTATTAGAAGCCCAAAAGCAGGATATAGAGCTTAGTAAGCTCTTTGAAGAATTACAAGAAATTTTAATTACTGATGATACAGTTTTTGAATATCCCAAAGAAGGTATTTTAAAACATGTGAACAAAGCGGCACTTACCCAGATTTTTCTAAACCTGATTGACAATAGTTTAAAATACAACTTAAACGATAGACGACTAGTATCTATAAAATATTTTGATGAACCTAATTTTCATAAATTCACAATAAAAGACAACGGCATGGGCATCGATTTTGGTGTTCAAGAAGAAATTTTCAACCTTTTTAAAACCACAGGCATTAAAGATAGACACGGAAATGAAGGAACGGGCATTGGACTAGCTACGGTAAAAAGCTTGGTTTCTAAGCTTGAAGGAACTATTTCGTTAGAATCTGAACTTGGAAAAGGAAGTACCTTCACCTTTACTGTGCAGAAATAGCTATTATTACATTCCATTTTTTATCTTTGAGCAATATTTATAGGAATGCAGTTTAAACACCCCGAAATTCTTTACGCCCTTTTCCTGCTGCTCATCCCTATATTTATTCATCTTTTCCAACTTCGGCGTTTTCAAAAAGTAGATTTTACCAATGTTGCTTTCCTTAAAAAAGTAACCATACAAACACGTAAAAGTTCGCAGCTTAAAAAATGGCTTATTTTACTAATGCGTTTGTTAGCGATGGCAGCTATTATTATAGCTTTTGCGCAACCTTTTACCGCTTCAAAATCTGCGTTAAATACTAATAAAGAAACCGTCGTTTATATAGACAATTCGTTTAGTATGCAAGCCAAAGGCGCCAAAGGCCCTATACTGGAGCGTGCATTGCAAGATTTATTTGAAAAAATTAATGGCACTGAAAAAATAAGTTGGTTTACAAATAATGCCGACAGAAAGAATGTTTCTGCACAAGATTTTAAAAGCGAGGTTCTATCAGTTGAATATTCGCAAAATCAATTGTCTCCGAACCAAGTAATTTTGAAAGCCAATCAGCTTTTTTCGAATGAAAAAGGAGTTTCAAAAAGATTGGTTTACTTATCAGATTTTCAGCAAAAAGAAGCCTTTCCACCCATACCCGAAGATTTAATTGTAGACGCAGTACAGTTAAAACCAGTGAAGATTTTCAACATTGCAATTGACAGTGTTTTTATCGCTTCAAAAAATACTTCTACCACACAACTAAAAGTGAAGGTTTCAAAAATAGGGCAAACTCAAGGAAGAAGCGAAATTACCGAAACTCCTATTTCACTTTTCAACAATGGAAAACTCATCGCAAAAACGGCTATAAATTTTTCAGAGAATTTAAGCGGCACTGTTACTTTTGATATTGATAATTCTGAAGAATTTATTGGTAAACTAGAGCTTAACGATCCTAATCTTACTTTTGACAATAGCTTATTTTTTAGCATCAACAAACCTGGCAAAATAAAGGTTATGGCTATTAATGAAGCAAATGGCAACTTTTTGCAACGCCTTTTTGAAAAAGAAGAATTCGAATTTACACAGCAAACTTTTAAAACGATAAACTACAACGAGATTCCCGATCAGAATTTTGTTGTACTCAACGAGCTAAAGGAAATTCCCGCGTCCTTAACAACGGCGCTTAAGTCGTTTAGCGACAACGGCGGCAGTATTTTGGTTATTCCTTCAGCACAAGTAGATTTAGGCAGTTATAACAACTTCCTGTTAACAATGGCTTTGGGATCGCTTTCGGAAGAAAAAATTCAGGAAAAAAAGATTACCAAAATTGTGTTTTCACACCCATTGTTTAAAGATGTTTTTGAAAAAGAAGTAGCAAATTTTCAATATCCAAAAGTAAATTCGTTTTTCGATATTTCAACAAATGCCACGCCTGCAATAAGTTTTGAGGACAATCAGCCGTTTTTAATTCAAAATAACAAAACATATTTATTTACTGCGGCAATCAACAAGGAGAACTCAAATTTTCAAAATTCGCCATTAGTCGTTCCTACAATTTACAATATGGCTTCGCAGAGTTTATCTTTGCCACGATTATATTACACTATTGGGAAACAGAACTCAATGGCAATTCCAGTAAAATTAGGGCCCGACGAAATTCTAACGATTAAAGACAGTACCGCACAATTTATACCCTTGCAGCAAACAAAAGCTAATTACGTGCTTTTAACCACCACCGAAGATCCTAATAAAGCTGGCAATTTTGAAATTACGAAGGATGCCGAGTTTTTGGAAAATATAAGCTATAATTACAATCGCAGCGAAAGCCAACTTCAGTACCTAAATCCCGAAGACTGGGACGGAGCGAAAGTTTATAGTTCTGTGGAGGAACTTTTTAATTCTTTTGCTGATGCAAATTCAATTAACAGTTTTTGGAAATGGTTTGCTATTTTTGCATTGCTCTTTTTAGTTTTTGAAATGCTTATTCTAAAATTCTACAAATGAAGATATTACTGAAATCCGCCACCATTGTTGATGCTTCCAGCAAGCATCATTTAAAGAAACGGGATGTTTTGATAGAAAATGGTAAAATTTCAAAAATTGCAGCAACGATAGCTTCTTCAGATAAAGTAAAAGAAATTACACTCAAAAATCTTCATATTTCACAAGGATGGTTTGACAGTAGTGTTTCCTTTGGCGAACCAGGTTTTGAGGAGCGTGAAAACATTGAAAATGGTTTAAAAACAGCTGCTCACAGTGGTTTTACGAGTGTGGCGGTAAATGCAAACAGCTTTCCCGTAACCGATAGTAAAGGCTATATTAAGTTTCTAAAATCTAAAGCTGAAAATAACGCGGTAAGCCTCTACCCTATTGGCGCGTTAACCGTTGGCAGTAAAGGAATTGATCTGGCCGAATTATACGATATGCAAAACGAGGGTGCAGTTTCATTTTACGACTATAAACACCCAATCGCCAATGCAAATCTTTTAAAAATAGCATTACAATACACCCAGAATTTTGACGGATTGGTGCAATCGTTCCCATTTGATAAATCTGTTGCACGCAACGGAATGGTAAATGAAGAAGTGAACAGTACCCGCCTGGGTTTAAAAGGAATTCCAGCACTTTCGGAAGAGCTTCAAATTATTCGTGATTTGTATATTTTAGAATACAGTGGCGGCAAACTTCACATCCCGACTATTTCAACTAAAAAATCGGTTGAATTAATTAAAGATGCCAAGAAAAAAGGATTGAACGTGAGTTGTAGCGTTTCAATTTTTAACCTTGTACTTACCGACGATGTTTTGGAGGAGTTTGATACTAATTATAAACTTCTTCCGCCTTTGCGCACAAAAGCAGACAACAAAGCATTGCTAAAAGGATTAAAAGACGGCACCATAGACGGTGTTACCAGCGACCACAACCCAATTGATGTGGAGCATAAAAAAACAGAATTTGAACATGCTTTCTTTGGAAGCATCGGTTTGGAAGGTTGTTTCGGCGCATTGAATTTACATTTAGAAACGGAAGCTGCTGTTAAAGCACTAACGGGTTTAAAAAAGGTTTTTCATATTTCTTCGGAAGAAATTGAAGAAGGAAACCGTGCAGAACTAACACTTTTTAATCCCGAAGAAAGTTGGAAGTTTTCTGAAAAAGATATTATTTCAACTTCAAAAAACGCTGCACTTTTAGGAACATTGCTAAAAGGCAAAGCGTACGGAATAATTGCAAACAATCAATTGGTACTTAATTCATAATGAAAACTTCTCCCGCAGGTAAATCTCTCGCTCTTGTAGCCTACGCACCTTTTGTTGGTTTCATGATCGCATATTTCATTAATAGAGATGAAAAACACGATTTTGCTACTTGGCATGTAAAAAACATGTTTGGTTTAACGCTATTATTCATCGTTTCACTCATTGTTCAGTCACAAATAGACGTAACTGCAGGCGATATTGCTTGGCTCATCTGCCTTGCGCTGTGGTTATTATCTTGGGCAATGGCTTTTTTCAATCTTAGGAAAGGCATTCCGTTTTTAAGCGAAAAATTTCAGGAATGGTTTACTTTTTTAGATTAAAGTATTGGTTACCTTTATCTTAAATAATAACTAACCTAATTTTAAAGATATGGAAACAAGTATAGACAACGGTAAAACCGTGGCTATCATCGCTTATATAACACTTATAGGCTGGATAATCGCTCTTGTAATGAACAATGGAAATAAAACTGCGTTAGGCACCTTCCACGTGCGCCAATCGCTAGGAATTTTATGTGTGGGTACTATTTTAATAATTGTTTCAGGATTTTTAAGTATTTGGATTCTTTCAACAATTGTAAATGTAGCAATTTTAGTGTTTTGGCTTCTTGGACTGATAAGTGCCGCACAAGGCGAAATGAAACCAGTACCGGTTTTAGGCGAACAATTTCAAGAATGGTTTAAAGGAATATAATTTTAACCAACTTTTAACGAGACCTTTTCTACTGAAAAATCTTCAGTTTAAAAGGTCTTGTTTATTTTTGCAGGCTATGGAAAAACAAACATTACTTTTAGAACACAATTACAGACCCGCCAAAAATCCTTCGGAAAATCCGCCAGTTATTATTATGCTTCACGGTTTTGGGAGCGACGAAAACGACTTGTTTTCATTTGCAAGCGAGTTACCGGAAAAATACGCAGTCATCTCTCTAAAGGCGCCAATAAGATTGGAACCATACGGAAATGCTTGGTATAACATCTTCTTTGACGATACGCAAGGAAAATTTAGTGACGATGAACAAGCAATCGCTTCGCGCGAATTAGTTTCGAAATGTATTGATGAAGTTGTAGCGAAGTATAAAGTAAACGGTAACGATGTTACGCTACTAGGTTTCAGCCAAGGTACTATCTTAGGTTTTGCGGTTGCATTAAGTTACCCTGAAAAAGTAAAAAATGTAATTGGACTAAGTGGGTATATTAACGAGGAAATATTAAAAGAAGGTTATGCCGAAAATGATTTCAGCAAGCTTAATATTTATTCTTCGCACGGAAATGTAGATCAAGTTATCCCAGTGCAATGGGCTCGAAAAACCAAGCCATTTCTTGAAAATTTGAACATTGATTGTGCTTATTCAGAATTTCCTGTTGGCCATGGCGTTGCGCCACAGAATTTCTACGAATTAAAGAGTTGGTTGGAAAAGCAATAATCAATGAAACGTAACTCAATTTATATATAGAAAGGAACCAATTGGAGTTAATTCAAGATCTTTCTTTTCATTAAAGCGATATTCCAAAATCATTTCGCCCCAGTATGTGCCATCGGTAAAATCTGCAAGGATCCATTTATGGTTTAAGAATTTCAACTTATTGATTTTCATAACGCCCTCCATTCCGTCAAATGGCACTAAAGGATTGTTTCCCTTTTGTAAATTGAAATCGTAAATTTGGTCAGAAACGTTAGCCGCTACATCGGCTGCTTCGTACCCCATTTTTTCAAAATACGTCATTGCGTTGTCGTTACCGAGTAGGGTGAAATAGTTTAAATCTGCAACGTCATTCTGAAGTGTCTTGATAGAATCGTTTGCTATCGTGAGATTTTCCTCCAAAAGTGCAATTCGATTATCTTGTGATTCAAAAATGCTCTTTTCATTCATATATTGATAAATAATGAAAAGCACAGAAAACAGAAACAGGTACAAAAATATTTTATTTCTCATAATCAAATAGGTATCGTAAGTGTGTCATAAGCCAAGTGTACGTCCTTCGGAAGTTTCTTTTCTACTTCTTCGTGAAAGCCCATTAAATGGCTAATATGTGTAAAATATGTTTTTTCTGGTTTAACTTTTTCAACAAAATCGAGCGCTTCCGAAAGATTGAAATGTGAATAATGTGGCTCTTCGCGAAGGGCATTTACAACTAGAACTTTGGTTCCTTTTATTTTTTCAATTTCTTCATCAGAAATAGTTTTTACATCTGTTAAATACGTAAAACCCTCAATTCGAAATCCTAAAACCGGAAGTTTGTCGTGAAATGCTTCAATAGTAACTACCTTTTTCCCTCCTAAAATTAAAGATGAATCTTTGTCGATTTCAATTTCTTCAACACTGGGTGCACCGGGATATTTATCTACAGTTTCAAAAATATAAGCAAACCGTTCGTGCAATGATTTAAAAACACGTTTATGCGTATAAAATGGCAAATTGCCTTGCATAAAATTGAACGGACGAATATCATCGAGGCCGGCGGTATGGTCGCTGTGTTCGTGCGTTAGTAAAATACCGTCCACTCTCGAAACATTTGCGCGCAACATTTGCTCTCTAAAATCTGGACCACAATCTATTACATACGTAAAATCATCCCAACGCAATAAAACCGATACCCTTAAGCGTTTATCCCTAGGATTATTGCTTTTACAAACTGGGTGATTACTGCCTATTACGGGTATGCCTTGTGAAGTTCCGGTACCGAGAAATGTTACTTTAAATTCTGATTTCATCTGTCTAAAATATTAATTTTTTATTGGACAGAGGCAACATAATCAATCTGCATTTAGAAGTATTTTTTATGTACAAGAATCTATGCGTCATCGGCGCAAAAATACTGGTATTTTTTTTGTTTACCTATTGTATTTGCTACCTTTGTTAATTAAAGATATAACGCTGCTATGCCAGAAACCATAATAGGAGATAAGGAATTTGAAAACATTCCCTCTATAAAAAGTAAGGCTTTACGAATCAACCTGAACGAAAATATTTATGGCACTTTTGCCGAAATTGGCGCAGGACAGGAAACAGTGCGTAATTTTTTTAGAGCTGGCGGCGCATCCGGAACAATTGCTAAAACCATGTCTGCTTATGATAAGGATTTTAGCGATGCCATTTATGGAATTGAAGAGGACGGAAGATATGTAACCGAATCTCGTTTACAGAAAATGCTCTCTCACGAGTTTCAACTTATTGAAGAGCGTATAAACCGCGACAAACACCCAAATAGATTATTCTTTTCATTCGCAAATACGGTAGCTACCATAGATTTTGCAAAGAAATATAAAGGTCATGGATGGGTTGGTGTTCGCTATCAAATTGATCCAAAAGAACCGTATAACGAAATTACTTTGCACATTCGTTTTCACGAAAACGATGCGCAATTACAGCAAATAACGCTAGGAACTTTAGGTGTAAATCTTATTTATGGCGCATACTATAAATACGATCAGCCTAACAAATTGCTTCGTTATCTCTATGACCATATTGACAAAGACAAGATTGAAATAGATACAATCAATTTTTCGGGACCACGTTTTGAAAATGTTGATAATAGATTAATGAGTCTTCAACTTATTAAAAATGGCATGACCGATGCCGTTATGTTTGATCCGGACGGGCATAATATTCTTCCGGCTAGAATTCTTTATAAGAAAAATATCTTGGCACTTCGCGGTAGTTTTAGACCTGTTACGAAAGTAAACATAGATATGTTTGAGCGTTCGTACGAAATGTTTTTAGCTGAAAACAGAGTAGAAAAAGATAGAACAGAAGTTATTTTTGAAATTACACTTTCAAATCTTCGAGCCGAAGGTGAAATTGATGAAGAAGACTTTATGGATCGCGCAAAATTACTTTGCTCCCTCGGCCATACGGTTATGATTTCGAATTTTCAGGAATATTATAAATTGGTTGAATATTTCTCAAGATATACTAAGATGCGCATGGGGCTTGCCATGGGCGTAAATAACTTGGTAGATATCTTTGACGAAAAATACTATCGTCATTTAAGTGGAGGCATATTAGAAGCTTTTGGAAAGTTATTCTTTAAAGATTTGAAAGTGTACCTCTACCCTATGAAAGATGCGGAAACTGGTGAATATACAGATAGCGAAAATCTAAAAGTACACCCACGTATGAAGGAATTGTACAAATTCTTTAAATACAACGGAAAAGTGGTTGATATTACTGATTACAATCCTGAAATCATGGAAATATTTTCGCGCGAAGTATTATCAAAGATTGAAAAACACGAAGAAGGATGGGAAGAAATGCTACCTCCTGGTGTTGCTGAAATTATTAAGGAAAAGAAACTTTTCAATTGCAAAGTGGAATCAGCAAAAATAAGTAACTAATCCAGTATTTGGGCGGCGTGGTCTTTGGTTTTTACCTTGTCTATAACGCGTGTTATAATTCTGTTTTCATCCATCACAAACGTTTTTCTGTGAATACCGTCATACGTTTTTCCCATGAATTTTTTCGGTCCCCAAACACCAAACCCATTAATTACTTCTTTATTTTCATCAGCCAATAACAGAAAAGGAAACTCGTATTTCTCTTTAAAGTTTTTCTGGCGCTTTTCACTATCGGCACTTACGCCAAGCAGCTCATATCCTTCTTTTTGAAGTTCTTTGTAATTATCGCGAAGATTGCAGGCTTCAGTTGTACAACCTGGTGTACTGGCTTTTGGATAGAAAAAAACTACCCATTTTTTTCCTTTATAATCTGTTGAAGATATACTATTTCCGTCTTGATCGTTTACTTTAAAATCTGGAGCCTTATCCCCTACCATTAATGTTGTCATAATCCCTATTTTTGTATAAAAGTACTTAAAATGACCAAACAAGAGAAGGTTACGTTTGTAATTAATACGTTAAAGAACATTTATCCTCAAATCCCTATTCCTTTAGACCATAAAGACCCGTATACATTATTGATTGCCGTATTGCTCTCTGCACAAAGTACCGATGTTCGGGTGAATAAAATTACACCACTTTTATTCGAAATAGCCGATAACCCGTACGATATGGTGAAGCTTACTGTGGAAGAAATACGCGAAATTATAAAACCTGTTGGTCTTTCGCCTATGAAAGCGAAAGGCATTCACGGGCTTTCAGAAATGTTGATTGAAACATACAACGGAATTGTTCCAGCAGATTTTGAAGCTTTGGAATCTTTTCCGGCTGTTGGGCACAAAACCGCTAGTGTAGTGATGAGCCAAGCCTTTAATATACCTGCATTTCCGGTAGATACACACATACACCGATTAATGTATCGTTGGGGGTTTACAAATGGCAAAAATGTAGTGCAGACCGAAAAAGATGCAAAAAGATTATTCCCAATAGATTTATGGAATTCGCTTCATTTACAGATAATTTGGTACGGAAGACAATACTCTCCAGCGCGCGGCTGGGATTTAGAAAAGGATATAATCACTAAAACCATTGGCAGAAAAACAGTCATTGAAGATTATTGGAAAAAGAAAAAGTGATAAATGAATAAGTGGCGAATGAAGAGTTTAATATAGCTGAATTATTCATTTTTGAACGTAAAAAACCCCGAAAAGCTAATTCCGGGGTTTCTCCAAAGTTTAGTTTAGAAGCGCTTCAAACTTCATTTTATGGTAATCTATAACACTTAAAGCCATCGAATAATCCAGAAGAAATTTTATAGTTTCTTCTTTTGGAACAAGATTTTTATTCACGTCGTCCACCCGTGAGGTTTTAGAGTAAAATTTTTGCATAGAATATTATTTAGAGGTTTTATTTCCAAATAACGAAACAAAATTTACTTTATTGTATTAATTAGTTAATATAATATTGTGTTTATCAATCACTTTGCGCAAATTAATGAGCGCATAGCGCATACGTCCTAGCGCAGTATTAATACTTACGCCAGTTTGTTCGCTTATTTCTTTAAAGCTCATATCCTTATAAATTCGCATTATAAGCACTTCTTTTTGGTCATCTGGCAATTCCTGAATTAGTCTGCGCACATCATCTTCCACCTGCCCTTTAATGATTTGCTTTTCAATATTGAGGGCATTGTCGCTTAGCACCGAAAATATATTGAAATCAGTATTGTTTTCAAATTTCGGCATGCGATTGTTTTTCCTGAAATGATCTATCACCAAATTATGGGCAATACGCATAACCCACGGAAGAAACTTTCCTTCTTCGTTATAAGCTCCCCTTTTTAAAGTTTTAATAACCTTAATAAAAGTATCTTGGAAAATGTCTTCAGAGACATCTCTATCAAAAACTTTAGAATAAATAAAACTGTAGATTCGTTGTTTGTGACGCTTAATTAGCTCACAAAGCGCAGATTCATTACCGTTCATATAAGCGTTTACGAGAAACGCATCAGAGTTTATGCTTTGCTTCATATCAATACTTTTTTTTAAAAAATAAACAACTATGGATTTGGTTGCTTAGTTTAAATGTTTATTTGTTAAAAGTAAAGATCAGCTATAGGCAATATTTTTTTTATATGACGTTAAGAGCCGTAAATATAACAACAAAGAAATTACAAATGCAAAGAAAAAGTTAAATTTCTCAAGAAAAATATTTAATATCTCCAAATGTGCATTGCTGAAACCGATATACTATCTTTGCACACAGCTATAAAAAAGGAAAAAATAAATTGAATACCGAAACATTAGATACAAAGAAATACATTCTTATTCAGGGTGCAAAACTTCACAACCTAAAAAATATTTCTGTTGCTATTCCTCGGAATAAATTGGTGGTAATAACAGGTCTTTCCGGTAGCGGAAAATCAAGTTTGGCGTTTGACACACTTTACGCAGAAGGCCAGCGACGCTACGTTGAAAGCCTTTCCAGTTATGCACGCCAATTTTTGGGAAGGTTAGATAAACCGAAAGTAGATTCCATAAAAGGTATTTCGCCAGCGATTGCAATTGAGCAAAAAGTAAATTCAACGAACCCACGATCCACCGTAGGCACCTCGACAGAAATTTATGATTATTTAAAATTACTTTTTACTCGAATTGGAAAAACAATTTCCCCAATTTCTGGAAGAGAAGTTAAAAAAGATACAACTACAGATGTTATAAGTTTTATTAAAAAATTCGCCGAAGGGGAAAAATTATTGCTCCTTGCCCCTATTCATTTAGAAGAAGGCCGAACAATGGAAAACAAAATTCAGTCTTTGGCGCAACAAGGCTATTCCCGAATTAAAGTTAAAGGCGAAGTTGTTAGAATAGATGAATTAAGTGGGAAATCGTTCCCTAAAAAAATAGATTTAGTTGTTGACCGTATTATTACGAAGGACGATGAAGATTTCTACAACCGACTTGCAGACGCTATTGAAATTGCTTTTTTTGAAGGAAAAGGTGAATTATATATCGAAACACTTTCTTCAAACAAAATAACCGAATTCAACAATCGTTTTGAAGCAGACGGAATGGTTTTCTTAGAACCGAACGTGCATCTTTTCAGTTTTAATAATCCGTACGGTGCTTGCCCCGTTTGTGAAGGTTACGGCGATGTTATTGGTATTGACGAAGATTTGGTAATTCCGAACACCTCTCTTTCAATTTATGAAAATGCAATATTCCCTTGGCGCGGAGAAAGTATGAGTTGGTATCGAGACCAATTGGTAAATAGTGCGTATAAATTCGACTTTCCAATCCACAAACCTTGGTTTGAATTATCTCCCGAACAAAAGCAGCTGGTTTGGGACGGCAACAAATCTTTTGAAGGCCTCAATTCTTTCTTTTCCTTTTTAGAATCGAAAAGCTATAAAATTCAAAACAGAGTAATGCTTTCGCGTTACCGTGGAAAAACAAAATGCGCAACCTGCAAAGGCAAACGATTACGTCCCGAAGCTAATTACGTTAAAATAAATGGCACTGCAATTCAAGAGTTGGTAGAGTTGCCTTTAGATAAAACAGCAGACTTTTTTAAAAATTTGAAACTTTCAGAATTTGATGAAAAAGTTGCGAAACGTTTGCTGCTTGAAATAAACAATCGCCTCAACTTTTTACAAGATGTTGGCTTGGGTTATTTAATGCTGAACCGCAAATCGAATACGCTCTCGGGTGGAGAATCGCAGCGCATCAACCTCGCTACCTCTTTAGGGAGCAGTCTCGTGGGTTCTATGTACATTTTAGACGAACCCAGCATCGGACTTCATCCAAAAGACACTGAAAGGCTTATTGTGGTTTTAAAAGCCCTTCGCGATTTGGGCAACACCGTGATTGTGGTAGAACACGATGAAGACATAATGAAAGCTGCAGACGAAATAATAGATATTGGTCCCGAAGCTGGAACCTTTGGCGGCGAAGTTGTAGCACAAGGTAATTACGCTGAAATTCTAAAATCTGAATCGCTAACTGCGAAATACTTAAATGGCGAAATGGAAATTGAAGTCCCGAAAAAACGGCGTACTTCAAATAATAAAGTTTCTATAACTGGTGCGCGCCAGAATAATTTAAAAAATATTGATGTTACTTTTCCTCTGAATATATTTACTGCTGTAACAGGTGTTTCTGGTAGCGGAAAAAGTACTTTGGTGAAGAAAATCCTCTATCCTGCCCTAATGCGGCAAATTGGTGGTTATGGTGAAAAACCCGGTCAGTTTTCAGAAATAAAGGGAGATTTTAGCACCATAAAAAGCATTGAATTTATTGACCAAAACCCAATTGGTCGTTCCAGCCGAAGTAACCCAGTAACCTATATTAAGGCTTACGACGACATTCGGAATTTGTACGCTTCTCAAAAACTTTCAGACATTCGTGGTTACAAAGCGAAACATTTCAGCTTTAACGTAGATGGCGGACGTTGCGAAACTTGCAAAGGAGAAGGCGAAGTTACTATCGAAATGCAATTTATGGCCGATGTGCATTTAATCTGTGATGTCTGCAACGGAAAACGTTTCAAAAAAGAAGTTTTAGAAGTAGCTTTTCAGGGCAAAAACATAGACAATATACTTACAATGACCGTGGATGATGCTGTTGCATTTTTCGGCGAGCATAAGCAGGCTAAAATTGCGGCAAAATTACAGCCACTGCAAGATGTGGGGCTTGGCTACGTGCAGCTTGGGCAAAGCTCCTCTACGCTTTCTGGTGGTGAGGCGCAACGTATTAAATTAGCATCGTTTTTGGTGAAAGGAACTTCAAAAGAAAAAACTGTTTTCATTTTTGATGAACCTACAACCGGTCTTCATTTTCACGACATAAAAAAACTACTTGCTTCCTTTTATGCTTTATTGGATAAAGGTCATACGGTTATAGTTGTAGAACACAATCTCGATTTAATTAAATGCGCAGATTACGTTATAGATCTTGGTCCCGAAGGTGGTGAAAACGGCGGAAGAGTTGTAGCCGTTGGAACTCCGGAAGAAGTTGCGAAAAACAAAGAATCATTTACAGCAAGCTATTTAAAGGAGAAACTTTAGAGTTGATAAAATCTTTTTGGCACACTAATTGAAACGTAATAAATAGAGATTAAGTTTTTGGTTGGTTAGTTTTTAAAAATCCGTTAAAGTGGTAAAATACTTTAGCGGATTTTTTAATTCAACAATTTTCAATTTTATACTTTTTTCGGTTTGCAACATCCCAAAACCCTCACTGATAATCAGTTTTTTAAAATTTTGGCACGGTCGTTGGTTATTCATAATCGTACTCAGCGAACCAAAAAACATAAAGCAAGTACGAACCTTTTAAATTTTAGAATTATGAAAAACCTAGCCCTTATATTCAGTATCCTTTTAGTGGGAATTTCTGCAAATGCAACTTCCCCCGAAAGTGAAAATGAACTCAGAAGAGATTATGATGGTAACGCTTACATCTTCGTTGAAGGCGATGTAGAATTCTCAGTATTTCCTGATGGTCAATTCGACTTTGTATATGTTGGTCCACAAAATGGATCGCAAGTAACTATTAGCACCCCAAATGTGAATGTTAGTTACAACTCCGGTTATGACTACGAAGCATACGTACAATTTGATGATTACGGCGCGGTGATTCAAGTAGAGAGTGTTCCCATTTACTATGATGAATACGGTAGAATCATTCAAGCAGGAAATGTAGACATTCGCTACAATAAAAGACGCCTTGTACAAGTAGGTGGATTAAATGTTCATTATAATAACTATGGTTATTATTCACATTACACCGGGTTTATAAACGTATATAATCCATACTATGTATATCGTCCTTGGCACGTATATTACGCACCACCAATTTATTCGCACTGCGTAGTTTATGATATGCCTTACAGAAGATATTATTCGCCAGTTAGATACGGTTATCACGATCACGTAGTATATTACAAAAAGAAACATAAAGTAGCATACCACAATGGTCGCAGAGATTTCTATCGCCCAGGCAGTCGTGTTTACGATAAGAAAGGGAGAGCATCTGTAAATAGAGATTATAATCCCAACAGAAAAAATACAATGATTGCTACAAGTAATACACGTTCAAATAACACGGTAAGAAATAATAGTAATAGTACAGTTAGAAACAACAACACACGTAATAATAGTGCAGTTCGAAGCAATAACACCAGAAACAGCAGTGCCGTTCGAAATAATAACACAAGAAGTGAAACTGTAACTAGAAGTAGTAGCACCAACAGTAAAGGCGCTGCAACGGTTGACCGTAACAAGCAAAGCGATAGAAACTATTCTAGCAATGCTTCTACCAGAAACACGACTACTACTAGAGATAATAACAACACCCGAGTTAATAATAACACACGAAAGGAAAGTACAGTTCGCTCAAACAATCCTAGAACAGTTTCTAATAATAAAACAGTTCAAAGACAAACGCAAACTGCTCCTTCAAATAACAGAAGTAGTACGGTAATAAGAAATACAACGAAGGCTCCCAAAAGAGAAACTGCGAGCCGCAGCACAGTAAATAAATCCAGCGCTCCATCACGAAGCAATTCAAGTGCAAAAACCTCCAGAAGTAGTTCCAAAAAGGAAACTAGCTCACGAGGAGGACGCGGATAAAAGGTAGTTTTTTGGTTGGTTGAAAACCTTCGTGATTCGCCATTGGCGGAGATCGAAGGTTTTTTTATTCAGAATTATTCTTTTAAAATTAGGGAAGCCATGTTCCGTGTCAATTCTTTCCTGCTGTATTTTTCAATTCCTTCGGAAGCAATTTTTAAGTCGCCACTTTTAAAGTTTTCGTATAACTGGAGCATTTCAATCTTCAAATCATCATCGTCCCAATAGCTGAAAAATTTACCAGATTTAGTTTCGGTAATGATTTCTTCAATATCACTTTCCTTTGGTCCGAATGCAATAATTGGCCGTCTGGCGGCTAAATACTCAAAAAGTTTTCCGGGAATAATAGCACGGGTTTCGGCGCTATTTATTTCAACTAACAATAGTACTTGACTTTGATGTTGCAGTTTTATAGCTTCTTGATGAGAAACGTAACCCAAAAATTCACAATTTGCAAGTAGCTTAAAATTTTCAAGACTTTTCTTTACTTCATCGCTTACAGCTCCGGCAAATTTAAGAATCAAATCCTTTTTGAAAGCAGCGTTTTCTTTGCAAATTTCGGAAAGCACTTTCCATATAACTTCCGGATTTCTTTCGCTTAATAAAGAACCAATATGCGATATCGAAAAAGATGAATCCATCTTAAAATCCACTTCGTCCGTAATATCATAGCCATTTGTTATAACCTCGATCGGAGTTTCGGTTATCATTTCAAACTCCTTTTTTGTAGTCGGACTCGTAACGGTAATTAAATCTGCAGTTTTTAAAACTGACGCTTCCAATGCTTTGTGTTTTCGCTCTGAAGTTTTATTTAATCGAAGCGATTTATGGTAGTGAATTGTGGTCCAAGGATCACGAAAATCTGCAATCCATTTTATATTAAATTCTTTTTGAAGTTGCATCCCAATAAGATGTAAACTATGCGGCGGACCAGTTGTTATTACAACATCCACAGCGTTTTCTGTTATATATTTCGACAGAAATTCAACCGAAGGATTCACCCAACCTACACGCGCATCGGGAATAAAAAAGTTGCCGCGTACATAGAGCATCAACTTCTCCATTGCCGAAATTTCCTTTTTTGAAATAATCCCGCTACTCATTTTGTTAGTTTTCTTCTTTGAAAAAACCCTTGCAAAGCGGTATGGTTCGTTTATTGGTTGCTTAATTATTTCAATATCCGAAGGAATTTCTGAAGTAAAATTTTCATCAATTAGAGGATAACTCGGGTTTTCGGGCGCGTAAACAATTGGTTCTACACCAAACTCTCGAAAGTATTTTACAAAATTTAACCAGCGCTGTACGCCCGGACCACCTGCTGGAGGCCAATAATATGTAATGATTAGGGCGTGTTTCATTTTAGGTTATTCAGTTTTTTGGTACTAGTTAGTGAGTTATATATTAAATAACTTTATAACTAAATAACTCAGTAACATTCGTAATTTTCGATGCTTTTTAGGCCGCAAAGAACTTCAAAACTTTATTGTTAATTTGATTTATTTACTTCTTTTTTCCGATAGGCCAAATACAAGCCGCCTAATAAAATAAGCAGAAAAATGATACTGCTCACTAACGAAATAGTGCTTCCGGTTTGGATTACTTTTGGTTCAAATTTAAATTCTATTTTATTGTTTCCCGGAGGAATTACCATTGCCCGCAGCAAATAATTCGCGCGGAAATATTCTGCAGGTTTACCATTTACGTAGGCATTCCAACCTTTTGGGTAATACACTTCAGAAAAAATTACAAGTTGGTCAGTATCTGTAGAAGCTTCATAAACTATATGGTTAGGTTTATAACTAAATAGTTCAATTGTAGAAACCGTGTCTCTTTTAATTTGTTGCGTAGGTATTTTTGAAAGAAATTCTTTATTTATAACAGCGGTTTTTTTAATATCCAAACTGTCTAAAAGTTGTATTTCTTCATTGGCGTTTTCAGCGGGAAGTACATTTTCAACAAACCAAGCATCACCATTTGCGTAGGGATTACGTTGCGCTACTGGCCCACCATTTTTGCTTTCCACAATTATATAGCGGACGTTCATCATATTCAGAATCCCAATATTTCCTTTTGAAATATAAAATTCAAATAAATCCTGCATTCTACCAGGCTTTGCCGCATGATACCCGCCTAAAGCATTGTGATAATAACTAGCGCGCCCACTGTTGAAAGCATTTATTGAGGCATCATAAACACGGTAATGGCCATCATCTTCCAAAATCTGCATGTCTGCTCCATTCTTCTGGAACGGTTCATCAACTACTCTTGCTTGCACGAAGTCGTCTTCGTTTACATATCTTCTGTCAACGCCCACTAAATCGACCAAAACCAAGACGCAAAGTGCGCCGATTGCAAATCCTTTTTTCAATGTTCCTTTTATGAAAAACCAAAGAACAGCTGCCGTTAAAAGCACAAATATCAATGAACGAAATGCATCGGAAGTGAAAAGCGACATTCTATCTTCGCGAATAGCTTCCAAGAATGGAAGCCCCATTTCATCTCTAAAATAGCTATCGTATGGGCTCGCAAAATCGAAAAGTGTAGATTTAAAAATTATGAAAATTAAAGTAAGTCCGCCAACGATTCCTGTTGAATAAAGCAGCGCTTTTTTCTTTTCATCTTCACGTTCAAATTTACTGAAAAACTGATGCAACCCAACAATAGCTAGGATTGGCAGAATCAATTCTATAATAACTTGTATTGAAGAAACCGCGCGGAATTTATTGTAAAGCGGCACATAATCAATAAAAAATTCTGTGAGTCCGCTGAAGTTTTTACCCCAAGAAAGTAGCAGGGTTAATACAAAACCAGTAACAATCCACCACTTCAATCTTCCACGAACTAAAAACAACGCCAAAACTGCGAGAAAAATAATAATTGCGCCAATATAAGCTGGTGCTCCTACAAATGATTGGTCTCCCCAATACATCGGAATTTGACTTAATACCTGATTTGCTTCTTGAGAAGAAGCGCCCATTCGCATTAAACTTTCAATAGTTTTTGAATCTTTTGGAAATGCTTCCGTAGAACTTCCTCCCATAAAACGGGGAATAAACAGGTTTAAACTTTCTAGTTTTCCGTAGCTATATTCAGTAATATAATCGAAATCGAGACCCGTTTTGTTGTCCTTCGGTGTATTATCGGCGTT
Organism: Aequorivita sp. IT1282; assembly: GCF_058068205.1. Classification (NCBI taxonomy): domain Bacteria; kingdom Pseudomonadati; phylum Bacteroidota; class Flavobacteriia; order Flavobacteriales; family Flavobacteriaceae; genus Aequorivita; species Aequorivita sp. IT1282. Next base: position 451,048 of record NZ_JBYRHR010000001.1, on the reverse strand, counting down.
TATCGTTAACTCCGTTTTGCCACGTGTGGAAGTGTCTGCGTATTCCTTTGTAGCCAAAATATTTGTGGCATTTAAACCTATAGAAATTATAACGGCAATTGCCATTATTCCCACTGCCTTAAAAAAATGTGGCAACATTTTCTTTTTGAAAGCATCAATTGCATAAACGATTCCGATGATTACTACCAAAAGCAACAAATAATACGTCATTTGGAAGTGGTTTGCTACGAGTTCCAATGCCAATGAAACGGTAAGTAATAAAAACCCCCAGAGATATTTTCCTCTAAATGTTAGTAAAATTCCACTTAAAACAAAGGGCATATAGGCTATTGCATGGGCTTTTGCGTTGTGGCCAACACCTAAAATAATAATTAAATACGTTGAAAAACCAAATGCTAAAGCGCCGAGAAAAGCTAATTTATAATCAACTTTAAGCACTAAAAAGAGAATATACATTCCTATAAAATAAAGGAACAAATAATCTGCCGGACGAGGCAGAAAACGAATGGCGAGATCTAAATCTTTTATGTAATTATTTGGATATTTTGCACCAAGTTGATACGTAGGCATTCCGCCGAAAGCTGCGTCAGTCCAATAGGTTTCTTCGCCTGTTGCCGCACGATAATCGTTTTGCTGTTTAGCCATTCCTGTGTATTGAACAATATCACTTTGGAATATTTTTTTGCCCTGTAAAACGGGGTTGAAATAGGCTAAAGATGCAATGATGAATAAAATGAAAACAACTAAATGAGGAAGAAACTTTTTATAGTTGGCGAGCATAATTTGGCTTATAAATTTGAAGTGGGGAAATTAGGGTTTTTTTTTGAAAGCAGAAACCAGTATTGAAGGTAAACACGAACCATGACGTTTAGATGCACAACAGATAGTGATTCAGAAAAGTCCTGTTTCACAAACGTGATTCAAACCGTCATTTTATTCTACCTCTTCATATTCCACATATTCTCCAACTTTTTTGCTGGTTCTGGAATTACCTGTAGGATTTTTATCGATTGTAATACTTCCCTCCTGTTCGCGTTTCGAATTCACGTTTGAATTGTTTCCGAAGAATTGCTCAAACTGCTGCCCAGCCTTTTTCGAAATATAGCGCATTAAGTAAGGGGTAGCCAGCCTAATAAGAAATTTAAGCGCAAAGTATACCAGAAGAACGATCAGTATCGTTTTTAGGAATGTCATCATATCTGTCAAAATTGTTTCCAAAAATAAGGATTGATGTATAAAAAGACGAATATTGACTATTAAATTAATGGTAAAATCTTATATCTTTGAACTAAACCCAACAATCCATGAACATCAAACTCCCCATATTAATTCTGCTCAGTTTTTTTGCCTTTTCAGAAGTTTCTGCACAGTATACCGAAATGATAAATCCGAACAGACCTGGTGGATCGCAAGGAGCATTTTCGGTAGGTACAAATATACTTCAGCTTGAATCTGGTTTCAGCTACGGAAAAGAAAAACACTCGCTCTTAAAAACTGATACAGATGGTTGGAATATAGATTATTCCATTCGTTACGGTTTTTGGAAAGAACGTTTAGAGGTGAGCCTTATGGGTGAATTTCAATCAAACACAGTTACCGATAGTCGCTCTGCTGCAGTTTTGGAATACGATCTTTCTAATTTTACAAGCAACACTATTGGCGCCAAATATTTAATTTACGATCCATACAGAAAACGCGATTTAAAAGGCCCAAACTTATATAGTTGGAAAAAAAATAACAAAATTCAATTAGAAGATTTAATACCCGCAATTTCAATTTATGCGGGAGCTAATTTCGATTTTGCAGATAATCCATTTACGCCCGAACCAGAAAGTGTGCTAAGTCCAAAAGTTGTAATTTCTACCCAAAACAATTTTATTGGAGGGTGGGTTTTAGTAACCAATATATTCGCAGACCGCGTTACAACAGAGTTTCCAACCTACGGGTACATCGTAACCATAACGCACGCAACTAACCGCTATTTTTCAATATTTATTGAAAACCAAGGTTTTAAAAGCGATTTTTATGCAGATCAATTACTTCGTGGTGGCGCTGCAGCTTTGATTAACAATGATTTTCAAGTTGATCTTTCACTTACATATAGTTTAAAAGATACCCCGTCAAAGTTTTATGGTCGTCTTGGGCTGGCGTATCGATTTGATATGCACAGCAAAGATGAATATTTGGAAGACGATGCAAATAAAAAAGCTGACGAAAAGAAAGAGAAAAATAAAAAACAAGATCGCCAAGAAGAATTAGATTTAGACGATAACGGCAAACAATAACATTTTATATGATTACTGTAAAACAAACCTCCTCTAAAAGTGATCTCAAAAAATTTGTCACTTTTCCTTTTAAACTCTACAAAGACAGTAAGTATTGGGTTCCACCTTTAATTAAGGACGAAATGGAAACCTTAGATACTAACAAAAACCCTGTTTTTAAAAACGCCGAAGCTTGGTATTATTTGGCTTATAAAAATGATGAAATAGTTGGACGTATCGCCGTTATTATAAACCATTTAGAAGTAAACGATCAAGGAAAGAAAAAAATTCGTTTTGGCTGGCTGGATATGGTAGACAATATTGAAGTTACCAAAGCACTTCTGGAAAAAGCCTACGAAAAAGGTCGTGAACACAACTTACAGTACGCCGAAGGGCCAGTAGGTTTTAGTAATATGGAAAAAGCCGGTATTCTCACTATGGGTTTTGAAGAATTAAATACCATGATTACTTGGTACCACTTTCCGTATTACGCCGAGCATTTGGAAAAACTCGGTTACGAAAAACAAGCTACTTGGGTTGAATATACTTTGCAAATTCCGGATACCATATTTGAAAAAGTATCTAAATTTTCAAGAATTATTCGTGAGCGCTACAAACTTTCAGTAATTCGTTTTAAGGATAAAAAGGAAATTTTGCCTTATGTGGATGATATGTTCGGGCTGCTAAACAAAACTTACAACACCCTACAAACATTCGTTCCTATTCAGCAATATCAAATTGATTATTATAAAGAGAAGTATTTCGGCTTTATTCACCCCGATTATATTTGTTGCATAAAAGATGAAACCGGAAAACTGATTGCTTTTTCCATTGTGATGCCATCGTTTTCAAAAGCACTGAAAAAAGCGAATGGTAAACTCTTTCCTTTAGGGTGGAGTCATATTTTAAGAGCACAGAAAAAGAACGATACCGCAGCCTTTTATTTAATAGGAATTGATCCTGAGTACCAAGGAAAAGGCGTAACCGCAATTATTTTTGAAGAAATGCAATATCTCTTCAATTCAAAAGGAATACACACCGTTGAAACTAATCCTGAATTAAAAGAAAACACTGCCGTGCAGTTGCTTTGGAAGGATTACAATCCAGTGCAGCATAAAGAGCGGAGTACGTTTAGGAAAGATATTTAATAAAAAAATCCACCTTAAAAAAGTGGATTTTTTTATATCGAGATTCCTGTCTTCACAGGAATTTTTTTATTCTCCCATCGCCTCTGCAACTGCAGCAGAAAGACGTTTGTATGTTCCATTCTCCAAACGTTCGCGGATAGATGAAAAAGCTTCTAAAGTCTCTTCAATGTCCTGCAAAGTGTGTGATGCCGTAGGAATCATTCTTAATAGAATTAATCCTTTCGGAATTACCGGATAAACAACAATTGAGCAGAAAATTCCGTGGTTTTCACGAAGATCTTTTACCAACGCCATTGCTTCTGGAATACTTCCTTTTAAATAAACTGGAGTAACACAGCTCTGCGTTGTTCCAAGATCAAAACCTTTTTTACGAAGTCCGCCTTGTAAAGCGTCTACATTTTCCCAAAGTTTAGCCTTAAGTTCTGGCATTGTACGAAGCATATCTAAACGCTTCAATGCTCCTTCAACTAAAACCATCTGCAACGATTTCGCAAACATTTGCGAACGCAGATTGTATTTAAGGTAATTCATAATTTCTTCGTCACCAGCAATAAAAGCGCCGGTGCTTGCCATCGATTTTGCAAAAGTTGCAAAATAAACGTCAATACCATCTTGCACTCCTTGTTCCTCGCCTGCTCCGGCTCCTGTTTTACCAAGAGTTCCAAAACCATGAGCATCATCTACGAAAAAGCGAAATTTATATTTTTCTTTAAGTGCGATAATTTCTTTCAATTTTCCTTGTTCACCGCGCATTCCGAAAACGCCTTCAGAAATAAGTAGAATTCCACCGCCAGTTTTTTCAGCAACCTTAGTAGCTCGCTGTAGGTTTTTTTCGATACTTTCCATATCGTTGTGTCTGTAAGTGAAGCGTTGCCCTAGGTGAAGACGAACCCCGTCAATAATACAGGCGTGTGCATCAACATCATAAACAATTACGTCATCTTTTGAAACCAACGCGTCTATTGTAGAAACCATTCCTTGGTATCCAAAATTTAAAAGATACGCCGCTTCTTTGCTCACAAAGGCAGCAAGTTCGCGCTGCAATTGTTCATGTAGATCTGTGTGGCCACTCATCATTCGAGCACCCATTGGGTAAGCAGATCCCCACTTTGCAGCTGCTTCGGCATCTGCTTTTCTAACTTCGGGATGGTTGGCAAGCCCTAAATAATCATTGATACTCCAAGTGATTACTTCCTTTCCCTTAAATTTCATTTTATTAGAGATTGGACCTTCCAGTTTTGGGAAAACAAAATAGCCTTCCGCTTGTTCAGCCCATTTCCCTAACGGACCTTTATCTTTGTAGATTTTATCGAATAAATCTTTCATTAAGTTTTTTGTTAAAATAGAGGACAAAATTAATTAAATTATCATTAGATTCTAGATTTTGGGCATGAGATTTTAAGTTATCGTATTTAATCACAATAAAAAATCCCGAAAACACAGTGCTTTCGGGATTTACAATAATATTATCAATTAATATCTCATTTTATATACTCGATCTTATGAATTTCAGCAGTTTCAGAATCAAAGAAACCTTGCTGGTTCATCCAGTCGTCATTGTAAATTTTACTCATATATCTTGAGCCGTGATCAGGAAAAATAACTACAATATTACTGTCTTCATTAAATTCTCCTTCTTCTTCAAGTTGTTTTAAACCTTGCATTGCAGCACCACTGGTATAACCCACAAATAGACCTTCAGTTTTAGCAAGCTCGCGCGCAGTATGTGCGCTGCTTTCATCTGTTACTTTTTCAAACTTGTCAATTATATTAAAATCTGTTGCCGTTGGAATCAAATTTTTACCCAAACCTTCAATTCTGTATGGATAGATTTCATTGGAATCAAATTCTTTTGTTTGGTGGTATTTTTGAAGCACAGAGCCATAAGCGTCAATTCCTATAACTTTTATGTTTGGATTTTGTTCTTTTAGGAAACGTGCAGTTCCAGAAATAGTTCCTCCCGTTCCACTGCAAGCTACCAAATGCGTGATTTGTCCTGCAGTCTGCTCCCAAATTTCGGGACCAGTAGATAGGTAATGTGCATCAATGTTCAATTCGTTAAAATATTGATTGATGTAAACCGAACCTTTTATTTCGCTGTGAAGTTTTTTTGCAACTTCGTAATACGAGCGCGGATCGTCTGCACTAACATTTGCTGGACAAACATAAACCTTAGCGCCCATGGTTTTCAGCATATCAATTTTATCTGCCGAAGACTTTGAACTTACAGCCAAAATACATTCGTAACCTTTAATAATGCTGACCATAGCAATACTGAAACCTGTGTTACCACTGGTGGTTTCTATAATGGTGTCGCCTGGTTTTAAGATTCCTTTTCTTTCAGCTTCTTCAATAATATAAAGAGCTATTCTGTCTTTTGTAGAATGCCCCGGGTTGAACGCTTCAACTTTTGCAAAGTAATTACCCTTCATCTTGTGGGTAATTTTAGCAAGCTTAATCAACGGTGTGTTGCCTATAAGTGCCAACACATTATTGTGGGCTTTTATTTCTTCTTTCATAAAGAGGTAGTTCGTTATAAAAAATACTCAGTTTTCAACCGAATTTTTCAACCGGACAAAGATAATGAAATATTTTTATTAGTCCTTGATTCCTTCCAAATCCAATATAAACGCATAATCCATCGCAACTTCCTTCAACGCTTCAAAACGTCCAGAAGCCCCGCCATGACCAGCATCCATATTAGTTTGGAGTAATAATATATTTTTGTCTTTTTTCAATTCACGCATCTTTGCAACCCATTTTGCAGGTTCCCAATATTGCACTTGACTGTCGTGTAGGCCTGTGGTAACAAGCATATTTGGGTAAGATTTCGCTTCCACATTATCGTATGGTGAATAACTTTTTATATAATTGTAGTATTCCACCATATTTGGGTTACCCCATTCGTCATATTCACCAGTTGTAAGCGGAATTGAATCGTCTAACATGGTAGTAACAACATCTACAAACGGAACAGAAGCTATAACTCCGTTATACAATTCGGGAGCCATATTTACGATTGCACCCATCAAAAGACCACCAGCAGATCCGCCTGAAGCGTATAAATGTTTTGGCGATGTGTAACCTTGGTCGATTAAATATTTTGAAGCATCTATAAAATCAGTAAAGGTATTTTTCTTTTTCAGCAGTTTTCCATCTTCGTACCATTGTCTTCCCATATACTCGCCTCCGCGAACGTGAGCAATTGCGAAAATAAATCCACGATCTAAAAGACTTAAACGCACCGTTGAAAAGTAAGGATCGATTGTGGCGCCGTACGAACCATATCCATAAATAAGCAACGGATTAGTACCATCTTTTTTAATGCCTTTTCTATAAATTACAGACATTGGTATTTTTGTTCCATCGGCGGCTGTTGCCCATAAACGTTCAGTTTCGTAATTGTTCTTATCGAATTTTCCACCCAAAACTTCAGTTTCTTTTAAAACTGTTTTCTCTTTGGTGTCCATATTGAAATCAATTACAGAAGCCGGCGTGTTTAATGAATTGTATCCGTAACGAAGAATTTTGGTGTCAAATTCTGGGTTTTGCGTTGGGAAAGCGGTGTAAGTTTCATTATCAAATGGAAGGTAATAATCTTCACTTCCCTCCCACTTCTTAATCCGAATTTTTGTTAGTCCGTTATTTCGCTCACTAACAACTAAGTAATCTTTAAAAATGTCAATATCTTCCAAAAGCACGTCACTTCTGTGCGCAATCATATCTACCCAATTTTCTTTGGAAGTATTGGCTTCCGAAGTTGTCATCAATTTAAAATTGAGCGCTTTGTCTTTGTTGGTCAGTACATACCAGCTATTTCCGAAATGCGAAATATTATATTCTAAACCTCTTTCGCGCTGCTGAAAAATTTTAAATTCGCCTGTTGGATTATTAGCATCCAGAACCCGATATTCTGAAGTAAGTGTGCTATACGAACCAATTACAATATATTTTTTAGATTTTGTTTTGTAAACATACGTTCCAAAAGTATCGTCAGTTTCAGTGTAAACCAGTTCGTCTGTAATTGGATCTGTGCCTAAAGTATGACGAAAAATTCTGTCTGCGCGCAGGGTTTTATCGTCCTTTCGAGTGTAAAAAAGCGTTTTATTGTCGCTGCCCCAAGTTGCACTCCCCGTGGTAAGCGGAATACGTTCTGTGTAGATTTCGCCAGTCTCAAGGTTTTTAATGTAAATAACATATTTTCTTCGGCTCAAAGTATCTACACCGTAAGAAATAAGTTTGTTGTCTTCAGAAACATTTAAGCCCGCAAGATTATAATAAGAGTAATCTTTCGCCATTTCGTTAACGTCAAAAAGAACTTCTTCTTTTGCATCCAACGAACCTTTTTTACGAGTATAAATTGGGTAGTCTTTACCAGTTTCGTAACGGGTTATGTAGTAATAACCGTTCAATTTGTAAGGAACAGACTGATCATCTTCTTTTATGCGCGCTTTCATTTCATCAAAAAGATCATCCTTAAACTTTTTGGTGTGCGCAGTCATCGTTTCGTAATAGGTATTCTCTTCATTTAAATAATCTATTACTTTTTTATTTTCAGGATCGTTAAGCCAGTAATAATCATCTATTCTAACATCGCCGTGTTTTTCAAGACTCTTTGATATTTTTTCGGCTTTCGGGGGAGTAATTTTCATATTTTTTGTTGAAGTTTCTTGCGCGTGTATTGAAGTCGCAAAAATAAGGGAAGCAATTGAAAGGAAGGCTAATTTTTTCATCTGTAAATAATATTTGTTAAACAAGAGGTTAAAGGCCTTTCTCACAATGAATGAATTGATTGAAAATTTTGAATAGGCATTTCATCATTGTAAGCTTGTTGAATAGTGTTACAAATTAGTAAATTTGCAGCAAACTAAAACTAAAAAATATGTTTGGAGATTTAATGGGAATGATGGGCAAATTAAAAGAAACCCAGAAAAAAGTAGAAGAAACCAAAAAACGATTAGACACAGTGCTTATTGACGAAGAAAGTAGCGACGGACTTCTAAAAGTAACACTCACTGCGAACCGAAAAATAAAAACCATCGAAATAGCAGACAGCTTGCTGGAGGATAAAGAACAGCTGGAAGATTATTTAATTTTAACGCTGAATAAGGCCATAGACAAAGCCACAAATGTAAATGAAGCCGAAATCGCAGCGGTTGCAAAAGATGGAATGCCGAACATTCCTGGAATGGATATGTTAAAGTAAATCACTTTAAATTTATTATAAATTGTAAATGTGATTTTTGAAACCCCTACTTTTTCACGATATTTAGGTCAGAATTATAAAATAATCTAAAACCTTATTTATGTTTGAATTAAAAAAGAGCGGTGATAAATTTCACTTTGTGTTAAAAGCCTCTAACGGACAAGTAATTTTAACCAGCCAGATGTACGCTACAAAAGCTTCTGCAATGAACGGTATTGAGTCTGTTCAGAAAAATTGTGGGAAAGATGATAGCTTTGAAATGAAAACCGCTAAAAACGGAAAAATCCATTTCAACGTTAAAGCGAGCAACGGTCAAATTATTGGAAGTAGCCAAATGTATGCTGCCGAAAGTGGTGCCAAAAACGGAATTGAATCTGTGCGCAAAAATGCTCCAGGGGCATCTGTAAAAGAGGTTTAATACAAACCTCTCAAATACTTTAACTGCAAATTCACGAATTATCTTTTCAAATTAATTCGTGAATTTGCAGTTTTTTTTATTTCAAAAACATTACAGAATTGATTAAAGTTTACATCAAATTTCCTTAGACTAAATAATCTGAATTCCGTTGTAAACCATTTTCTCTTTCAATTTTTTGAAACCTTCAATATCCAATGCTTTTGAAGCATCTTCAATAAAAAAGCAGGCAAAACCTTCCTTAAAGGCATCTAAAATGGAATAGTAAACACAGATATCTGCAGCCAGTCCGCAAAAATAAAGTTGCGAGGTGCCCTTCTCTTTTAAGTAGCCAGCAAGCCCTGTAGATTTTAAATGTCCATTGTCATAAAAAGCGCTGTAACTGTCCATACTTGGGTCTGTACCTTTACGGAATATTGCCTCCCAACAAGCAGTCTCAAGTTTCGGGTGAAAAAGCGTTCCATCAGTATTTTGAACGCAGTGGTCGGGCCATAAAGTCTGCGATTTCCCCTCAATTTCAATAGTGTCGAAAACCGATTTCCCTGGATGGTTTGAAGCAAAGCTGATATGATTTTGCGGATGCCAATCTTGAGAAGCTACAACCAAATCGAATTTAGACTGCATAGAATTAATTACTGAAACTATTTCATCGCCATTGGGCACGGGAAGCGAGCCGCCGGGCATAAAATCGTTTTGTGCATCTACAACTATCAGTGTCTTCATTAATTAAAATTTATGTTCCGAAACTAAACGATCTCGAACGTTTTTCAGGTTTGGGCTCAAACCAATTTTATAAATATGAGGGTTTTGAAAACGTTTATATTCGTCCGGCAAAAGCGCCAAACGAGCTTTGGTATATTTCGCAATTTCAGCAACCGTTTTCTTTTCAATAGTGCTTTTTCCATTGCGCATCACTTCATTTAAAAGTGCTTCACGGTCAAAGTTCTGAAGTTCCATACTTTTATTAGAATCAAAAGGATGGAGCATCTTTGCTATTTTTTCTTCCGAAGAAAGGCCAATTACATCTGCACCGTAAAACATTCCATTCTGGTCAATCATTCTATAAACCTGCTTTTTGGAAGGAAGCGATACTTTAATAATGTTCTCTGAAAGTTTAATGCGGGGATCGCCGTTGTATTCCGACAGTTTATACACGCCGTCTAAGGCGGCATCGGGTTTGCCGGTTACTAGGTTGGTGCCAACACCAAAAATATCTATAGGTGCTTTTTGCTCGTTCAAACTCTTTATTACATATTCATCCAACTGATTTGAAGCTACAATCCTAACATATTCCAAACCTGCATCGTCAAGTAAGTTGCGGGTTTTCTTCGCCAAATAGGATAAATCGCCACTGTCTAATCGCACACCGTACAATTTTTCGCCTCTCTTTTCCATTTCTTTGGCTACCGTAATAGCGTTCGGGATTCCACTTTTTAAAGTGTTGTAAGTGTCAACTAAAAGCACACAATTTTTTGAACGTATTTGTGCAAAATCGCGGAATGCTTCCAATTCATCGCCATAACTTTGAATAAATGAATGCGCCATCGTTCCCGAAGCCGAAATATTGAAATCTTCAGCCGCTTTAACATTGCTTGTACTATCAATTCCGCCAATTGCAGCGGCTCGTGAAGCAAAATAACCGCCAGTTGCGTGCGCTCGCCGTAACCCCATATCGAGCAAGATTTTATTTCCAGCACTATGCCGAATACGACTCGCTTTTGTTGCAATAAGCGTTTGAAAGTTTAGCATATTTAGCAAAACGGTTTCCACAATTTGCACTTCCATAATATTTCCTTCTACTTGAAGGATGGGCATATTCGGAAAAACAACATCGCCTTCGGCATTAGAAAGGATAGTTCCACGAAAACGGAAATCTTGTAGGTATTCTAAAAAATCTGCTTCAAAATCGTGACGCTTTAAGTAAGCAATATCTTCTTTTTTGAAGCGCAAATTTTCTAGAATCTCGAGAATATTTCCCAAGCCGGCAAAAATGGTGTAACCACCGCCAAATGGATTATTTCTGAAATAATAATCGAAAACAGCTGTACTTTTAGGTTTCGTTTTAAAGTAAACCTGAGCCATCGTTAATTGATATAAATCTGTATATGAGGCTGAAATATCGAGCATAAAGAAAATTCTATTGTGAATAATTATTCAGGACTTGTAAAAAGGTTTTGTGCATTTGGTCTGTATAATCTAAATGGGTTACAACCCGCAATTTTCCCTGCCCCATCGAACTTATCTTAATGTTTTTCTGAAGTAAATCCTTCATAAATTTTTCTTCGGAAACATCTTCTGAAAGATAAAATATTACAATATTAGTTTCTGTTGGTTCAACCTTTTTTATGTAAGATAGTTTTGAAATATTTTCAGAAATTTCAGCAGCTTTTTTATGATCTTCAGCCAAGCGATCTAAATGATTATCTAAAGCATAAATACCTGCTGCCGCCATAAAACCTATCTGCCGCATCCCGCCGCCCAATACTTTGCGAACGCGCATGGCTTTTTTCAATATATCTTTTTTCCCAAGTAAAACGCTTCCCATTGGCGTACCCAAACCTTTGCTCAGGCAGACCGAAATGGTATCAAAAACTTTTCCGTATTGTTTTGGGTCTTCGTTTTTTGCAATTAGCGCATTCCAAATTCGCGCGCCATCAAGATGAAGTCCTAAGCCGTGTGTGTCGCATACTTTTCTAATCTTTTCAATTTCAGAAAAATCATAACAAGCACCGCCGCCTTTGTTGGTGGTATTTTCTAAACAAACCAGAGTAGTAAGCGGACTGTGGTAAAAGTCTGGTGGGTTTATATTTTCCTCCACTGCTTGTGCCGTTATCATTCCTCGGTCGCCGTCTAAAAGTTTACACGAAACACCGCTGTTAAATGAAACTCCACCACCTTCGTAGTTGTAAACATGGGCCCATTTATCGGCAATTAATTGTTCGCCCGGTTGGGTATGCATTTTTATAGAGGCTTGGTTTGCCATGCTTCCCGTTGGGAAAAACAGTGCGGCATCCATGCCAAACATTTCTGCAAGTTTTTGTTCTAATTTATTTACTGTTGGGTCTTCTTTATATACGTCATCGCCAACTTCAGCAGTCATAATAGCCTGCATCATTTTTGGAGTAGGTTTGGTTACCGTGTCGCTTCTTAAATCTATAATCATTCTTTTAATTTTCTCTATAAAATTTACCGTTCTCGTCAAAACTTTTAATCATTTCTGAAATTAGATTATCAAGTTTTATTAATTCTAACGAGTTGTTATGGTCGGCATTAACATTTTTAAATTTTGATTCGTTTGTTAAATCAAATTCCTTAAACTTTTTTTCGAATACTTTTCCTTCCAAAACAAATTTGTATTCCTTGTGGCAGGATTTTACAGACATATTCCCAAATGCATCATCATCTACTTGTGCACTTTTAAATGGTTTTACTTCTTCTCTTTTTAAAGCTTCTTTTTCATTAAGCACCTTCACAATTGTTTTGTGTCTAACTATACTCATAGGTCTAAAACTTCCGCAGTTATCAAATTTTTGAATTTTTAAAACGGTATCACTTTCTTTCCAAATAACATAAGTAGAATAATACGTACTGCTCGATGTACACATTTTTCCATCGGGCATAGTAAAAATCATGACATTACCATCGCAATAATCTTTTCTGGAAAAATATTCAGGGTTTTGCTGTAATTCGAGCTCTGCGAATTTTTGAGCTACTAAGGAGTTTACATAGGCTTCGTCGTTTTGGGCGACAGCCATAGTGGAAATTATTAATGCGAAAAAAAACAATATATTTTTCATGACAATAGAGTTTAAATGGGTTAGCGACTATTTAGAATACAAATTCTAAGAAAGTATAAAATTAGCCGAAAAAATTATTCTTCTCACTAAGTTAATTCTATTTTTGTGATCGAAACATTTTGGAACTCTATTTTCAAGCTATTTATATTGAAAATACATCGAAAAATACCCGATTTCTCGGAACAAAAATATGACCACAACAGACCAAATTAAAGACCTTAAGGTGCGGCTAGATGCCTTGAGGCGCTATCTTTGACATTGCTGGCAAAAGCATAGAGATTACTAACGACGAAGAAAAAACTTTCGATCCTAATTTTTGGAATAACCCACGAGAAGCCGAAGCCTTTATGAAGGTTTTACGAACTAAAAAGAAATGGGTTACCGACTACGAAGCTGCAAAAACGCTTACCGAAGAAACTGAAATTTTTCTGGAATTTTATAAAGAAGGCGAAGGAAAAGCTGAAAATGTAGACGCTACTTTTGAAAAAGCAGAAGCCGCAATTGAGTCTATTGAATTTCGGAATATGCTTGGCCAAGAAGGCGATGATATGAGCGCCGTGCTTCAAATTACAGCGGGTGCCGGCGGAACGGAAAGTTGCGATTGGGCAGAAATGCTAATGCGCATGTACCTAATGTGGGCGCAGAAAAATAATTACAAAGTAAAGGAACTCAACTTTCAGGCTGGCGATGTTGCAGGAGTTAAAACTGTAACTATAGAAATTGAGGGTGAATTCGCTTTTGGGTGGCTAAAAAGTGAAAATGGCGTACACCGCTTGGTGCGTATTTCGCCATTTGATAGCAATGCGAAACGACATACAAGTTTTGCGAGTGTTTATGTATATCCGTTAGTTGATGATACCATCGAAATTGATATTAACCCAGCTGATATTTCTTGGGAATTTGCCCGAAGTAGCGGCGCTGGGGGACAAAACGTAAACAAGGTAGAAACAAAAGCTATCCTTACCCACCACCCATCCGGAATTATTATTCATAATAGTGAAACACGGAGCCAATTAGACAATCGCGAAAAAGCAATGCAAATGTTGAAATCGCAATTGTATGAAATTGAACTTCGCAAACAATTAGCCCAACGTGCCGAAATTGAAGATAGCAAAATGGCTATTGAGTGGGGTTCGCAAATTCGTAATTACGTTTTGCACCCTTATAAACTAGTGAAAGACGTGCGTACCGGCCACGAAACCGGAAATACAGACGCAATGCTCGATGGCGAAATTGATGGGTTTTTGAAAGCTTATTTAATGATGAGTGGGCAGAAAGAGAAATCGGATGAGCTTTAAGAAAAAGTGTGTAGTCTTCAGCTGCAGTGAACAGTTCAGTAATTTAAGAATAGATTATTTTTTTAAACCTAAAAATTTATGAAAACAAAAATACTTTCAGTTTTATTCATTGCCCTCAACTGTTTAAGCTGTAGCAAAGACAGTAGCGATGAGGAAAATATATCTTTTATATTTCAAGTAGAAGTTCAAAATGTTACAGATAGGGCTGCAACAATAACATGGACCGCACCTGAAGGCTCAAATATATCTTACAAAATATATCTTAATAATGAATTGACTGAGGACAACTTTGCGCAAACAGCATATACATTTACCGGACTTGTAGCTGATACTTCTTACAATGGTAAAATTACTGCCACAAATGGTAGCCAAACGGCAACAGTAAATTTTTCATTTAATACAAATGTTTATACCGCAAATGTTTATGAAAACAGTATTTTTTTAAATACCCAGGAAGCTGTAAATGAATTTGGTTCTCATCACTATAATGAAATACGTTACAATTTAACGCTTCACGGATTTGAGATTTACGATTTAACTCCGCTGAATGACTTAAAAAAGGTTTATGGTGAAGTTAAAATTGGTCATACAACGGCCCAAACTCTTGAGGGATTAGAGAATTTGGAATTTATTGGGCAATCTTTGGAAATATATTACAATCACGAACTACTAAATCTAAATCCATTGGAGGGACTTACCCATATTGGAGGTGATTTAATATTTTATTCAAATTCTATTTTGGAAGATATAGATGGACTTCACAATGTATCAAACTTTACGGGTGGACTACAAATTGAGGGTTCAAAAATTGTAGAATTAAATATTCTAAATGATGCCACAAGGCTTAAAAATCTATATTTTGGTTTTAACACTGAGTTAAGATCAATAAATGGTTTACAGAACGTTACAACAATTGATGAATTTCTGGATATTGATTATAATGAAAATATAGAAAGTCTAGAAGTTTTGAGTACGCTAACAACTGTAGGAACTTATGCACTAATTAGCTCTTCAAAAATTTCCAGAATGGGACTAACAAGCTTAATTTCTGTAGGTGAAGACCTTAGAATATACGTAAACCCAAATCTTATTAACCTTAATGATTTGGCTAATTTAACAAGTTTTGGAGGTTTAAACATTGGAGGCAATAATTCATTGGCTGATTTTTGTGGAATTTCTGCGGCAGTTATCAATATGAATAGTTCGGGAGATATTTTTAATAATCAATATAACCCAACACTTGATGATTTCTTAAACGGAGAATGCAGCCTTTAAAAAAACAAAGGGAACAAGATTTAAATCTAAGTTCCCTTTGCAAATCATATTCCTTCAACTGGCATTATCCTATTGGAAGTTTTACGGGTTTATTCTCAGCTGTTTAAACTTAAGCACCCCGATATGATAGTTTTATAAATGTACATAAACTTGTTTTTGGAACCAATTCATTTCCAAAACTTTAACATTGATGTTTTATTTTTTTTTCTCCCCCTAAAATCAACTGCCCAAAAAACTAAAAATAAAAAGAGAAACATACCTGCAATATATTTGGCAGGCTCAAGCCCACCTTCGCCTATACCAATGAAGCCTATGACCCCAAAGACGATGGCTAAAATGAAGTATATTGCTTTCCAATGAAGCATGATAAGAATGATTTTATTAGCGAATCGATAAGAACCATTAAAGTTAATAGATTATATTAACATATTTTAACATAATCGCATAAATTTTTAACGTTTTATGTTAATTTTCCAAAACCCTAATGTAGTGTTTGTCAGAGAGATACACTCCCTGACTGGAAAAACCTTCTATCAAAATTTCAAAAGTTCCCGAAACATCTGAAGTATAAAATGATGTTGAAAAACCTTTTTCAGAAAGATTTATTTCAGGTTGCCAAAGTAGCTGTACTCTGTAATCTGGTATTCTCGAGAGTTGAGCATTACCGCTATAATCTGGACTGTAATATTCCTTTTGCTTAACCAAAGCAGGTAGATTCATTTCTTCAGAATATTCATTGTATAAACTTGTATTGAAATCTCCTTTTTTAGTTTCCACAGCAATAATTCCGCTATAGATTTTAGAACCATAACGATATGGCTGAATAATAACGCGGATATTATCAATATCACGCGCGTTGTAATTTATCAATTCAGAATTATCCTGAATCAACATTCCATCCATTAAAACTAGTGGATCTATGCTATTAAATTTTGCTATATTATTTGGATCGTACGCATTATTTACTAAAAACCGAATATTCATTTCTGAACCTCTTATTGCCGCGAGTGTTACCACTTCAATAAAAGTTTCTCTAACCGTTGGGAATCGCGTATAGTCGTCTAAAAAATAAACCGTTCCCAAGTGATTATAAAACGAAGGATTAATTTTATTCTTTAAGATACTATCCTTTTTTGTATCGTAATATGCGTTTTCAACTTGCATTTGCACACTGCGTTCTTCCAGCCACTCCTTCAATTGTGGCTCCAATTTTAGGTAGTATTGCGCGCCCTCCGTAATTTTTAAATCCTTATCGTCCAATACAACTTTGTGCGAATTTCTTGCTGCTTCGTCTCCATATAACTGCACAATACTTTTCTCGGCATCATAGGATTCATTTACAGAAAAGAAAAAGCGGCCTTGTGCATTTGTTTTAGCTGTTTTGAAAATAAAATCCTTTCCGGGGATGGTTAATGCCACTTCTTTATTGGCAGCAGGAACATTATCAGTTTTTGATACAACGACTCCGGAAATCAGTTGGCCACGGAGTTCGGGAACATAAAATACTTCAGAAGAAATAGCTTTACTAGCTTTTGAAACTTCATTTGAAATCTTAAGCGGATTTACCTTTCTTACTGAAATACTATAATATCCGTTCGCACTAATATCAGTACTTTCCAGATTTAAAGTCACTTTTTCGCGTAAGCCAAAGGATTGTTTATTCAAATTAACTTTAAGTGTTTTTGAATCAACTTTATTTTCTGAAATATTGAAATCCTTTTCAACAGAAGCTTTTATAAAAATGGTATCCTTTGTAGCGTTAGCCACTTCGCTTTTCACGAAAGTATTTATAACATAAATATCCTTTTGCGCAAAAGCGTTCTGAGCGTTATTTTTTGAAAAATTAGTGTAACCAATCAGCTTGTAAATTCCTGTTTTTAGATTGGAAGGAATAAAGAAATCACCGTTCGCCGCTCCGTTTTCTATCTTCAATTTATGGCTAAAAACTACCGAATCGTTAGCGCTACGCAGTGAAACGTAGAGTAACTTACTGAGTTCGCTTTTTTTGTTTGCGGAATTTAAACTGTACGCTTTATACTGAAGTAATTCGCCAGCGAGCAATGTACTCGAGTTAATGGACAGTTGAACAATTTCCTGAGGAAAGACACTAGTATCAACTAAATTATCTTTCTTCAGAATTTGCGCATCTCCGGCTATTCCGAAAAAAATAAATACTATAAAAACTAAATTCTTTATCATAATTAATCTTCCCAAAAATCGGGTCTTATGTTTGATGAAAATGAGGTGCAAACACTGCATTCTGGCTGAACAACTCTATAGATGCGACGCGTATTTGCAGCGAGTACTTGGTAATCACTATATTTTATAAGTTGATAGAAAGCTTCGCGCTCGTTAGGATCATCATCCATTACGGTGGCATCATTATAGTCTAAAGTTAGCACTTCGCAATCCACAAAATAGGGTGGTTTCTCTAGCCCAACATCTTCGTAATTAAAATATATGCGTTTTGAAGTCATTGAAGAAGCCTCAAAGAATCCCAATACCTTTTGGCTTGCATCTTCTTCTGAAACCATATTGCCGGCTACATAGCCTGGCTGACCTTGCGACAGTAAACTTTCAACGCTACCAAGTTCCTTTATAATTTTATAAAACGTAAAAGCTTCAACACTCTGAACATATTGCTTTACCAAAATGCTATATCGTGTTTGAAATCTAGCATCAAGTTTTGAGAGATATCTAACAGGGAAACGAAACACTCTGTTTTCATTAAGCTCTGTTGTAGTTGTTTGGGTAATTCCTGTAGAAATTTCAGTAGTATAACAAATTTCTTCAGGTTCTCTTGGTGTTAATACAACATCGTAAGTGCCAACAGTATAATCGTAATTTATAATTTCAACAAAAAATGGCGACGGATACGGGGCAACAATTTTGTAAGTTTCTTCATATTCATATCTAAAATACTTAGCGTTGCCAGAAGGATCCTCGGTGTTTACTAAAACCTGCACACCGTCCTTGTCATCATCCGGATTGTTTATTCGCTCTGCATAAACATCATTCATTTCTATTGAAGGAGGCAAACTTACTTCAGTAGAAGTATAGCGCTTTCCGTCTCGCGTAATTATGCTTAAATGATAAGTTACATTTGGTTCTGCACGAAAAGAATTGTTTGAAATATAATAACCTTTTTCGCTATTCCAAGAAAAAGTGAAGTTATCGCCACTGCTAGTATTTACAACAACCGAAGCATTACTTTCAACAAGTATTTCAGGATTTTCTAAAGTTGACGTTTTGCTCAGTTTAACAATTTGTGGTTTCATTTCGTCGGTTATGGTGCTTTCTACAACCAAAACACTTTCAAAATCTACAGTCTCAATTACATAGGCTTCGGTACAACCTATTTGAGTAAGAAGTAGTACGAAAAGAACGGTAAATAAAATTTTTGTTTTCATCTTTTCTAAAACTTGAAGTTATATGTTATAGTAGGAACAGGAATTGAAAAAATTGAGGTTTTATAGGCCTTTATCTCTCCAGCATCATTCACGAAAAATACGGAATATGGATTGTTTCTTCCCAAAACGTTATACACAGATATATTAACAAAACTGTGTGCTAGCTTATTCAATTTGTGGTTTCCTTCAATGTTTACCCCTAAATCTAGACGGTAATAATCTGGAATTCTGAATTGATTCCGGTCGCTATAAAGCACTTGTTCCTCCCCCGCAAAAACATAACGCCCTATTGGATATGTAATAGGTCGCCCTGTTTGATAGGTAAAATTTCCTGAAAAGCTAAAACGCTTCGTAAGCTTGTAATTTGCAACTACTGAAAAATCGTGTGGCTTATCGTAGTTCGCGGGGAAAAATTCGCCATTATTTACGCGTTCCTGCATAATTTGGCTATCCAGTTTTACTTGCGATCGCGAATAACTGTAGCCTACATAACCATTAAATCTACCAGCATTTTTCTTAACCAAAAGTTCTAAACCGTAGGCTTTTCCTTCGCCTTGCAGTAGTTCAGTTTCAAGGTCGTCGTTCAAAATTAATTGCGCTCCAATTTTATAATCCAGCAAATCGGCCATTGTTTTGTAATAGCCTTCTAAGCTAAATTCCACATCCTTTCCTGGAAGATTTTTGAAGAATCCTAAGCTGTATTGATTCGCTCGTTGTGGCGCAATATTTAGGTCGGAAAGTTTCCAAATATCTGTTGGCGATTGCGTAGTATTTGTTGAAAGAAGATGCAAATATTGAATTGTTCTGTTAAACCCAGCTTTCACGGAAAAATCACTTCCCAACAAATAACGTGCTGCAAGCCTATATTCTGGGCCGCCGTAGGTTTCAATAACTTCGTTTTTGTCGTAATTTCTAACTTCTATTACCGAACTTTCATTTTTTGGAACACCTTCTTCGTAAACATTTTGAGTAGCTTCACCCAAGGCTGCATATAATGAATAGCGCAAACCAAAATCTAATAACAGTTTTTCACTTACTTCAAATAAATCGGCAAGATATACAGCAGATTCCAAACCTTTTTCACGATCCAGCGTTTTTGCTTCTACATCAGAATTTGTTCCGATAGGTACAATATCTCCAGGATTTATAGAATACAGCTTACTACTTACACCGTAACTTAACTTGTGTTTATTGCTAATTTTATAGTTTAAATTAAGCTTTGCTTGGTATTCGTTTAGTTCATAACCAAAATCAAAATCTTCGTTTGCATCTGCTTCATAATTGATTCCGTATTTGTATTGACTATTCACCAAAATAACTTCTGCCCTACTCTTTTCGCTGAAATTGTGTCCGTATTTCAATGAAATTAGGCGGTTGTTATAATCAAAAATAGAATCGGAAGTTATACTAAAACGGTCTTTACTATAATATACTGTTCCCTGAATGGTGTTATCGTTGTCTATATTGTGTTTGTATTTTACAATGCCGTCGTAAAAAGAAGCTTCACTGTTTTTTAGTTCTTCTTCGTCCAAACTTCTTAAAATATAATCTGAATATGTAGCTCTAAAACCAGCAATTAACGAGGCTTTTCCCTTTACAACGGGAACTTCTACAGCGAGATTTGCGGTTATTGGCCCAACAGAACCTTCACCTTTAAATTTTTCCATATCGCCAGATTTGGTTTCAATATCAAACACAGATGATAATCTACCTCCATATTCCGCAGGAATGCTGGCTTTATAAATTTCTAAACTGCCAGTGGTAAAAGGATTAACTGCTGAAAAGAAACCCAAAAAGTGCGACGGATTGTAAAGTACGGCATCGTCCAGTAAAATCAGGTTTTGATCTGCTCGTCCACCACGCACATTGAAACCACTCGAGCCTTCGCCGGTAGTTTTAATCCCAGGCATTGTGGTTGCAACTTTTAAAATATCGCGCTCGCCCAAAACCAGCGGAATGGTTTTAATAGCTTCAATATTAATATTGGTAACGCCAACAACTGCATCGCGCACATTGGCGTCTTTATTAGATTTTACAATCACTTCTTCGAGCGACTCGGTGTTTTCTCTCAGTTCTAAATTGAGCGTGCCATCGCCATATACAATTACGTCTTGGCGAATTCTTTCAAAACCCAAAAGATTCGTTTCCAGTTTATTTAAACCATACGGCAAACGAATGCTGAAACGCCCTTCGGAATCGGTTACTGAATATTTACTTCTATCTGTAGTTGAAATAGATAGATTTTGAAGCGGTTCGCCAGTTTTAGAATTTTTAAAAACACCCGAAAGTGTGTATGTTTTGTTAGCAGCATTTGGAGTTTGCTTGCCTATTGTCACCAATTTTCTAGTCTGCACGGTTCCCTGCCCAGCATATTCTTCTTGAAATATTGGCGCATTATTATTGTCTTCAATTACCTTTTCATCAGGTTTAGATTCGTTGAAAAAATCTGTTGGCAATTCAGTGTAAACGTAGGTGTTGTTTAAGAGAATTACATTTCCATCGTTTAAAACATAGTTGATATTTGTATTGCTGAAAAGACCATCCAATACTGTACGAAGCGACTCATTTTCGAAAGTGACTGTTACAAAATGTCCTTTTAGCCAAGATTCTTCAAAATAGAAAGTTTTATTTGTGAGTGTTTCTACTTTTAAAACGGCTTCTTTTAAAGGTGTATTTTTAAATGTTGCCGAAATATTTTCACCGTTCTGTGCGAAGGATACGGTAGTAGTCAATAAAAATATAACAATGGCAAAAATTCTATTTTGCATGGAGAAATTCGACATCAAATTATAACTGATTAGTTTCCTTTTTTGGCCCATCAAGATATTTCACAAGATTTGCCATAAAAACGTTGGGGTTAGCTTTGTAGAGCGTTTTGTAACTTTTATAAAACGTTCTTATTTCTTCTTCTTTCTGCGGAAGTATTTTCCGCATATCTCTTGGAGAGTTGATTATCGTGTACTTGTCGTTACTTTTCAGCACGTAGAAATTGTCTTCAGAAAACCTATATTGAATACCTGTATTTAACGCTTTGTCTTTCTTCCGTTTTGCGTGTTTTATATACAATTCAAGATCATTGCCAAGGAACGCTGCTTCAAAAAAACCATTTCCGGAAAGATTCAAGTTTGTGTCTGTAAGCCTAACAAAGTTGCGATTGTATATTGAAAAGGATTCAACAAATTCTGGAATTAAATTCACATTAAAAACGCTCAAATTATCGTTAGAGCTTGTTAAAAGTCTGTCTTCTAAAAGGTCGTATTTCAATAAAACATTTACATAATATTGTCCATTGTAGGTTACAGCTCCTTTGGTGTAATCAAAACCATTGAAATATCTAAAGGTTCCATCTGTGTTTAAAAACAGGTCTGTAAATTCTGTCCCATTATAAAGACCAGTATTATTTAGACCGACAAATTTATCGTAGGTTTCGTAAATTTTGCTTTCTGAAGTCGTTTGAGAAAACGCCTCCAAATTTGGTAATAAACAAATTATTAAGGCAATGCAGGTTTTTGTAAAATACATTTTTATTTTTTGCGAAGTTAAATGTAAGCAAAATTGATTCCTGCCAAAATAAATATGCTGTTAAAACAACTTCATTCCATCAATTTTTCTTTTTAAGGATATATCTTCGTTTAATACAATTTAAAATAATTTCACTTTTAATAAACCGAATGAAGGCTGCATCCTTAAAAGAAATTAAAACCGAGCTAACTCACCGTTCTACGCAGGAATTGCTGGAGCTTTGTCTTCGACTTTCAAAATTTAAGAAGGAAAATAAGGAATTACTCACCTATTTATTATTTGAATCTGCAGATGAAGAAGCATTTATTCAGAGTATAAAAGAGAAAGTAGATACAGATTTTGAAACCATAAATACCAAGACTTTTTTCTACATAAAAAAAAGTGTTCGGAAGATTTTACGGGAGCTTAAAAAATTTATTCGTTATTCGCAAAACAAAGAAACCGAAGTAGAACTTTTGCTCTATTTTTGTGAAAAGCTAAAAGATTTTAAACCATCCATAAAACGAAACGCGACGCTCACCAATTTATACAATAGACAAATTGATTATATTTCGAAAAAAGTGGAAACACTGCACGAAGATTTGCAATACGACTACAAATTAGAATTGGAAGAGTTATCGCAAAAATAATATGATGTTTGAGAGTAAAGCAAACCTTGAATCTTAAACTTTGAATATTGAATTAAATATATGACCACATTATACCACAACCCTCGTTGCAGCAAATCGCGCCAAGCGCTTCATCTTTTGGAGGAGAAAGGCGAAACTATTGAAATTATAAAATATCTTGAAAACCCACCTTCGCACCAAGAATTAAAGCAGGTTATAGAACTACTAGGTATAAAACCAATTGAGCTCGTTAGAACCAACGAAGCTGAATGGAAGGAAAACTACAATGGCAAAAATCTTACCGATGACGAGCTAATTGATGCAATGATTAAATACCCGAAACTTATAGAGCGCCCAATCGCAATAAATGGCACTCATGCCGTAGTTGGAAGACCGCCCGAAAAGGTGTTGAATATTTTATAATTTCAAGTTTTTTATTTAACAGAATTTTAGCAATTCTCAATTAAACCACCTCTATTTTCGCTGGTCAAAATTGCTAAAGATTACATGAAAATTAAACTGACCCTTCTGCTCGTGTTTGCCACCACTATCTTGATGGCGCAAAACCCTGAAAAAAAACAAGTTAACATTAAAGGATTAATTCTCGAAGATGGTACAAACTATCCTTTGGAGTACTCCACAGTTTCTTTCATTAATAAAGGAGGAAAGACTGTTACAGGCGGTATTACTAATGAGGAGGGAATGTACAGTATTGATGTGCCCGAAGGTGTTTACACTGTAAAATATGAATTTATTTCATATAAATCTAAAGAAGTTCCAAATCAGAATTTTACAAAAAACACCACATTACCTACTATAAAACTGGCCTTAGACGCTGCAAGTTTGGACGAAGTTGTAGTTCGTGCTGAAACTACCGAAGTGCAAGTTAGGCTAGACAAAAAAATATACAATATTGGTAAAGATCTTACTGCAGGAGGAGCCACGGTTAGTGATGCTCTTAACAACGTTCCATCTGTAACCGTTGATATTGATGGCGCCATTGCCCTGCGTGGAAATGAAAACGTTAAAATACTCATCAACGGAAAACCTTCCGCAATAGCCGGGTTTGGCTCTACCGATGCTCTTCGCCAACTTCCTGCCGAAGCCATTGAAAGAGTTGAAGTTATTACCTCTCCTTCCGCAAGATACGATGCCGAAGGAACTGCTGGAATTCTGAACATTATACTTAAAAAAGAAAAAACGTTAGGACTTAACGGCTCTATCAGTACCAGTATTGGCGTACCGTTAAATAGTAATGCATCTGGAAACATAAACTTGCGTACAGACAAATTCAACATTTTTAATACAACAAGTGTTTACTACCGTAATGGTCCAGGAAAGGCACTTTTCGATAATAATTATTTCTCTCGTACTTTCATAGATGACAATGGAGACTCAGTAACGGTAGATCCGCAATTCGATCAAGTTATTGAACGTAGAGATTATAGCAGACAAGGCGATGGATTCAATACAAATTTGGGGATTGAATATTTTTTAAACGATAAATCATCGATAACGGCAAGCGGTTTTTACCGTAAAGGTGGCGGCCATGACGTAACTACAAATAACACTTCTAATTACAATGATAATATTGTAGAAGAAAGAATTCTAAGAGTAGAGAATGAAGATGAAGAAGATTCTAACTATCAATTTTCATTAAACTACGTAAACAACTTTAATGATAAAGGCCATAAATTAACTGCCGATTTGCAATACGATCGCGGGAAAGATGACGAGACCTCATTGATTACAGAGCAAAGAACTTTCCCTGATGTTTTAGTGCTTTCTGCTGAAGAAATTATTGAAAAGCAAAACCAAACAGAATATTTAGCACAAGCAGATTATGTGCTTCCTATTGGTGAAAATGCTCAGTTTGAAGCCGGTTACCGCGGTAAATTTGAAGAATCTGAAACAGATTATAACTTATTTGAAGAAACTGGAACATCTGGAAATTTTGTAAGAAACGACAGCCTTTCAAATGTATTCACCTATAATGAAAACGTACACGCTTTTTATTCGCAGTACGGAAATAAATTTGGAAAATTTTCATTCCTGCTCGGTCTTCGCCTTGAAAACACGCAATTAAAAGGTAAAGTAGATGCCGAAAATGTTTCGGAAGACACTCCTTTAAATTTAAATTTCGATAAAAACTACACTGGCTTATTTCCAACGGTGAATCTTACTTTTGAATTACAAGAAAGCGAAAACATAACTTTAGGTTACAACAGACGAATCAACAGACCGCGTCACTGGTTTATAAACCCTTTCCCGTCACGTTCAAGTGAGGCAAACGTATTTCAGGGTAACCCAGGTTTGGATCCAGCATACGCAAGCGCTTTTGACTTGGGTTATTTAAAACGTTGGAAAAAACTCACCTTGACAACTTCTATTTACTACCAGCACGAAACCGATGCTTTTGAAAGAGTACAGGAAGAAACTGGCGATGTAACCAGCAACGGAATACCGATAATTCGTACACTACCTATCAACCTTTCTACAAACAAACGTTACGGTTTTGAATTAGGATTGCTTTACAACCCTACAAAATGGCTTAACTTAAACGGTAGTTTCAACTATTTCCAGTTTGAAACAGAAGGTTTTTACAATGGTGTAGACTATGGTGCCGAAAACACAAGCTATTTTGGGCGTTTCAGCAGCAAAGTGAAACTTCCTTGGAAAGTTGAATGGCAATCCAATGCTTTTTACAGAGGGCCTTCAAACAACTCCCAAACCGAAAGCGATCCTATCTTATCTGTAGATATGGCGATGAGTAAAGACATTATTAACGACAATGCTACCTTGGCTTTGAACGTAAGCGATTTGTTCAATACCAGAAAAAGAAACAGTCTTACCACTGCAAGTACGTTTACTAGTGAAAGCGAATTTCAATGGAGACAACGCCAAGTAACGCTAACATTTTCTTATAGATTCAATCAGAAAAAACAACGTCAACGTCCCGAAAGAGGCGGTAATATTGACGATGGTGGATTTGAGGGTTAGATTACCATTAATTGCAAATAAAAAAGGGAACCATATTGGTTCCCTTTTTTTGTAAAATATGTTTTGAAGAATTATTTCAATTCTTTATTTTTCTTTTCTTCACGTTTCACTTTCCAGTTTTCATAAAGCGATCCACCTATCCAATATGGTAAGATGCCCACCAAAAATATCATTAACCAAAAACCCATGGTAAGGATTGTAAGGAAAGCAAGAAAACCTAAGTATTGTTCAAATGTAAACATGATGTAGTTATTTTATATTGATGGCTCAAAGATAAAAGGATTTTTTGAGAAACGACAACAAAACTTTTCGATTTATTCACAACAAATAAACAGTCGTGCGGGTTGAACAACTTTTGGCTTTTCGCTACATTTGCATGCTACACCCAAGCTTTAGCGAAGGTGTATATTTCTAACTCAAAAACCTTTTGGCGAAGGAGTTCAATTAATTCATAATTAATACTTTCACAATGAAATTTAGAATAGAAAAAGACACTATGGGCGAGGTAAAAGTACCTGCCGATAAACTGTGGGGCGCACAAACGGAGCGTTCTTTTGAAAATTTTAAAATCGGTCCACGCGCTTCTATGCCTATGGAAATTATTTACGGCTTTGCATATTTAAAGAAAGCCGCAGCCTATACTAACTGTGAACTTGGCGTTCTTCCGGAAGAAAAGAGAGATTTAATTGCAAAGGTTTGCGATGAAATTTTAGAAGGAAAACACGACGATCAATTTCCGTTAGTAATTTGGCAGACTGGTAGTGGTACCCAAAGCAATATGAATGTAAATGAAGTTATTGCCAACCGTGCCCACCAAATTGCTGGAAAAACTATTGGCGAAGGCGATAAAACGCTACAACCAAATGATGATGTAAATAAATCGCAGTCTTCAAACGATACTTTCCCAACGGGAATGCATATTGCGGCTTATAAAAAATTAATTGAAACTACGCTTCCTGGTGTTCAACAACTTCAAAAAACACTTTCACAAAAAGCAGAAGATTTCAAAAGTGTCGTAAAAATTGGCCGCACCCATTTTATGGACGCCACTCCCCTAACCCTTGGTCAAGAATTTGGTGGATACGCCGCACAACTTGAGCACGGTATAAAAGCTGTAAAAAACACGCTTCCACATTTGGCTGAACTCGCTTTAGGCGGAACAGCTGTTGGAACTGGTTTAAACACTCCAAAAGGCTACGATGTATTGGTTGCTAAATACATTTCTCAATTTACTGATTTGCCTTTTGTAACTGCAAAAAATAAATTTGAAGCACTTGCAGCACACGATGCATTTGTAGAAAGTCACGGTGCTTTAAAGCAGTTGGCAGTCTCACTAAACAAAATTGCAAACGACGTGCGTATGCTTGCCAGCGGACCACGAAGTGGAATTGGCGAAATAAACATTCCCGCAAACGAACCTGGCTCTTCAATTATGCCTGGAAAAGTAAACCCTACACAATGTGAAGCATTAACTATGGTTTGTGCACAAGTTATCGGGAACGATATGGCAATTGCTGTGGGTGGAATGCAAGGGCAGTTTGAATTGAATGTTTTTAAACCAGTAATGGCTGCAAACTTTCTACAATCTGCGCAATTGATTGGTGATGCTTGTGTTTCATTTGATGTTCACTGTGCACAAGGTATCGAACCAAATCTTGAAGTAATTAAAAAACAATTAAATAACAGCTTAATGTTAGTAACTGCATTAAACCCAAAAATAGGTTATTACAAAGCTGCTGAAATTGCAAATACAGCGCACAAAAATGGAACTACGTTAAAAGAAGAAGCAGTAAATCTAGGCTATTTAACTGCCGAAGAATTTGACGAATGGGTTAAGCCAGAAGATATGGTTTAACAGTCGGTAGACGGTAGATTTTAAAAGCCCCGAAGTACGAATTATCAATCGTATTTCGGGGCTTTACTTTTATAAGCACTTTATAACTTTCTAGGCTTTCAACTTTTTCTTTTTCCCATAAAACTTCTTATACCTGAAATAGGACACAACACTCAAAATCACTCCAAATAGTGTAATCCACCAAACAAATGTTGGTGTTGCAGGTGCATCGCCACTTGCATAACTATGTAGACCGCTTAGGTAGAAATTCACTCCAAAGTATGTCATCATAATTGAAGCATAAGCAAACATCGCCAAAACGTTGAATATCCAACGTCCGCGAAGTCCAGGTACCAATCTGGCGTGGATTACAAAGGCGTAAATCATAATACTAATTAATGCCCAAGTTTCTTTTGGATCCCAACCCCAATAGCGTCCCCAACTCTCGTTAGCCCATTGTCCACCCAAAAAGTTTCCGATGGTAAGCAATACCAAACCAACTGTCAGCGCCATTTCTGTAATAACGGTAAGCTCGCTAATATTGATTTCCATCTTTTTATAATTTCCTTTTGTGGTGAAAATCATCAGAAATAGTGAAACTGCAGCCAAAATTAATCCCAAGGTAAAGGGGCCGTAACTCATTACAATCACTGCGACGTGTATCATTAACCAATAACTATCTAATACGGGTTGTAATGTTGCAATAGATGGATCTAACCAGTTTTCGTGCGCAACCCATAAAATTATTGCGCCGGCAAATGCGGTAGCTGCCACGGTTAAATCACTTTTTCTTCCAAAAGACAATCCAAAGAATATGGTTGCCCAAGCTACATAAATTACAGATTCATAAGCATCACTCCATGGTGCGTGACCACTAACGTACCAGCGTAGCGCCAATCCAAGAGTCATTGCCGTAAAGAAAATCCACATTAAAATTTTGGAACCTTTAATAAGTGTACGAAGTATTTTTCGATCCTCAAAAAGTTGAGCAACGATAAACGCCAACATCAATATTCCGAATACTGCATAATATTTATAAAGTCTATTAAAGATGTCTGCTTGGTTGTAAATGGTTTCCGCACGAAGCTTGTTTTCTGAAGGCATAACTTCAGCACCGTATTTTTTCTGAAAATTAGTAATGCTTTCTAAAAATTCATCAGACTGCGTATAATCGCCCGTTTCTCTTGCTTTTTTCAAACTGTCGAAATATAACGGAAGAATATTTTTAGCGTATAATGAATCCATTCCTTTCAGGTTGGCATCACCTAATTCTGGATACGAAACCCACTTGTTGCCTTCATCTTCTGGAATCGGGAAAATCTTCAAAATACTTCCGCTTAAAGCCGCATTTAGCAATGAAAAATTTTCGTGAGCTCTTATAAAATCCTTTTGAAATTGATTGGGCGTGGTTGTGCGTGTTGCAGCCGCCAAATAGGGTTCTAATTTATAATTTCCTTTTTCATCGAAAAGATCCAGCAGCGCAATATCTTGTTGACCGTCGGGTACTCCAGCAACCTGACGAATACTGTCATTGCCTCGTTTAAGAGCAATTAGCGGTACTTCAACCCAAAGTCGTGGAAACTCAGTCATCGAAATAAATACTTGGTTTGCATCCAAACCTTGGTACGTTTGGCTTCTACTAATTTTACGTAAAAGTTCGCTGGCAAATGTATTTACAGGCTTCATCCGCCCGTTATCTTGTATAATTAAATGCCCAAATTTGGCTGCGTGCTCTTTACTAACCGCATTTGTTTTTATTAAAGAATCAATTTGTTGCTTTGGAACAACTGTGTGGGTTGAAGGCGCGTGCTGTTGTGCAATTCCTGAAAGCGAAAAGAGCATTACCAAAATGGTTATCATACTTTTCTTTTTTCGCTTTATTTTTTCCAATATTTCTTCTAATTTTCCAAATCGGCTATGTTTGCTAAAGAGAATAGCCATCAAACCAAAATACAGTAAGAAATAACCGATATACGTAATCCAAGTACCCCACCAATCGTGATTTACAGACAGAATTGTTCCACCTTCGTCAGGATCAAAACCCGACTGAAAAAAGCGGTAACCTTGGTGATCAAGCACATTGTTCATGAATATATCGGTATCGAAATGCGTTTTATCATCATTGATGACCGTAACCTTACTTTTGAAAGAAGAATATCCTTTTTCAGTTCCCGGATATTTGTCGGCAATAAAATCGTTCAAAGTAATACTAAATGGAAGTTCCATACTTTCTGAGCCATAGCTAGTATAAACTTTTAAGCCTGCAATTTCAGTTTCAACAGGATTTGGTGCGGTTCCTCTTCCGCCGAGCATAGAAATAGTTTTTGTTTCATTGCCTACAGTCACTTCAACAATAAGAGCATCTTGATTACTGGGTTGATCTGCTGTAGCTTTTACAATTCCAAACTCACCTTTAGTAATTGGGTCTGGAGCAACAAATGAAATTCCAGCCATTCTATATAGCGATCGTAAGTTGAAGGGTTGCACGCTATCTGCGACAACTCCGCCCTGCATTTGGTCTGCCATTCGCATATAATCTCCTTCAAAAGGACTGGAAATAGTATAATTGCCTTCTTCCGAATAATTAATATTTATCGCACCTTCAGTAGGCTTATTAATAGCGAATAAAATATTGTGAATACTTGAAACCTCCCCTACTTTCAACCAATGATCGTGACGTTCACCTTCGCCAGATTCTACAATTTTAAGATATTCCTCGCCGGTTTCATTTGGTGTTAAACCTTCAGTAGCACCGTTTATAAATTCTTTGTATTTAATAATTACAGGCTTATCATTATAATCTGTTTCTAAGGTGAAACTGTTATCCAACTTTTCAGAAAGTCTAAGTTTTTTAGGCTTTACTTTTCTTCGTTGGGCAACGCCGTCAATCATGTAATCGCCATCAATAAAAACATCTAGATATGTTTGATCGGAAAGGATTGTATTTTCCGTTTGGCCTTCCCGAATATGCATAACGCCCTCAAAACCAATATAACGGGTTACGAAAGCTCCAAAAATTACTAAGATGAAGGCTAAATGCAGCGTTAAAGAAGCCCACATTTTACGTTTGTGAAGATTGTATCTAAAAACGTTACCAGCAAAGTTAATTACGAACATCGCCATTATGGCCTCAAACCACCAAGCATTGTAAATTAGCTCTCTAGTATAAGCGGTTGGCGGACTCTGCGCATCGGCATCCATAAAGGTTCCGGCAGCCATTGCAGCAGCGTAAATAAGGAATAAAACAGCAGTGAGTCTAGTGGAGAAAAGAACGGAGGCAATCTTTTTTTGCATTACAAGGTATTTTGGCGCAAAAATAATCAATTACGCCCATTTAGACTACTGAAATCTGTTAACTATTATCGCTTTTATGCCTCTTGATTTCTGGCGTTGAAAATGTTCAAATGAATAAAGGTTCCCATGCTGCGAGCGCGATTTATTGCAATCTGCGCCGTTTCGCCTTCAAAAAGTTCGTTTATAGTTTCTATCCACAGGTTTATCCACGTTCCAAAGTGAAGTTCGTTGATTGTATGGTCCATTTTTTTGTCTACTTCAACGTGAGTATGCATTGGGTTTCCGAAATATTTTCGTTTAAAGAATAGATTGGTTTCCCAAAAATCTGTGAGTAGTTCTAGATGGGTTTCCCAATCGGTAATAATTTTGTTAAAAATAGGCCCGAGAAGTTCGTCTTTCCTAACTTTTTGATAGAACGTATTAACTAGCAGAGACACATCTTCTCGAGATTCAATTTTCTTTTTAATCATAGTTATAGCAAGGTTATTAATATCAATAACAAGTTAGCCACTAAACTAACGACTAACAACCTAAAAGTGAATTTTATATTTATTCCTGCCAGCAATGCCGCATTGTAGACCATACATAAAGCTACACAAATGGTAAGCTCTATGCCAGAAATTAGACTTGTTCCCTGTGCTAAAACAGTCATAGCGGCAATAGAACCAATACAACTGTTTAAAATAATAGTTAATGGAATGTACATATAATAATCGCGCTCAAATTCGTTCTGCAAAGTTTTTATAGAAAGTGTTCTCATAATATATATAGCGTTTAATTTTTTTAAAATGTAAATTTACGGTACTAAACAGGCCTTATTTTATGAGGCAAATCATAACGCCATGATTCCCGAAAATTTATTGTTGAATTACAACGCAGCACTTATAAACATTAATGTTTCCGAAATTATTCTGCATGAAAATAAACGGGCAGATTTTTATTATCAAATAAAAACTGGAGAGGTAAAAATGTTCAACATTAGTGAACAGGGAAAAGAATTTATTCAAGGATTTTTTTACGATGGAGAGAGCTTTGGCGAGCCACCTTTGTTTGGCGATTTTAAATATCCCGCTTCTGCAGCCGCTGTAAAGCCCACAGAACTTTATAAACTGAGCAAAACCAAGTTATTCGAACTGCTTACTAAAAATCCCGAAGTGAGTTTAAAATTCACAAAATCCATGGCAAAACGGCTTTATTACAAAGCCACTATTTTAAAGGAAATCTCCGTTCATCCACCAGAACATCGCATCTTGGCCTTGATAGATTTTTTAAAAAGAAAGTATGGTTCCGAAGAACTTTTTCAAGTAGAATTAACGCGTCAGCAAATTGCAGATTTAACGGGACTACGCGTAGAAACTGTAATCCGCGCTATAAAACAACTAGAGCAAGACGGCGAAATAAAACTTATAAAACACAAAGTATTCCGTTGAAAAATCATAAAAAATTTTAGAGAATAGACTAAATATTAAAGACGAAAATTTTTGTAAAATTAGATTTGTCTTTTCTCCATTATCATTATTCTTTATTCTAAAATGGCTAACTTCGTGCTATGATAAAAGTGGTTTTTTTAGGCTTCGGAAATGTAAATAGTCATTTGCTAAATGCATTGCAGAAAAGCGCCGATGTTTATGTAAAACAGGTTTTTAATCGGAATTATATTAAAATAATTTCGCCTTTTGAAAGTATTCCATTCACAGATAGTATTTCTAAAATTGTGGATGCCGACCTATATATTATAGGAATTCCCGACGATGCAATTGGCCCTTTTTCAGATACCCTGCCATTTCAAAATAAATTAGTCGTGCACACTTCTGGTGGTGCGGCAATGGAGGTGCTTTCCGCGAAAAACCGCCGTGGAATTTTTTATCCGTTGCAGACATTTTCAAAACAGCGCGAAGTAGATTTTGCAAATATTCCTATTTGTATAGAAGCAGAAAATCCAAACGATTTAGAATTATTGCGCCGTTTAGGTGAAACTATTTCGAAAAATGTAGTTGAAATACCTTCGGAAAAAAGAACGAAGCTCCATCTGGCAGCGGTTTTCGTAAATAATTTTACGAATTATTTATACCAAGCTGGAAGCGAAATTTTAAAAGAAGACGATTTGCCTTTCGATTTGCTAAAACCTCTTATTTTAGAAACCGCTTCAAAAATTGAAACCCTTTCACCCGAAGAAGCGCAAACGGGCCCCGCAAAAAGAAACGATAAAAAAACCATTGAAAAACATTTAAATTTGTTGGAGAATAGTGACTTTAAAGAGTTCTATGAATTATTTACAAAGGCATTGAAAAAAGCATAAAAACGCAAGCATGAGTTATAAAGAATATTTAAAACACATTACAACCTTCATTTTTGACATAGACGGCGTATTAACCGACGGCTCTATACAGGTAAATACCCAAGGTGAAATGTTCCGAACAATGAATATAAAAGATGGCTACGGACTTAAAACCGCTGTGGAACAGGGCTATCACGTTTGTGTTATTTCTGGCGGAACAAATGAAGGAGTGCGCGTTCGACTTCAAAATTTAGGCATTAAAGACATATTTTTAGGAGCGCATCATAAAACTAAGATTTTAGAAGATTATTTAAAAACCCATAGTATAAAGCGCGAAAACACACTGTACATGGGCGATGACTTGCCCGATTTTGAAATTATGCAGGAAGTTGGCCTTCCTACTTGTCCGCAGGATGCAGTGCAAGAAATTAAGGCAATTTCTAAATACGTTTCGCACAAAAAAGGCGGAAAAGGTTGCGTTCGCGATGTGATTGAACAAGTTTTAAAAGTTCAGGGAAAGTGGATGGTTAGCGATGGTGTTAGTGCAAAATATGATTAACCGAGAAAACCAAATCGAAATCGAAACTCAAATCGAAATTTGAATATTTAATTGTGAATTAAAACCTTGAATTACCTAAACCTCATTCGCTATCAAAATCTGCTATTTATAGCTTTGGTGCAGATTTTCATAAAATATAGTCTCTTCCAACCTTTTGGTATTGATACTGTTTTAAGCTCTTTCAACTTTGCATTACTTGTTATTGCAACGGTTTGTATAGCTGCGGCGGGGAATATTATCAACGATATTTACGATGTGGAAATTGATAGAATTAACAAGCCGGATAAAGTATTAATTGGTAAAAAGATTTCTGAAAAAAACGCCAATCGGCTTTTTATAATCTTAAATATTATTGGAGTTGCAATAGGTTTTTACCTTGCAAATAGTATTCAAAAACCTGGCTTTGCAGCGTTATTTGTTGCAATTTCTGCGATGCTTTATTTATACGCTTCCTACTTAAAAGCTATGCTGATTGTAGGCAATTTGTTGGTTTCAATTTTGGTGGCGATGAGCTTAATAATAGTTGCACTTTTCGATTTGCTTCCCGCAATTACTGCTCAAAATCTGGATGCACAATCGGCAGTTTTCAAAATTGTTTTGCATTATGCATTATTCGCCTTTTGTATTAATTTAATTCGTGAAATAGTAAAAGACCTGCAAGATATTAACGGCGATAAAAAAGGCGGAATGAACACCTTGGCTATCGCTTTAGGACGAAAAAGAACGATTACAATTGTGTTTGTTTTGGGGGTTTTTATGGTGTTAGGAGTAGTGTATTATATGTATGAGCATTTATACAACGTACAATTTATTCTACTCTATTTTCTTTTTGCTTTGGTTGCTCCACTACTCTATTTTTGCGTAAAAGCTTGGGATGCCGAAACGCCAAAACAATATGCTTTCCTTTCTAAACTTTTAAAAATTATTATGTTTTTAGGAATATGCTCCATTCCGTTATTTCAATTTGTAAATTTGAATTAAAAGGAATTAAATTAACCGTGAGAATTAGTTCACGGAAAATTATTTCACAAAGCTTCACAAAGAACCACAGAGATTCACAAAGAATTATGTGGAACACTGAATATTAAACCTTGAATTAATATATGCTCGGAAAAAAATTAAAAAACTACAATATTATCCTTGCTTCGGGTTCCCCGAGAAGACAAGCATTTTTCAAAGAATTAGATTTGGATTACACTATTCAGGTAAAAGAAGTTGAAGAAAAGTATCCGTTAGATTTAAAACGTTCAGAAATTACAGATTTTCTTTCGAAACTTAAAGCCTCTGTTTTTGTTGATTTAAAAGAAAACGATGTGCTAATTACAAGCGATACAATTGTTTGGAAAGACGATTTACCTCTCGAAAAACCACAAAACGCTGAAGAAGCTAAACAAATGCTTCAAAGTTTAAGCGGACAAATGCACGAGGTTATAACATCGGTATGTTTTACTTCAAAAAAGTTTCAAAAAACCGTGCATGATATTACAACCGTGTGGTTTAAAACGCTTACTGATGAAGAAATTGATTACTACGTAAAAACTTACAAACCTTTTGATAAAGCTGGTGGTTACGGTATTCAGGAATGGATTGGCTACATTAGTATCGAAAAAATTGAGGGCTGTTATTTTAATGTTATGGGTTTACCAACGCGACTTGTTTACAAAACGTTAACCGAGATAGCTAATGGTTGAAATTATGTTATTTTTGAAATAAATTCTCCGAAATGAAATTTTTCAAACTTTATTTTCTACCCGTTTTTTTAATCGTATTAATTGGATGTAATTCTTCCGAAGAAAAGAGGGCGAATGGGCAGATTCCGCCTAAAAAAGAGAAATCTAAAATTGCATCTCCGAGAGAAGTTTCAAAAGAATTTAAAGATTATTGGTACAGCGGCACTGCCGAAATAACTTCGTATAGTTTAATGCAGGAACGCTACGGCGAAATTCGCGAAGGAACTGCTGTTAACATCTTTGTAGCTGAAGATTTTCTGCCTGATGCTCAGGTAAAAGCGAATAATGTTTCGGAACAAAATATCTCCGTTTTGAAACTGAACCAAATGAAAAATTTTAATACTGGCATTTATCCGTATTCAATAATGACCAGCACTTTCAGCCCAATTTCTGAAAAGGAGCATCCGCTAAAAGTTACCAATAGCGTGCAAGAATGGTGCGGACAAGAATATATGCAGCTTAATAATCGAGCGGATTTTGAAATAGAAAGTCACTCCTACTTTCAAGGTGAAGCAGATCAAAAACTATCATTGCCCAAAACATTTTTGGAAAATGAGCTTTGGAATCTTATTCGCATTAATCCCGAAGAGTTACCCACTGGCGATATTATGATTATCCCATCTTTTGAATATTTACGTTCTCGGCACAAAGAAGTACGACAACACAACGCTTTTGCAAGTTTAAAACAAGGCGATTCCATTACTATCTATACTTTAAACTATCCCGATTTGCAACGGCAGTTAATGCTGTTTTTCAATAGTTCATTTCCGTATGAAATTGAAAAGTGGGAAGAAGTAAACGCCGCCAATCAAAACGATACGCTGCGTTTGAAAACAACTGCAACAAAATTGAAAAGAATGAAAACCGATTATTGGACCAAAAACCGTAATGAGCACCTTGGGTTACGCGATTCGCTTAAATTGAAATAAATATGAAAATACAAGATTATACGCTACAACTTATAGAATCTGCTGTACTGGTTTTGGTATTACTTCTTTTACGCATTATTCTTAAAAAAACAGTGCGCAATTATGCAAAAAAAATAGAACGGCTTGAGCACCGTACTGGATTAATAATGAAGCATTTAGACTTTGCAATTTTCTTCCTAATTATTCTAGGCTTAGTATTAATTTGGGGAGTAGATTTTAGAAATTTAGGACTCGTTATGTCTTCTGTTTTTGCGGTAATTGGCATCGCTTTTTTTGCCCAATGGTCTATCCTTAGTAATATTACGAGCGGTGTAATTATGTTTTTCACCTTTCCCTACAAAATAGGCGATTATATAAGAATTCACGATAAAGAAATGCCTTGCGAAGGAATAATTGAAGACATTAAAACTTTTCATATTATACTACATACAACTACCAATGAAATTGTTACTTACCCCAACAGCATGATGTTACAAAAAGGAGTTAGTATTATAAGAGTTGAGGAATTTTATGAGCTGCAACACCAACAAGAACTCGATAAAAATAAGGAAAAACTTCCGCACGATTAGATTTCACAAATAAGTATCTTTGAGGAATTTCGAATAATTTAGTACATCAGCTTTATGCAAAAACATTTTTTCTTTCGCCTTCTATTTTTATTTTTCACAATAATTACTGCCGCACAAGCACCCAAAAAACCCACTGCTTCCGAAATATATCACGACCTTCAAAAACTAAATTTTGTGGGTTCTGCACTATTTATCGCCGCGCACCCAGATGATGAAAACACAAGGCTAATCTCGTATTTGGTAAACGATGTGCACGCAAATACCGCTTACCTTTCTATAACCCGTGGCGACGGTGGTCAAAATTTAATTGGCCCTGAACTCCGCGAACTTTTGGGCGTTATACGCACCGAGGAGCTTTTGGCAGCACGGAGAACCGATGGTGGGCAACAGTTTTTTACACGCGCCAACGATTTTGGTTACAGCAAGAATCCAGACGAAACTTTTGAATTCTGGACCAAAGATGATGTGCTGAGCGATGTGGTTATGACAATCAGAAAATTTAAACCAGACATTATTGTAAATCGATTTGACCATCGTAGTCCCGGTAGTACTCACGGTCATCACACGGCTTCGGCTATGTTGAGTGTAGAAGCTTTTGACGCTGTTACTAATGCTTCAAAATTTCCAAAATCGGCTCAAGAATATGGTGTTTGGAAACCGCAACGTTTGTTTTTTAATACTTCGTGGTGGTTTTATGGTAGCCAAGAAAAATTTGATAATGCAGATAAAACCAATCTTGTTTCCGTAGAAACCGGAAGCTACTTTCCTGCTCTCGGACTTTCAAATGGCGAAATAGCTTCACTTAGCAGAAGTATGCACAAATCGCAAGGTTTTGGAAGCACAGGTTCTCGTGGAACTGAAACCGAATATTTAGAATTGTTGAAAGGAAGTAAACCATCAGAAAACAATCTTTTTGATGGTATAAATACTAAATGGTCCCGACTTGATGGCGGAAAAGAAATAGGAGCGATTTTGAATCCGTTGGAAGATACTTTCAGCTTTAAAAATCCTTCAGAATTATTGCCGAAGCTTTTAAAAGCGTATCCGCTCATTTCAAATTTGAAAGATTCGCATTGGCGAAATATTAAGCTTAAACAATTAAAGCAACTCATTTTAGATTGTGGCGGTATCTTTATTGAAGCGGCTTCCGAAGAAAATTCGATAAATCCGAATGAAAACTTCAAAGTAAATATTGAAGCTATTAATCGGGGCACGGCAGCTGTTACATTAAAAGCAGTGAAGAGTAACGATGGCAAAATGTTATGGAATGAATCGGAAATACTTTCGTATAACGCTAAGAAAAATATTGCAATCACCGTAAATTCCGTAGAGCAAAACCCGCCCTATTCTTCGCCTTATTATTTGAATGAAAAAGGCACCGTTGGAATGTATGCCGCGCCCGAAGCATTAATTGGGCTTCCTGCTACTCCGCCTTTAGAACTGTTAGTTTTTGAGCTGCAATTTGGAAGTACTTCAATTCCTTTCACAAAAAATATCATTTATAAATTTAACGATCCCGTAAAAGGTGAAGTTTACCGCCCGTTAGAAGTATTGCCAGAAGTAACCGCTTCCATTCCTGAAAAAGTTTTAATTTTTGCTAGTGATGACGCCGAAAATGTTTCGGTAATTGTGCGTGCAGGAAAAGACAATATTTCTGGAAATGTAAGTATTAAGCATCCCGACGGCTGGAAAGTGGAACCCGCTCAGCAAGCGTTTCAACTTAAAAGAAATGGCGAAACCAAAACCTTCATTTTTAGTGTAACGCCTCCAAAGGATCAAAGCGAAGGCTATTTAAAAACTTTGGTTAGCGCCGAAGGAAAATCTTTTGATAGAGAATTGGTTACTATCGATTACGAACATATTCCGTATCAGAGTGTTTTGTTGCCTTCAGAAGCTAAGGTTGCGAAAATATCTATTCAGAAAAAAGGGCAGCATATTGGTTATATAAATGGTGCCGGAGATGCAATTCCCGAAAGTTTAAAGCAAATTGGGTATTCAGTTTCAACCATTGATCCAGCAACTATTTCAGAAGAAAATTTAAAGAATTACGATGCGATTGTAGTTGGAATTAGAGCTTACAATACTGTTGACGAACTCGCATTTGTACAGCCAATTTTAAATAAATACGTTGAAAAAGGTGGAACCATGATTGTGCAATACAATACCAGCCGGGGTTTGATTACCGAAAATATTGCGCCTTACAATTTAAAACTTTCGCGTGATCGTGTAACAGACGAATTTTCGGAAGTAAAAATCCTTGCACCAGAAAATCCATTACTAAATACACCAAATAAAATTACCCAAAAAGACTTTGAGGGCTGGGTACAGGAACGCGGTTTGTATTTTCCTGATGAATGGGCTAATGAGTTCACTCCTATTTTAGGAATGCACGATAAAGGCGAAACTGAAACAAAAGGCTCATTACTTGTGGCCAAATACGGAAAAGGGCACTATATTTATACAGGATTGAGCTTTTTCCGCGAACTTCCTGCCGGTGTTCCCGGCGCTTATAGGTTGTTTGCGAATATGCTTTCAATTGGAAAATAATTCTCGAAATCGTGACTGAAGAAAAACAAAAATTCGTTTGGAAATGGAGCTATACTTTTGTGCTCCTGTTCAATGCTTTCTATATCTATCTGTTTTATTTATTAATGCAAAACTACGCCTAAATGCAGCAGATTGATTGGATTGTTTTAATTGGAACGCTACTTTTTATTGTGCTTTATGGCACTTGGAAATCGCGTCAACAAAAAGATGTTGGTGATTATTTAAAAGGTGGAAACACTGCCCACTGGTGGACAATTGGAGTTAGCGTTATGGCAACCCAAGCCAGTGCAATTACGTTTTTATCAACCCCAGGACAGGCTTTTCACGACGGGATGGGCTTTGTGCAATTTTACTTTGGATTGCCAATTGCAATGGTAATAATCTGTTTAGTTTTTATTCCTATCTATCACAAACTAAATGTTTATACCGCCTACGAATATCTTGAAAGTCGTTTCGATAAAAAAACGCGAACATTAACTGCAATCTTGTTTTTAATACAGCGTGGATTAGCCTGTGGTATTACCATCTTCGCCCCTTCTATTATTCTTTCTGCAGTATTGGGATGGAATTTAATTTATTTGAATATTATCATCGGGGTACTAGTAATTATTTACACCGTAAGTGGCGGTACAAAAGCTGTAAGCGTTACCCAAAAGCAACAAATGGCGGTTATTTTCTTCGGAATGTTGGTTGCCTTTCTTTTAATTCTGAACTATTTACCACTCGATATTACTTTCACCAAAGCGCTCGAAATTGCTGGCGCTAACGGCAAAATGGATATACTCGATTTTTCATTCGATTTTGATAACCGTTACACTTTTTGGAGCGGAATAATCGGTGGAACTTTTTTAGCACTCTCCTACTTCGGAACAGATCAAAGTCAGGTGCAACGTTATCTTTCTGGAAGAACTGTGAAACAGAGCCAAATGGGTTTAATTATGAACGGGTTGCTAAAAGTACCAATGCAGTTTTTTATATTGTTGGTGGGTATTATGGTTTTTGTTTTTTACCAATTCAATAGCTCACCTTTGCATTTTAACCCTGCTGCCGTAAAAGATGTTAAGAAATCTGAATACGCTGGCGAATACAAAGCCTTGGAAGTGAAAAAAGAGGCTATAGACCAACAATTGGCCGCATCTCAAATAAGCTATTCAAAAGCACAAACTGCGTTAGAAAAACAAAACTACGCTAAAGAAATAAAGTCTCTCAACAATGAAGAAAATAAGCTGAGAGAACAATCTGTAAAAGTTATAAAAAAGGCAAATCCAAACGCAGAAACCAACGATAAGGATTACGTTTTTATTCATTTTATACTTACCAATTTACCACGTGGTTTAATAGGATTATTGTTGGCTGTAATTTTAAGTGCTGCAATGTCCTCGACTGCTTCAGAGCTGAATGCTTTGGGAAGCACGACTACTATTGACCTTTACAAAAGGAACGTGCCAGGAAAGAGAGAAAAACATTACGTTGCAGCTTCCCGTGGATTTACGCTATTATGGGGGATTATTGCAATTGTTGTGGCGTGTTCGGCACATTTGTTCGATAATCTTATTCAGTTAGTGAACATTATCGGGTCCATATTCTACGGAAATGTTTTGGGTATTTTTCTGCTTGCATTTTTTATAAAATATGTGCGTAGTAAAGCTGTATTTATTGCGGCTTTAATAACACAATTTATAATAATTTATGTCTGGTATATAGACCTAATGCCTTATTTGTGGCTAAATGTAGTGGGCTGTGCATTGGTAATGGGAATTGCCGTAATACTTCAAATTACGTTGCCGAGGAATAATAATCCCGAAATAAAAATAGCAGAAGAAGCTTAACATTTTTTGCTACCATAAGCTTAGATTCATCATAAAACACAATTTCGTTAGAATTCAAGTTTGAGCATTACGTAAGTAATCGCCTTTCACCTAAAATATATTTGAATTAAAATAAAAGTCACACCCCTGTTTTTTGCTGATATAACTAGCTAAAATTAATTTTACCGCAATATTATATAAAAGTCACACCTTTAGAAACACAAATAATAGAACCAGAAAATAATTAAAGTTTGTTATTTGTTTTCAAAGACAAAAATTGAAATGATAGCATCAGACAAGTTGGTTACCTATATGTGGATTTTATTAGCAGTTTATGCTGCAGTGATTCTATTTTTCGTTGTACGCGGCGCTCGAAAAAATACGAGCATAAAAGATTATGCAGTTGGTAATATTGGCTTCCCTTCTTGGGTTGTTGGCTTGTCTTTGGCAGCTTCAATGACGAGTGCTGCTACCTTTATTATTAATCCGGGATTTATTGCACTCTACGGAATTTCTGGTGTTATTTCATTTGCGGTTGTACTACCTATTGCTGCATTTATTTCGTTAATTGTTTTTACAAAAGGCT
Source organism: Aequorivita sp. IT1282 (assembly GCF_058068205.1). NCBI lineage: Bacteria > Pseudomonadati > Bacteroidota > Flavobacteriia > Flavobacteriales > Flavobacteriaceae > Aequorivita > Aequorivita sp. IT1282. The sequence goes on along the minus strand of NZ_JBYRHR010000001.1, from coordinate 408,971 downwards.
TTGCTAAACAGGGTAATGCGGTTAAAGCAACCACAATGGCCCAATGGATTGGCACGCGCTACCACAGTAAAAGTTATGCGTTCTTTTTTGCGATTATTGCACTTTTGCTCATTACTTTCATAGTATTAATTAATGTTGGGCTTACACAAGTTATTTCTAAATCGCTTAACGCAGATCCCTTTTATGTACTTATGGGAATTACTGTTTTTGTATTTGGGTATATGATGTTTGGAGGCGCGAATTCAATGGTTTATACCAATACTATACAAGCTATAATCATGTTTATTGTTGCTATTATTTTAATTGGCTCTGGGTATGAATATTTTGCGGATGGTATTACTGGTTTTTTGGATAAGCTAACTGCAATTGACCCAAATTTGACTAAACCCACAAATCCATCCAGTTTTTTGTTTCGAGATTACTTCGAAATAATAGCTACACAAATCGTTATTGGAGTTGCAATTGTTTGCCAGCCACATATTATTACAAAATCACTTTTATTGAAAGATTCGAGTAAAATAAACACTTACCTATTTAGTGGTATTTCTTTTATGGTTGTTTTCTTTTTAGTGGTAATTGTTGGTTTGTATGCACGAATAAGTTTTCCAGATTTTATGGTTAATGGAGAAAAATTAAGAATGGATGAAATTATACCAACATACGTGGTTACTAAGTTTTCTGTGGGCGTTGGTTTAGTTATAGTTGTTGGTTTAATATCCGCAGGACTTTCAACGTTAGAAAGTCTAATTCAATCTTTATCTATTACTATTACTTCAGATATAATAAACCCATTATTTAAAGATAAATTTACTGAAAACACTATATCTATTAATAAAGTGGTTATCATTGTTCTTGGAATTGTAAGCTTTTTATTGAGTTGGGAACAAATTCAAAATCCAGATATTAGCGTAGCAATTTTCGCTCAGAATGGTGTCTATGCCTACTTTGCAGCCGCATTTGTTCCTGTACTTTTCGGGACATTTTTAAAGAATGTTTCTACAAGATCAGTGTTTATTGCTAGTATTACCGCAATTGTAGTACATTTTGGTATTTACTATGGAAGACTAACTCCTTATATGCAAGAACCTGTAAATAACCCTGGAGTTTCAGCAGCAATCGGTATTGTAACATCTGTTCTCGTTGGTTATATATTATATAAAATAGATTCAAAAAAAGTAGCACTTGGACACACTAGATTGGACAGCTAAATGGGCAGATTATACGCCCGATAAAATTGCAATAACATCGTATGACGCTAATGAAAGTTACACCTATAGCGACTTAAACACCTATGCCAATCGATTGGCACAAAAGTTTCAAGAACTTCAACTAGAAGAAGGAGATAGAATTGCAGTTTTAGCAGAGCACAGTTTAGAGTTTATCGTAATTTTTGTGGCTTGCCAACGCATGGGAATTATTATTGTTCCCTTAAATTACCGATTGTCTGTAAATGAAATTTCTAAACTCATTTTAGATTGCACGCCAAGTTTACTTGTTTACAGTAAAAATAATCAGGAAAAAGTGGGGCAATTGCAAACTAAAAATTTGACCCCAATTGCATTTAGTGCACTAAAACACCATTATAAAAATAGCAATGAGATTGCTATAAAAGAACACCAAATTAAGGCGGAAAACCCTTTATTTATTTTCTACACATCCGGAACAACCGGTAATCCTAAAGGTGTTATTTATACAAATAAAATGTTGTTTTGGAACAGCTTGAATACTTCCATGCAATTAGGAATTACTTTCAGAGATTCAACTATAAATACGCTCCCGCCCTATCATACTTCTGGTTGGAATGTTTTTGTTACACCGCTACTGCATAAAGGCGCTCAAATTGGTTTGTTAGAAAAATTTGATGCTGAAAAAATACTCTGTTTATTAGATCTAAACAGAACCACATTATTTATGGCGCTACCAACAATGTTGTTAATGATGCAGAAAACACCTGTTTTTAAAGATGTAAACTTAAAGAAGTTACGTTACATTATCTCGGGAGGTGAAAAAGTACCGTCAGAACTCGTTAGTTATTGGAAAAAGAAAAAAAACATTAATATAAGGCCAGGTTATGGTTTAACCGAAGCTGGGCCAAGCATAACATCGTTACATCATAAAATGGCACAACTGAAGCCAAATTCAATTGGGAAACCCAATTTTTATTTGGAAGCTAAAATTGTCAACGAAAATGGAGACATTGTTAAGCCAAATGAAGTTGGCGAGTTATGCATAAAAGGAAACATTGTTACTCCAGGTTATTGGAACAATTCAGTTAAAACAAATAACAAAATTAAAAAAGATTGGTTGTTTACTGGCGATTTAATGTACAGCGATGAAGATGGGTTTTTGTATGTAAAAGGACGGAAAAATGATATGTATATTTCTGGAGGCGAAAACATTTATCCGCAAGAGGTAGAGACACAATTGGAGGCTATAAAAAACATTAAAAAAGCTGTTGTTTTAAGTGTAAAAGATGAAAAATGGGGCGAGTGCGGTATTGCATTTGTAACTACAAATAACGAAGATCTTACCGTTGTAAAAATCCGTGAGTTGCTAAAAACTAATCTTGTGGCATTTAAGCATCCAAAGTATATTTTTATTTTGGACGAAATACCATTAACAACCTTAGGAAAAGTATCTAGAAAAAAGCTATATAATTATTTTAACACCATTAAACTTCAATAATGCAACGACTTATATTTATTTTCTTTTTCACATTAATTAATACAACGCTGTTTTCGCAAAACCCTGAAAAGCTTATGAAAGACATACTTTCTCAATATAATTTTGAAACCCTTTCAACAATTATAGATAGCACAGAAATAAGTTATATTAAAGAAGGAACCGGTGAAAAAACAATTCTATTTGTTCACGGTTTAAGTAGTAACTCTGATGCTTGGTCTAAAAACATTGCAGCTTTAAAAAACGAGTATACTTGCATTGCTTTAGATTTGCCCGGTTATGGCAAATCTTCTAAACCCGATGCAGCATATACCCCTACTTATTTCGCCGCTATTTTGCATAATTTCATAACAAAATTAGCATTGAAAAACGTTGTGCTTGTAGGGCATTCCATGGGCGGTCAAGCAACTATTAAATTGGCAACAACTTATAAAGATGATATTGATAAACTAATATTAATTGCTCCGGCAGGTTTAGAACAATTTTCTGAAACCAATTCAAAAAAATTGAAGAACTTTTTAACTGTTGAAATAGTAAAAAACACCTCAGACGAGCAAATTGAAAAAAATTATGCTTTAAATTTTTATAAGCTACCCGAAGAGACTTCAAAAATGATTAACGATAGAAAGCAAATTAAGCAAGCTATAGATTTTGAAGCACATTGTGAAGCCATTGTAAATAGTATTTCGGGAATGCTAAACGATCCTGTTTATGATAATTTAGAAGCTATAACTCAAAATACACTTGTTATTTTTGGCGATAACGATATGCTTATTCCTAATCGTTATCTCAACCCAAATTTAACCACAGAAGATGTTGGTAAGATAGCTTCAGAAAAGATAAAGACAGTAAAAGTGGAGTTTGTAAAAGATGCCGGTCATTTTGTGCAATTTGAAAAATACAATGAAGTGAACACGCTCATTCAACAATTTGTTGAGGGTAATTAAATTGTATTTTAAAATTTTAATCCTAAAAAATTTCATTTGGTATAATGAAAACAAAACTTAAAAAATTTACTGAATTTAGTAAAACCATATTACCAAATGAAGCCAAATATCTTCAAACCAGATACCAATTCACCGATTCTGAAAAGTTTCAAATTATAGAATTGTTAATCGCAAATGCGTTATCTAAGAATGACTTTATAGCTTTTAATCCAGCCATAGACAAACGGAAATACAGCTATATTAAAGACTGGATTGAGAAGAAAATAGCCAAAATAGATGTGGATGCTACCATCCGTTGGTTAATATCGCTTAAGCAAAAAATACTCACAGATGCTATAGCTTCAAGCGAAGAAAAAGAGTTTCTTCATTATATTTCAGCATATAAAAGGATCGATTTCAATTTTCAGAATTTATACGACCTTACCAAAGAGTACAAATCTTATTTGCTGGTTCGAATGCGTTATAAAGATCATCAAATAGTAGCAGATTTTATTGAAACGTATAAAACACATTATAAAGAAGCCAATACTATAAAGGAGAAATTATACACTGCTACAACCGAAATTACAAACCAATACACGCTTAACAATAACGAAACAAAGCATTTAGAAACTTGGCTTTTACAGGTTTTTAACAACAAAAATATTGATGGTAAAAATAGATATCAGGCCTTTGTTTTACTTGCGTTTATGTACACTAATTACAATGAGAATGATAAGTTAAAAGTAATATTTAATCAAATTGACCAATACTTTAGTCAAGGTCAAATGTATTCCAGACGATTATTATCTAATTATTATGCCAGCCGTGTGTTGTTACATTCTAAACAAGATGAATTTAAGGAAGCGGAGTTTTATGGCTATCTATCTATACGGCAAAATAATAATGATACTTTAATGTATTTGAATAATTTAGTTGCCATTTTATTGCGTAACAACAACCCGAGACAAGCATTTTCATTAATGGAAAAGCACAAAGACCTCTACAAAGAAACACACAATTACCATCAGAAAATTGGGTATTGTTCGTATCAAATCCGCGTGTTAACTGAACTTCAAAAAAATAATTTAGCTGAATCTACCGCCAAACTTTTTCTGAAAAAATATAAAAACGAAGTATTAAACCATCGTTGGCACCATTTTTTTACCTCGTATCTCAACACATTAATTGCTCAGGAAAAATATGAAGAAGTGCTTAAGCTTTCCACTAAATATAATCTGATAGAAAAGGAAATAGAAAGGCAGAAACAAAACAACTATGTGCCTAACATATCGTGGAGTATTTCACTGTCTCGGTATATGGAAGGCAAAATAAATTCTGTGCGTTTATTAGAAGAAATTAAAGCCCCAATCATAGATATACAGCCCACTACAAACCAAAAACAACTCATGATTAAAGTTATTGATAGACTCTCCAACAGTCTGCCTGAAGCATTTTTAGAACTAAAGTCACACATCTAAAAAATTAGTATAACTAACTAGTATAGTTACTTTTAACAAACCATTGGTTTATAAATTATTTTAATAGTCACACTTAAAACCTTTTGTTTTTGTTCCGCTAAGTTTGCTTTTTCATAATAGATTGCCTCCCTAAACCAACTTAATCAACACTCACATATTATGAAAAAACTATTTTTAATTTTTGCGCTCATTAGTTCCTTGGTGGTTTGCGCTCAAGAAACTGGAACCATTAAAGGATTAATTACAGATGCTAACGGCGTGCCTTTATCTGGAGCAACTGTATCAATAAAAAGTTTAAATAAAGGCACAATGACCGATTTTGATGGAAAATTCAACATCGACAACGTTGAAGTAGGCACGTATAATGTGGCTATTACATATATTGGCTATTCATCTTCTAGCCAGAGCATTTCGGTATCTTCAGGAAAGGTAACCCAATTAAATACCTCTTTAAGTGAATCAGACACGGTTTTAGATGAAGTTATTTTAACCGCAAACAAACAACCCCAAAAAATTACAGATGTACCAGCAACGGTAAATGTAATTACCTCCCAAGATATTCAGGAATTTTCAAGTTTCAATATTGGCGAACTTGCAGCAAGACAAAAAGGTGTTGATTTTGTAAGAAGTGGTGTTTTAGGTACTGGTATTAATATTCGAGGATTTAATTCAGCCTTCAATTCTAAAAACCTTCAATTAACAGATGATAGATTATCCACATTGATCGCAACAGGTTTGCCAATGGGTTCTTTTACCACTGTTACTAAAGATGATATTGATCGTGTTGAAATTTTATTGGGACCAAACGGAACGCTTTATGGCCCTAATGCGCACAATGGTCTTGTGAGCACCATCACAAAAAATCCAAGAACTTCTGAAGGAACAACTTTTGCTTTAGGAGCTGGAAATCAAAACGTGCTAACTGCAAGGTTGAGACATGCGCAAGTAATTAATGACAAATTTGCCTACAAGGTGCATTTTGAAAGATCTCAAGGTACAGAATACGATTATGTAGATAGTGTATATGTTGGAACGAAGGCATACACAGAACTAGATTTAGATCGCGACTTTGATACTCAAAAATATGGCGCTTCCTTATTTTATAAGCCAACCTCAAGTTCAGAAATTAATGGATATTATGGACATAGCAATAACAACAACATTGGTATTACAAATGCTGGACGTAACCAAATTAAAGACTGGACTATAGATGTCGCACAATTAAAATATGTTTCTAAAAACTTTTTTGCTAATACCTACTACACTTGGAGTAAAACAGATGAAACCTATGCAATAAACCAGAGAACACAGAATTATGTGTCTTTTATTGAAAATGGTTTTTCTGAAGAAGAAGCACGCGAACGATCGCTTGCAGAACAATGGTTCCCAACTGGTCCTGACACAGGAATTTCACTAAAACGGGGCGCTCTTTTTAGAGATGATTCACAACGTTTTAACGCAGAAGGACAGTACAATAATAACTGGAGCAATTTCTATTTAACATTGGGTGCACAGTATCAACTGGACATGGCAGATTCTAAAGGCACTTACCTTTTAGATGAAGACGGAATAGATTTAGGTCAGACAGGTATTTACACACAATTAGAATATAAACTCCCACAGACTGGATGGGGATTTTTAGCTGGAGGACGAGTTGATAACCACGATTTATATGGTACCAACTTTATACCAAAATTAGCCGTTACTAAAAAAGTAAATAGCGGCACCTTCAGAGTAACTTACGGTAAAGGGATTGCAGTACCATCTATTTTAAATCTTAAAGGAAACCTATTTGGTGGATTAGTACTAGGTAATGGAGAAGGATTTACACTAACGGATGGTACTAAAATCTCAAAATTAGACGTAGAAACCATTGACTCATACGAAATTGGTTACAAAGGAAAACTATCAGATAAATTATTTATCGATGCGAATGCCTACTACAATCAATCTAACAATTTTATTAGCCCATTGCGTAACATTGCAGATGCTGCCAACGGAAATTTTGTAACTCACATAGGCGATCAACCTATTGGTGACGTTGTTGAAGGTTCCGATGGTTCTTTTATATTAACCTATTTAAACTTTGGCCACGTAGATACTTATGGAGTTGATGTTGGGTTAAATTATTATTTCAACGACGATTTTAGAGCCGTATTTAACTATTCATATTTTGGTCGCAATCTTGATAAAAATGATCTTGGTAACGATGGTAATTTAGATGGTAAAGTATTAGAAAGTGAATTACCAATCAATACGCCAAATAACAAATTTAGTTTAGGATTTCACTACAATAAAGGCAAATTTTATGGCGCTATGTATGGAAGATATGTAGAGAACTATGATTTCTTCTCAGGAATAAATGTTGCTGCAAAAACGCAAGATTTAGATGGAGACGGCGTTAATGAAATTGTTGAAAATGCTCAAAATGGAAGAACTTGGAACTACGGCCAATTAGGTGGATTTACAGTTGATGCAAATGCAGGATATAATTTTAATGATAACCTTTCATTAGGTCTTAGTGTTACAAACCTATTTAATGCTAAAATCAGAGAATTTGTTGCTTCGCCAATAATTGAAACACTAGTTTCCTTTGAGTTGAAATATCACATGAATTTCTTCAAAAAGAATTCAACAAGTATTAATTAAGCTTCCAAACCATGTCAATAATACAAGTTAATGAAATTGAACTTGACTATGAAGATTATGGAAAAGGAAACATTCTTCTATTTCTTCATGGATTAGGATCCACAAAAAAGGATTGGGACTCACAAGTCCCTTTCTTTTCTAAAAAATATCGTGTTATCACATTAGATTTAAGAGGTCATGGAATTTCTACAAAACCATTAAATGAGTTTGGCGTAGCATTAATGACGGAAGATGTAAAGCAGTTTTTAGATCAATTAAATATTAAAAAAGCAACAATCGTTGGCTTTTCTATGGGAGGTGCAGTAGCCTTTCAAATGGCGGCAAGTTATCCGGCGTATTTAGATAATTTAGTAATTGTGAATAGCGGCCCAGACTTTAACGATATGGGTGAAATTGGGGAAGAGCTTTTACATAACAGAACCCAATTCTTAGAAACAAAAGGCTTAGAACCATTAGCCAAAGAAATTGCATTTAATCTGTTTCCCGAAGATCATCAAATAGCCCTCAGAAATGATTTTGAAACCAGATGCAAAAATAATGACTACAATGCGTATTACAAATCATTCGTAACCTTGATGGCTTGGGGTTTAGGAGACAAACTAAAAGATATTATCGCAAGAACACTGGTAATAGCATCAGATATGGATTATACGCCTATTTCGTTCAAGGAAGACTATGTGAAAAATATGCAAAACGCAACTTTAGCTGTAATTGAAAATTCTAGGCATTGCGTTGTAATGGATCAACCGGAAAAATTCAACATAGAACTCGAAAAATTTTTAACACATGAATAAAACAGTACTTATTACAGGTAGCACCAGTGGTATTGGTTTAGGCCTTGCAAACCAGTTTGCCAAAGAAGGTTATAATATTATGTTTCATGGTTTAGAATCTAATGGCGCAGAAATAGCAAAAAATATTGGCGAAAAATACAATGTAAAAGTTGCGTTTTCTAATGCCAATTTATTAAAATCTGAAGCTATAAAGGGTTTGGTTGCAGAAACCATAAAAACCTTTGGAGCGCTACACGTTTTAGTAAATAACGCAGGTATTCAATTTGTTTCGCCCATTGAAGAATTTCCAAATAGTAAATACGAAAATATTATAGCAATAAATATGAACGCCGTTTTCTATGCCTCAAAGGCCGTTTGGAAACAAATGAAAAAACAACAATTTGGAAGAATTATTAATGTTTCATCGGTTCATGGATTAAGAGCATCAGAGTTTAAATCTGCATATGTAACAGCTAAACACGGGGTAATTGGTTTAACAAAAGTGTTAGCCTTAGAAGGAGCACCATTTAATATTACGTGTAATGCTATCTGTCCCGGTTATGTAAAAACCCCTTTAGTTGAAGGCCAGATAAAAGATCAAGCAATAGCACATAATATGACAGAAGACGAAGTTATAGAAAAAGTAATGCTGAAAAAGCAAGCTGCAAAACAATTTGTACCTATTCAAGCAATTGCAGACATGGCACTATTACTCGCCAAAGAAAGCTCAACAACCATTACAGGATCTTCCTTTGTATTAGATGGAGGTTGGAGCGCTCAATAAATTAATTGAAATAGCGGTTTAATTAAAATTAGGCATCAGAGAATTTTTAAGTGTTAATTGAAAATTCTGATGCCTTTTTCACTTAAATTAAAAGGCATTATGCGGTCTTTCCCACCTCGCTAAAGTGGAGTTTACTACAATTTCATTCGCTATTCCACTTTCAGCTTTAAAGCATCTGGTGAGTTAGTTTTTATACCTATCAATCCGTATTTGGTTTCTCCAGCTTTTATCAAAGTGCCGTTAATATTATATACCAACAAATCTGATTTAAAATTCTTATTCGCTGAACTTGCGACAATCATATTTGTACCTGCTATTCCCGGACCTAAAATTAAACCAATGGGAATATTGGTTTCGTCTTGGGTTATGTATCCACCACTGCTAGTAGTTTTAGCCGTAGTCAACATTATTGGTGATAGTAAGAGGTAGAGTAAATACGAAGCTGGACTTTGTTTTAGCGTTTTATAAACCCTATCGTTTTCCATAACTGGGACTTCCGTACTATTTTCGTAGGTTAATTTAATATCCCTCCCAAACATTACATCTTGATCGGAATCGTTAGTTATTTTAACTGCAACCACTTTTACGCCCTTCTTTGCTTCTTTCTTTTCGTACTTCTTGTAAAGTACATCGTATTTATATTCCAGTTTTATTCCTTTATCTGAATTATTAGAAAGAAAATTGATTGTTTTAGGTTGAATAGCTTGATAACTGGAAGCACAGCTTGTTAAAGAAATAATGGCAAGTAAGAGCAAAGTAATTTTGAAAAATTTCATAGGTTAGGTCTTAATATTTTGTTAATATAAAAAACGCTAAAATAGAATAATTTTCAAAAAATCAAAGACAAAATTACTTTTTGAAAATTAATTTTGAAATTCGGTTATTGCCCGAGGCAAAAGCTACACTCTCATTAATAAATTCCAAAGCGAAAAAGCCCTTATTTGAATGTTCTTTTCAGTTTTCTCCCCCGTCGCTACAGTAGGAAATTAATTAGTTCATTCCGACCTACCACTCTTATTGTATCTCAGTTTTTATTAAAAAAAAAGCTGCCCTCAAATGAGGGCAGCTTTAAATTTTAAAAGGTAATATATACTAATTACTTCTTTAAAACTTTGAAGTTTTCAACTTGTCCGCCTTCAAAAGTAACACGGAATAAGTAAGTGCCTGTTGGTAAAGCAGAAACATTTACGCTTCCATTGTCAAAACGATTTTCACCCATTACTTCTTGTCCAAGTAGGTTATAAGCCGAAACCGTCTTAATAACTTGAGTAGCAGAAATGTTTAATACATTTTCCACTGGATTTGGGTAAAAAGTTAAGTTAGATGCTACATAATCATTAACACCAGCTACACCGTCAACGGTAAGAGTGTAATCCTCAGTTTCACCAAACCCTTGTGTTTCATCACAAGACATATCCCAAGTAGCTGTAGTTTCATCTACTGCCGCTACACGAACTCTCATTCTATAATCTCCGTCTACAACAGAGGAAGGAATAGAAATATCTCCAGTTAAAGCTTCGTCGCTTCCCGTTCCAATAAAGTAGAATTCACTTTCTTCAAAAGTTTCACTTCCGTCAAAATCAATCCAAACAGAAACAGACTCGAATGCCCATCCATCACCAACGGATACAGAAATTGGGAACGTCCCACCTGACTGAACAGTAGCTATCATAGATGTATTATCTTCGTATCCATTAGGACTACAAGTAGTAGTATTATCTATTTCTTGGAAAGTAACGTTTGTAATCATATCGTTATCTGTACAATCTAATACAGGTTCACAGTATCCACCAACAACAACTTCTTCAACTTCCACTGTAAAGTCTAATGCTTGTCCAAAGCTTGGAAAAACACCTTGACCGAATGGATTAAACTGAATTCCACAAGGATTAATTTCCACAGGCGAATCAGCATCAAAGTATGTTTTTGTAATTCTAGCACGAGTTTGTCCTAAAACTGCATCTACTGGAACTGTTATATCCATGCTCACAGAAACTCCATCAGCACCTGTACTATTTTCTAAAGTACCAAGCTCGTAAATTTCGCCTGCATCGTCTAAAATTTCATTTTGATTCCAGTCGATAAAAGCAACGATATTGTTTGTAAAATCGCCATTAGTATTACCCTCAACTACTAACGTATAAACTCCAGCAGCGTTAACTGTTACAATTATATCAGTTTTGTTAACCAATACAGAAGTTACATCATCGTTAGTTATAGTTGTTGCAGCAAATTCTACAGAAGTAATTTCCTCAACAGTAACATCATCAGCATCTTCTATTTCACAATAAGGACTTGGGAAACCAACTCCAGCTACTACGTTTACAGTATAGTCTTCAACTTGACCATAGGTATTTGATCCACAAGGGTTGGTTGATGCAGCATTAAAGTTTTTTCTAACACGCATACGTGTTTCTCCTAAAACGGCATCACTTGGTATTACAATATCCAATGTTGCTTGTTGTCCATCTGTTCCGTCAGAACTATTAATAGAACCAATTTCATAATATTCAGTCGCTTCAAATTCACCGTTGTTATTCCAATCTATCCAAGTAGAAAAGAAGTTCGTGAAATTTCCATTAGTATCACCTTCAGCAGTAAAGCTGTACGTGCCATCAACTTCAACTTCTGCAATAATTGCAGTGAAATCTTCATATGCGTCTGTGCTTGCTACTGGAGAAGCATTATCAATTCCAGCAAAAACAATTCTAGTAATAGCTTCAATTGTATCGCTATCAGCATCACAATAGGAAATTACTGTAGTAAATGTTGCCACATCTGAAAATGATGTTTCACTAGAAGCAGTACAAGTTAAAGCTAATCTCCATTCTACTTCAACTCCAAGGTTCATAGGTGCTGTTGCAGCGAATGAGGAATAAGTAGCTGTTGCAGTACCTTCATCTACCCAACCTGCGCCATCAGTATTTGATTGCCATTGAAAAGACATTGCAGTTGCAACAGTATACCCTTGAGCGCTTACGTTATACATTGCACCTGGATTACCAGACGCTGGATTAACTAAAGCAATTCCTGCATCTGGAGTACCAGTACAATCTAATGGGTAAATTACTTCGAATTTATAATCTTCAAATTCACCATAAGTGAAGCCAGTTTCACAAGGATCAATATCTCCTGAATTACTTAACCAGTGGCTCACAATTCTCATTCTAGTTTCTCCTTCCAGAGCATCTGCAGGAACTTCAAAAGAACCAGTGTGTGCAGCACTATATGCAGATGAGCTATAAGCAACCTCAGTAGTTGCGTCAAAAATATCATCTTGATTCCAGTCAATCCATATTCTAAACCCCGCTGTTCCTCCTACAATATCAACTGAAAAATCAATTGACTGTACTAGACTTTGGGAAGCAGTCTGGGTATCATAAAAATCACCATATCCAGCTACAGAAAAACCACTAGCAAGGTTTGCAATATTTGTAGCGCCCGCAGTAGTAGTAAAGTTATTAATATAACGAGCCTGATTTGTAGCCTCAGGTACGCAATATTGTGCATTCATAGTTTGAGTAAAAGCTAAACACATTGTTAATGCTACTAGCAAAGACCCTTTTTTAAGTAATCTGTTGTTCATAATTTATTAGTTTTTGTTAAGATTTCGCCAAACATACCTAAAATAAAATCTAACTACAAACCTCCGAAGTCTAGGTTTTGCAATAGATGACGCCAATATGCGACCAATAAAATTATTTAAAAATACAAGATATCACAGACAACATTCTTTGCCTCAAATTCTTATGGCTCCCTTTTTTAAGAACAACTGTTTTATTAAATGCTGAGTTTTTAAACTCAAAATATTTTTAAAAAAACTTATCTAAGAAATTACTGGATTAGATTAGTTCTTTACAGAAAAATAGATCCAAAACAAAAACCCGACTACAAAAAGAAGGTCGGGTTTTAGTGTATTTTATTGAAGAATTTCAAATATTAAAATTGAGTCTAATTGAAATTAATAAAAACTATGAATTTTTAAATATTCTATTGGGCTAACTTAAAGGCATTTGGTCCCTCCCAACATCAAAAGTCTGTGCGCAGCGAAACCACCTACTAGAAAATATTCGTGTATTCGTAGTGAAATAATTACTTCTTAAAAGTTAATTTTGAAATCCGGTTATTCCCTGAGGCAAAAGCTACACTGTCGTTCACAAATTCAATTGCGAAAAAGCCCTCTTTTGAAAGCTCTTTCCAGTTTTTTCCGCCGTCGCCGCTAAAGGAAATTCCCGGTGAACCAATCGCTACAATCCCCTGCCCTTCTGTGCCCGGAATATATTTAACTGAAGAACGATACCCAGGTTCTTCACCATTTGCAATAAGCTTCCAAGATTTTCCACCGTTTTTTGTTATCGCTTTATTGCCTTCGTTATATGCTTTGTCTTCCCAGTTTCCACCGAAAATAATACCGTTTTTATCATCCAAAAAATCGATGCTATAAATACCCGTCATTGCTTTTCCTTGCACGATTGGTGTATCAAAAATCTCCCATGTTTTTCCTTTATCGGCAGTATGCATTACTCGCGATTTCTTTCCTCCCGTTGCTACCCAAGCATTATCGCCAAATACGGCAATATTACTGTTGCTTGCTGCAAAAGCCGCTTCGCCCTTTTCAACTTTTGGAAGATTATCACACGGCAATTTTGCCCAAGTATTTCCACCGTCGCGGGTAATGATAACAGACATGCAGTTCGCCACTGGATCGCCAATAGCAATGCCTTCGTTTTCATTCCAAAATTTCATAGAATCGTAAAATACATTCTCGCCTTTTTCAGTATAAACCTCTTCAATATTAGTTGCTTCTGTACCGTTGAAACCTATTTTATAAAGAACCGCCGGATTTGAAATACTCAATACAAACACAGCTTCTTTGGTAGTTGCGATAGAACGAAAATGAAGCAGCGAATCGCCGTATTTTATAATTGCAAGTTTTGGAGTGTTGCCATCAACTAGCCCTACTTTACCTTTGTCTGCCGCAAACCAAACTCGGTTTTCGTCCAAAGGCTGTATAGCACGAATGCTTAAACTATCAATAAATACAGGAGTAATTTCTACGGAACTAAATTCCACTTCTGCTTTATTTTCGCAGGATAGAAGGACTAAAACGGCGGCAATGGCAATTATAAAACGCATAGATTCAATTTTTGCCAAAAGTAACAATAACTTTAATTGTGAGAGATGATAATTCGGAAATGAATGATTTTCAATTTTCGTATTTCCTGCTTCGTATTTAGTATTTTGTATTCAAAATTCTAATTTTAAAAAGATACCTTTGCAACCGCAAAATGCAGACAATGAAACTACACAGAAATTTGGTATTCGCCACCATAGATTCCCTTCACTTGATTTTTAATGAAAACAAGCAGGCAGACAAAGTACTTAAAAATACTTTGAAGCGCGATAAACGTTGGGGAGCTCGCGATAGAGGCTTTATTGCTGAAACCACCTATGATATTGTACGATGGAAACGCTTGTATTCTGAAATTGCTGAAGTGCGCGAACCGTTTGACCGTCCTAATCTTTTTAGATTATTTACTGTTTGGGCAACTTTAAACGGAATTGCAATCCCAGAATGGAAACAGTTTGAAGACACGCCAACCCGCCGTATTAAAGGTAGGTTCGACGAACTTTCTAAAATAAGAAAAATGCGCGAATCTATTCCAGATTGGTTGGATGATTTAGGACATAAAGAACTCGGCAAAAAATGGGACAAGGAAATTGCGGCCTTAAATAAGCAAGCCGATGTAGTTTTGCGCGTAAATACTTTAAAAACTACTGTTGAAAATCTGAAGAATGAATTAGCAGATTTAGAAATTGAAACCGAAATCATTAAAGGTTATCCAACCGCATTAAAGTTGAAAGAGCGTTCAAATGTTTTTACTACTGATGCTTTTAAAAATGGATTTTTTGAAGTGCAGGATGCTTCTTCGCAAAAAGTAGCAGAAATACTTAACGCTAAACCGGGTGAACGCATCATTGATGCTTGCGCTGGAGCTGGCGGAAAAAGCCTTCATATTGCAACAATGATGGACAATAAAGGTCAGTTGATTGCAATGGATATATACGAAAACAAGCTAAACGAATTAAAACGTCGTGCACGCCGAAACGATATTTTCAATATTGAAACTCGCGTAATTGATACCACGAAAGTGATAAAAAAATTAATCGAGAAAGCAGATAAAGTTTTAATCGATGCTCCTTGTTCGGGCCTAGGTGTTTTAAGAAGAAACCCAGATGCCAAGTGGAAATTACAACCTGAATTTTTAGATAGAATTCGCGCCACTCAAAAAGAATTGCTAGATAGCTACTCGCGTATGGTTAGACCAGGTGGGCAGTTAGTTTATGCTACTTGTTCTATACTTCCTTCGGAAAACGAAACACAAGTAAAAGAATTTCTTAAACGAGAAGAAGGAAAAGATTTCACACTTGTAAATGAAGAAAAAATAATGCCAAGTAAAAGCGGTTTTGACGGCTTTTACATCTCTCTTATGCAGAAAAAAGAGTAATGTAATTATAAGTTTATATCAATAAAAAAGAGCGGGCAAATGCCCGCTCTTTTTATTTTTAAAATGTTTATAACCTAGAATTATTTTACAATAATTCGTCCGGTTTGGTAAGATTTAGCGTCTTTTCCACCAATTCTAACAAGATAAACGCCGCTTGAAACTTCGCTCATATCAAGTCTTGCTTTAAACGAATCGCCCATTTTGTCCAGCAATTTTATTTTAAGTTGTTGACCCAACATATTGTAAACTGCCAAGTAAGCTATGCCTTCATATTTTGTAATAAAGTTTACATCAAACTCTTTGTTGTTTTCTGAAGTAATAATCAAGTCGCCTTTTCTAATTGAAAAATCATTAACACCAAGTGTACCGATGTTCGCTGTATAATCTTCAGTTTCACCGAAACTTGTTTCTTCGCAAGCATCTGCAGGCACAGGACCATTCCAATTTGACTTAGCTCTCATTCTGTGAGCTCCATTAGCAACGCCAGCAGGAATAACTAAATCCATTGTTTCAGTAAATACACCCGCACCTTGTCCCGGAGCAATTTGAAAATTATTTACTACAAGCTCGTTAGCCGAAAAAGTAGAATCATCATTATAATCAATCCACACTTTTATATATTGACTTCCGTAATTAGTTGTAATAGTCAATGCGTTTGTACTGTTAGGTGCTAAATTTGCTACCATATTTGTAAAATCACCATAACCCTCACATCCAGATGGATTGTTTATTTCGGCTATAGATAATAATCTGAAACCATCACCAAGAGTACAATTAAGATTCGGTTGACATAATAGATTTTCTATAACTGTTGAAACAGCATCATTAGCAGCATTTCCGTCGCCCACCAATGAAGTAGATACAGTAACATTGTAAGTACCCAATGCACTAAAATCTGCAGTTTGCGTAAAACTGTAGTTTAGCTCCTGTTCTGAAGCAATTGGTCCAGCAAATGTTTCAACCACTGCAGTACCACCATTAACCACATACTGCACATTAAAATTTGATTGGGTAGTAGCACCAAAGTTTTTAATCGTAGCAACAATAGTTTCATTTCCTAATCCAGACCCTGAAACTGGCGCAGTAATTTCTGTAGCTCCTACATCATTTGCCAACAGGTTCGTAATATTCTTTGTATAGGCATCATTCGCTGGAAATTCATCTCCAGCCAAGTTGGTTTTTATTTGAAGAGAATATGTTTGTCCAGGATTGGAAAGATCTACGGTTTGTGCAAATGTGTATGTTGCCGTGGAATTCGCAGCTACACTTCCTGCATAAGTTTCTGAAGCCACTAAATTGCCATCAACTCTTAGTTCTAATGGAATATTTGCTTGTGCTGCAGATCCAAAATTTCGGATACTTACTTCTACTGTTTCAGCATTGGTTAAAATTCCGTTTACAGGTTGAATTAATGCATTCACACCCACATCCTTCGCAAAACCGCTAGATAATGTAAAGGCTGCTATTTGTGTTCTCCAGTTATCATTTGAAGAAAAGTATTCTGCAGTATGCCAAAAAGTGAAATTATCTGGATCCATTGTTAAATTTGAATAATCTCCAAATCTATTAGTAAATGTCTGCACACCCACACCTTGAATTATTTCAGTTTCAGCGACTGTCATTTGCCCAATCGGATCACCGTCATACCTTCCAGTATAGCGTATTGCAGCTTTAAGTGTTCCGCTGGCAACATTAAATGCCAAACCTATATTACCGGCTGCATCCATTCCGGCACTTCCCATAAAACGGCTATGGCCATCTGCTGGTGCATAAGTACCTTCTTGAAAAATAGACCACGGATTAGCTGCATCATTCCTCAGTTCAATCCACCTAATTCCAGAAGTATCGTTATTATCAATATCTGTATTAAATGTAATTACCCAACTGTTATGACCTCCAAAACTTCTATAATTAGGGGCGTATGAAATTATACCACCAATCATATCTATTTTTTGATTCGTTCCGGGTTGAGCAACGTCACCACTTCCAAAAGGAGCAAATACTGAATTAAAGGGAGCTGTAGGTATTTCTAATGGCGCCGATATTGTAGAATTATTTGTAGTAACCCAATCTAATTCTATTTCCCAAACTTTTAAATGATCGAAAGTAACTCCAGCCCAGCCATCATCTTGTAAATAGGTAACGTAACCCGGAACGTTTGCAGGAAAAGTAGTTCCTAAAAGGTTTGCTGGTTCTGGACTTAAAACGGTATTATTATTTTGAACCATTCCTGGAAGTGGAAATCCAATTATTTTCGGACTTGCGCCTCCTGCAAGCATTACATCTCTTTCAACGGCATAAGCCTTATTTGTAGTTCCGATGTTTGCAGTAAGATAATACGCATCGTGCCATACACTATAATGAGGATAATCAGGAAAACTTCCGAAGGTGTATTGATACACATTGAAAGCACCCGTAGGATCATTTGTCTCAGAGACTCCTATGGCTAATGAATTATTAGAAGACCCAAACTGGCTTACAAACCAACGGTCTGCCAGCTGATCGTACATTATAATTGGATCTCCAGAATTGGTCCCTATGCCTAAAAACGCTCCCAAAGAAACCGGACCAACTAATAAAGTTCCCGTTTTATCGAATATTTTAACAAGTGAATTTACAGCGTGTACGTAGTGATTAGGTCCAGCCGCTCCTGTAGGATCTGGTGGAACAAATCCTGATTCTGAAGAGGACGAACCAATAAAATTTTGCTCAATGGCGCGGGTCTGAACTACACCAAATTCGTTTTGAACGGTTTGGTCTAAACCATTTGGCAATGCAGAAAAGTTTACTTGCTCCTGAACACGCGAGCGGTTTTGCACAACTTTAATTTCTTTTACACTTTGATTTTGGTCATCTTCTGAAGTAACAAAATCGCGTAATGGGATTGTTTTACCCATAAAAGTTCCAACAATAACTTCATCTGGCGGAAAAGTTTCTTGTGCATACACGCCCAAACCAAAGAGCGATATTGTGGCGAATAGTAATGTTCTAATTTTCATGTTTTAATTTTTAAATTTCGAAATGGAAAGGTAATTTATTAAGATTAAATTTTACCCGCACAGAACCAGAAGTTTACAATGATGCAATAAATTGGATTGCCTCTAATTTTTATGATTTAAATTCCTTCAAATTTGCTTACTTTTGCACCTTCAAAAAACACCTAATATTCAAAAGATGATTCACTTTTTTGGGAACATTGAAAACACAGTTTTCGCAGTCCAGACCCACGGAAATATTTCAGAAGAAAACAGTAAAAAGTTAGAGTGGCTATTCGGCGACCAACCTAAAATAACGCAATCCGTCCTGTCTACAAACGCGACGGATTTTTTTATTGGTCCGCGCGCCGCAATGGTTACTCCTTGGAGCACAAATGCTGTTGAAATCACCCAAAACATGGGTATTCCTGAAATTATTCGAATTGAAGAATTTCATAATAGCACAGTTGAAAAAGGAACTTTTGATCCTATGCTTTCGCAGAAATTTCTAGAATTAAATCAGGATATTTTTGATATTCATGTACAGCCGGAAGCTATTTTGAAAATTGATAATATTTCAGAATTCAACCAAAAGGAAGGCTTAGCTTTAAATGCGGAAGAAGTTGAATATCTGGAAAACCTTTCAAAAAAACTTGGAAGAAAACTAACAGATAGTGAAGTTTTCGGGTTTAGCCAAGTAAATAGCGAGCACTGTCGCCACAAGATTTTTAACGGGGTTTTTGAAATTGACGGCAAAGAAATGCCCTCTTCCCTATTCAAATTAATTAAAAAGACTTCTGCCGAAAACCCAAACGATATTGTTTCGGCATATAAAGACAACGTAGCTTTTGTAAAAGGGCCGACTGTAAAACAATGGGCACCAAAAAGTGGCGACAAGCCAGATTGGTACGAAGAAAAAGATTTTGACAGCGTAATTTCCATAAAAGCTGAAACACACAATTTCCCAACAACAGTTGAGCCTTTCAACGGTGCTGCAACTGGAAGTGGTGGCGAAATTCGCGATAGATTGGCTGGCGGAAAAGGTTCATTGCCTTTGGCTGGAACTGCGGTTTATATGACTTCCTATTCACGATTGAACGAGGAACCCTTCGACTCCGCTCAGGGCAAGTCTTGGGAAAAAGGAATGAAAGAGCGCGAATGGTTGTACCAAACGCCGCTCGATATTTTAATAAAAGCTAGTAATGGCGCTTCCGATTTTGGAAATAAATTTGGGCAACCTTTAATCGCTGGTTCAGTTTTAACTTTTGAACACGAAGAAGACGCGCGCAGATTAGGATACGACAAAGTAATAATGCTAGCTGGTGGAATTGGTTATGGAAAAGCGAGTCAAGCCATAAAAGACAAACCAAAAGAAGGTGATAAAATTGTTGTTTTAGGTGGCGATAATTACCGAATTGGAATGGGTGGTGCTGCGGTTTCATCTGCAGATACTGGTGCATTTCACAGTGGGATTGAATTAAATGCAATTCAGCGTAGTAATCCTGAAATGCAAAAACGTGCCGCAAACGCTATTCGCGCAATGGTTGAAAGTGATGAGAATCCAATCGTATCTATTCACGATCACGGTGCTGGTGGACATTTAAACTGTTTAAGTGAATTAGTTGAAGATACCGGTGGACGCATTGAATTAGATAAACTTCCCGTGGGCGACCCTACCCTTTCTGCAAAAGAAATTATGGGTAACGAGAGCCAAGAGAGAATGGGCTTAATCATCAATGAAAAAAACATAGATAAGCTGAAAAAAGTTGCAGATCGCGAACGTTCCCCAATGTATGAAGTTGGACAAGTTACAGGCGATCAGCGTTTCTGTTTTGAAAATAAGAAAGGCGAAAAACCAATGGATTTCGCTTTGGAAGATATGTTTGGCAGCTCGCCAAAAACCATAATGAAAGACAAAACCATAAACAGGAATTACAAAAATCCTGATTATGAGGTTTCAAAAATAAAAGATTACGTAACACAAGTACTTCAATTGGAAGCCGTAGCCTGTAAAGACTGGCTTACAAATAAAGTAGACCGTTGTGTTACAGGTCGCGTGGCAAAGCAACAAACTGCTGGACCGTTACAATTGCCATTGAACAACTGCGGTGTAATGGCGCTAGACTACCATGGTAAGGAAGGCGTTGCAACTTCAATTGGGCATTCGCCATTAACAGCTTTGATTGACCCTGCGGCAGGTTCGCGCAATGCAATTACCGAGTCTTTAACTAATATTGTTTGGGCGCCGTTAAAAGATGGTTTAAAAAGCATTTCACTTTCTGCAAACTGGATGTGGCCTTGTAATAACGAAGGCGAAGATGCACGATTATACGAAGCTGTAAAAGCAGTTTCTGAATTTTCAATCGATTTGGGAATCAATGTTCCTACTGGGAAAGATTCGCTTTCTATGAAGCAGAAATACAAAGATGGCGAAGTAATTTCTCCGGGTACTGTAATTATTTCGGCGGCTGGAAATTGTAACGATATTAAAAAGGTTGTTGAACCAGTTTTACAGAAGGGCGGCGGAACTATTTACTATATAAACATTTCGCAGGACGCGTTTAAATTAGGTGGATCTTCTTTCGGCCAAATTTTAAATACTGTTGGAAATGAAGCGCCAGACGTAAAAAGTGCGGCTTACGTAAAAACTGTATTCAACACTTTACAGGAATTGATTAAAGACGGAAAAATCCTTGCTGGGCACGATGTTGCTTCGGGTGGATTGATTACCACTTTATTAGAAATGTGTTTTGCAGATGTGAATTTAGGCGCCAATTTAGATCTTTCAGGTTTAGGTGAAAGTGATTTGGTTAAATTACTATTTGCTGAAAATGCTGGGGTTGTAATTCAAGCTTCGGATGATACTTCAGTTGAAAAATTACTTAATTCAAACAATATTGATTTTAAAAAGATTGGAACCGTTTCAGAAAATGAAACGCTTTCAATAAAGAATAATTCCGAAGAACTTAGTTTCAGCATTTCTGAAATGCGCGATGCTTGGTATAAAACTTCGTATTTATTAGATAGAAACCAAAGTGGCGCCACGCTTGCAAAAGAGCGTTTTGATAATTATAAAAATCAGCCGTTAAAGTTTGAGTTTCCGAAGGATTTCACCGGCAACCTCTCGACTGCGCTCGAGGGGACAATGTCAGGTCGAGCGCAGTCGAGACCTAAGGCTGCGGTTATCCGTGAAAAGGGAAGTAATAGCGAGCGCGAAATGGCTTATATGATGCACCTTGCAGGTTTTGATGTGAAAGATGTGCATATGACCGATCTTATTGAAGGTCGCGAAAATTTGGAAGACATTAAACTGCTTGTTGCCGTTGGTGGTTTCAGTAATAGTGATGTTTTGGGAAGTGCGAAAGGTTGGGCCGGCGCATTTTTATACAATGAAAAAGCCAACACTGCATTAAAGAATTTCTTCGCAAAAGACGATACGCTTTCACTTGGTGTTTGTAACGGATGCCAACTATTCGTGGAACTTGGATTGTTAAATCCGGAAGATGAAGAAAAGCCAAAAATGCTTCATAACGATACTAATAAGTTTGAATGTGTGTTTACATCGGTAAAAATACAGGAGAATAATTCTGTGATGCTTTCTTCAATGGCGGGAAGTACGTTGGGAATTTGGTCTGCGCACGGGGAAGGAAAATTCAGTTTCCCGAATAAAGAATCGCATTACAATATTGTTGCAAAATACGGTTACGATGCTTTACCAGCAAACCCGAACGGTAGTGATTTTAACACTGCAATGATGACCGATAAAACGGGTCGCCATTTGGTAATGATGCCGCATTTAGAACGTTCTACCTTCCCTTGGAATTGGGGAACCTACCCGAAAGACAGAATGAACGACGAGGTTACTCCTTGGGTTCAAGCTTTGGTGAATGCTAGAGAGTGGATTGAAAAGAAGTAAAAAATAGATTTATAATTTATAAAAAAACCGTTCACGATTATTGTGGACGGTTTTTTGGGTTTTAATTGGGGGATGATTTATTTATGGGTGGGATGGTTGTGTTAGCGGGGGTAATATCTTCTCTTGGTTCATTTTTCAAATTGTAGTCAACATTTGTGGATTAGGAATGTTGCGGTTCTGTTTAAGCTAAATTATGCAATGTCTTTTAAACCATGTTGGAAGTAGTCTTTATTTCGGTATTCCTAACAACGTAGCTATTTCGTCTATTGTATTTCTAGATAGATTGGATTTAATTTTTTTAGCTCGATTGTCAATATAAATTTGGTAAGGTGTAAATTTATTTGGTAGATTTCTATAATCTTTTATGAATTCTAGATAGCCATTAAACAAATTATTCAATTTTATTTTTTTGTCTCTAAATAAATCTTGGTATTTAATGAAGTCGTCCAAGTCTATAATGATTAGATTTTTAATTTTAGTATTCAAATCTACACTTTGACTTTCTAGAAATTCACGAAATTCTTTATTAAGCATATAATTCACACAAGCTGTATTAAATGAATAATCAGTAAAAACTATTACTGGATAAATAATTGTTTCATCGAAATTATAGTCGTCAAATTTATTAAACTCCTCATCTCTAATTTTCTCAATAACTGCAGTTAATTGTTTAATTCCTTTAGGACTACCATTTTTGTTTTCTACAAGTTTTTCATAAATTCCGTCTTTAATTTTTTCATAATCTAGAGAGTGTTTAATTTTTCCGGCAAGAAAAACGTTTTTGAATTCAAAAAGATAAACTTTTGCTTTGTCTCGAATATAATAATCTGGCTCTCCGTCAGTAATTATTTCCTTTATTTGATTACCATTAAATATAGTATAATTTAATTTTTCAAAACATTCTTGCATTATGTTATAAAACAAGCCTGATTCTGAAAATTCATCTCCAAAGATGCTTAAGAATTGTACTCTTGATTTAATTTTTTTACCTTTAAAAGTAGCGGTATTGTCAACTAATACACGTGCAAAATCAAATTGAATTCCTTGATATATTTTGTCGACAAAAAAATTGAGATTTAAAAAAACAAAGTGAGTTTCATTTAAT
Organism: Aequorivita sp. IT1282; assembly: GCF_058068205.1. Classification (NCBI taxonomy): domain Bacteria; kingdom Pseudomonadati; phylum Bacteroidota; class Flavobacteriia; order Flavobacteriales; family Flavobacteriaceae; genus Aequorivita; species Aequorivita sp. IT1282. The sequence continues at coordinate 385,171 of NZ_JBYRHR010000001.1, read as the reverse complement.
CTATAAATTGGTTTTTCACGAAGCTGAAGAAAATCATCTGTTTTAGAAAATCCCTCGATTTCGATACTTAATAGTGCAAGAAAGTTTATTTGTTCTTTATGTTCAGATTCAATTTTTATTACCGAAGGTGTTTTAAGCCTTTCAAATTTTCTAATGTAAAGAGAAAGTATATTTTTTAAGTATGTAGCCCAGGAGTCTAATCCATATTCTTTTAAAAAAATATCTAAATAAACTTTGAATTCTTCATCTGTTTCACAAAATTGGAAGAAGTGTTTTGCTTTTATAAATTGCGTTCTGAAATCTTTAACTGTATGAAATTCATCAATGGCTATATGTGATGGAAGATACGTTTTGACAAAATCCATATCATTTTCAAAAGGCTTGATATTGAAAAGAATTTTACCTTGTTTATCAATCCAAGTTTGCGTGGAAATTAAATAAGCTTTAAAGAAATTTAATTCTTGTTCAGGTGTTAAGTCGTCTAAAGGTTCTAATTCGTTGTAATTTTCTAAAATTGTTTCTATAAATATTAGACCAGATAAATTATTAATAAAAGTGAATTCCGTTTTTTTGTCTTTTACAGTTTGTATTGTAAATTCTTGGATTCGTGATTTCAAAATTGCAGGCAGTCTTTGAGACCAAAATTCAATTAATTCAACTTGTAATTTTTCGTCTATCTTTTCTAAATGTATTTGTGCTAAAAAATATCCAATTAATTTGACAGAATTTATAGTAGGTATGTCGGCAAGTAGAGCATTCACATCTACAGTACAATAGTCATCAAATAAATCTTTGTAAGTGATTGAAACACTATATTTCATATGATGAATGTGGTTTTTTTAGATTACTGCCAACATAAACATATCAGCCATCAAAAAGTTAAACATAGTTATAAATATACTTCACTATAAATTTTTAAAACAACCAATCTCACAGAAGCCATAACAGCCTTCGAGGTTTAAATTAAAAGGGGAGAAAAAAAGCGCTCGGCTTTAAAACCAAATATATTGATTTACTTTAGGTAATTAACATTTTACCCATAAATAACTTCAATTTTTTTCAAAATATATAACAACATATTTAACTTTTACTTATTGTTGTTTCATATAAATTAATATCTTAGTCCTGTATCCCCAAACCTAACCGCTCCATGAATAATGAGATTGAAAAGCTTAATTCTGTATGGAAAAATTCGCAACAAACTGCTACTCAGAATACCTAACTGCCTACCATAAAATTCGAGGAAATTATTGGGTCGCTTATTAGCACCGGGCCTTTCTACTACTACATTGTCGATTTTTATGATATGTCGCTTTCCAATGTAAGTCCCACTATTACAGAAATTCACGGTTTGGATCCGAAAACCGTAACTTTTTTCGATATTTTAGATACCATCCACCCAGACGATATGGAGTTTGTTGCCCAAGCAGAAAAGGCAAATATTCAATTTCTGTATGGCACTTTGGGAAGAGGCAAAATTTTAGAATACAAGTCAAATTTTTCATTTAGAAGTAGAATGGCAGATGGCGAATACGCCATGCTAAATCACCAGGCATTGGTTTTAACGCTAGACGATAATGGCAATTTTGGAAAGTCGCTCAACATACATACCCGAATAGACCATTTAACCAAAAGCAACACCAATCAGGTTTCATTAATAGGCTTAAATGGGCTTCCTTCTTTTATGAATATTAAATTAAATGATGGTTTGGTGGAATCTACAAAATACACCAAAAGGGAAATAGCAATTCTAAAATTAATCTCTGATGGAAAAACAAATGAAGATATCGCCGATAAACTTTTTATTAGTCCGCTTACTGTAAAAACGCATCGCAACAACATTCTTAAAAAAACGGAATGTAAAAACACTTCGCAATTAATTAAACAAAGTATTTTACAGGGATTGATTTAAGGTGCAATAAATACTCCTTTTGGTGTATGTTCTACGCCATTTTTAATGATTTTATTTGAAAAAATTGAATTAAATTTACTAGACTCTGTTCGTCAATTAATTCACATTATGTATGAAAGCTTTCAACAGTAAACTTTTCATATTTCTTGCCTTCATAGTAGCAAGCACTACCTTATCTGCCCAAGACGAAAACAAGCTATTTGGAACATGGCAACTACAGGAAATTTCATATAAAAATACAAGGGTCAATGCGGCAACGAGTACAGATTCTATATTGGCCATTTTTAATGAAGCCCTTTACAGAAAGCTTTCGGCAGAAGAGCGATTGTCTATGGGTGCGTTAGAGCAATCTAAGATAGAAGCAGAATCACTGCTGAATAAATATTATAAAACTACAATAGAATTTACGGCCAATGGCGCTTTTTATAATAGCTCACCTTTGCTTGATAACAGCCTTTCTGGTGAATTTCTTCAGCATAAAAAAAAGTTATTCATGGAATGGGAAACAGCTGAGAAAAGCACTTTTAAAATTATAAAAATTAATGCTTCGGAACTCGTCTTGAAAGACGTGGATTTGAAGATTACCTATCGTTATACTAAATCATAAAATAATTAAATTATGAAACACACATTAGTAATTTTGCTGCTATTTACTTCTGGATTATTTGCACAGATCAATACTAAAGCAATCGCAGGCTATAGTGATTGGGACACGTTTAAAAATCCTTTTGAAGCCTTGCAAATACGCTACAAATTAGAAAAACAAGATGGCGATATAGGATATTTTTCGGCACAACTTAGAATAAATTATGATGAACCTACTCGTTGCGTTGAAGCCAGATGTAAGGGATATGCATTATCTTTTGGTCTGCCTCAATTAGACGGTAAAGATGTAGTCTATCTGCACTACAAAATTTATTATCCGTATAATGAAATACATACCATCCCAGAATTAATCCCTATGCAAATGTCTTTTCTAGATGGGTCTAAAAGAATGCTAAAACAGGATGGGTTTTATTTTGCTGTTAATGATACTGCCGAGCCCGTGTATTTACAATACTTCTTTATTAAATCAGCCGATTTAATATTAGATGGCTCGCCTTTAAGGTTCAGAGATTTTGTTGAGGCGGAAGCGGTTACTTTAAAATAGAAATTACACTAAAGCAATTTAGAATATATAGATGCTATCTAAAATTAGACTCTATATATCAATTTCCAAACTAATGATGACTTTCGAAGAGGCCTATAAAACCTATATAAAAGACAAAAAGATCATCTCTTGGGGCTTTCAGCAACCGGTAAAAACGTTATTGCCCAATGGATATTATGCCTACCCTGCCGGGTATTATACAGAGTTCGAAAACAATTATCGAATGATTTTTAACGGCGCCTCCCTTGAAAAAGCTGATGTACAAGAGGCTATGATTTTAGATCCAAAGGGGTTGCCAGTTGCAAGAGATACAGAAACTATTTATTATTTTGAGTAAATGTATATTAGCGTAAACATTCTATAATGAAACTCTCCAAAGACGAAAAAAAATTCTGGCAACGCCATTTTGATATATCTGCACTTTCAGCCATTCCTACAGAAATGAAAGGATTTAAGGCAATTGATGAAAGTACGGACGATGAATTTTTCTACTATCTAACAATGAGAGTATCCACCATTTTTGAAATTCATTTAAAAAGAACACTAGTTACCGATGCAGGGGTAGCCCACATTTGCAAGATTCAGCAGTTAAAAGAACTTACCTTGCGCAGTCACCCAAATATTACCAAAGCCAGCATCCCCTACTTCAACGAGATGCCGCATTTAGAAAGGCTAAATATTACCAGAACTCAAATTACGCTTTCCCATTTATGTGAAAGCTTAAATAATCAGAATTTAAAAGAAGTCTTTTTAGATTCCGAAGAAGATGATACAGAGGATGAAATTCTTAAAAAAGGTTTTCTACTAAAAGAGCGCATGCCCAATTGCAATATTTATTTAGACGTTTCGCATACCGAATATATTCCGGGTGTCCCTGAAAAACCTATTTTTTAAGAAATATTGCGCATTAAGTTTATAAAGCTTTAACGGGACATCCAATAGCCTTAGTAAAATTGGGGTCAGGTTTTTTACCGTTATCTAAAGCGTTTATAGCTTCTTCTACGTACTTCACCTTAACATCTGCGGCAGCTCTTGCATTATCGTCAATAGTGCCTATGTATTGTACCTCTTTGTTACTATCCAATAAAAATACATGTGGCGTTCTAACGGCTCCGTATTTAGGGAATACACTATGCTTCTCATCAGCTAAATAAACGAAGGGAAAATCTTTTTCTGCGGCTCTTTTTTGCATTGCTTCAAAATTTTCAACTTCATTATCTTCACTCACGTTAGGATTAATGGCAACCACAGCATATCCCTTTGGAGCATATTTATTATGAAGTGCTATTAAACGGTCTTCATACATTTTAGAAAACGGACACTCATTGCACGTAAAAACAACAATATATCCCTTGGCATTTTTAATATCGGAAAGAGAAAATATTTTCCCATCAACATTCTTCAATTCAAAATCTGTAGCTACATCTCCAATTTTATAACCGCCAATTTCTTCTAATGTTTTAGTTTGCTCCGGACTGTGATTTCCTTTTGGGGGTCCTTTTCGATCACCACTTGGTGGAGGTCCATTTCTATCTTGGGCCAATGCAGAATTGCTTAGAAATAAACCGCTTAGCAGTATCATTGAGGCGAAGAATATATTACTTTTTTTCATAGTTGTTTTTATACTTTAAATTTTTAATTTCATTTTCAAGGTCATTGATATTTTCAAACATTCGTTCATGGTAAGAACGCTTTTTATTGTTGAATATAATTGTAAACGGTATTGCCCCGGACCAATTAGGGTCTATCTTATCTATCCAACTGTTGGAGTCTGGATCGTCCAAAAGAACCACCTTTAAATTAATTCCCTTCTTCAATAAAAATGGTTTTAGTTTTGTTTCTATGTCTTCAGGAAAATCAAGACTTACCAGAGTAACTTTTACATTGGGATTATTGTTTTGATATTCCTGCAGTATTGGCAACTCTTTTACGCAAGGCGCACACCACATAGCCCAAAAGTTGATAATTTGAATTTCTTCGGAATCTGTATAAAGAAGCGGTTCTAAACTTTCAAAATTTAAAATTTGAATCTCTGAATTGATAGATTTTACGCTTGAAATATTTGACTCACTTTCGGTTGTAAAACCAAAAAATAGAAAGGGAATTATTAATAATATACTTCTATACATCATCATATTTGACCGACTTTAATTTTGATAGTTTAAAGGTATTTTTAGTTCTTTTATCAACTATCTGAAATAGACGGTTAGCTGGATTTTATCGAGGAATGTACATTCTCAATAGATGGAGAATATTCTTACCGAGATGCATCGAACCAAAAATCAATTGTCTTTAAATTTTGCTGTATACTTTGCCCTTGGGTTCTTTCACCATTATTTTGTCCACCTCTTCCTCCTCTGCCTCCTGATCGTTGTCCACCGCCTCTCGACTTTGATCCAGACCCTTTTGAACTACTATCGCCTTTCGGTCTTGCATCTTCCATTTGGCCAGTTTTTACTCCAATAACCAATTTTGAGAAGTCTTCTTTTACGTTTGCATTTATTCTATTCTTAGGTATTTTTAACCGATATTCAAATAGACCTTTTTCAACATTGTAATTATAAGAAAGTGAAACATCTAAGGAATTTAAAAAAATATTAAACCGCTCTTGCGATTCGTAATAATTATATAATGCCTCTTTAGGTAAATCGCTTTCAACACGTGTGGCTATATTCTGTTTCAATTTAACCTCATCTTCCCAGGATTCACCGTTTGTAGAAGGAGCTTCCTCTTTATTAAAACTTGGTTTAACAGATTCAAGCGGATATTTTAAAAAAACATCTTCATTCTTTTTTCCTTTAACATCAAAATATACCGTTAGCCCTAAACGAAGCATCGATTGTATAATGTCATTATCTGTTGTACTTATATTAATATGCAGGTTTGTTTTGTCTTGAAATACTTTGAACACTACATTTTCATTATCAATGCTTATGGTATCAGATACAATTGTAGTTTTTGAATTTTTTGCACTTAAAGAAAATACACTGCAAAGCAAGGCTAATATTATTACTGTTTTTTTCATAATTAATTCATTTCTATAATACCAACAACTTCATACGCTCTAGTTCCATCTATTTGAACTTTTTCATATAGAATATTGGCGTATTCATAATAATTTTGACCGTCTATTGTTACTTTTTCATAATCTTCTGGAAGTTCATAGACAATGGTTCCCACCTCAGGGTCTACCACTTCATATACATTATTTGTATAGACATAAAAAATACCTTGAACATTATAATAATCATAGGTATTATAGCGTACCCTTTTGTAATTAGTTGGTATCTGTTTTACTTTAAAGCCTACCTTGGGCGCAATTGGTATATAACGTCCTCTAGATTGCGTGTAATACTTATTATTAGCGTAATAATAGTTTTGGCCACTATATTTTACGACGGTTTTGTTTGGAACATTTCTAACAGAAACTACTTTTTTCTGCGGTGTTTTATAAGTTACTTTGGTACTCGACACCCTACTATTTATTGTATTTTTAGTAGTTGTTTTTGATGTTCTATCGGTTGTTTGTGTCGTTTTATTAATTGTGGCTGAACTTCTATTTGTTTGGGAAGTAACCTGTGCGGTAAATGCCATTATAAATAATGATGGCAATACAAATGTTTTAATGAATGCTTTCATAATTTCTAAATTTTAATAATTGAAAACTCTTTTCGCTAAAAACAGAATACGTTTATTAGCATTGATAGTTTAAAAGTAATTCGATTATTATGGCGAAAAAATGAATATAGAAGATCTCCTAGATTGTATCTACAAATACCGTGATTTTATAGATTTGAAAAAATGTAGCTTAAGAATCAAGCGAATTATTATTTACAAACTCCAAGAATTTAGGTTTGTATTGTTCTGAGACTGTAATGCGCTGCTTATTGATTATGATTTGGCTACGCTCAATGGTTTCCACATTTTTTAAGGAAACAATAAAAGAACGATGTACACGCATAAAATGAGCTTCGGGAAGTTCTTCTTCTAATGACTTTAGGCTCATTAACGTTAAAATAGGTTTCGGATTATCCTTCAACCAAATTTTAATATAATCCTTAAGGCCTTCAAAATACAATACATCGGCTAGTTTAATACGCAATTGTTTGTATTCAGATTTTACAAATAGAAAATCTTTTTCTTGTACCTCCGCTAAAGCTTCGTTCGACACGCGGGCAGAAATGGTAGCTTGCTTCTTCCCTTTTGTCAATTCAAACCAAGTATGAGCTTTGTTAGCTGCGGCAAGAAATTCAGCATAATCAAAAGGTTTTAAAAGATAATCTAAGGCTTCAACTTTAAAACCTTCTAAAGCATATTGATCAAAAGCTGTTGTGAAAATTACCCTCGTTTCTTTGGGAAGCATTTTTGAAAATTCAATCCCTGTTAAATCTGGCATTTGAATGTCTAGAAATAGTAAATCGACGGTTTCGGATTTTATAAACTCCATAGCTTCTATAGCGCTACTACACTTCTTTTTAAGCACCAAAAAAGGTGTTTTATTTACATAGCTTTCAACTAGATTTAATGCCATTGGCTCATCATCTACTATAACACAACTTATCTTTAGGTTACTCATAACTTATGTGGTTTCAATTTCTAAATGCGCTATATAACGATTGTTTTCTACTATCGTTTTAAAATTATATTTTTCTGGGTATAATAATTTCAGACGTTTTTTATTATTAGGAAGTCCAATTCCAGAACCACTTTTATCGTCTGTTTTTTTAGGAAAATTATCGTTTTCAATAGTAAACACTACTGTTTTCTTTACGTAATTCATATTTATTTGAATTGTACTTTCTTTACTTGCAGAAACCCCGTGTTTAAAGGCATTTTCAATTAATGATATGAATAATAAAGGTGCAATTTTAATACCTGTTTCTTCTGAAGGAAAATTATAATTTATCACCGTTTTATCTGAAACACGCAATTTCATCAAATCGATATACTTTTTCATGAAATCGATTTCTTTAGTTAAAGGGATTGTTTCAACATTGGTTTCATATAACATATAACGCATCAGTTTACTTAAACTATGGATAGAGGTTTTAGCTTGCTCTGGCGAAATATCTACTAATGCATAAATGTTATTCAATGAATTAAAAAAGAAATGTGGCTGCAACTGGTAATGCAAATGTTGTAATTCTGATTGTAGTTTAAAATTAGCAGCTTCCTTGCGTTCTGCCTCTGTTTTTACCCAGCGTTTGGTGCTTTTTACAGCTATAGAAAATAATAATGGTGCCAAATATGATAGGGTCTGAACATAAAGAAATATTTTAAAAGGGGGACCATTACTAGTATCTCGATTAGTACGTTTTTCAATGAATTCGGCAAAATATGAAGTTTCTATAAAGTCTTTTAGCATTAAAAAAAGAACAATAATTGCAGCATTTATTAGTATAAATGCAAGCATTTTTTTTTGAAATAAAAACGTATCTATCAGCACAAAATAATTAAGATAAAATAGTACTGCCGAAAACAATAATGGAATCCAATAGTGAACAAATAAACGGTTAATTTCCTGCTCTTGTCCGTAAGACAAAAAGTACGGCATGCTAAAGAGTACTAACCAAACAAGGAAATGCGAAAAGAGGGTTATTTTTTTGTTTTTTTCCATTATTAATTTATTCATAACGCAAAGCGGTTATAGGATCTAAGGCCGATGCTTTTCTTGCAGGATACCATCCAAAAAAGATGCCTGTTACGGCACATACAGCAAACGATATAACAATAGAATACAATGCCACACTTGTAGGCCAATTTAAGAATTTCTCAATAAATACCGTAGAAGTGAGTCCTAAAAGGACGCCTAAAGCACCACCAGTTACACTAATTAAAATAGCTTCTATTAAAAATTGCATTAAAATATCAGCTCCTTTTGCTCCTACAGCCATTCTTAATCCAATTTCTTTGGTCCGTTCTTTTACTGAAACGTACATAATATTCATAATTCCAATACCTCCAATTAATAACGAAATACTAGCAACTGCCACTAATAATAAAGTTAACATCTCACTTGTAGAACTAAAAGTAGAAATAAGCTCTTCCATAGACTGTACACTAAAATCGTCCTTACTTGGATGAGATATTTGATGTTGAATTCTCATAATTTCTGAGACTTCAGTAACAGCATTTGGCGCATCGTCTTCACTTATTGCCGAAGCCATAATTTGACTGATATAATCAATAGCCAAAATACGTTTTTGTACGGTTGTATATGGTGCAATAACCACATCATCTTGGTCTTGACCAAAGGTGTTTTCTCCTTTTACTTCTAATACACCAATCACTGTAAATGGAATATTATTAAAACGAATCATCTGTCCAATAGGATCTTGCCCATCAGGAAACACGTTGTCCACGACCGTTTGCCCAATAAGTGCCACTTTAGAAGCCGTTTGTACTTCGGCATCTGTAAACATACTACCACTTTGCAAATCGACTACTTTAATTTTGAGATAATCTGGATTTACGCCATATATATTTGATGGCCAGTTGTTAGAACCATTTATAACTTGTCCTTTACCAGTAACCAATGGTGTTGCATAACTTAAAAAGGTGGCTTGATCTTTAACGGCTTCATAATCTTTAAGGGTAAGTGTTTGCATCTCATCTGCACTTGCGCGAACACCACTACTTGAAGCAGAAGCAGGTCTAATAGTAATAATATTAGAGCCCATACTTGAAATGTTTTCGCGAATACTTTCTTTAGAGCCTTCACCAATAGCGAGCATTGCAATTACCGATGCCACACCTATAATGATGCCTAACATAGTTAGTAAAGTTCTCATTTTATTAAGAACGATGGCTTTAAAAGCGATTTTAAATAAATTTAATAGTCTCATAATTAATCGTCTTGTTTAGGTAATTTTGCTAACTCTACTTTTGCCGATTGTACATTTTCATTTTTGTAATCTTGAATGATATTTCCATCTTTTAAAACAATGGTTCTACTACTAAATGTTGCAATATCTTCTTCGTGTGTTACAAAAGCGATAGTAATACCTTGTTCGTTTAACTCTTGAAAAATGGACATAATTTCATAGGCAGTTCGTGTGTCCAAGTTTCCTGTTGCTTCATCGGCAAGTAACATAACAGGATTATTAACTAATGACCGTGCAATGGCAACACGTTGTTGTTGCCCTCCAGAAAGTTGTGAAGGTGTATGGTCTAATCTTTCGCCCAAGCCTACTTTTTGCAAAGCTTCAATAGCACGTTTTCTGCGTTCTTCTGTGGAAACTTTACTATTATATAATAGCGGTAATTCTACATTTTCGATAGCAGATGTTCTTGCCAATAAATTATAGGATTGAAAAATAAATCCGATTTTTTCATTACGTATGGTTGCTAACTGATTTTTAGTAAGGTCTTTAACCTTAACACCATCAATTTCAAAGTTGCCAGATGTAGGTTGGTCTAAACAACCCAAAATATTCAACATAGTACTTTTTCCAGAACCAGATGAACCCATAATGGTTACAAACTCGCCTTCTTTTATATCAAACGAAATACCTTTTAACGCGCGTACCGTTTCGGATCCCATGGTAAATTCGCGTTTTAAATCTTCTATTTTTATAATTGCTTTGCTCATAGTATTATCTTTTTCCTCCACCTCTTGTGGTTGATGGCATAAATGGATTTTCGCTTTTATCTGTTGTTTTTGTTCCAGAAGCACTTACGCCTTCTAAGCTATATACTAATTTGTCACCTTCAGAAATTCCTTCTAAAATTTGAACGTTAACACCATCGCTTGCACCCAAAGTGACTTTTTGAGATTTTATTTCTCCATTGCTACTGTAAACCCACACAACGCTACCTTTGTCTTCATATGTTGGTCTTTCTGTTGATCTTTCTGTTGATCTTTCATTTGTTTGTTGTGCCGTAAGATTGTGTTGTTCATTATAAGCTGTTAACTCTAGACGTGTTGGTTTAAAGTTAATGGCTTTGGCTTCGGCAGTTAATACATCATTTAATTCCAAAGTGTAGATTGAAATGATTGCTGTTAAGCCTGGTTTTAATTTTAAATCTGGGTTATCTGCTTTAACCACTACCGTATAGGTTACCACATTTGAGGTTACCGTTGGGTTTAATCGTACTTGTGTAACAACGCCTTCAAATTCTTCTCCTAAATAAGCATCAACAGTAAAACTAACACGTTGCCCTTCTTTTACCTCTCCTATGTCTGCTTCATCAACATCAGCTTCTACCTGCATTTCTTTTAAGTCTTGAGCAATTGTAAACAAGGTTGGTGTGCTTAAACTTGCGGCTACAGTTTGACCTTCGTCAATGGCTCTCGATAATACCACACCATCAATTGGCGAATAGATATCGGCATAACTTAAATTGGTTCTCGCTTTTTGTAAATCAGACAAACGTTGAGTCACTGTGCTTTTTGCAGTTTCATAATTGAAGTTTGCATCATCAAAATCAGACTTACTTATTACTTGACTGTCGTATAATGTTTTTTGACGGTCATAAATAGTTTTGGTGTAGTTCTTTTGATTTACAGCATTATCATAAACAGCTTGTGCCTGCGATAACGTAGCTAACAGATTAGTTTTGTCTAATTCGGCAATCAGTTGTCCTTCGGTAACCACACTGTTATAATCCACATATATTTTTTCGACTACACCAGAAACTTGTGTTCCAACCTCTACTTGGGTTATAGGTTGAATGGTTCCTGTTGCCGTAACCATAGTGGTTACGCTCCCTTTTTTTGCTGCGACTGTTTTTGCTTCTATAACAACGGCATCTCCGCTATTTAAAAAGCTGTATCCTACAACGGCAAGAACAACCAGTATAAAGCCTCCTATTATAAATTTCTTTTTATTTTTCATGATTGTATTGATTAAAGTTTAATGTCGTTTCCTTGATAAAATTGTAATAATTGATGGTATAGAATATTTAGGTATTTGGCCTGCAAATAGTTTTGTTGGGTATTGGTATAAGTATTTTGGCTAATCACTAAATCTGTAGTGCTTAAACTTCCCAACTCATACTTTTTTTGCGCGAGCTTGTACGATTGTTCTGCTGCTGCTTTTGAAGACTCCGCAGCAATTACTTGCTCTTGGGCGGATAATGCATTTTGGTAAGCTGTTTCTACTTTTTTATAGACTTCCTTTTCAGTGGCTTGCTTTTGTATCTCCGCTTTATCAATATTTATAGTTGCAGTTTGGACGGCAGCTTTGGTTTGATTTCTATTGAAAATGGGGATGCTTAAAGACAAGCCCAATCTTTGATTAAAATTAACATCAAACTGATCTGTAAAAGTATTATCGTTAATACTTGTATATCCTGAACCAATGCTTCCAGTTAATGATAGCACTGGTAAATAACCGCCTTTTGCTATATCTAATTCCTTTTCGTTTGCAGCAACATTTAGACTACTCGCTTTAAGCTCTGGTAAAAACCCCAAAGCATTGTTATAAACCTCGTTTTTATTAAGTTCTAGGTTTATTAAATCCATATTTTCATCTATGGTTTCAATTTCTAAAGTGTCAAGAGGTTGGAGCTCTAATAATTGTTTTAGAACAATTATGTATTGTTCGTAATTATTTTTAGCTGCAATTACATTGTATTTGTTAGTCGCGGCTTGACTTTGCGCTTCTGTATAATCACTCAATGCAATTGTTCCGGCGTCTAAACGAGCTTTAGCCCTTAATACTTCTTTTTCTGAAACTTCTAAATTATTTTCAGCAATAGTGATGCTTTCTTTACTGTATAAAGTTTGTAAATAGGTCTCTAAAATGTTTAGCACGATGTCATTTTTCGCTACTTCCTCTTGAAAAACACTTTGTTGTAATCGAATTTCATTTTGCTTAATTTGATTGGTGATTTGGTTTCCTTGAAATAGAGTCATATTGCTGTTAATCCCAACATTTGTACTATGTATCTGGTCTGTTACATAGCTACTTGTAATAGGATCTATTGAATTTCCATTAGAAAAATTTTGGGAAGCGCTACCAAACAAATTGGGCAATCTTGAGGATTTAGCCTTGCTATAATCTACTTCTGCACTATTTGTATTTAATGCAGCGTCTTTAACCGTAATGTTATTTTCTAACGCGTAGGTTATACAATCTTCCAAAGACCATATTTTTTTTGAAGCATTAGTAGCTTCTTGTGCGAAAGAAAATTGCACTAGTAAGAAACTTGCTATGATTAGGAATGGTTTCATTTTATGAGTGTTTTTAATTAACACTTCAAAGGTGAAACTATATACTACCTTATTAAACTGTAATAGATGTTTGAGGGAATTGCCTATATAAAAGACGTTATTTTATCGATGAGAATTTTTCGTTTTTAGCTGATATGTTTCATTACACCACTATAGACTTAATTTCACAAAAAAAGGAACCATCTTTTATTGATGGTCCCTTCTAAGTTTTTTTTTGCAATAACAGAGGTTATTGTAGCTATGATTTACTCAGTTTTCAACGTTTTGATATCTGTAACCAATTGCGCAATCGAAGCTCTATTTAAACCATTATAAATTCCTCTAATATGCTTGTTTTTATCAATAAGCAAAAAGTTTTCGGTATGTAGAAAATCATCTATACTTTTTGTAACTCCAAAATCATTTTCAACAAAATATTGATTTCTGCCGAGTGAATAAATTTCATTTTTATCACCAGTTACAAGATGCCATTTATTAGCTATCGCATCATGGTTTTCAGCATACTCTTTTAAAACCGCTACCGTATCTGTAGATGGCATTACCGAATGTGAAAGCAGAAGTACGTCATCATCCTCTTTAAATTTATCTTGTAACTGAATCATACTTTCCGCCAACTGCGGACAAATACCTGGACAATTTGTAAAAAAGAAATCTGTAACATAAATTTTATCTTCAAAAGTTTTTTGAGTAACCGTATCGCCTAATTGATTGATCAATTTGAAATCTAATATTTTATGAAAACTCTTTTCTTCTGGAGAACCGGGAGTTAACCAATTTGGCGTAAACGATTCATCGTTATAATAGGGTAAGTGATCCACTCTGCTGGTTTCAACAATTATGATATCTTCCTTTTTTTGCTCATTTTTACAGCTCGTACTTAAAAATACCAGCATTAAAATTAAAAAAGAGCTATATTTTTTTATCTTTAATAACAACTTCATTTTTTAGTTTATAACATGAATTAGCTTTCCGCATCCCAAAAATGCGTCCGTTTTTGGCTTCATAATTAACATATAAGGTTCCGTTTAGCAACCAAGCTTTCTGCAATCCCTGCTCTTGCCCATCTATAAGATATCGCTGTTTAGCTATTTGTCCCGTGGGGTACCATTCTTCTTCAATACCTTGCTTAATACCATCTATATAATTTGATTGTGACGATAATGCTTCATTATCCCACCAAGTTTTATAAATGCTATCTAAACGGTTATTCTTATAATAAGATTCTACACGAAGTATTCCTTGTTCTGACCACTTTCTTGCAATACCCTCTCTTTTGCCATTAATAAAACCAAGTCTTTCTGATAAAGTATCGTTTGCATAATAGCTAATCGAATAGCCGGAAAATGGTTTGCTCTTGTAGTACCATTTTCCTTCTATTTGATTTAAAATTAACTCCTTTTTTAGTACCTCAACATCTTCAATAATAAGAACATTTTTAGAAGGAACAGTCTCAACAAGTTCTGAAGTATTCACTAAATTGTTAGTACAATTAGTAAAAAGAGAAAATACGAGAGGTATAAAAAAAAGAGTTTTCATTGTTTAGTATTAATATCCTTGGTAAGGCCCTGCGAATGCTAAATATGAACCTGTATTAGAATATAATTCATTTATAATATGATAGTGATATTCTTGTTCACCTAAAGTATATTGTGTAGTAGTTGTGTGCCCACCTGAGGCATCCAAGTCGGTTGGATAAGTACCTGTGGCGTTACATTTTCTTCCGTATAAAAATACGCCGTCAAGCAAGATTCCAGCTAATTTGTCATCATCATCTGTAAAAGCTTTTGGCTCTAAATGATAATGGTATACGCCTGGGCCAATGTGTGCTCCAGTCCAATCTAAACTTGCAGCTGCCTGATCTAAAGGCCCACCACCTTCCTGATCGTTAAAAATTGAAGCACCACTTACGGCAATTCCAATAGTATTTAATTGAGTAGCCACCGTAGCGCCAGTTAAATTAGGAGTAGCATCCACAGTTATAGTCGTTGCATTATTGTTGCTGGACATAATGGATGGGGTTACTTGAACATCGGGCTCTTCTCTATATAATGGATGGCCCTCTCCCCAATACACTGTTTCGTGATTTGGCAATCCTGTAGTTTCTATAACCACCTTAGTTCCATCTAAATAAATTGTGGTTGCTTCTGAATTAAATGCCGCAAAGGCTGCGTGTAATACTGTTACAACTTCTTCGTCTTCTACTTCTTCTGTGGTTGAATCATCGCTTGAACAAGCCATAAAAGCAGAAGTTGCGATTGTTGCTAAGGCGAAAATTTTAAGTGAATTTTTCATAGTTTTTATTTTGAATTATTAAATATGTGTAAAGGTTTTGTTTTAGGTTCATTTGCCGAAAAACCAGACCCCGCCGAAACGAAATGGTTGTTAATCGATAATGGTTTTGCTAGTTTCATAATTTTATATTTTTCTATATAGCATCAAATGTAAGCACCATATAAACACCAAAATTTTCTATTCAACGGATACCCATAATATTTCAGTGAATTAAGGGTTTTGTTCAGTAAGTTGAAATTAACGAACTTCTAAAAGCCGCATTTTTCGGCGTTTAAAGATGTTTATTATTAAAAACCCAATCCCTATAATACCTAATAATGAAGCCACCATTATTGAAGAAAATAGATTTGCGTTTTGTTCCACTACTTGCGTAAACTCATTATTATTTACTTGCAGAGCCACGAAATAATCATTCGTATTATTTAAGATAAAATGCTTTTTTTCGAAACCATCTTTTAATAATACTACAGCACCCTGACTATGGTGTATATCTTTAAATGAAGTGTTTTTAATTTCTACCGAATGTATTGAAGTTGGAATTCCAGTTACTTCAAAAACAACGTTGGTTTCGTGCCCTAGTTTTACAAGCCCTTTACTAAATGTTACGGCTTCTTCTCCATTGAAGTTTATTTTAAGATTGTTCTTTATGTGTTCTAGTACCATTTGCTGAAACTCTTCCGGAGTTTTATACGGTGTTTCAGAAAAATGGGTTCGTATTTCTTGCTGAAATGCCGTTAATGAGGCACTTATTTGCAACACCCAAACATTATTTTCTTTCTCAACCAACATTGTGGTTGAAACATCGGGATTATGCGCAAAACTTGCCATAGAAAACAATCCAGCTAGTATTAAAGTGATAAATTTTTTCATAATTTCTATTATTTAGTTTACGTAAGCGCCTTTTAAACCATTTATAAAATTGTTGTTTCCTGCTTTATCTACGTGATAATGGTATCCGCGAGTTTCATCGGAATGGCCACGTAATTCATCCAAATCTGTGGCTGAATTTCCGGCTGCATCTTCTAATTCATATATTCCCAGACCGTCTAATGCATAGCCTATCAAGGCTGCGTGTCCATCTGTTTGAGCTACTTGGGTGCCAAATCCTGTTGCGGCGTGATAGTGATAACCTTGATGTACATTAATGTGTCCACCAGCATCATCAACAGGGGCTAATGTGTAAGCAGCAAGAATCATATCTGTAGGCGCTGGTGCGGAAAATTCTATACCATTAAGCGCTATACCACGCGTTGATGGAGCATCACTTCCTGGGCCACCTGGACCTCCTGGGCCTGTTGCAAAAAGCACGGAATTGCTTTGAAGCACAGGTGTTATAGGTATTAAAAAGGTTTGCGTTAAATCTGTTATATATGCAGGTAAGCATTCTACACAAAAGTTTTCATATTCTTCGCCCACGTCTGGATTTGCAGCGTTTATACAATCTTCTTCGGTTTCGGTAACATACACATCTCCATTGGCATCATACATTAACCAATTATTGTCGTTATAAAAAGTTGCCATATTTGCAATGAAAGCTCCATCTACATCATATACTTCTCCGCCTTCCATCCATAGACCACCAGCTTCCGCACTATCGGTTATGTTTTGTGGACACCAAGGCCCCATTTGGTGATCTGAAGGTGTGCTGCTCGTAACAATTTGATAGCATTCAGTAACTGTACCATCAGATAGTGTACAAGGAACTGTAGTTATTGTTACAGAACCTGATGTGAAATTGCTTTTTTCAACATTTACAACCATTCCTAAATCAGTTTCTGTTTCAGCGGCGGTATCATCGCTTGAACAGGAATTACAACTTAGCAATCCCATAGAAAGGATGGCTAACCCTACAAAAGATAATTTTGAAATTTTCAATTTAGTAATAGGTAAATATTTGTTTTTGAATTCGTGAAACATAGTTTTCATAATTTTAATATTTAGTGAATAATATTTGCGTTTTATCTAATAACTTTTTTCAGCTTGAAGTTGAATTAACTCCTTATTTCAGGCTTCAATTTAATAGCTAATGATTCTGTTTTTTTACGAAGTTTTTTCGCTAGCGTTAATTGAATTTCAGTTTGTAATAATCTGTCAATAACACTGTTTTGATATTCTCTGCTATTCAGTAATTCGGCATAATTTGATTGTTGTCCGAATGTTTTAATTTGAGAGTATTTTATATTCTTTTCTGGAAGCATATCTATTAACGAAATGTGTTTTTCGATAACTGGCTGCAAGCGATTGGCTACGATATTCTTAATCTTCATTTCTTGATTTTTGAATACGCTTATTTCATTTGGATAGCTAGCAATTAATTCTTTCAAAGTTTCATTTTCTAGAAATTCAAATTTGTTTGTATTGTTAATTGAATTCAGCGCATCGTCTCTCAAATTGGAATCGCTAAATTTTACCTCCACAATTATATCCTTTGCTTCCTGTGTTAATTGGTCTGGCTGTAATCCAACAGAGTGAAGAGAGCTTTGCATTGCTAGCACACTAGTGTCGTATCTAACAATGGCACTGTCTAAAACATTAAGGTTTGTACGTAACTCTTCGTATAGACTCTCATATATTTTTACCTCAACTATTCTGTTCTTTCTAATTTCGTTTAGATTGCTGATCTTCCACGCAATTAATATCCCGATCGTAATTAGTAGAATTTCACCAAATGCATACAAGAGGTAATTTTTAACCTTCCCTGAATCAACTAATTTTCTTCTAATGTTTCTGAATAGCCTCATCGCGTATGGTTTTGTGCTTTCGTTTTAAATTTTTGGTTAAAAAAAAGCTTCGCAAGGAACTACGAAGCTTTCATTAACACTGCTAATTAACCAACCAAAATTATTATCTATTCTTTTTTCGCTCTCTTGCTTCTGGTTTCGGAGCTTTTTTAAATTCCGCTTCTGAAATAAAGCCGTCTTCATCTGTATCAATCTTACTAAAGCTATCTTTCAAAGGACCTTTTACTTCATCCTTAGCAAGTTTACCGTCGTCATTTGCGTCCATCTTTTCCATCAGTTCGCTAAATGTTGGCGGTTTTTGTTGTTTATCTCCTTTTGACTGTGCGTTTGAAAGTGTAATTCCGAAGCACATTACTACTGCTGTAAAAACTATCTTTTTCATAATATATTTGTTTTAAATTCATACTTATGACCTCAAAGGTAGAGCATAGATTCTTGCAAAAAATGGGTTTTAAGCGAACTAGCCCTGCTATTCAGTCAGTGGATGTTTATAGTCTGTTAAGGTCTTACGGAGCTATTAAAACATAGGGTTATTTCATTAAAATCCCGTGATCGCTTTCGTGTAATCAGCAATGAAACCGCTATTCTTGATTGCTTATTGAGTGACAAAAAAAAACTCCGCGAAACAAATCGCGGAGCTTTCATCAACCATTATTGATATCAAAAAAGAGATTAGGGATTAATCTTTAAGTATCTTAATAACGGCACTATTATTTACGGAAACAAAATAAGTTCCTTTTGCGAAATTTGAAAAATCTACTTGTATTGTTGACGAGTCATTATAGGTTTCTGAAAACAACAATTGTCCTGTAACTGCAACCACTTTTACTGAGGTAATACCGCCATCAGAATTGGCTATATTTAAGATGGATTTTGTTGGATTTGGGAAATAATTCAAATACTGTTCGGTATCAAAAGAATTAACAGCTAAAATGGATTCATTATCTTCTCCAAAAGTTGGTCGCTTAATAACGAAGTCGCCAGTACCGTTTGGTATTCTTGAATAGCTCAAATCTGTTTCCTGTTGGCCAAATTCAATATTCTCGATAATGGTTCCATCTGCATAAGATAGAATAGCACTTTCACCGCCAGCAGAGAATTTTATATCTGCGTGTAATCCATCTTGATCTAAATCTTTATCGCACCAAACTATTAAATAACTATTGGGA
The DNA here is from genome assembly GCF_058068205.1 of Aequorivita sp. IT1282. Classification (NCBI taxonomy): domain Bacteria; kingdom Pseudomonadati; phylum Bacteroidota; class Flavobacteriia; order Flavobacteriales; family Flavobacteriaceae; genus Aequorivita; species Aequorivita sp. IT1282. The sequence goes on along the minus strand of NZ_JBYRHR010000001.1, from coordinate 365,730 downwards.
GCTAAAGTAAGTCCATCAGGAAATTCCCACTGTAATAAATCTGATGGATCGTCAGATAAATATAAGCCATCAAGGCTTAAAGTTGTATTTGTGTTATTGTAAAGTTCTATCCAATCTTCGTATTCTCCATCTTGATCTGTTATAATTGTTTCATTATCGGCCATTAATTCATTTATCACTAAATCGCCAACAGATAATGGAATATATGATGCGTTAAGCGTATAATATTCGTGTTGTGCCCGTGCTGGTGAAAATGCGCCTATGTTCGTATTTTCTGCGTAAACGTAGTAATGTGTGTAGTCATTGGTTATCGTTAAATCTATTCCGTAAACATTATCACCCGCCGCGCCATCGTTATGGACACCGTCATCAAACATTTCAATTTTTGTGAAGGGTGCATTTTCGTCTGTTCTATAACCAAAAAACACTGCATTTCTATTAATTACAGTAGCAGTAAATGTAACAGCATCGCCAACTTCGGGGTCATTGCTTGAAGGAGTTACGTTCGAAATTGTAGGCTGAGTAACCGTAAAATCTGATAATGCAGACAAGTAGCTTCCGCGTGCGTTCATTAAGTTAGCGATACCCGGCGCTGTATTCTGGCCAAGATTATAATCTGTATTAATATTCCCAACAAATTGTGCGTAGGTGTAAAACTTATTATTGTCTGCTTGTACTGCGGCAGAAATAAGGTTTTGGTAGTCATTAGCCAAAGTCAAGTAATTTGATGTGGTAATATTTTCCGTTAAAATAGTTTTGTAATGGGCTAAGTACATTTTTTTGTAACGTGGAACTGCCAATAATTTTGAAATCAATGGAAATTGAGAACTATTTAAATGCAATAAATGGCTCACTTGTGCCTTTTGTGTAGTAGAGTTTAATGGTTGTCCTTCTCCTGTCATATTGAAGGTTCCAAAAGACATATTTAAATCCCAAACCACTGAATTAAATACTCCAGAGTCGGTTTGATACAAATAATAGTTTTGCTTAAACTGCCCAATATAGCTGTCAATATTTACAATAACATTATCAAAAGCTAGCATCCATAAAGCTCTGTCAACATCAAGAACAGTCTCAATGTTTGTAACATCGTTGTTAAGGATGTTTGTTAATTCAATTAACTCATCCCAATCGTCGGTACCATCAGATTTAATTTCATAAGCATCCTCATAGCTGCTGCTGTTAGTTCCTAAATATTCCAAGTTAGGATAAGCATTCGATCCTGGACCAGCTCCATCTGGAGGGCTACAGCTAAAAAAAGCATTTGTTTTGGAACCAAACCTGTTGTCCACAAATGTTTTGGTAATTGCCTCGGTATTTGTGTACAAACCAATCAATGTTCCGTTTACATACACGTTAGTGTAATTTGCTTTTGGCGCATCCATATACTGCCCAGCAATATTGTATGAAATCGTTTCACGAACAAATGACGGATCAAAAATTACGTTTGCCAACTTGATATCTTTATAACCTTGGTAATCCTGATCTATATAAGTATCCAATTCTATATGAAAAGGATTCTTGGTATAATTGGGGTTATAAGAACTATTCCCTTTATATTTCACGCCTACTGTTTCAAAAAGTTCTCCGTTAATGGTAACAGATTCAGCTTGGGTGTAATTATTATCGCCTGCCATTTCAATATCTAAAAGCTCATCCCAGTTAGATTGTGCAAACACAATTTCAATAGTCTGTATGGTGTTGATATCATAAAAATCTTGCGAAAATGATTTCTCACTTGCTACAATGGTCAAAAGCACACTTAAAGCAAGTGTCCATAATTGGTTTATTTTAAGTCTTTTTAGCTTCATGTTTCTTTATTATTAATTGAATTTCTGTAGCAAAGGTGCCATTATCGACTTTATTGATTTTATGTTTTAAGCGAAACGGTCAAAGTTTTAAGCGAATGCCCTTTTGGTGAAGGTCAATCGTACTTATCTCCCCTCCCAAAACAGGTTAAATTGAAACAGAATGAAAAAATTTGTGTTTTATTTGTGGAATGAAAATTAGATTTCACATTATAGTCCAAATATTATTATGGGCTTTGGTATGGTTTATAATGAGCCTAAACCAACAGAATACCGCCCAATTTCTAATTAGAAATTCAAGTGCCTTTGGATTCCAAGTTTTTGCAATATTAGCGGCATCCTACTTTGTAGCACCAAAATTATTATTTAAAAAGAAGTATGTAATTTTTCTATTTGTTTCAATAGCGTTTATAGTTGTGAGTGCCTATCTCTCTTCTGAATTAGCTATGAAACCACCCCGACGAATAGGACCTCCTGGCCCCAATGGACCTACTCCGCCTTCAGCTTTTTTAATTCAATTGCTACTAATTTCGGTGAGTTATATTTTAAGTGTATTGGCAGAAACCTTTCTCTTTGCACAAAAGAAGGAAGAAGCCATCGCTAAACAGACAGCGGCACTCGCAGAAAGCGAGCTTAAATTTCTTAAAATGCAGATTAATCCACATTTTCTATTTAATTCTCTGAATAATATTTATGCGCTTTCTATTTCAAATTCAGAAAAAACGCCAGAAAGCATACATTCACTTTCAGAAATGTTGCGTTACGTAATATATGACTGTGAAAGACCGAAAGTGCCAATAGAAAAAGAAATACATTATATTGAAAACTTCATCGAATTATTTAAGTTGCGAAGCAGTAAACCCTTCAATATATCTTTTATAAATGAAGTGGAAAACACTTCAATAGCGGTTGCACCTATGCTTTTTATTATCTTTATTGAAAATGCTTTTAAACACAGCGGAATTGAAAAAAGAGGCGACTCTTTTGTAGCTATTAAATTACAATCTGTAAACAATAAAGTGATTTTTAGTGTTGAAAATAGTTTGCCGAAAGAAAAGATCAGTAAAGATAAAAGCAGTGGTATTGGATTGCAAAATGCTAAAAAGCGTTTAGAGATAAGTTATCCAAACCAGCATGATTTAGATATTGAAAATGGCGCTACTTTTAAGGTCCTTTTAAAACTTTACCCAGATGCATAAAATAAAATGTGTAGTTGTAGATGATGAAGAATTGGCCAGAGAGCTAATAAAAACCTATATCCAAAAAGTAGATTTTTTGGAATGTGTTGCAACCTTTGAAAACCCACTAGAAGCACTAACGCTATTAAAGTCTTCTAAGATTGACCTGTTGTTTTTGGATATACAGATGCCCGATATAAAAGGCACTGAATTTGCCGAACTCATAAATACAACGGACACGCGCATCATTTTTACAACAGCTTATTCGGAATACGCCTTAAAAGGATTTGAACTAAACGCCCTAGATTATTTGGTGAAACCTATAGCCTTCAAAAGATTTTTGAGTGCAGTAGAAAGATTCCCGAAACAAGAAGGAAGTGAAGAAAATTTCATTGTTATAAAATCTGGCTACGACCTTCATAAGGTGCTGTATCAAGATATTATTTATATAGAAAGTGATAGTGAATATGTAAATTATCATCTTGAAAGTGGGAAGAAAATAATGGCAAACCAATCACTGGGAAAGTTGGAATCCTTATTGCCAAATACATTTTTAAGAGTTCACAGATCTTATATTGTGAATAAAGAAAAAGTAACAGGTTTAAAAAATAGAGAGCTTTTACTTACAGACGAAAAAATTCCTGTGAGCGACAGTTATTATAACGCTGTTAAAAAAGATTTGTTCAATAATTAATTGGCAATTTTACTTTTCGATCATAAATATTGACAAGCAATAATAATTTTCACACTTATAAGAAAGTTATCAATAAAGTAATATCTTAGACATAGATTCCCAAATCATACTCCCCCATGAAGTCTGAGATTGAAAAGCTTAATTCGGTATGGATAAATTCGCAACAAACTGCTACACAGAATACCCAACTGCCAAAAATAAAGTTTGAAGATATAATCAGTTCCCTTATTAGCACTGGTCCTTTTTACTATTACATAGTAGATTTTTTTGATATGTCGCTCTCCAATGTAAGTCCGTCTATTGCTGAAATTCACGGTTTAGATCCAGAAACGGTAAGCTTTTTTGATATTTTGGATACCATTCACCCAGACGATATGGAATTTGTTGCCAATGCGGAAAAGACAAATCTCGAATTTCTTTATGGCACTTTGGGAGTAGACAAACTTTTAAGTTACAAATCTAGTTTTTCATTTAGAAGTAGGATGAAAGATGGCCAATATGCCATGTTAAACCACCAAGCACTTATACTGACCTTGGACGAGAACGGGAATTTCGGAAAATCGCTAAATATACATACCCGCATAGACCATCTTACCAAAATAAATACCAACCAAGTTTCGCTGATTGGGTTAAATGGGCTGCCTTCGTTTATGAACATTCAAGTAATTAATGGCATAGACGAATCTGTAAAATATACCAAACGAGAAATTGATATTCTTAAACTGCTTTCAGACGGACAAAGCAATGCTGAGATTGCCGAAAAATTATTCATTAGCCCACTTACGGTAAAAAAACACCGCAACAATATCCTTAAAAAAACAGATTGCAAAAACACTGCCCAATTAATTAAACAGAGTATTTTACAGGGATTGATTTAATCTGAAAAAATACTCCCTTTGGTGTATTGCTCACGACTTATTAATTGAATTTATTTGAAAAAATTCTATTAAATTTATAAGTGTTTAGTCATCAATTAACTCCTACGATTTATGAAAGCTTTAAGCAGTAAACTTTTCATATTTTTCACAATCGCATTAGTAAGCACTACCCTATTCGCCCAAAAAGATAACAGCCTTCTTGGAAGGTGGCAATTGCAGAAAATCTCCTTCAAAAATACTACAGTCGACGCTGGAACTAATAAAGAATTGGTACTTGCCATTTTTAATAAAGCCCTTTATAAACAGCTTACAGCAGCGCAACGATTATCGTTGGAAGCGCTAGAGGAAAGCAAGGCGGAAGCTGAATCACTACTTTATAAATATTATCAAACTTCAATTGAATTTAAGGCCAAAGGTGCTTTTTACAACAGCTCATCACTTCCAGATAAATCTCTTTCCGGTGAATTTCTTAAAAACAAAAAGAAATTGCTGTTAGAGTGGGAAACGGCTGATAAAAATAAATTCAAAATTTTAAAGAACACATCGGATACGCTTGTTTTAAAAGATACTGAATTGAATATTTCGTACCATTATTTAAAGTTCTAATAATGAAGAAATATCTTCCCCACATCTTAATTTCTTGGGTTTTCACAAGCTCTGCCCAGCAGACAGAAAATTTGCAGCAAGCCGTTAACTATATACAGGATTACTATTCCTCCTTTACAACTGGCTACGACTATAATGGCAGTTATGTTGCACTTACCGAAAATTATAGGGCAACCTTTTCCGACTCCATTTTTACCCAAAGTTATGATATAGTGGACGCAGACAAAAAGTATAAAAACCATACTGTAACCATTAACCTAAAAAATGTGCTACGTATTGAGCCCTACGGTACAGATGTGGTAGAAGTTTTGGGCAATGATCCGCTGATACTTCCCGTGTGCGGCAAATTAGCCTTTATAACGAACACTGAAATTTTTGAAATTAATATTTATTACGAAGTAGATGCCAATGTTGAAGACTCGGAAATCTACAAATCCTTTAACCAATTAATTAAAACCTATAAAAACTGATACTCATGAAAAAAAACAAAATCGCGCTATTGGTAGTTTTCCTCCTTATAGCAACCCTGGCTAAAGCCCAAAATGGAAATTCTTCAAATAGCTTTCCTCCTATTCAAAAATATATGGATAAAATTAAATTTGCAGATAATTATACAGAGCCCACCAAAGTTTCGCAAACGCTTACTGCCACAACATATGTTGTTACTTTAGAATCTGTTGATATGAAATGGAAAGAAACCTATTCTGGCATCGATTGGAGCGATTTTTCGCAATATAGATATAACGAATTTAAAGACTATTTCGTGGTCGAATTCTATTTTTATGAAGATATAGCCTACAAAATGGATGATGAGGAATTTGGTATTACAAATGAAGAAGTAGATTCCTTTAAATGTAAATTTTTGCCAGAAGATAAAGATAAAGTTTTGGAAGTTTTGGAAGTCTGGGAAGATAATCGCTAGGATTAAAAGAGGAAGATTTCAATGCTAATAATGCCAATTAAAATTAGGGATATGAAAACAAAACTAACCGTTGTAATTATAGCGCTTTTTTGCAGCATACAGGTAAATTCACAAACAAGGCAGGAAGTTTTTGGCAGTATCCAAAAATTGGTAAGCAAAACCGAAGGCCAAAAAGTAAAGTCCAACAATGTATTCGCAAAAAAAGACGATAAGCTGGGCAAACAGGTATTTAATGAAAAAGTGATAAGTGTAAATAAAATACCCGAGGGAAAAAGCAGTTATGAATGGGTATACCGCGCAACCGAAATTTCGTGGAATGATTTTTTTGATTATTTAGTCTATACCGAATTCAACAATGACAAGCTTCAGGTTGTAAGGCTCAATTTCAATAAATCTTTTAAGAAAGAACACTTTACAAACGATAATGACAGCGATACTTCGCCATCAACTTCTGATTATTTCGAGTTTTATGTTTTAACCAGCGACGAAGATGAACTTATCCAATTGTTGAAGCGCCTTGAAAGTTTAAAGGAAAAGAAACCAGAATCTGAATTCAATAAAGAGATTGCAAAATTCAGTAAAGAACAAACCATTTCCTGGTTAACCGAAAAATTAAAGAAAAATATTGCTGGCGATAGTTATACTAGGGGTTTAACTCTTGTAGATATAGACGCTTGCAAGCTAGTTTTCGATTATTCAAATATGGTTGGGAGAAAATATCGGGAAATTATACCTACCGATATAGCGTCTATCAATAAATACAGTCAATTTACGTACAATGATGATGTCTGTATTTCAAAATCGTACGCATTTGGAATTATTCAGCATGAGGATGAAATAACCTATAAGAACATATCTTTTTTGAATATCGATACCACCGATGAAGATTTAGTATCAAACATAAACTTCGCCATGAAGCATTTGGCGGGGTTTTGCAATGGGACGCATTCCACTAAAAATACAATATCCACAGCCACTAATAGCAGCTCTAAAAAAAATGAAGACCAGAATGTTAATCATGTTTTCGATTTAATTGATGTTGACTCTGCATTAGCATTTTATAATGCAATGAATAAAGACACAAATTCATTTTTTGTTGGCAATACTAAATATTCCATTGAAAATGCTACCGATTTCGCGAATTTCCTAAACAAAAACTGCTATGCAGCACTTCATTGGCAGGGAAACGACCATTATCAATTTGATGAAGTTGGAAAAACGGATTTCAGTAAAAAATCTATAGAACTCACCGTTAAAAATGACCGGCTTCATTTAAAATCAAACATTCCCTTAAATGGAAATTGCGATTACGGATTGAAGGAATTTCCAGTGGTTGACAGCAATAGTTCTGAAACTCGCGAAACAACGGAAACAAAATATTACTATTTCACCTTGAATTTTGAATACGAGTGTAAGGGCGTAAATTATAAGTATCTAACTATATTTATAGAAGATAAAACATTGAGTTCTTACGCTAAAGTAAAGGAGTTATTTACTACTTATAGCAAGGGCTAATTTCAATTCGGCATTTAAATTTTTAGTTGCAAAATGAAAATAATTGCGTTTGAGCAATCTTTCAAAATAAATCCTGATAAAATAATAGTACTTTTTTAATGACCCACACAAACCGCTTTCAAGACGAAAATCTCACGCTAAACGATTTCTATAAGGAAACTTGGGTAGTTTGTCCATCCTGTGAAAAAAAGGCTTTAGCCAAAGCAGATTTCGAAAGTAACACCGTTCGCATATTCTGTGTACAATGCGGTTATAATAAGGAAACTTCAACCGCTTTAGCGCCAAGCGGAACAATAAAAATGGCAGCCCATCACTATTTTAATGCGGAACTTTGGCTTCAAGCCAATTTTAAGAATGAAGTTTTTTGGGCTTTAAATGGTGCGCATTTGGAGTATTTGGAACGCTACATTAGTGCTAGCTTACGGGAACACAAAAACAGAACCCATTTTACCCTTTTGGAAAAACTTCCAAAATTTTACCACGAAGCAAAAAACAGGGAAGATCCATTGAAAATTATTTCAAAACTTAAGAATAAATGAATTTTTCCAAAGAAGAAAAAAAATTCTGGCAACGCCATTTTCGAATCGAAAAACTGGAAGATATCCCAAAAGAATGGGGCACTTTTAAAAGAATAGATTCGGAAGAAGATGATGAATTTTTCTATTTTCTTAGCTTACGTGTTACTTCCATTTTAGAAATTCATCTAAAGCAAACCCGCATTACTGATGAAGCTATTAAGCATATCAGCAAATTTCAAAATTTAGAAACCCTTTATTTAAGAAGCCACGAAACTATCACCAAAGAAAGTATACCGTATTTCAATACAATGGAATCTTTAGAAAGTTTAAACATCACAAAAACAGCTATTACCTTACCGCATTTATGCGAAACATTAAACAATCAAAGTCTTAAAGAGGTTTTTTTAGATTCAGAAGAAAATGAAAAAAACATAGACGAAAAGGCCATTATTCTAAAAGAACGCATGCCAAATTGCGACATTTATTTAGATTCAAATTTTACAACAGACGTCTTTGGCAATCCAGAAAAACCAATCTTTTAAATAGTTCGAATTCTACAAAGGATTTAAAGCCATTGGAATAGAAAGTTGAAAAGTTTCTTTAATTTTATAGGCACGGCATTGGGACCATTCCTTTTTTCTTTTCAGAAGGAAACTGAATTAATTTTGTTATTTTCACTCACTCAACAATACTATCATGACAGATCCAAAAAGACTCTTCGATTTTCCATATTATCAATTGGAAAAATATCCTCAGAAAAAAGCATTCAACACTAAATATAACGGAACGTGGAAGGCTACTTCTACCCAAGAATATATAGATAAAGCCAATGCAATGAGCAGGGCTTTAATAGCAATGGGCGTAAAACCCAATGATAAGGTGGCGATCATCTCTACCAACAACCGCACAGAGTGGAATATTTGCGATATTGGTATTATGCAAACTGGCGCGCAAGATGTGCCCGTTTACCCAACAATCTCCGAGTCTGAATACGAATACGTTCTCAACCACAGTGAATCAATATATTGCTTTGTTTCCGACAAAGACGTTTATGATAAAGTGATGGCTATAAAAGCTAATGTTCCATCTTTAAAAGAAGTTTACACTTTTGATGAAATTACTGGCGCAAAAAACTGGAGCGAAGTGTTAGAAAAAGGAAAGGATGAAAGCAACCAAGAGGTATTAGATAAACGCAAAGAAGCAATTACTGAAGATGATATTGCTACGTTAATATATACTTCTGGAACAACCGGAAAGCCAAAAGGCGTAATGCTTTCACATAAAAACATTGCCACAAATGCTAAATATAGTGCAGACAGATTACCGATTGTACTTGGCAAATCATCGTCTTTAAGTTTTCTTCCCGTATGTCATGTGTATGAGCGCATGTTGCTTTATATGTATCAATATTGCGGCGTAGAAGTTTATTTTGCAGAATCATTGGAGACCATTAGCGACAACTTAAAAGAAGTGAAACCAGAAGTAATGACGGCTGTGCCGAGACTTTTGGAAAAAGTATACGATAAAATTTATGCAAAGGGTACCGAACTTACTGGTATAAAGAAAAATCTCTTCTTTTGGGCGGTAGAACTTGGTTTAAAATATGAACCATACGGCACAAATGGCTGGTGGTACGAAACGCAACTTAAATTAGCAAACAAACTTATTTTTAGCAAATGGCGCGAAGCTCTTGGCGGTAATTTAAGAGCTATTGCCTCCGGAAGTGCGCCGCTACAACCACGTTTGGCAAGAGTTTTCAATGCTGCACAAATTCCTGTTATGGAAGGTTATGGCCTAACTGAAACTTCACCTGTAGTATCGGTTAACGATATGCGCAACCACGGATTTAAAATTGGTACCGTAGGGAAACCTTTAAAAGATACCGAAATTAAAATAGCCGAAGATGGTGAGATTTTAGTAAAAGGCCCACAAGTAATGCTTGGCTATTACAAAAATCAAGAACAGACCGACGAAGTTATAAAAGATGGCTTTTTTCACACAGGTGATATTGGAGAGATTGATAGCGAAGGATTTTTAAAGATCACCGATCGTAAAAAAGAAATGTTTAAAACCAGCGGTGGTAAATATGTAGCGCCACAGGTTATTGAAAACGTAATGAAACAATCGCGCTTCATTGAGCAAATGATGGTTATTGGCGAAAGCGAAAAAATGCCGGCAGCACTTATACAACCCGATTTTGAATTTTTAAAAGATTGGGGCAGTAAAAAAGGACGCAACCTACCTTCAGACCCGAAAGAAATTATAAAAAACCAAGCGGTGATAGATCGCATTCAACAAGAAGTAGATTTTTATAACGAACGTTTCGGTCATTGGGAAAGAGTTAAAAAGTTTGAATTAACTCCAGAAGTTTGGAGCATTGAAGGCGGACAATTAACTCCTACTATGAAAATGAAACGTAAAGTGATTAAAGCGGAGTATATAGATCTGTACAATAAAATATACGAGCATAATTCTTAATCAATAATGAATTGGATTCTCCTAATAATCGGCGGGCTCTTTGAAGTTGGCTTCGCAGCTTGTCTAGGTAAAGTAAAGGAAACCACCGGCATGGAGTCTAAACTCTGGTTCGGTGGTTTTATTATTTGCCTTTTTATCAGCATGTATTTTCTTATAAAAGCATCACAAACACTTCCTATCGGTACGGCTTATGCAGTATGGACAGGTATTGGCGCTGTGGGAACTGTGCTAGTAGGGATTTTTTATTTTAATGAAGCAGCTACTTTTTGGCGGGTATTTTTCCTGGCAACGCTGATTGCTTCCATAGTGGGGCTTAAATTTGTAAGCTCGTAAAGTTTAAATAAGTCTTCCCAAAATATTGATTTCGTTTAAAATCTGCTTTCCTCAACCTTAAATCTTATCCAGAATTAAGAGTAGTAATTCAGTTGTTGATGTATAATCTAAATTATCCCGTTTCGCAACTTCAATGGCATCCTTGGCCTTTTTTATAGCCGCTTCATACCTTCCTGTTTTATACAGTAAGGCTGCATAAGTATCTAAATTGTGATAATTTTCATCTAAGCTTATGGAACGTTTTACAATTTCAATAGCTTTAAGCAATTCATCAACTAGATTATGTTCCTCATAAGCGTGCCACGCCAAGGTATTTAACTTGCTCCAGTCATTCCATATTTTTTTTGTTACAGAATCATCAAATTCAGAAGCATTTGGATCCACTTCTTCCGCAACAGCATTGTTGCTACTTGCGTTATTCTTAATTAATATGGCCTCAAAATCTTCCTTACTCATCGCCCCTGCTGCTACTTCTAATGTTTCACCATTTCTTATAAACAGATAGGTTGGTATAGATTCAATTCCTAGATAATCATCCATTTCATTTTTATCTACATCGAATTTATAAAAATCGACACTGCTGGAATATTCCTTTTTCAATTCAGCTAAAATGGGATCCATGCGCTTACACGGAGCGCACCATGTTGCAAAGAAATCCACTACAACCAGTCTATCGTCTTCAATAAGTATTAAGTCTTCAATATTACTGTCATAAATTTCCGTTTGGGAGAACCCGGAAAAATAACATGCGATGAATAAAAGTGTTAATTTTAGGTGCATATGTATGGTTTTAAATCAAATATATACTAATTATTTTAACAAAAACATCTTGCACAAAATAAAAATACACTAAATCGTCCTATGGTATTACTATTTCGTTTAAGTTTAAAAAGAGTACAATATACTATGCGTGCATAATAAAATTTTTGTATCTTTGGTAATCTACTTTTTCAAAATCTATTAATGAAGGAAAAAACAATCGATTACATTTTGCGATCCACTTGGATGAATGTGTCCAAAATGTACAATGAAGAAGCAGGTAAAAAAGGAAGCACCATGGCAACAGGTTTTGCACTAATAAGCATCGATCCTGAAGAAGGAACACCTTCTACTGCCCTTGGACCCAAGATGGGAATGGAGGCCACTAGCCTATCGCGAACTTTGAAATCTATGGAACAAAAAGGCTTGATAGCTCGTAAACCCAATCCTGTAGATGGGCGTGGCGTGTTGATTCATTTAACCCCTTTCGGCAAAGAAATGCGCGAATTTTCTAAAGGTGTAGTGTTGGGCTTTGACGAAGCTGTTCAGAAGAACATTTCCGCAGAAGAGTTGCATACTTTTAGAAAGGTAGCTAATACAATTAACGAGTTAATCAATTCAAAAAAAATATACGATTCTGAGTAAAAAATTCAGAATTAAGAATTTAGAATGAGGAAAATTCTGAATTCATAATTCATAATTCATAATTCATAATTAAACAATATGTCAAAAAGAAGAATTAACAAAGTAGCGGTAATTGGTTCCGGAATTATGGGAAGCGGTATTGCCTGCCATTTCGCCAATATAGGCGTGGAAGTGCTATTGCTAGATATAGTTCCTCGCGAACTGAACGATGCCGAAAAAAAAAAGGGTCTTACTCTTGAAGATAAAGTAGTGCGTAACCGGATTGTAAACGACGATCTGCTTAAAGCTATAAAAAGCAACCCTGCCCCACTCTATCACAAAGATTTCGCAAAACGCATATCGACCGGAAACTTGGATGACGATATTGCTAAAGTAAAAAATGCCGATTGGATTATTGAAGTGGTTGTGGAACGTTTGGACATTAAAAAGCAGGTTTTTGAAAACCTAGATAAACACAGAACGCCCGGAACGCTTATTACTTCGAATACTTCCGGTATTCCTATTAAATTTATGAGCGAAGGTCGCAGCGAAGATTTTCAAAAACACTTCTGCGGAACGCACTTTTTCAACCCACCACGATACTTAAAACTTTTTGAAATCATTCCGGGCCCTAAAACTTCAAATGAGGTTTTAGAGTTCTTAAATGGATATGGTGAAAAATACCTCGGAAAAACTTCAGTAGTTGCAAAAGATACTCCTGCATTTATAGGAAATAGAATTGGAATCTTCGGAATCCAAAGCCTCTTTCACCAAGTGAAGGAAATGGGTTTAACCATTGAAGAAGTAGATAAATTGACCGGTCCAGTAATTGGCCGACCAAAATCTGCAACCTTTAGAACGGTAGATGTAGTTGGTCTTGACACCTTAGTACATGTTTCAAAAGGAATTTATGACAATGTTCCCGAAGACGAAGAACACGGAATATTCCAAATTCCGGGTTTCATCGATACAATGATGGAAAAAAAATGGTTGGGAAGCAAAAGCGGACAAGGTTTTTATAAAAAAGTAAAAAACGACGATGGCAGCAGTGAAATTCTCTCCCTCGATCTTGATACTTTAGATTACCGTAGTGCAAAAAAAGCATCTTTCGGAACTTTAGAAAAGACGAAATCAGTTGATAAAGTCACCGATCGTTTCCCAATTCTTGTTGCGGGTGAAGACAAAGCTGGCGAATTCTACCGAAAGAACTTCGGCGCAATGTTCGCTTACGTTTCAAAACGTATTCCTGAAATTACAGACGAGCTTTATAAGATTGACGATGCGATGAAAGCAGGTTTTGGCTGGGATAATGGACCATTCGAAATTTGGGATGCCGTTGGCGTTAAAAAAGGGATTGAGCTTATAAAAGATTTAGGAAAAGAACCTGCAGCTTGGGTTAATGAAATGCTGGAATCTGGCATCGAATCTTTTTATACTGTAAAAGACGGAAATACGTATTATTACGATATTCCGCAGAAAAAACACTTAAAAGTTCCGGGACAGGATTCTTTCATCATTTTAGATAACATTCGCAAAACTTCTGAAGTTTTCAGAAATAACGGTGTTGTGGTTGAAGATTTAGGTGATGGAATTTTAAATGTAGAATTTATCAGTAAAATGAATTCTGTTGGCGGCGACGTATTGGCTGGAATCAATAAAGCGATCGATATGGCCGAAAAGGATTACGATGGTTTGGTGATTGCCAACAACGGAAAAAATTTCTCCGTTGGTGCAAATATCGGTATGATATTTATGATGGCAGTAGAGCAGGAATATGAAGAACTAAACGCTGCTATTAAATATTTTCAAGATACGAGTATGCGCCTTCGCTACTCCTCTATTCCAGTAGTTGTTGCTCCGCACGGAATGACCTTGGGTGGTGGTTGCGAGTTTACCCTACACGCAGACAGAGTTGTGGCTTCTGCTGAAAGTTATATTGGTTTAGTAGAGTTTGGCGTTGGAGTAATTCCTGGCGGTGGAGGTTCAAAGGAAATGACCCTTCGAGCAAGCGATTCATATAAAAAGGATGATGTAGAGCTCAACAGATTACAAGATTACTTTTTAACAATTGCTATGGCTAAAGTGTCAACCTCAGCATACGAGGCATACGATACCGGAATTCTTCAAAAAGGAAAAGATATTGTAGTTGTAAACCAAAACAGACAAATTGCCGCAGCTAAAGAAGTAGCGCGTATGATGGCAGATCAAGGTTATACAAAACCAATACAGAGAACAGATATTAAAGTACTCGGAAAGCAAGCAATGGGAATGTTTTTAGTAGGAACCGACCAAATGTACGCTGGAAAATACATTAGCGAGCACGACAAAAAAATCGCAAACAAGCTTGCCTACGTAATGGCCGGTGGCGATTTAAGTGAAGCTAGCTACGTGAGCGAGCAATACTTACTCGATCTCGAAAGAGAAGCATTCTTAAGTTTAACCGGAGAAAGAAAAACTTTGGAAAGACTTCAACATATGATTCAAAAAGGGAAACCGTTGCGTAATTAAAAAGACGTAAGACGAAAAGACCTAAGACATAGGACGTAAAACACTTTAAAATATGGCCGCAAAACATAATTTTAGAAAACTTACAATTTGGAATGAAGGTATTGAATTGGCGAAAGAGACATATGCCACAACTAAAATATTTCCAAAATCAGAAACTTATGGATTGTCTAATCAGATGCAGCGATGCGCAGTCTCTGTACCTTCAAATATTGCAGAAGGAACTGCTAAAAGCTCCGATAAACATTTCCTTCAATATTTAGAAACAGCTTTAGGCTCAGCCTTTGAATGGGAAACGCAACTAATTATTTCTTATGAAATAGGATATGTTTCGGAGGAAACATTTAAACATTTAGAAACTAAAATTCAGAAAATCCAAGGAATGTTAACGCGTTTTATGGAAAGTCTGTCAAACCACTAATATAACTTTAAGATATAAAATAAAGGAGTATTCAATTTAGTCTTACGTCCTACGTCTTACCGTCTTAAGTCAAAAATTAAACTATGAAACAAAGAACTGCATATATTGTAAAAGCTTATCGCACAGCTGTCGGAAAAGCCCCTCGCGGAGTTTTCCGCTTTAAACGTCCTGACGAACTCGCTGCGGAAACCATTAAATATATAATGAACGAATTACCGCAACTCGACAAAAAACGAATTGACGACGTAATCGTTGGTAATGCAATGCCCGAAGCCGAACAAGGCTTGAATATGGGTCGATTAATTTCATTAATGGGGCTTGATATTGTTGATGTTCCTGGAATGACGGTGAATCGTTATTGCGCATCTGGTTTGGAAACTATTTCCATCGCTGCGGCTAAAATTCAAAGTGGAATGGCAGATTGTATTATTGCCGGTGGCGCAGAAAGCATGAGCTATATCCCTATGGGTGGTTACAAGCCTGTACCCGATTATAAAATGGCAAAAGAAGGCCACGAAGATTATTATTGGAACATGGGTCTTACGGCAGAAGCAGTTGCCAAAAAGTACAACGTTTCTCGCGAAGATCAAGATGAGTTCGCTTATACGAGTCAAATGCGCGCTTTAAAAGCACAAGACGAAGGTCGCTTTCAGGATCAAATAGTTCCAATTGAAGTGGAACGCACCTTTGTAAATGAAGCTGGCAAAAAAGTAACCGAAAAATATACGGTGAATAAAGATGAAGGCCCAAGAAAAGGAACCAGTGTAGAAGCACTTTCAAAGCTACGCCCTGTATTTGCTAATGGCGGGAGCGTAACCGCAGGAAACTCTTCACAAATGAGCGACGGTGCAGCATTTGCAGTTGTTATGAGTGAAGAAATGGTAAAAGAACTAAATCTTGAACCAATAGCCAGACTAGTAAGTTATACGGCTGTAGGCGTAGAACCTAGTATAATGGGTATTGCTCCACTTTATGCAATACCAAAAGCCTTAAAGCAAGCAGGATTAAAACAAGACCAATTAGAATTGATTGAATTAAACGAAGCTTTTGCCTCACAATCATTAGCGGTTATTCGCGGACTAGGTTTAGATAAAGAAAGAGTTAACGTAAACGGAGGCGCAATTGCTATGGGGCACCCATTGGGTTGTACTGGCGCAAAACTTTCTGTTCAATTATTTGATGAAATGCGCAAGCGAAACCTACAAGGAAAATATGGAATGGTAACAATGTGTGTTGGTACTGGACAAGGTGCTGCGGGAGTATACGAATTTTTGAAATAACAACTTAATACAATTATAGAGTAATGGAAACTGAAACAAAGAATAACGAATTGCTTCGCGGCGGACAATTCCTAGTAAAGGAAACAAAAGCAGAAGATATATTTACTCCGGAAGACTTTACCGAAGAACAAAAAATGATGCGCGACTCCGTTAAGGAATTTGTAGATCGCGAAATCTGGCCGCAAAAGGCACGCTTGGAGCAACACGATTATGCTCTTACCGAAGAAATAATGCAAAAGGCTGGCGAAATGGGCCTCCTTGGAATTTCTGTTCCGGAAGCATACGGAGGTCTCGGAATGAGCTTCGTGACCACTATGTTAGTATGCGATTATATTTCAGGTGCCAGTGGTTCTGTGGCTACAGCTTTTGGAGCGCACACCGGAATTGGAACAATGCCAATCACACTTTACGGAACAGAAGAACAAAAGAAAAAATATGTTCCAAAACTCGCCACTGGCGAATGGTTTGGTGCATATGCTTTAACTGAGCCGGGAGCAGGTAGTGATGCGAACAGTGGAAAAACAAAAGCGGTTCTTTCTGAAGATGGAAAAACATATTCCATCAGCGGACAAAAAATGTGGATTTCGAACGCGGGATTCTGTAGTACATTCATCGTTTTTGCGAGAATTGAAGACGACAAAAACATTACCGGCTTTATCGTAGAAAACGATTCTTCAAACGGAATCACATTTGGCGAGGAAGAAAAGAAATTAGGTATCCACTCCTCTTCTACTCGTCAGGTTTTCTTTAGCGAAACCACAATCCCTGCAGAAAATATGCTTGGCGAACGTGGCGAAGGCTTTAAAATAGCGATGAACGCCTTAAACGTTGGAAGAATTAAACTAGCCGCTGCAGGACTTGATGGACAACGTAGAGTTATTTCAAAAGCTGTTGAATACGCTAACGAAAGAATTCAATTTGACGTGCCAATTGCATCTTTTGGTGCCATTAAACTTAAATTGGCTGAAATGGCAACCAATGCCTATGTAGACGAAAGTGCTTCCTATAGAGCTGCAAAAAATATTGAAGACAGAATTGCGCTTCGTATAGCAGCTGGCAACACTCACCAAGAAGCAGAGTTAAAAGGTGTTGAAGAATACGCCATTGAGTGTTCTATTTTAAAAGTAGCCGTTTCTGAAGACATCCAACATTGTACAGACGAAGGTATCCAGATTTATGGTGGAATGGGTTACAGTGCAGACGCACCTATGGAATCTGCATGGAGAGATGCGCGAATCACTCGTATTTATGAAGGAACCAACGAAATAAACAGAATGCTTTCGGTAGGAATGCTTGTGAAAAAAGCAATGAAAGGTCAAGTAGATCTTTTGAATCCAGCACAAGCCGTAGCTTCAGAATTGATGGGAATCCCTTCTTTTGAAACCCCAGATTTTACTGAATTGCTTTCCGAAGAAAAAGCGATGATTGCTAAATTGAAAAAAGTATTCTTAATGGTTGCAGGAAGCGCCGTTCAAAAATACGGAACCGAACTTGAAGAGCACCAGCAAACGCTACTAGCCGCTGCAGATATCTTAATTGAAATCTATATGGCTGAAAGTGCAATTTTACGTACTGAAAAGAACGCAAAACGCTTTGGTGAAGTCACTCAAAAAGAACAGATAGCAATGTCGCAATTGTATCTTTACCACGCGGTAGATATTATTACTGTGAAAGCAAAAGAAGCAATTCTATCTTTCTCTGAAGGTGACGAGCAACGCGCAATGTTGATGGGGCTGAAACGTTTCACCAAATACCAAAATATGCCAAATATTGGCGAATTGCGTAAAACAATTGCACACAAAGTAATTACTGAAAATAAGTATCCGTTTTAATTCAAAGTTTACATAACGTCCAATAAATTGTATTGGCTTTTAGCACATTAGATCTGACAAGTTTTTAAAACTCGTCAGATCTTTTTTTTTGTGGTTATAATCCTTAAATTTAAATTCTATATATCCTTTAGGGAAGATGAAAAAAATTCTTTTTATTATATCACTTTCTTTTCTTTGCCTTGCTTTTACGTTAAGTGAAAATTCTGGATTGAAACTCTTAATTCTCAATCGGCTAAAAGAATACACAACCGAACATTTTCCCGAAAAAATCTACATCCAAACAGATAGGCCTTATTACACTGCTGGTGAAAGTATTTGGTTTAATACGTATCTCGTAAATGGTGTTACGCATAAAAAAAGCACAAAAAGCAAAGTGATTTATGTAGAGCTTATTAACGAACAAAACGAAGTAATCAGCGACCGAAAACTATTTACAGAATCCTTAAGCGCCGACGGAGACTTTAAGTTGCCTGTCAATCTGCCCGAAGGCGTTTATATGTTACGTGCATTTACCAATTATATGCGCAATCAGTCACGGGATTATTTTTTCAAAAAGGAAATTCCAGTCTTTGCTTTAAATTCAGATCTATCAATATCAGAAGACGATAAAGATTCCAAGAATCTGGAATTACCAGACATTGGGTTTTATCCCGAAGGTGGATATTTGGTTAATGGAATAAATAGTAAAGTAGCTGTAAAAATTAAGGATGCCGAATTATCGGCAAGTCCCGTTGTTGGCTTCATTGAAGATACGGAAGGCAATAAAATAACCGATTTTAAAACACTTGAGTTTGGGCTTGGATCCTTCTTTTTAAAACCTGAACCAGGCAAAGAATACCGTGCTGTAATAAGTAATGGTGACGAAAATATTCTCTACCCGCTTCCCCTTCCACTTTCCGAAGGGTATGTTATGAACACCACTCTCAGCGATAAAGAAGTAATAATTAATGTTTCTACAAATAAAAAAGAAGGATTAAAGAATGCGTTAATCATAGGCCAACAAAGAGGCTTAGCCGCTTTTGATTATACGCTCAATAACGACACAAAGTCGCTATTAGTAAAAATTCCTACGGTAGATTTGGTTGAAGGCGTTTTAGACATTGTACTCTTCAATGAATCTGAAAAACCTGTTGCGGAACGTTTGGTGTATATTAAAAAAGAAAACATGCTTTCACTTTCAGTTAATAAAACAAATGGCTCAACCACAGGTCTTCGCGACCGTATAAATCTGGAAATTGCGGTAAATAACCAAGCAGGTAGATTGGTACCAAATACGCTTTCCATTTCGGTAACAGATGCAACTTTAATAAAACCGAATAACAACGCCGAAAACATTAAAACCTATTTGTTGTTGAACTCCGACCTTAAAGGCAAAATAAAATCGCCAAACTACTTTTTCACGGCTGGCGACACTATTAAAAAGAACCAACAATTAGATTTGATAATGCTCACCCAAGGATGGCGACGATTTACTTGGCAAGCATTATTAGAGAATTCTTCGCCTCAGGAATTTAAACCAGAAGTTGGATTTTTTATAGGCGGCTATACTTTAAATGCGAAATCGCCATTCCAAAATAAAGTTAGCGAAACAAAACTTACGTTTAGAAAAAAAGGATTTTATCAAGAAGCCGAAATGACCGATAACACGGGTCACTTTTCTTACGGGCCGTTTGTGTTTAATGATACTATAGACGTGTTTTTACAAGCTGGGGCCGACCTTTCTTCAGAAAAACCCAATTATACAGACACCAATATTAAATTGGATCCGCCTGCCCAGCGACCAACCATTATTCCTGATAGAATCGTAAATCCCTTCAATCGAAACCTAGAAATTGCCAACGTTGAAAATTATAGAAAAAAAACGCGGCTCAATGTTTACAGAAATTTTGAATTCGACCAGGAAAGAGAACTTTTGGATGAAGTAAAAATTGAAGGAAAAGTAACTACAAAAGAAGAAATTGCAGAGGCTAAAAGAGAAAAAAGAACGCGATCCTTTGCGCCCTCTCATCGAATTGTAGTTGATGAATTGGGGCAAAATGGAGGAGGTAATTTTATGGATTTAATAATGAATGTTCCTGGAATTCGAGTGGGTAGTAAATACGGTGCCGAAACTTCACAGGATTACGAAGTGAATCTTCGCGGTCTAAAACCAACATATTATGTTGATAATGTTGAGGTTGATTTAGGCGTTGCACGCTCAATCCATCAAGCCGATATTGACTTTATAGATATTCTAAACGTTGGGCCAGCATCAGCGGCATACGGTTTAAAAGCGCAAGGTGTTATTGCTATCTATACAAAACAAGGATCAGGTAGAGGGATTGATATAACAAACAAAAAGCTGGGGTCCATTAATTTCAAATCCGAAGGTTTTTATGAAGCCAGAGAATTTTATGCGCCCGATTATACATTGGTAGATAGAAACATTAGTCGCGAAGACATACGCACCACGCTTTTTTGGAAACCGGGTGTCGTAAATAATGGTTATAAAAAAACCGAGCTTGTTTTTTATTCAAGTGATGTAAAAGGAAAATTTCAAATAGAAATTGAAGGAATTACTGAAGACGGAATTCCATTTTATAACACTTCCTTTCTTGAAGTTGAATAACTCGTTTTTATCGCTCAAGTATTTATTCAAAAAAATAAATTTTCAGTTCAATATAACTTAAATCATAAAAAGTCTTAAAATCACAAGTGGATTGGTTTTTTTCCAATTTATGGCGTAGAGTTTGTTATTTTTGACTCAAAACTGAATAGTAATGAAAAAGCTCCTTTTCCTATTTATCCTCTTCGCAACTCAAATCACTTTTGCACAAAATGATACCGAACTATACGTTTTTAATATCGCTCCCGCGTACGAAGGTTTAGAGATTATGAATGCGCGAAATATTTCAAACAACAAAGGGTATGACAATCAACCCTTTTTTATTTCGAATGAAATACTTGTTTTTGCCGCGAATAATGAGGGGCAAACAGATATTTCAGAATATAATTTAAATTCAAAACTAAAAAAGTGGGTCAATACTAAAACGGAAGGCGGCGAATATTCTCCACAAAAATTCCCTTCAAATGAAGATTTTGCTGCCGTTAGACTCGACAAAGACGGCTTGCAACGTTTATATCGTTACAGTGCCAAAACAGGCACTTCTTCTGAGTTAATTAAGGATTTACAAGTGGCCTATTTTGCTTTTTACAACGATCAGAAAATTCTCGCTACAGTTTTGAACGGTGATTCTCTTGATTTAGTTTTAATAGATCTGTCAACAAAAACCACCGATACTATTTTCCGAAATGCTGGAAGAGGAATTCAAAAAGTTCCGAAAACAAGTTCGATGAGCTATTCACTAGTGAATGATGAAGGAAACTTAGATGTTTATATTTTAGAAATGGGAAGTTATGAAAGCTATTTTGTAACAGAATTACCTATCGGAATTCAGGATTATGTTTGGCTGAACGATACACAAATCTTGATTGGCAGCGGAAATAAACTGTATATGTACGACACATTGGGCGATTCTGAATGGACTCGAGTTGCTTCGCTTGAAGAATACGGATTAAAAAAAATATCCCGAATGGCAATCAGTCCGAACGGAAAAAT
This sequence comes from Aequorivita sp. IT1282, assembly GCF_058068205.1. NCBI lineage: Bacteria > Pseudomonadati > Bacteroidota > Flavobacteriia > Flavobacteriales > Flavobacteriaceae > Aequorivita > Aequorivita sp. IT1282. The sequence goes on along the minus strand of NZ_JBYRHR010000001.1, from coordinate 343,781 downwards.
ATTGGCGGTAGTTGATGAAAATTAGGTAGTACGCCGTTTTATTTCAATCAAAAACCTAACAGTTTATATAAACTGTTAGGTTTTCTTATGAGCCAGTAGGTCTTAGTGGTTCTTTTTGGTATTTTTAGCTAAAATTTTCTTCCCTATGAAAATACTCGGTTTACTCTTCATTTTATGCGTTTCAATTGCATCTACTGCGCAAACTAATCAGAAAATTTATGAAATTATCAATTCTATTTCTTCGGAAAGAATTGAAGCAGATATAACCAAGCTAGCCAATTTCGGCACCCGCAATACTTTTAGCGACACGATTAGTAACACTCGCGGAATTGGTGCGGCGCGAAGATGGATTAAAAGTGAATTTGAAACCATTTCAAAAGATTGTAACAATTGCCTAAATGTTTTTTATCAAAAAGATTTAGTGAAAGCTGATGGCAATAATAGAATCCCCCAAGACACTTGGATTGTTAATGTTGCAGCCGTTCAAAAAGGAACAAAATATCCCAATCGTTACATAATTATTAGCGGCGATATCGATTCACGAAATAGTGACGGAAGCGATTTTACAAAAGACGCACCCGGAGCAAACGATAATGCTAGCGGTATGGCCGGAGCTATTGAAGCGGCTCGCGTACTTTCAAAATATAAATTTGAAAGCAGCATTATTTATTTAGGATTAAGCGGCGAAGAACAGGGACTTTTCGGCGGAAAAGGATTTGCAGATTACGCCAAAAATAACGGCTGGGAAATAATTGGCGTTTTCAATAATGATATGATCGGCAATATTAAAGGCGTAAACGGTGTAATTAGCAATCGCGATTTCAGAATTTTCAGCGAGCCCGTTCCCCCAACCGAAACAGAACGCGAACGCCAAATGCGACGTTTTTACGGTGGTGAAGTTGATGGTATTTCACGTCAGTTAGCGCGTTACGTTTATAAAACTACGAAAACATATATGCCAGAAATGAACCCGATGATGATTTATAGATTAGATCGTTTTGGCCGTGGCGGTCACCACCGTCCGTTTAACGATTTAGGCTGGGCCGGAATCAGAATTATGGAAGCCCACGAAAATTACAATCAGCAGCATCAAGACATTCGCACCGAAAATGGTATTGAATACGGCGATATGCTAAAATTCGTGAATTTTGACTACGCCGCAAAACTTACTGCCATAAACGCAATAAACTTGGCAAGTCTTGCGTGGGCGCCATCCCCTCCAAAAAATATTGCCATTGGTGGCGTTGTAGAGCCCTCTGCAAAATTAAAATGGGACAAAGTAAATGGCGCCACAGGTTATAAAATATATTGGCGAGATACCACCAGCCCAACTTGGGACCACAGCCGCAACGTGGGCGATGTTTCAGAATTTACCTTAGAAGGAATTGTAATAGACAACTACTTTTTTGGCGTAGCCGCCGTTGGAAAAGATGGCTTTGAAAGTGTTGTTGTTTTTCCGAATTCGGTGTTTAGGTAAATCAAATAACCTCCTCTAAAAACTCAAGGAATTAAAATAGAAATAAAAAAAATATGCCTAAAATTTTAATCAAAGTACGAACCATTTCCCCCTTTGAAGGGAGATTAAAGGGGATGTTCACCCTCGCATTTTTAATGTTCCTTTCCACTGCTTCTGTTTCACAAGAATTTACCCGCGCAGATACCCTTCGCGGTAGCATTACCCCAGAGCGCGCTTGGTGGGACGTTATGCATTACGATTTAAATGTTACGGTAAACCCTTCTAAAAAGTCTATTGAAGGAAGCAATACAATTACTTATAAAGTTTTAGAACCGTATAACGTAATGCAAATTGACTTGCAAAGCCCTATGAATATTGATAAAATTCTTCAAAATGGAAAAGAGATTTCATTTACTTCCGAAGGAAACGCTCACTTTTTAAAACTTCAGAAAAAGCAGAAAAAGGGTAAAGAAGAGAAAATAACAATTTATTTCTCCGGAAAGCCAGTTGTTGCAAAACGTCCGCCGTGGGACGGTGGTTTTACTTGGAGTAAAGACAGCAACGGCAAGCATTTTATTGCAACTTCCAACCAAGGTATTGGCGCCAGCGTTTGGTGGCCACTCAAAGACCATCCTTCCGAAGAAGCAGACAACGGAGTTACTATCGCAGTTACAACCCCAAAAGATTTAATGGATGTGAGCAACGGCCGATTAAAAGAAATGATAGAAAACAAAGAGTCAAAAACTTGGATTTGGGAAGTAACAAACACCATAAATAGCTATGCCGTAAACATTAATATTGGCGATTACGTACATTTTGACGATAAATACAAAGGTGAAAAAGGAATTCTAGATATGGATTATTATGTGCTTCGCGAAAATGAAGCCAAAGCAAAGGAACAATTTAAACAAGCCCCAATGATGATGGAAGCTTTCGAGCATTGGTTTGGCCCCTACCCTTTTTACGAAGACAGCTACAAGCTTGTGGAAACGCCTTATTTGGGAATGGAACATCAAAGCAGTGTAACCTACGGCAATAATTATGCAAATGGCTATTTAGGTAGCGATGTGTCTGGTTCTGGCTGGGGAATGAAATTCGATTTCATCATAATTCACGAAAGCGGTCACGAGTGGTTTGCCAATAATATTACCAATAAAGATGTGGCTGATATGTGGATTCACGAAGGTTTCACCAGTTATTCTGAAAATATTTACGTGGATTATCTTTTCGGAAAAAAGGCTTCTTCGGAATATGTAATTGGCGTTCGCAATAATGTTGTAAACGATAAACCTATTATTGGTGAGCATTACAATGTAAACAAATCCGGAAGCAGCGATATGTATTATAAAGGCGCTAATATTCTGCATACCGTTAGGCAATTGATTGCAGATGACGAAAAATGGCGTCAGATTTTAAGAGGTTTAAATAATGAATTTTATCATCAAAATGTAACCACGAAGCAAATTGAAAACTATATCAGTGAAAAAAGCGGAATAGATCTTTCAGCTTTTTGGAACCAATATTTAAGGACGATAATGATTCCAAAAGTGGAATATTCAATAGACGGCAATAACTTGAAATTTAGATATGTTGAAATTGTTGAAAATTTCGAAATGCCAGTAATCACAGTGGTTAATGGCAAAGAAGTATGGATAACACCCACTTTAGAATGGCAGACAAAGCAATTTCCCGAAACCATTAATACAATAGAGATAAAAAAGGATTTTTATGTAAATTCAGAAAAATTAGGTAATGGCTGAAAAACCTGTCCTTTATTTTGAGGAAGATTTACTTTGGCGCGAGTGCCTGCACGAGAACCATGAGGATTTTCCGCAAGGGGTCTATTTAATTTTTTATAAACTGGAAACAGAAATCCCCACTATGCGTTGGGAAGAAGCAGTAAGAGTTGCGCTTTGTTATGGCTGGATAGACAGTACCTCGAAAAGCCTTGGCGATGGAAAGCGACGACAGTACTTTTGTCCAAGAAACGCGAAAAGTGTTTGGAGTGCGCTCAACAAATCGCATTTGAAAGAGCTGGAAAAAGAAGGCTTACTTCATAAAAACGGGAAAAAGGTAATTGCCGAAGCCAAGAAAAATGGTAGTTGGACGGCATTGGACGATGTGGAAAATTTAATAGTTCCTGCAGACCTTCAAAAAGAATTCAACAAGAACAAATTAGCATTTGTGAATTTTGAGAATTTCAGTAAAAGTTATAGAAAAAGCTATCTTTATTGGCTAAACCAAGCCAAACGAGAAGAAACCCGCAATAATAGGATTTCAGAAATTATCGATCTCTGCGCAAAAAATATAAAATCAAGAAATTAACCGCCAAATACTTTAATCATGAAAATTTTTCCATTTGTAGTCTGTATTCTTTTTTCAACATCATTTTACGCCCAAGAAAAAGAGGAAAAAGATAAAGATGAAACAAAATGGGATGTCGCCAATCCCGGCAAAGATTTCAACTATAAAACGCATTCCTTCACAACAAATGAAGGCACGTGGATGAATCTTGATGTAAGTCCCGATGGGAAAACCATTGTTTTTGATATGGTTGGCGATATTTATTCGATGCCTATTTCTGGCGGAAAAGCCAAAGCAATTAGAACCGGAATTCCTTTTGAAATTCAGCCGAGATTTAGCCCCGACGGCACTAAAATTTCATTTACTAGCGACGCTGGTGGCGGTGACAATATTTGGGTAATGAATGCAGATGGCAGCGATGCAAAGCAAATTACCAAAGAAGATTTTAGACTTTTGAATAACGCCGTTTGGACCGCCGATGGCAACTATTTAATTGCGCGAAAGCATTTTTCTTCCGAAAGAAGTTTGGGTGCTGGAGAAATGTGGCAATACCACAAAACTGGCGGCTCCGGCTTGCAACTCACAAAACGAAAAAACGATCAGCAGGATGTAAATGAACCTTTTGTTTCACCCGACGGAAAATATCTTTATTACAGCGAAGACGTGTATCCCGGCGGATATTTTCAATACAACAAAGATCCAAACGATCAAATATATGTTATAAAAAGATACGAGTTTGAAACCGGCGAAACCGAAACAATAACTGGCGGACCCGGCGGTGCCGCGCGACCAACAATTTCTAACGACGGTAAAAAACTTGCCTTTGTAAAAAGAGTGCGCACTAAAAGTGTGCTATTTATCCACGATTTAGAAACTGGCGAAGAATACCCTATTTATGATAAATTGAATAAAGACCAACAGGAAGCTTGGGCGCTTTTTGGGGTTTATCCTAATTTTAACTGGATGCCAAACGACAAAGAAATCATTTTTTGGAGCGGAGGAAAAATTAATAAAATTGATGTTAGTTCATTGGCTGTTACTGACATTCCATTCACGGTTGATGTGAAAATTGAATTGGCGGAAACGGTTCATTTCAACAATAAAATTGAAACTGAAACTTTTACTCCGAAAATGATTCGCCATACAATTACTTCCCCAGATGGGAAGTTTATTGTTTTCAGTGCCTTGGGGCATTTGTATAAAAAATCGTTGCCAAACGGCGAACCAAAGCGTTTAACAAACGGTAAAGATTTTGAATTCGAACCCACTTTTTCACCCAATGGTTCCGATATAGTTTACGTTACTTGGAATGATTTGGAAAAAGGTGCAATTAATAAAATTTCGGCAAATGGCGGAACTCCGGTAAAATTGACTTCAGAAAAAGGAATTTACAGAACGCCTTCCTATTCGCAAAACGGAACGCAAATAGTTTTCAGAAAAGAAAAAGGCAATACAGACCAAGGTTTCACATACACTAAAAATACTGGTATTTACACGATGAATGCCAATGGCAGCGATGTAAAATTTGTTGTTGACAAAGGTGAATACCCAATGTTTAGCAAAGACGGGAAGCGAATTTTTCTACAAACTGGGGGAACGTATTTTGGTGAAATTGAAAAGAAACTCATCAGCGTAAATCTTAGTGGAAATGACGAAAAAACGCACCTTACTTCAAAATACGCCAATAGATTAATTCCAAGTCCAGATAATGAATGGATAGCTTTTACAAACCTTCACAAATTGTTTGTGGCGCCTTTGGTGCTCAACGGACAAACTATTGACTTGGATGATAAATCGAAAGCGGTTCCAGTTTCACAGCTCGCCAAAGATGCTGGAATAAATATACATTGGTCGCCAAATAGCCAAAAAATAATGTGGACTTTGGGTGATGAATATTTCAGTAATGAATTAAAAAATAGGTTTACTTTTTTAAATGGCTCCCCAGAAAAAGTACCTGAAATTACTTTGGAAGGAACAAAAATTGGTCTGCAAGCTAACGTTGATAAACCAAACGGAAGGATTGCATTCACCAATGCACGAATTATTACAATGGAAGGTGATAAAGTAATTGAAAACGGAACCATCGTAATAAACGGTAATAAAATAGAAGCCATTGGTGAAGCTGCTGAAGTTTCAGTCCCGTCTGGCGCTAAAATTTATTCGGCAGAAGGAAAGACTATTATGCCCGGAATGGTTGATGCGCACGCCCACGTTGGCGCTTTTAGATATGGTTTGCCAACGCAACAATATTGGCCTTTTACAGTGAATTTGGCTTTCGGCGTAACAACATCGCACGATCCTTCTGCAAATACCGAAACTGTATTTACACTTTCGGAACTTCAAAAAAGCGGACAATTGGTTGGGCCGCGATTGTTTTCAACTGGTTTCATTCTTTACGGCGCCGATGGCGATTTTAAAGCTGTAATTAATAATCTGGAAGACGCAAGAAGCAGTATTCGCCGCACGAAAGCCTTCGGAGCAAAAAGTGTAAAAAGCTACAACCAACCGCGCCGCGATCAGCGCCAGCAAGTGTTACAAGCAGCTCGCGAATTAGGAATTAATGTAGTGCCAGAAGGCGGTTCTACTTTTTACCACAACATTACTCAGGTAATTGATGGCCATACGGGTATTGAACACAACATACCTGTGGCGCCCGTTTACAAAGATATTTTGGAAATATGGAGCAAAAGCGGAACGGGCTATACCCCTACTCTAATTGTAAATTACGGCGGAATGAACGGAGAGTATTTCTACTTTGAACGCGATAATGTTTGGGAAAATGAAAAGTTGCTCACTTTTAGTCCGCGTAGTATTATTGATAGCCGCTCGCGTCACAGAATGAAAACCCCGCAGGAAGAATACAAAAACGGTCATATTTTAGTTTCAGAAACCGTAAAAAGTTTGAGCGATGCGGGTGTAAAAGTGAACATGGGTGCGCACGGACAATTGCAAGGTTTGGGCGCACATTGGGAAACGTGGATGTTACAACAAGGCGGAATGAGCAACCTGGAAGCGTTAAAAGCTGCAACAATTAATTCAGCTGAATATATTGGTGCGGGTGAAAGTATTGGCTCTTTAAAAATAGGAAAACTGGCAGATTTAATCGTGATGGACAAAAACCCATTAGAAAACATTGAAAATACGGAATCTATAAAAATGGTAATGATAAACGGTAGATTATACGATGCTGATACTATGAATGAAATTGGAAACAATCCTAAAGGTCGTCTTCCATTTTTCTGGGAAATGGACAATTATAACCAAGCTTTTCCATGGCATCAGGAAACCCACGGATTTATGGACGGCGGCTGCAGTTGTCATTAATTCAGAATTAAATGTATCGCGCATATTGGCAATTTTATAAAACCATTTTTCCGTTTATAGCGGCCTTCACTTTGGTCTGTCTGTCATTTGGAGGTTTGTTGTGGGCCTTATTACTTTTTGCACTTCTCGGGCCTATTTCCGGTATGTTGGGGTTTAGCATATTCTATAAAGATCAATTTTATTTTTATTTCAATTTGGGAATTACCCGTAAAAAATTAATGGGAGTTGCGTTTTTAATAAACCTAATGTTGGGAATACCGATAATCGGAGTTTTACTTTTAATCTTAAAAATTTTTCTTGGCAGTTTTACAATTACATAGCGCGGCAAAAAGCTTTGGCAATAAAGTGGTTATTGAAAGGGTTTCATTCACATTGAATACCGGTGAAATTCTGGGGATTTTCGGAAGAAATGGCTGTGGGAAATCTACTTTGCTGAAAATGCTGTTCGGTACAGAAAAGGCTAATTTAATTAGAGTTTCAATAGATGGCGTAAATTTTAAACCATCACAAAACATAATAGCCAAACAAATTGCCTACTTGCCGCAACATCCGTTTTTACCAAATAATATAAAGGTGCGCGATCTTATTCCTATATATTTTGAAGAAGAAAAGCAGGATGCCATTTTTTATGATCCACTAATTGCACAAATCGCTAATAAAAAAGTAGGTGAACTTTCTATGGGGCAACTACGATATTTTGAAGTTTTAATGATAGCTAACCTTAGCCATCTATTTTTAATGTTAGATGAACCATTTTCAATGATCGAACCTTTATATAAAGTTGAAATCAAAAAATTTCTCAATAAATTGAAGAAGGAAAAAGCAATCATTTTAACCGATCATTACTACGAAGACGTTTTAGATATAACTACAAAGAATATAGTAATAAAGGATGGGGAAAGCCATATAATTAAAAATAAGGACGATCTAAAATCATTTGAATATCTAAAATCTTGACATAAAAAAAGCTCCATTTCTGGAGCTTTTTAAATCATTCAAAATTGTTGAATTACATTTTTGGCATTAGCACTTTATCTACAACGTGTACCACACCGTTTGATGCATCCATATCAGCACTTGTTACAGTAGCTGTATTTCCTTTAGCATCTTTAATCATTACTTTACCACCTTTTTCAGACAAAGTTAAAACTTCACCATTCATAGTTGTAACGTCCAATTTGTTTTTAGCTTCTTTAATTTTAGCCAAAACATCGGTCGAATTCATTTTACCTTGAAGCACGTGATATTTAAGTAAACCTTGTAATTTTGCTTTGTTTTCTGGTTTCATCAATTCATCCATAGTTGCCTTTGGAACTTTGCTGAAAGCCTCGTTAGTTGGAGCGAAAACTGTGTAATTACCTTCTGCTTTTAAGGTTTGAGCCAATTCAGCAGCTTGAAGAGCACTTACTAATGTTGACAAATCTGAATTACCCATTGCTTTTGCAGCAATCGAATTAGCTTCCATTTCAGCCATTTTAGCAGTATTCATTTCTTCAACTTTCATTAAAGAATCTTTTTCCTGCTCCATGCGCATTTGTTCTGCTTTAGCTTGAGCCTCAGCTTCTTTCTTTTTTGTGTCTTCACAGCTTGCAAAAAGCATTGCTACTACTGCTAGAGACATTACAATTGTTTTTAGTTTCATAATTATTTTCGTTGATTTAAATGTTGATATCAAAGATATTCCAAGTGCAGCGATTATTTTACTAATTGAATCTAATCTTTAGTTAAATTTTTTGTAAATTTTTAAGAAGAATGGCAACGATGTGTCCGTATTATTAAACTTATACTAATGAGAAAAAAATATGGCGATTAAATACTATCTTTAGACAATAACAATAAAACTTTTTAAAAATGATTAAATCGAAATATCAAAGCGTTTTGGACTTAGGTGAAAAGCTCAATATTCAAAACGGAGATGTAAAAGAAGAAAACGGCCAGTTAAAAGTTTATGGTACTGCAAAAAACCAATATGAGAAAAACTTACTTTGGGACGAAATAAAACGCGTTGGCGGAGAAAACCCGACCGATATTATGGCGGATATTTCAGTTGCTGATAGTTCTGTTTTTGCACACCACACGGTTAAAAGTGGCGAAACACTCGGTAAAATTGCAAAGCAATATTATGGTAACGCTAGTAAATACAACGCTATTTATGAAGCGAATAAGGGCAAATTGAAATCTGCAGATCTAATTCACCCAGGTGATGAATTAGTGATTCCGAATATATAAATTGAATTTAAAACATAAAAAAATCCGCCAGTTTTTAAAAAACTGGCGGATTTTATATTGCTTAATATTTAGAGTCCACTAATGTAGCTTCCGTATAAATCTCTAAAATGCAGCCCGTTCCCCAAGCTAAATTTGCTGAGTTTTTTATTTTCGGCCAACGCCCAAAGCACTAATTCTTTTAAGAAATAACTGTCTTCCTTTGATGTTTCGGGCTGATGTTTTTCTATCAATTGCTGAAGCGGAATAATTCGGTCCAATTCATTTTTATATTCTTCTTCGGAAAAAGAATCGAGCAATTCAAAATCGTTCTCTTCGAAAAACCAAGATACAATATCGGCGTACGGATCTAAATCGCCATCTTTTGTGAGCTTTTCAATTTTTGGAAATTTATTTTTAAAAGTGGTATTTACTGCATCCACTATTAACTGCTGCGCAACTTGTGAAACGCCTTCCTGCTCACCTTCATAAACCAATTCTACTTTCCCCGTTATTGAAGGAATTATACCTATAAAATCTCCCAAACGCACACTTGTTTTTTCGTCTCCGCTATGCAAAGCGCGTCTTTCGGCAGTACTCAACAAATTTTCGAAAGCGGTGATGCTTAAACGTGCGCTCACGCCACTTTTGGCATCTATAAAATCATTTTCACGAGCTTCAAAACTAATTTGTTCTAAAACATCTTTTGCCAAATCGGGCACATAAACGTTCGATTTTGCTTTTATAGCTTCGGCTGTTTCCTGTTCGGTAATTGTTCGTGCAGTTTCTATATCTTCGGGATAATGCGTCAAAATTTGTGAACCAATTCTATCTTTTAAAGGTGTTACAATACTTCCTCGATTTGTATAATCTTCAGGATTTGCTGTAAATACAAATTGAATATCCAAGGGCAAGCGCACCGCAAAACCACGAATTTGAATATCGCCTTCTTGTAAAATATTAAACAGTGCTACTTGAATTCGCGGTTGTAAATCTGGTAATTCATTGATAACAAAAATACAACGGTTACTACGCGGAATCATCCCGAAGTGAATTACGCGATCATCGGCATATGTAAGTTTTAAATTTGCTGCTTTTATTGGATCAACATCGCCAATAATATCGGCAACGGTAACGTCTGGTGTTGCTAGTTTTTCTGAAAAACGATCATCGCGATGCAACCAACTTATGGGTGTATCGTCACCTTTTTCAATAAGTAGATTTTTGGCATAACGTGAAATTGGGTTAAAAGGATCGTCGTTTATTTCGCTGCCTTCAACCATTGGAATGTATTCGTCCAAAAGCCCAACCATTTGGCGAGCTAAACGTGTTTTAGCTTGCCCGCGAAGTCCGAGAAGATTAATGTTATGTTTTGAAAGAATAGCGCGTTCCAATTCTGGAATTACGGTTAATTCATAACCGTGAATACCCACAAAAGGGGTTTCTTTCTTCATTATTTTTTGAAGTAAATTTCGACGCAATTCTTCCTTTATTGATATTGATTCATACCCCGACTTTTTAAGTTGTCCGAAGGTTTTAATTTTATCTATTTTCATAATTTTTTATTTTTTTTTAACCGCCAAGGGCGCCTAGTGTATCGCAAAGCCCACAAAGAATGAACTGCCAACTGCCACTGAACACTGAATACTTATTTTATCCGTTTTGTCCTATTTGTTTCGTAATCGCTAAAAATCATTTCGCCCAAACCTTTTAAACCTGTGTAAAATGCTTTGCCTTTATTGGCTGCTGTAAATTCTTCAACAAACTGCATTAAATATGGGTCTTCAGCAATCATAAAAGTTGTAATTGGAATGTGAAGTTTCCTAGCTTGCGAAGCCATTGCGTAACATTTATTTACAATATAACTGTCCAGCCCATTACTGTTTTTATAATAACGTCCATCCGGAAGTCGCACGCAGCTGGGTTTCCCATCGGTTATCATAAAAATTTGCTTGTTGGTATTTCGTTTTCTACGAAGCAAATCCATCGCTAATTGAAGTCCGGCGACAGTATTTGTGTGGTACGGCCCCACGTTTAAATACGGTAAATCTTTAATTTTAATTGGCCACGCATCGTTTCCGAAAACTAAAATATCCAAAGTATCTTTCGGGTATCGCGTGGTTATAAATTCTGAAAGTGCCATCGCCACTTTTTTTGCAGGTGTTATACGGTCTTCGCCATAAAGAATCATACTGTGACTGATGTCTATCATTAAAACCGTACTCATTTGGGTTTTATACATAGTTTCTTCAACCACCAAATCGTTTTCAGAAAGTGTAAAATCGCCCAAACCGTGATTAATTTGTGCATTTTTGAAACTTTCGGTCATTGAAATTTGTTCCAGCGAATCGCCAAAACGATAATCGCGAAACTCTCCAGCCTGCTCATCTCCTTGCCCCGTTTGTTTTGTTCTATGATTGCCGGCACCACTCTTTCGCAGTTTCCCGAAGATCTGTTCCAAAGCTCGCTTCCGCAGGGCTCTTTCTGTTTTTTCGGTAATGGCTAAACCGTTTGAACCATCCATTTTTATTTCTTCACGCAAATATCCTTTCTTTTTCAAATCTTCAACAAAATCGTCTAAAGAGTAGTCCTCCGTGGTGAGTTTATATTCATCATCAATCTGTTTTAACCAATCCATTGCTTCGTCGAAATCGCCCGAAGTGTGGGTAATCAATTCTTGAAAAACATCAAAAAGTTTCTCGAAAGGTGATTGGTCTTTAGGAGTGTGTTTGGTGAAGATAAATCCGCTCTTGCCTGCTTTCCTATTCATAATCTAAAAATAAAACTTTAGTTGTTTAAAAAAAAAGTGGAAACGTTAAACTACTACCAAAAATAACTTCTGCTTCATAACATTTAAACTACGCAAACAATTCAAAAAAATTGTTAGATTTGTTTTGAAAATCAACATGATAACAGCCAAAACCTAGCTTTATGAAAAATTTTAGTTTAATCTGCACTGCATTTTTACTCTTGGTTGCTTGCAAAGACAAGCCAAAAGACAGCATCAAAGAAGTTTCGGAAGTAAAAACGTATTCCATCGAACAATTTATGGGGAATGAAAATGCTTGGGCGAATGGTTTTTCCGCAGACAAGTCGAAAGTTTTAATAACCAGCAACCGTTCAGGCGTTTACAATATGTACAACGTTTCGGTTGAAGGCGGTGATTTTATGCCCATAACACAATCCGACAGTACTTCAATTTATGGAATTTCATACTTTCCTGATGACGATAGAATTCTTTTCAGAATGGACGGAAATGGCGATGAGATTTTTAAAATTTTTGTGAAAGATAGCAGCGGTATTAAAAGATTGACCCCTGAAAAAAATGTACGTGCACTTTTTACAGGGTGGGCAAAAGATGGTAAAAGTTTTTATTATAACAGTAATGAGCGCAACCCACAGATGATGGATCTTTATGAAATGGACATAGCAACTTTTAAAGCGAAACTGATTTTAAAGAATGAAGACAATATGGATTTTGGTGGAATTTCGGCAGATAAAAATTATATGCTGCTAACAAAATCTATAAATACAAATGACGGCGACTTATTTCTTCTAAATCTTAAAACGAAAGCAAAAACCCAAATCAATGAAGGTTTAAGCGGCAATTCGGCTCAGGATTTTTCGCCAGATGGAAAATCAGTTTACTACACAACCGATGCCAATTCTGAATTCAGCTATTTAATGAAATACAATATTGAGGATGGTACTAAAGAAAAAATTCTAGTAAAAGATTGGGACATCAACGCATTCTATTTTACACATAATGGTAAGTATCAAGTGCTTTTTAGCAATGAAGACGCAAAAACCAAAATGTACTTAACCGAAGTGGCTACAGGAAAAGCGTTGAATTTCCCAGATATTGAAGGGCAGGAAATAAATGCCGCAAGCTTTTCAAAAGATGAAACAATGGCATTATTAACCGTTGGCAGCTCTCAACTTCCCACAAATACATACTCGTATAATATAGCTTCTGGAAAATATTATAAGCTTACAAATGTTTTAAACAGTGAAATAAACCCCGATGATTTGGTCGAAGCAACGGTAGTTCGGTTTAAATCTTTTGACGGTTTGGAAATTCCAGCAATTTACTATCAGCCAAAACAAGCAAACGTCAATAAAAAAGTACCTGCGCTAGTTTGGGTTCACGGTGGGCCGGGTGGTCAATCAAGGCAAGGTTTTAGTTCTTTAATTCAATATTTGGTAAATCACGGTTATGCTATTTTGGCGGTAAATAATCGCGGTAGTAGTGGTTACGGCAAATCTTTTTATAAAATGGACGATCAAAATCACGGCGATAAAGATTTGAAAGATTGTATTGCTGGTAAAGATTGGTTGGCAAGCCAAGATATGATCGACAAAGACAAGATTGGAATTTTAGGCGGCTCTTACGGCGGTTATATGACGATGGCTGCGCTTACTTATGCGCCGGACGAGTTTGAGGTTGGAGTAAATATTTTTGGAGTTACAAACTGGATTAGAACTTTAAACAGCATTCCGCCATGGTGGGCATCATTTAAGGATGCATTATACACCGAAATGGGCGATCCAAATACGGCAGATTCAATTCGATTAAAAGAAATTTCACCTTTATTTCACACTGAAAATGTTACCAAACCTTTGATGGTTTTACAGGGCGCGCAAGATCCGAGAGTACTTAAAATAGAATCTGATGAAATTGTGGCAGGAGTTAAAAAGAATGGTGTTCCTGTAGAATATGTAGTTTTTGAAGACGAAGGTCACGGCTTTGTAAAAAAGGAAAATGAAATTGAAGCCTACGGAAAAATCTTAAAATTCTTAGATCAATATTTAAAGGGTGAAGGTCAAACTACTCCAGACACTAAAAAGACTGAAAGTACCGAAGTGAAATAGCGTTTTATAAAATTCCTATGCGTGCTGAATGTGCAATTGCCTCTTCGCTATTGGTGAAATAGCAAGTTGATACATTCATGGATTCAATGTTTTTTAAAATTTTCTGGGTTGCAGGCTTCTTCCGTCTTGAAGTCTGCCTAATATAAATAGCTTTAATACTTTGCGGAAATATCTTTACAATCCGCTCGTAAAGATGTGGGTCTTTTTGTGAATCATCGCCGAGTAAAACATATTCAAGTTTTGGATAAAACATAATGATATCCTTTATTTTTTCGAACTTATGGTCGTGGCTACCTCTTCCGGTAAAAAGAAAATCTGAAATACCAGTTTTTATTTTTTTAAGTTTTATAACGGCTTTTGGAAGTTCGTGTAATCGTGCTAAGGAGTCTATAAATTCATATAAATTCCACTCGCTGCTGGAAACGTAGAAAAAGGAATTAGAAGCCGCTTCATTCTCCTGCCCTGCCCTGCTTAAGGCTTGGTAGTGTGGCACAACATCATCAAAAACCTTTCGTTTATTGATGTTTTTTAGAAGAAGAACGTAGAGTTTTTTTAAGAAATTTCCGCTGTGCGAAACCAAGAAAGTGTCGTCTATATCTGAAATTACTCCAACTTTACTTTCAAATGGTTTTAATATTTCAGAATTTTCAACAATGCCGAAATCGTAATAATTACAGATTACTTCGTAGGGATGCCAACCGCTTTCAAGTTTTTCGGAATACGGTATTGTAAACCGAAAATAGCCATCGGCCAAAGTTTTAGTAGTTACCTCAACACTTTTAAATTTCAGCGTAACTTCCACATTTTCCAGTGGCTTTATTCTAAACATATGTATTACCGAAACGGCATGACGAATTCCCTTGCGGTCTAGTCTGTATTTATCTGGCGACCAAGATTTGAATACGTGGCCAAAAACCACCAATTCTTCGTCGTTTACATAGCCACGGTAGAGTTTTAAATCAAGTTTCACTTATTGAGATTTCGTTAACGGTTTTGTAATTCCAAAATAGGTATTTTTAAAATCAATATCTACTAATGAAATCAGAAAATTATATTTTGCTTGTTGTCAACCCAATAGCTGGCGACTCTGAAAAAGACGACATTATAACAGCCGTGAAAAATGAAGTTATTAGAAGAAACTACAGTTTCAAACTTTATAAAACCACCGGCAAAGACGATAGAAAAGCGATTGATACACTATTAAAAGAGTACGAACCTTCGCACGTTTTAGTTGCAGGCGGCGATGGAACCATATCATTAGTGGCGGAATGTATTTACGAAAAAGATATCATTTTAGGTATAATTCCCGCTGGTTCTGCAAACGGAATGGCGGTTAATTTCGATTTACCTCAAACGCTAAAAGAGCAGCTAGACATTGCGCTTTCAGAATGCACATTAGGAATTGACGTTTTATTTATAAACGGAAAAATCTGCCTACATATAGCAGATTTAGGTATAAATGCCGAATTGGTTAAAAACTATGAAAATTCAAATATTCGCGGAAAGTTTGGATACTTTTTACAGTCAATCCCAACGCTTATAAATTCTGAATTTCCATTTCATTTTATTATTGAAACGGAAGAAGAAACAATTGAAGAAAGTGGAGTTTTATTAGCAATAGCGAACGCTAACAAATTTGGAACTGGCGCCACTATTAACCCAAAAGGTATTATTAACGATGGCAAATTTGAAGTTTTAGTTTTCAAAAATCTAGATTTCTTCGAAATATTAAAGACAATTCAAGACAATCCCGAAATGTCTCCAGAATTTGTGCGTATTATTTCGACTAATAAGGCAACAATTAAAAGTAAAAAGAAAGTTCCGTTCCAAATTGACGGTGAATTTTTGGGTGAAACAGACACCGTTTCTGTTATTATTTCAAAGAGGAAGCTGCAAGTTGCTTTGCCCCAAAAATTCTGTAACTTACATTCAATATAAACCCAAACCATGAATATACATAAGGTATCATTTACGAATAAAGACGAAGAACAATTGGCAGGAAGACTAGAACTTCCGTTGGACCAAGAGCCGCATAATTTCGCGATTTTTGCACACTGTTTTACATGTACCAAAAACTTAACAGCGATTAAAAATGTAGGAAGAGCACTTACCAATGCGGGTTTTGCAGTTTTAAGGTTCGATTTTACTGGTTTGGGAGAAAGTGAAGGTGATTTTGAAAACACTAATTTTTCTGGAAATGTTGAAGATTTGGTTGAGGCTGCAAATTTTCTCGAAAAAAAGTTTAAAGCGCCTACTTTAATGATCGGGCATTCGTTAGGTGGTGCAGCAGCCATATTTGCTGCCGATAAAATAGCATCAATTAAAGCTGTGGCCGTAATTAACTCACCTAGCGATCCATCTCACGTTCGACATTTATTAAAAGATAGTGCCATGGAGATTACAAAAAATGGAAAAGCAAAAGTTAATTTGGGCGGAATAGATTTCACCATAAAAAAACAGTTTTTAGAAGATCTTGAAAATAAATCGCTTGTAGATATTGTAGGAAACTTCAAAAAAGCATTGTTAATTCTACACTCTCCACAAGACACAACTGTAGGTATAAATAACGCTGAAGAAATATATAAAGCTGCACATCACCCTAAAAGTTTTGTTTCTTTAGATGGCGTTGACCATCTTTTATCTAGAAAAGAAGACTCTAGTTATGTTGGGAAAGTTATTGCGGGATGGGCGCCACGCTATGTTACTATTCCACCGAAAGAAGAACTGAAGAGCAAAAGTAAAGTGGCTGCAAGCTTAGATGGTGATGACAAATTCACAACTCAATTAAAGCTTGGAGATCATTATTTTGTTGCCGATGAGCCAACTACTTTTGGAGGCAATAACTTTGGTCCTTCTCCCTATGAGTTTCTTTCCGCCGGTCTCGCTGCATGCACAGTAATGACTATACAAATGTATGCGCGAAGAAAAAAATGGGACGTTGAGAATGTAACCTGTCACATCGATTATTCAAAAGATCACGCAATAGATTGCGAGCATTGTGAAGAAGATGCTGCTAAAATAGACACCTTTAAACGCAAGATATTTTTAGAAGGAAATCTTTCCGAAGAACAGAAAACGAGACTGCTTCAAATAGCAGATAAATGTCCCGTCCATAAAACATTGCATTCCGTAACACAGGTAATTACAAGCTTGGAAATTTCATAAAATCTAAATTGATTGTCTGAAACTATTTTGTAAACTTGTAGTACACTTAAAAACTATGGTTTATGAAAATTAAATTCAAACTATTGCTTTTTCTATTCGCAATAACGTCATTACAAAGCTGCTGCTGGAATGGCGATTGTGATGAAACTGACGACTTTCCCATCTCTATGGTAGAATCTCAGTACGATGCTGTATTTATGGAGCGCTCAACTTTTGAAAGCAGCGTTGTACTTTCTCCCGCAGAACCAGTAATTAATGCTGGAAAAATATATGTAATTGGAACTTACCTTTTCATCAATGAAAAAAATAAAGGGTTTCACGTTTTTAATAATGAAAACCCAGCTAGCCCATCGCCTATTTATTTTATAGCCTCGCCAGGAGCAACAGATTTGGCTATCAGAAATAATGTATTCTTCATAAACCAAGCAACCGATCTTATTGCCGTACAGGTAGATTTGGAAAATAGTGGCATTAATGTTTCTAAACGAATAAAAAATACTTTCCCAGAAATGCTTTCGCCAGATGGGTTTTATGCGTTTAATATTCCACAGAATAACGTTGTAGTAAACTGGATTCCAAAAACAACTACGCCATGAGAAAATTAGGTTTACTTTTTTTAATAATAGTATTGTCTTTGGCGTGTAGCCAAGATGGAAGCAATGCATCTTCAAACGAAACGATGAGCAACGGTGATGGTCAAGGTGGCTCATTAGCACGATTTGCAATGGTGGGCAATTACCTTTATACCGTTGATGAATATGGCTTAAACGTTTATAATATAACAACGCCTTCAGACCCTGTGTTTGTAAACAACGTACCAATCGGTTTTAGAATTGAAACACTCTTTAATTACAAGGAATATCTTTATGTAGGATCGCAGAACGGCATGTTTATCTATAGTGTAAACAATCCTGAATTCCCCGAATATCTTGCAGATGTGCAGCATTTTACTTCGTGCGACCCTGTAGTTGCAAATGAGACCACGGCATTTGTTACGTTGTGGTCTGAATTGGGTTGTGGATCTACTTTAAATCAATTAGAAATTTATGACGTTACAGATATTGTAAACCCAACATTACTTAGTGTAAGAAACTTAACTGCTCCAAAAGGAATGGGGCTTTATGGAGATTATTTGATTGTATGCGATGATGAAATAAAGATATTTGATGTTTCAGACCCTTCCCATTCTGTTGTGGTTCACAACATAAACAAATTAGCTTTCGATGTAATTATAAAAAATAATTTGCTAATCGCCATTGGGCAAAACGGAATTTACCAATATAATCTCGACCAAAATGACATCACAAATACTTCAGAATTAAGTACAATAAACTTTTAAAATATTCATAAATGTATAGTGGTCGCCCGAAAACTATTGTACCTTTAATTTAAACCAATTTTAAACTAAAAAATAAAATAATGATGAAAAGAATTAGTCTAGTTTGTAGCCTATTTGCTCTAATGGCATTTGTAGGTTGCAAAAATGAAAAAAAAGATATGGAAAGTATGGATTCAACAAATGATACCATACAAGTCGATTCTTCTTCTAAAAAAGAGGCTCCTAAAAACGTTTCCGTTATTATGGAAGCAAAAAGTAAAAGTACTGCAGTAGGCGAGATTTATTTTTCTGAAGCTGATGGAGTTGTATCTATGGAAGCTAAATTTTCGGGCTTAACACCTGGAAGCCA
This sequence comes from Aequorivita sp. IT1282, assembly GCF_058068205.1. Taxonomy (NCBI): domain Bacteria; kingdom Pseudomonadati; phylum Bacteroidota; class Flavobacteriia; order Flavobacteriales; family Flavobacteriaceae; genus Aequorivita; species Aequorivita sp. IT1282. The sequence continues at coordinate 324,767 of NZ_JBYRHR010000001.1, read as the reverse complement.
CGCAATCCATATTCACGAAAAAGCAGATTGTAGTGCGGCCGACGGTACTTCTTCTGGCGGACACTGGAACCCTACCCATGCAAAACATGGAAAATGGGGCGATGCTGAAGGTTATCATAAAGGCGACATAGGAAATTTTGAAGTTGGCGAAGATGGCTCTGGCAAAATTACTATGCAAACTGATGAATGGTGTATTGGTTGTGACGATGCAAACAAAGACATTGTAGGCAAAGCAGTCATTGTACACGAAGGTCAAGATGACTTTAAAACGCAACCCACTGGTGATGCTGGCGGAAGAGTAAGTTGCGGCGGAATTATTAAATAATATTTCAAAAAAATATTTTTTTAAAGCCACTCTATAAATTAGGGTGGCTTTTTATTTTTTACCCTATTGAATTAATGAAATATTACAAAGTGAACGTTAATTTTATTATTATTGAAATATATAATAACCATTATACGCTTAGCCCCTTATGAATACATCTTCTCAATCCTGGTTAATTTTTGCTTTACTATTCTTTACGCTAAACACAATATACTCTCAAGATCGTGAGAATTACGAATTGCTTTGGGAAATTAAACACAAGGATAGCAACAAAAAATCGTATCTCTTCGGAACACTTCACCTAAAAGATGCTCGGGCGTTTAAGTTTAGCGACTCCGTTATTCCAGCAATAAAAAATTCTGAAATGTTCGCTTTAGAAATTCATCCCGATTCGGCGGTAACAGGTTTTAGCGAAAATTACTTAAATACAAAAAATGAAAATATCTATAAAAAAATTCTTTCGAAAGAGGAATACCAAAAACTAAAAGATCGCTTTTTTGAAGTTAAACAAATGGATTTGGACAGTATGCCTATGAAAAATCCAAGTTTAATAAAATCCATGTTGACTCGCAATAAAGGTAAAGCAGATGATCGCCGTACCTTTTTAGATGCCTATTTATACGGAATTGCATACAATAGTAAAAAAGAAATAGTGGGTCTTGAAAAAGTTGAAGATCAATTTTACCTGTTTGAAGAAACAAGCGATATGGAATTGAGAGAAAACATTCTCGCTATTATTAACCACCAAGATTTTGATTCAAATAACCAATTTGACAAAATAACCCAATTGTATTACGAAGGCGATTTAGAAAAAATATGGTCCTACGTTAATGGCGGTGGTTATAATGATTCCATCATGATTAAACGAAACCACGTTATGCTTAATAGCCTTGTGGAAATTATGAAATCCAAAACCATTTTTGCAGCGGTAGGCGCTGCCCATTTACCAGGAAATCAAGGATTAATTACACTTCTCCGCGAAGAGGGATATCAGGTGAGAAAAGTGAAAGCCACTTTTAGCGATAACGAACAGCAATATGATATTGCTCCAGATTTAGACAGATGGGTTTTAGATTATAATGAATCGCAAGGTTATAGTGTACTAACGCCCAACAAAGCCATCCCCATTGAAATTACCGAGTCTATTGATGCAATGACGAGTACAGATTTAATATACGGCGGCACGTTTATGTATATGATTGGCGATTTAAGAAGTCAAGTTTTAAAAGATGGGTTTAATTTTGTTGAAAACATCATAAAAAGTCAGTTGCAAACGGCTAATGATTCTATATTTAACAGAAATACTTTTGTAAAAGACGGCGTCGAGTTTACCGATGTTATAATTGCAAAAGACAAGGAGTACGTGCGCGTACGCGTAGCCATGAAAGATAAAATTGTTTACACTTTTATGACCGAAAACACTTTAGCCGAAATAACTTCGGCGTACGCAAATGCCTTTTTTGATTCAATCAAAATATTCGATTCTAAGATTGCTCCATCCGTTTGGCAAACCCAAACAGACAGCCTTGGTGCTTATAGTGTACACGTTCCTGAAAAAATTCTTGACAGAAGCCAAGTAATGGACAATCCATACGGCAACGAAGATTCTCCATATATAATCAATATTTTTTCTTCGGAAGACAAAGCCAATAATACACTTTATTTACTTCGGTATAACAACCAGCCCGTGGGCTATTATTTAGACCAAAAAGAAGATTATTACGAAGAATTCGAAAGCTATTTTAAACAAAATGGTACTTATATAAGCGAGCCGGAAGATATAATGCTGGATGGAAGCGAAGGTAAAAAATACGAACTCTCGTTTTCAGATAAATTTCATACAATTGCGAAGCTTTATCTGCGAGGCAATAGAACGTATTTATTAATGGCGCAAAAGTATAAAGAGGGCGAAAAAATTTCAGAAGACAATGAATTTTTCAATTCTTTTAAATTTCTGCCCTATGCAGAAGCGGCGTTCGACACCGTTGTAAACATCCAAGAAAAATATTCGTTTAGGGCGCCGAGCGAAAAAGTTGTTATTGAAGAAGAACCGCAGGATGCTTATTCAGAATTCAGTTATGTGAAAAATTATAGTTCAATGGATCCCACATCTTCCGGCACTTACTTGGTGCAGCACTTAAAATTAAAACCGTACTATCGGAAAAAATCACTTCAAGATTTTTATGATGATTACACCGAATTGATTGTAGATTATAACGATTCTATTACAAGCAATACTAGCACCACTTTGGGTGGGAAACCAGCGCGTGAAATTAAAATGATAAACTCGAGTACCCACGTAAAACAGCGGATGAAATTATTACTCGATGATGATTCCATACTTCTCCTTTTAACTTATTTGGGAGATGAAGAAATTAACGAACCTCGTGTAGATGAATTTTTTAATTCATTAAAAATTAAAAAAAGCTCACAGAACTTTAATCTTTCAGCCTCAAAAACCGATTTAATTTTCAAAAACCTGAAATCGAAAGACTCAATTAAGTTTGCAGAAGCAAAAGGTGCTTTAAATTATTATGAATTTGACGCTTCAGATTACAAAGTTTTAGAGAAGAATTTAAAAAGTCGCTTTAAAGATGACACCCTTTATTACGGTGCAAAATATTATATAATTAACGCATTGACAGATCTTGAGAAACCGGAAACGCTAAAAACCTTTGCTTCCTTTTACAAGAACAAAAAAAACAGTTACGAAGCACGCGTGGAGGTCCTCGAACAGCTACTAAAACTTAAAAATAGTAATGCTGTAGCCACGTATTTCGATCTTTTGCAAAACCATAAACTCAATCGAATTCCTGAAAAGGATTATGATATTATGACTTCATTAATTGATACCATTCCACTATTTGTTGCAAACGATGCTAAGTTTGCCAAGCTTGTAGATTTTGATGATTACAGGGCTGAGATAGCATCAATATATTCCTATAATGTTATGGAAGATAGTATTTATAGTGATAAAATGCCACTGTTGAAAAGCAGACTTCTATCGCATATGTATAAAGACGCAGCATTATACGTAGACACAATTGCCAGGAAAAAGAACACTCATATAAGCGATGGACTTATGTACAGTTACATTGAATTTTCAAAAGGATTTGAACCCATACCAGATGATGTTAAAAAAACATTGAATCTTATTGCAGATCAAGTAAAAGACGATAAGTGGATGCAAGCTCAAGCTTTAATGACAGCTACAGAACTAGCTATAGAAATTAATCCGCAAACGTTGAATGACGGCTTTAAAGATATGTATGTTCGGTTCGAATTAATGGAAAGCCTAATAAATGCTGAAAAGACCAACTTAATTCCGGAAGCGTATTTAGAGTTGAAGGAATTTGCAAAATTGTCGCTTTACAACAACGTAGGAGATGATTATGACGGCTACCCTACTATTTTCAACTATTTAGACGAATTGACTGTTGATGATAAAAAATATTATGTATTTGAATTTTCATATACGAAAGAAGAAGATTCAGATAAATACTTAGGAATTGCAGCGCATAAAGAAATAGATTTCTCAGATTTCGAAATGGCCGAAGCTTTTACCGATTGGGAAATAATGGAAGAAGATTGGATAACGCAAGCGACGAAAACCATAAAAGCTAATCATGTGGATGAAGTATTAGAACTTGAATAATAGCAGAAAAGCTTGAATACAATCAATAAAAAATCCCGCAAAAGCGGGATTTTTTTATACTTAAATAATGCATTATTATATATGCAATGCTCTATCTTCAGTTGCTGCTAGTGCAGCTTCTTTAACAGCTTCGGCATAAGTTGGGTGTGCATGGCTCATTCTTGCAATATCTTCTGCGCTGGCGCGGAATTCCATTGCAACTACGGCTTCGGCTATTAAATCTGCTACCCTTGCTCCTACCATATGTACGCCTAAAACCTCGTCTGTATTTTTATCTGAAAGTATTTTTACAAAACCATCGGTATCTCCACTTGCACGGCTTCTTCCCAAAGCACGCATCGGGAATTGTCCTGCTTTATACTCAACTTTTGCTTCCTTCAATTGCTCTTCTGTTTTTCCAACAGAAGCAACTTCTGGCCAAGTATAAACAACACCTGGAATTAAGTTATAATCAATATGTGGTTTTTGTCCGGCAATAATTTCAGCAACCAAAACTCCTTCTTCCGAAGCTTTGTGAGCTAGCATTGCACCGCGAACAACATCGCCAATGGCGTAAATGTTTTTAATGTTTGTTTGTAAATGGTCGTTCACGTCAATCATTCCGCGTTCGGTGATTTTCACACCAGCGTTTTCAACTTTTAAACCATCGGTATAAGGTTTTCTTCCTACGGAAACTAAGCAATAGTCACCTTTGAAAGTTACTTCTTTATCGTTTTTATCAGTGGCAGTAACCGTTACTTCTTTAGCTTTTTTAGAAACTGCAGATACTTTATGCGAAAGGAAAAACTTAACCCCTTGCTTCTTCATAGCCTTCATTAATTCCTTGCTTTGGGCAGAATCCATTGTTGGAATAATACGGTCCATAAATTCAATTACAGAAACCTCAGAACCTAAACGACGATATACTTGGCCTAATTCTAAACCAATTACGCCACCACCAATAACAACAAGGTGTTTCGGAATTTCTTTTAAACTTAAAGCCTCGGTAGAAGTTATAACTCTGTCTTTATCTAATTTTATAAAAGGAAGCGTTGCAGGCTTGCTTCCAGTGGCAATGATTGTGTTTTTTGCCTCAATGGTTTCATTTTTTTTACCACCTATAATTTCAATATGAGTTGCATCTTTAAAAGCACCCATTCCTGTATAAACGTCAATTTTATTTTTATCCATCAAAAACGCAATTCCTTTTGTGGTTTGATCCACAACCGAAGCTTTACGTTCTACCATTTTTTTGAAATTCACCTTAATATCGCCAGGAATTTCGATACCGTGTTCTTCAAAATGCTTTATGGCGTCTTCGTAATGATGAGATGAATCTAAAAGTGCTTTGCTGGGAATACAGCCTACGTTTAGGCAAGTTCCGCCCAAAACAGTATACTTTTCAATGATTGCTGTTTTCATTCCTAATTGTGCGCAACGAATTGCAGCTACATAGCCTCCAGGACCTGAACCAATTATTGCTACATCATATTTGCTCATAAAGTGTTTCTTTTAAATTAAAGTGCCAAAGGTACAATACTGTTTAAGAGTTTAAAAGTTTAGGCCTTTAAAAATTTGTTTCTAAAAAGCGATGTTTTTTAAGTTGAAAGATTGACGCTACTGCCTGTTATATTTAGAATTCTTTAAATGAAATGATATATAATTTGACCACTCCTTTAAATTTTTGCAAATTTGCGACACAATCTAAAACACATAATAATGGCTTTTAAACCAGCAGATAAAATTCAAGATTTACAGTATTTCGGCGAATTTGGAGGGGTTAATCCTTCTATTTCCGATTCTTCAACATATACGTTTCTTTCCGCAAAAACGATGTTCGACACTTTTGAAGGCAATGCCGAAGGGTGTTATTTATATTCTCGACACTCCACTCCTTCCAATTTATATTTGGGGGAAGCGCTTTCAGCAATGGAAGGTACAGAAACGGCAAACGTTGCGGCTAGTGGAATGGGTGCCATTACACCAGCAATACTTCAACTTTGTAAAGCTGGCGATCACGTTGTTTCTAGCAGAACTATTTACGGCGGAACTTACGCTTTTCTGAAAAACTTTGCCCCTCGATTAAATATTGAAACTTCATTTGTAGATATTACAAAACTTGATGAAGTTGAAAAGTCTATCACTAAAAACACAAAAATTATTTACTGTGAAACAGTGAGCAATCCTCTTTTGGAAATTGCAGATATTGAAGGAATTTCAAAAATTGCCAAAAAACACGGACTGCAATTATTGGTTGATAACACTTTTTCACCTTTAAGTATTTCTCCTGCAGTAATGGGCGCCGATGTTGTTTTACACAGCTTAACAAAATTTATTAACGGAAGCAGTGATACTATGGGCGGCGTAACTTGCGGCACACAGGAATTTATTGACAGCCTTCGTAATGTGAACGACGGAGCAAATATGCTACTTGGTCCAGCAATGGACAGTTTACGTGCAGCTTCTATTCTTAAAAACATGAGAACGCTTCACATTCGCATAAAGCAACACAGTGTAAACGCTTTGTATTTAGCTGAAAAGTTTGAATCCGATGGTTTAAAAACTGTTTACCCTGGGTTGAAATCTCATTCTGGTCATGAGCTTTTCAAAAAAATGATGAATAAAGAATACGGTTTCGGTGGAATGCTAACACTAGACGTTGGCGGAATTGACAAAGCCAACGAATTAATGGAGTTAATGCAGGAACGTAATCTTGGGTATTTGGCGGTAAGTCTTGGTTTTTACAAAACGCTGTTTAGTGCACCGGGTTCTTCTACTTCTTCTGAAATTCCTGAAGAGGAACAAAAAGAAATGGGACTAAGCGACGGATTAATACGTTTTAGTATTGGTTTAGATAACGATATAGCACGCACTTACCAGATGATGCGTGAGTGTATGGTTGAAGTTGGGATTTTATAGATCTTCAGTAAAATATATAGTTCATTAAAAAACTCCCGATTCTATCGGGAGTTTTTTTCATGTGAAATAAATTTGATTAATTATTTCAATTCCACCAATTCTATGGAAAGAGAACTGCCTGATAATATCGGCATACTACCATTACTTGAAGCTGATATTACATAAAATCTCTGATTTAGATCGGATACATCTATCAACATGGATTTCGATAAAGTATGTGAATTGTTTTTAAATTTTTGACCATACACTGAGCTTCCCACTATTTTAGTAAATGCAGTGGTATTGCTTGGGCCTTTTCCTAAATAGAATTCATGATAACTATTTTCTGTGCAATTAACCGTATATGATATTCGAAAAACTCCTTTTACAGAATTTTGCACAAAAGAGTTTCCATAAACAACCTTACTAGCTGGTCCGCTTGAATCAAAGGATATAGCATTATTAGGATTCACAGTTGTATTATTTGAAAGAAATTTTATACCATAGGCCTTAGTAACATTTATGGCAGACACCCATATGCTACCAGTCCAATAATAAAAATCGGGTTCTAAATCAGAAGTGGTATTCGTGTTAAATACTAAAGTACCTGTAACAAGACTTCCTCCCCGTGGATTTTGAACAGTGGTTACATCAGTAAGACTCCGTAATGAATATTCAGGAATTAGGAGACCCCCTCCGTTTTGACTAGAAGCAATTTCAAGCTGAGCTCTTGGAGTTGTGGTACCAATACCAACCTGCGCAGTAGAAGAAAAGGAAATTATTGAAAACAGAAGTAGTAAAGAAATTTTATTCATACATGAAAAATGTTTAGATTTTAGTAAACATAATCTCATAAGAATGGGTTGAACAATTTTCAATAGTTATTTTAGGTTTAATTGTTTAAATAATCCTTTTACCGTTTAAGTGTAACATGAAAATTTATTGGTGTCGCTTTTAACATTTTCAGCGTTGATATAACCATTACCGCCAATTCTTTTTTATTTGCGTAGGTTTTTTCAAAATCGTAACATTACATTCCTAAACGAAAAACGCAACATGCAAAGTCAAGACATAAAACCCACCGATCCCAAAGATGATAATGTAGTAGAAAATAAAGAACTAAACATTTGGGAAGCATTAATACCTGTGGTGGCGCTTATTATAATGCTGTTTTACAATGTGTTTTTTGCCTTTGGCGATTCAGCCTTAGATGGAAGTAACCAGTTCATTCTTTTAATGGGTGGCGCTGTGGCAGCAATTGTAGGCTTTTACAACAAAGTGAGTTTTGACCAAATGCTGGAAGAAGTTGCTGTTAATGTAAAATCTACAGCGGGCGCAATTTTAATTCTTTTAATGGTTGGAGCATTAGCGGGCACTTGGCTCATTAGTGGTATTATACCAACAATGATTTATTACGGATTACAAATTTTAAATCCGACGATATTCTTAGCTTCCTGTGTAATTATTTGCGCTATTATTTCGGTTGCAACTGGAAGTAGCTGGACTACTTCGGCAACGGTAGGTATTGCTTTAATTGGTATCGCCAATGCACTGGGTATCTCAGTGGGAATGACTGCCGGAGCTATTCTTTCCGGCGCTTATTTCGGAGATAAAATTTCGCCATTAAGCGATACAACAAATCTTGCACCTGCAATGGCTGGTACAGATTTGTTTACGCATATTAAATATATGCTTTATACAACAGTACCAACATTAGTAATTACGCTGATAGTATTTATCATCATTGGTTTCAATATTGATACTTCAGGAACCGCGGATACACATTTAATTCTCGCTGCCGTAAAAGAATCTATCAATGTAAGTCCTTGGTTGTTTGTTGTTCCATTAGTTGTAATTTTCTTAATTGTAAAAAAAACACCACCATTAATAGCACTATTAATAGGAACACTTTTAGGTGCTTTAGCAGCCTTAATCTTTCAACCAGATATAGTAGCCTCAATGGGCGGCGGAACCTCCCTTACTTTTGAAAATGGCTACAAAGGAATAATGAATGCTATTACTGTAGATAGTTCTATTCCTACAGAAAATGAAGCCTTGAAAGAATTGTTTTCTGCTGGCGGAATGTCTGGAATGTTAAATACAATTTGGTTAATTCTGTGCGCTATGGTTTTTGGTGGTATTATGGACGGAATTGGCGCCTTGGCGGCAATCAGTAAAGCCTTATTGAAATTGTTTCACACAACGTTCGGACTCTTTGCAAGTACTGTCGTAAGCTGTTTGGCTTTAAATGTTACTGCCAGCGATCAATATTTAGCAATTGTAATTCCTGGTAAAATGTATGCGAAAGCCTTTAAAGACAAAGGCCTTGCTCCCGAAAACCTTTCGAGAACATTAGAAGATTCGGGAACTGTTACTTCAGTGTTAGTTCCTTGGAATACTTGTGGGGCCTACCATAGCGGAGTTCTGGGTGTTGATACACTTCACTATGCAGGTTATGCAATTTTCAACTGGTTAAGTCCGTTTATGACGCTACTTTTTGCAGCCTTTAGAATCAAAATCAGAATGTTGACTACTTCAGAAAAGGCTTAATTGGTTTGAAAATGGTCTTAGGACATCAAGACGAAAGACAAAGGATTACTATCTTATTTCAAAAGTATCTTTCATATAACTTTTAGTCTTACGTCATACGTCCTATCGTCTTAAGTCAAAATATTCATACTTCATTCAAACAAAACCTTATAACTTTTATTTATCGTTAAAAATTTAACCTATTAGCAAATACTATCGGTTTATAGATTAATCCATTAAGCATTTACTCTATTTCCGTAGGTACTTTCTATCTTTGCAGTAGAAAATTATTAACCCAAATAAAAAATAAAATTATGTCATTAGTAGGAAAACAATTCCCAAACATTTCAGTAGATGCAATGAATGAAATGGGGGATACTTTTAAACTAAATGTGCTTGAAGAAGCGAAAAAAAATAACAAAAAAGTATTGCTTTTCTGGTATCCAAAAGATTTCACTTTTGTATGTCCAACTGAAATTCACTCTTTCCAAGAAGCGCTTTCAAAATTTGAAGACCGAAACACTATTGTTATCGGAGCTTCTTGCGACACGCCCGAAGTTCACTTTGCGTGGTTGAGCACTCCAAAAGACAACGGTGGGATTGAAGGTGTAACCTACCCAATATTGGCTGACACCAACCGCAACCTTTCTAGTGCACTTGGTATTCTTGATATTACAAACGAGCGTTACGATGAAGAAACCGGACATCTTATGGTAGATGGTGATAATGTAACATACCGTGCAACTTACCTAATTGACGAAGAAGGAAAAATTTTCCACGAAGGTGTAAACGATATGCCATTGGGAAGAAACGTAAATGAATTCCTTAGATTGGTTGATGCTTATACGCACGTGCAGAAAAACGGAGAAGTTTGTCCAGCAAACTGGGAAGAAGGAAAAGACGCAATGAAAGCTACTCGCGAAGCTGTAGCGACTTATTTAAGAAACTAGATTATGGTAGTTGAGTTAAAAGATGATAGCCTGCAACAGCTAATTTCTGAAGAAAAGAACGTTATCGTTCAATTTTCGGCAGGATGGTGCGGCAATTGCAGAGTGATGAAACCGAAATTCAAAAAGTTGGCTACAGAAACTGAAGGTTATAAATTCGTTTTGGTAGATGCCGAAAAATTTCCTGAAAGTAGAAAAATGGCGAATGTAGATAATTTGCCAACCTTCGCAACTTTCAAGAATGGCGAATTAGTAAACCAAGTTCAAACCAACAAATTTGAACTCTTAAAAGAGCTAGTAGATGAAGTTGCCAGTAATTAGACATATTCAAAAAAACAATTCCACGACGCAGATGGAAAACTGCATTGAAGTTTTGGAATCGTACAGCGAATATAATCGCATTACAGATGATGAACTCGATATCATCGGCGAACTAATCACCAACCTTTGTGGTGCGGTAGAAGTTCAAAAAATGATTGAAGACGGTATGCCGGAGCGCGATGCAGCTAATGCATTTGCACAGAAAGTTATTGGTTCCATAGACCGATAGAAATCTAGAATATATTTTATAAAAGTCCCTTTACAAATTTTGTGAAGGGACTTTTACTTTTAAATCACTTTTTCTTTAAGAAGTTGTTTGCATTTTAAGCAGATCAATATACGTATCTTTAGGCTTCATTTAAAAACTACAAATAATGGCAACTATAAAACTCGGTGGAAATAATATTGAAACAGTAGGAACACTTCCAAAAATAGGCGATTCTGCGCCCGATTTCGAATTAATTTCACAAGACTTAAGTTCAAAAAAATTATCAGATTACAAAGGCTCCCGCGTAATAATGAACATTTTCCCGAGTATTGATACAGGTGTTTGCGCCACATCGGTACGTAAATTTAACGAGAAGGCAACGGGCCTCAAGAATACAAAAGTGCTCTGCATTTCAAAAGATTTACCTTTTGCACAACAACGATTTGTGAGTGATGAAGAAATAAATAACGTTACCAACCTTTCAGATTTTCGCGATGGCAACTTCGGAAAAAATTATGGTATTGAGATGAGTACAGGCGCATTGAGCGGTCTTCACTCGCGTGCGGTTGTAGTATTGGATGAAAACGGAAAAGTAATTCATAGTCAACAAGTACCCGAAATTGGAGAAGAGCCAGATTATTTATCGGCATTAAAACCACTTTTATAATGTGGAATACTTTTTTAGGAAAGCGACTTAAAGCATTTCGATATGCTTTCAAAGGCGCTTTTCTTTTACTTCGGCACGAGGCAAGTATCCAGGTTCAAGCTGTGATTGCTATTATTATGATTTTTGCTGGATTTTACTTTGAAATTTCCACAACCGAATGGATGTTTCAAATTTTGGCAATTGGGCTCGTTTTGAGTATTGAAGGCGTAAATACTGCCGCAGAAGAAATAGCCGATTTTGTACATCCAGATTTTCATAACAAGATAGGATTTATAAAAGATGTAGCTGCTGGGGCAGTTTTCTTCGCAGCAATTACAGCCATAATTATAGGCTGCATCATCTATTTTCCTAAATTCTAAACGTGTTAAAATTTTATTTAGAATTTGTTTTTTGTAATTTGAAAATTTCCTCATTGATATTTGTATTTTTGCTGAAAAGACAACCGTTCCGTTAATGGCCAAAAAGAAAAAAACAACCACCAAAAAACCGCGCAAAAAATTAAGCTTTACACTAACCAAACAACAAAAAATTCTTTTAGGTAGCTTTTTGTTTTTATTAGGGCTGGCGCTTCTATTTTCTTTTGTTTCCTACTTTTTTACTTGGCAAGCGGACCAAAGTGAAATTGGAAATTTAGCAGAACGCAAATTACCTACTCAAAATTGGCTCAATAAATTTGGCGCCAACACAGCACATTTCTTCATTTACGACGGTTTCGGGATTGCTGCCTTTATTCTCGCATTTCTTGTTACACTAACCGGGATTTATTATTTCTTCGATTATGCCAAGAAACAATTACTAAAATATTGGTTTTGGGGAATGTTATTAATGCTTTGGACATCAATTTTCTTAGGCTTCTTCGGTGGATCGGCAACCCTCTTTAGTGGTATTATCGGCTTCGAAAGCAACGATTTTATGCAGGACTATTTAGGATTGATTGGCACAATGCTGATTATGGTTTTCATTCTAATTGTTTATTTAGTTGTAAGACTCAAGTTAACCCCAGAAATGGCAATTGGCGCTTTTAGAAGTACGAAAGAACAAATAGCTTCTGAATTTACTACCAATGAAAAGACAGATACAGTTAATGAAAGTATCTCTGAAAAGAAAGTAGTTATAGAAAGCGAAGACGATTTATCTAAGCACTCCATCCAAGAAAAAGTTACACCCAAACCACCTGTAGTTGAAAAAATAATATTGAAATCTGATGTGGAAGGTGATGTAGCAATGGAAGTTGAACAGACTGTTGAGGAGGAAGAAATTGAGAATTTAAGCGACAAGTTGGTGAAAGATTTTGGCGAATTCGATCCAAAACTGGATCTGAGTAACTATAAATTCCCAAGCATAGAATTACTTCGGGACCACACCGTTGGTGCCGCAATAACCATAGACCAAGAGGAGTTAGAGGAAAATAAAAACCGAATTGTTGAAACGCTCAACAATTATAAAATCGGTATAGCCAATATTAAAGCTACGGTTGGCCCCACGGTTACACTTTATGAAATTGTGCCCGACGCCGGTATCCGAATTTCAAAAATAAAAAATCTTGAAGATGATATTGCGCTTTCGCTATCTGCTTTAGGAATTCGAATTATAGCGCCAATTCCTGGTCGCGGTACCATTGGTATTGAAGTGCCGAACAAGAATGCGAAGATTGTTTCAATGCGTTCGGTAATTGCTTCGGCTAAATTTCAAAATGCTGAAATGGAACTTCCAATCGCATTTGGAAAAACCATTAGCAACGAAACTTTTGTGGTCGATCTTGCAAAAATGCCTCACATGTTAATGGCTGGTGCCACAGGACAAGGAAAGTCGGTTGGTTTAAATGCCGTACTTACTTCACTTTTATATAAGAAGCACCCTGCCGAAGTAAAATTTGTTTTGGTAGACCCAAAGAAGGTGGAACTTACGCTTTTCAACAAAATTGAGCGTCATTATTTGGCAAAATTGCCCGATACCGAAGAAGCAATAATTACGGATGTTACAAAGGTTATCAATACCTTGAATTCACTTTGTATTGAAATGGATGCGCGTTACGATCTGCTGAAAGATGCAATGGTTCGAAATATAAAAGAATACAACACCAAGTTTAAAAACCGAAAACTAAACCCCAACGAAGGCCACCGATTTTTACCGTATATCGTTCTTGTTATTGATGAATTTGCAGATTTGATAATGACTGCCGGCAAAGAAGTGGAAACGCCAATAGCACGTTTGGCACAGCTAGCACGAGCAATTGGTATCCATTTAATAATTGCAACGCAGCGACCTTCGGTAAATGTTATTACTGGTATTATAAAAGCAAACTTCCCAGCGAGAATTGCGTTTAGGGTAACAAGTAAAATTGATTCACGAACTATTTTGGATAATTCTGGAGCCGATCAACTTATTGGTCGAGGAGACATGCTTTATACACAAGGGAACGAATTAACACGAATTCAATGTGCATTTGTGGACACTCCAGAAGTGGCAGATATTACAGAGTTTATTGGTTCGCAAAAAGCATATCCAGATGCTTATTTATTGCCAGAATATGTAGGTGAAGAAGGTGGCACAAATCTTGATATTGACATATCGGAACGCGATAAACTGTTCCGTGACGCCGCAGAAGTATTGGTAATTGCACAGCAAGGTTCTGCTTCATTATTACAGCGAAAACTGAAATTGGGGTATAACCGGGCAGGTAGAATAATTGACCAAATGGAAGCGGCTGGAATTGTTGGCCCTTTTGAGGGAAGCAAGGCACGGCAAGTTTTAGTTCCAACAATTGACGCGTTACATCAACTATTAGATAACGAACTTAATGATAATTAAAATGAAGAAACTAAGTATAATTTTAATCGCTCTTTTTATTACCACGATTTCACAGGCACAGGATGCAAAAACATTACTGAAAGAAGTCTCTGCAAAAGTAAAAAGCTACGAGAACATTTCTATCGATTTTAAATACAATTTAAACAATACCAAAGAAAACGTAAACCAGGAAACCCGCGGCGATGTTACGCTGCAGGGCGATAAATATGTTTTGAATATGCTTGGCACTACCCGCATTTTTGACGGAACAAACATCTACACGATTGTTCCCGAAGATGAGGAAGTAACAATTTCAGCGTATAATCCGAAGGACGATAAAGATATTACACCTTCAAAAATGTTGACTTTTTATGAAAATGGTTACACATACAAAATGGACATCGAGCAAAACGTGAAGGGAAGAAAAATACAGTATGTAAAGCTTATGCCCATCGACTCAAAAGCAGAGATAAAAGATATTCTGTTAGGTATTGATGTGCAAACAAAACACATTTACAAACTTATCCAGACTGATGCCAAAGGCACTAAATACACACTTACCGTAAATTCTTTTAAAACAAATCAACCTGTTTCTAAAACCTTGTTTACTTTTGACGAGGCTAAATATAAAAAAGACGGTTACTACATAAATAAGCTATAATCGCGTAAGTGAAAATACTGGACAGGTACATATTAGTAAGTTATTTGAAGACGTTTTTAAGCGTCTTCATTATTTTAATGTTCATATTTGTCCTTCAGACAATTTGGCTCTACATTTCTGAACTTTCCGGAAAAGATCTGGATATTTGGATTGTGCTAAAATTTCTTTGGTACGTCTCCCCTAGATTGATTCCGTTAGTACTGCCACTCACCATTTTGGTTACTTCATTAATGGTTTTCGGAAGCTTTGCAGAGAAATATGAGTTTGCCGCAATGAAATCTACTGGAATCTCGCTGCAGCGTGCTATGGGAAGCGTAATCGGTTTCATTAGCGTATTGTCTATTACAGCTTTCTTCTTTGCAAACAACGTTATCCCCTATTCCGAATACAAATGGCAGAACTTGCGACGAAATATTTCGCAGTTTCAGCCTTCTATGGTTATTTCCGAAGGGCAATTCAGCCAAATTGGAGATATGTTCAATATAAAGGTTGAAGAGAAAAGTGGCGATCGTGACCAGTTTTTGAAAGATGTGGTTATTCATAAAAAGAATAAAGATAAACCCAATGGAAATTTCACTGTTATAATTGCGAATAACGGCGAACTTGCTAGCGAAGAAGGCAGTAATACACTTTCTTTAATTTTGAAAGAAGGTAATTATTACGAAGAAATTCAGTCTAAAAATCCTGGTAAACAAAAAGGAAATCCTTTCGCAAAGAGCTATTTTGACGAATACTCCATCAATATTGACCTTACAGAACTGAATAATAAAGACGTAGACAAGGAAAACGATCTGAACAATCAGAACATGTATAATATTAGCGAATTGCACGTTGAAATCGATTCACTTTCAGAAAGTTATACAACAGATATTAAGAGCTACACTAAAAATATGTACTACCGCAGTGGTGTAGAAAAATTCAAAGAAAATAAAATTAATGATACGGTAAAGGCCCCTGTCATTGCTTCTATTATTGATATTTACAAACCCGCACAACAAATGCAGATTATAAAACTTGCATTAAATAACGCCAAAGGAACGCTACAAACGGTAGATGCCAAGAAGGAAGAATTCAAAAACAAAACTAAAAGATTAAACAAAACCGAGATTGCGCTCCACGAAAAATATTCACTTGGCGTTGCCTGTATTATACTGTTTTTTGTAGGAGCCCCACTCGGAGCCATTATCCGCAAAGGCGGAATGGGCTTACCAATGGTTATCGCTATCTTACTTTTTTTAACCTATCATTTTATTGGCATATTCGCCAAAAACAGCGCTGAAGATGGCACGATGCATCCCTTTATTGCAACTTGGCTAAGCACCGCTATTATGCTTCCGCTAAGCATTTGGCTCACTTATCGCGCCACAACAGACCAAGGTATTTTCGATTTTGATACTTTTTTACAGCGTATTTTAAAGCTTTTCGGGAAAAAAACTACAGATGCCGCTATTGTAGATGGTGAAATAGCTATTTTACTTACACAACAAGAAAAAGCCTTCGTATTGTCTAGAAATGAGACACAACTTAAGGATGTCGTTAAAAATTATCGTCAATATGGTTATTCGGAAGAAGTAAGAAATGCTGCATTACAACAATTAAATTTGAAAGGATATTCTGAATTAGAGCTTAAAATGAGTGGTGAATTCGAGAATAAAAAATATTCTGACGCTTTTCAATATTATAAATCCTCAACAAATCTTTCAATAAAAGGATTAATTGCATACTTTGTTTCTATTATTTGTCTTTTAGGAATGATTATCTTTAATAATATTGATTCTACTATATCCGAGACACTTAAAAATATCTTTCAAATCGGTCAACTCATTTCGCTGATTGTTTTTTATATTTTAGTTGTGAAGGCACTTTTAAGTAGTTCAAAGTTCTATAAAGTTGTAGGCAAAGAACAAGATACTGGACTATGGATGGCATTCATGTTACTTGGTCCCATCATTTATGTATTCCTTCACTTTACCTATATCAAGAAAATGAAAGAAGAATTACAAATGATAAATTAATTTATTCTTTAATAAATATTTGTAGCAAAATACCAAAAGGAAGCAGTGTTTTAACCGCAAAGGTCACAAAGATTTTACGCAAAGTGCACTAAGAATTTATTACTCTTTTTAGTCCATTTTTCAGTAAAGCAACGTTGAAATTAATTAATAATCCCAATTTATAATTTCCTAGTTTCATATAAGTTAAGATTTGCGCCATATGAACATCGTTCAAACTTTCAACACTTTTAATTTCGATAACAACTTTGTTTTCAACTAAAATATCAATTCGATAGCCAACTTCCAATTTAACATTTTCATACACTAATGGCATTGGTTTTTCTTTTACAGCAATTAAATTAGCTTGTTTAAGCTTGTAGAAAAGACATTCCTTATACGCACTTTCTAGCAAACCTGGGCCTAGAGCTCTATGCACATCTATAGCTAAACCTATAACACTTTTAGAAATTTGATTTTCATCCATACTTGGCGTCCTTTGTGCTTCAAACTTTGTGAACTTTGTGGTTAATTCTTCATCTTAAATTTAGTGAAAATTAATAACTCTAATTATAGACAAACTATACTCGTTTGAAATGGCTATTTATGGACGTTTCTTATATCTTTGCACCACATATTTGTAACTATGATTTCCACAGAAAAAGAAAATTCCGTTCAACTCAACACTATTGAAGAAGCCATTGAAGATATTAGCAATGGAAAGATAATTATTGTCGTTGACGATGAAAACAGGGAGAATGAAGGAGACTTTATTGCCGCCGCTGAAATGGTAACGCCAGAGATGATTAATTTTATGGCTACTCATGGCCGAGGCCTTATTTGCGCTCCATTAACCGAAGATCGCTGTAACGACCTTGACCTGAATATGATGGTTGAAAACAACACTGTGCTTCACCATACGCAATTTACCGTATCGGTAGATTTAATTGGTCACGGCTGTACAACGGGAATTTCGGTTCACGATCGTTCAAAGACCATTAAAGCATTGGTTGATGATACTACAAAAGCGAATGATTTAGGTAGACCTGGACATATTTTTCCGCTGCGTGCAAAGGAAGGTGGCGTTTTAAGAAGAACTGGCCACACCGAAGCTACAATTGACTTAGCTCGATTGGCTGGACTTAAACCTGCCGGAATTTTGGTTGAAATTCTAAATGAAGACGGAACCATGGCACGCTTGCCGCAATTGATGAAAGTTGCGAAGAAATTCGACTTAAAAATTATTTCTATTGAAGATTTGGTGAAATATAGAATGGAGCACGATTCTTTAATTGAAAAAAAGGAAGATTTCAAAATCAATACAAAATTTGGAGACTTCAGACTTCGTGCTTATAAACAAACTACAAACGACCAAATTCATATTGCACTAACAAAAGGTTCTTGGAAAGAAAACGAATCAGTTTTGGTTCGCGTTAATGCAACCTTAGTAAATGGCGATATTTTAGGAACGCTTACAAATAACGCCGAACAAAAGTTAGACGACATGTTTAACGTAATCAATAACGAAGGAAAAGGCGCCATTGTTTTCATAAACCAACAAAGTCAATCTCTGAATCTTTTAAGTCGCTTAAAAGAATTGAAAGAAGCCCAAAAACCAAACGAAATTGCCAAAGCATCGCGTATTGAAATGGACAGCAAAGATTTTGGTATTGGAGCACAAATTCTTCACGATTTAGGAATTCATAAAATAAAGCTTATCTCTAATAGTGAGCAAACCAAACGCGTAGGAATGATTGGTTATGGTTTAGAAATTAAAGAATACGTAAGCTACTAAAGCACCGATGCAATAGCATTTTTCATTGCTTCTGCCCTTTCGTGTACTTGCTTTCCGGTCCAGCCAATTTTTATTAATAACGAAATAGTGCGTCCCATTACAGCATCGCTTTTTGAGAAATCGGTATTGTCTAAATCCTGCATTTGGCTTTTCACTTCAGAAGAAAGGTTACCCAGCGATTTTAAGTTTCGTAAATGCTCCCAACCATTTATATAATGCCAGTTGTTGGTGTACCAATAAAAACAGGCATCTACACCAGCTTCAGCTAACGCTTTATGAGCTTTTTGGGTTAATTCTTCCGTTGGAAGAAAGAAACTTAAAAATGAATAGTTTTCTTCTCCCCCTTCTGGCACTTTTCTAAAAGTAACGCCGTCCACGGTTTCTAAAGCTTCGCGAAGTATTGTATAGTTTTCCTTTTGTGTTTTTAAAATTCCGTCTAATTTATCTAATTGCGCCACTCCAACTGCAGCATTCAATTCTGAAATTCTGAAATTATACCCTAAAAACGGATGTGTTTCTGCCCCGCGATCCTTGCCAACATGATCGTGTCCATGGTCTTGGTAGTGATCTGCATGCAATGCATACTTTTCGTTATTAGTAATAACGCCACCACCTTCACCGCAAGTAATTGTTTTTACATAGTCGAAAGAGAAACACCCTAAATCGCCGTAACTTCCTAAAGCTTTTCCCTGATAAGTACCACCAATTGCTTGACAAGCATCTTCTAAAAGCAGCAAATCGTGTTTATCACAAATTGCTTTCAAGGCACCTAAATCTGCCATAGAGCCGCACATATGTACAGGCATTATACATTTGGTCCTTGGCGTAATTGCCGCTTCTACAGCTTTTGGATCTAAGGTTAATGTATCATCAATATCCACTAAAATAGGCACAGCTCCCAAAGCCAAAATAGATTCAAAACTTGCAACAAACGTGAATGTAGGCATAATAACCTCATCGCCTGCGCCAATGCCAGCAGATGCCAAAGCAACTGTTAGTGCCGCTGTTCCGCTAGAAACTAGTTGACAATATTCAGAACCCATTCGCTTTGCAAAAGCGATTTCAAATTCTTTTGCTTTCCAATGGTGATTGCGCATTCCGTCGAAACCATAGCGCATTAAAACACCAGATTCTAATACGTCGTTTACTTGCTTGCGCTCTTCGGCGCCGAAAATTTCAAATCCGGGCATTGTTTTGAATTTTTAATGATTAATGTAGAATGAATAATAGATGTGCACCAAAGGTAGCAGTTGTGTAATGGAATAAAAATTGAAATTCTAAAAATATCAACTAAATTCAATAGTAAGTTCATCAACACCTCGGCGAACTTTTTTCAGACTTTTAAAGTAGTCTGATTCGTCGCGATAACCAACCGGTAATACGAGTATAGATTCCAGTCCTTTTTTATCCAGCTCCAGTAGCTCGTCGTATTTTTCTGGTTGAAAACCTTCCATTGGGCACGCATCTATTTTTTCGACCGCACAAACGGTTAAAAGCGCTCCTAAAGTTAAATAGAGCTGGTTTATCATCCACTCGCGAATTTCGGCAGCATCTTTTTCGGTGAAAGAAGCGATTAGATTTTTTTCAAAAGGTTCCAAAACATTTCGTGGCGTTTTACGTGTACCCGCTACCCTATTAAAATGATCTATAATAAAATTTTCATTGATTTTCTTTTCAATACACAAAATTAAAACGTGCGAAGCATCGCGCACTTGCGGTTGATTGTAAGTGAACGGCATTAGCTGCTCCTTTAATGTAGTATTACTTATAACTACCAGTTTTAAAGGCTGCAGACCAAAAGAGGTAGCTGTAAGATTGAATGTTTCTTTTAAAATATTCAACTTTTCTGTTGAAAGGTTTTTGGACGCGTCAAACTTTTTAGTGGCGTATCGCCATTGTAGTTTTTCAATTGTGTTTGAAGACATTTATTTGATTGAATTTGTATTTATCACAAAAATACTGATAAAAGTATGAATGCCTATTTTTAAGTAAACAACCTTCTATTAATGACTTATAATTTTATAAAAATTTAATTGTAAAAAGAGTTAGAATATTTAAAAAAGCTTTTTATATTTGCAACCTCTTAAGCAAAATGCTTAGAGCACGCATACCACTGGAGAAATGGCAGAGTGGTCGAATGCGGCAGTCTTGAAAACTGTTGAGGGTCACACCTCCGGGGGTTCGAATCCCTCTTTCTCCGCTTAGAGATTATCAAATCTCACTAAAACCCGATAAACACAATGTTTATCGGGTTTTTTCATTTTCTTCAATAACAAAAAATAGTATTCAATATCAATTTAAAAGAGCGTCATTCGGTGCGTGTTTTTGCTACTCTATTTTACGCACCGAATGAGCCGTGAAGTACTATTAAACAGCACTTTGCAGATGTTAAACATTTTTTTGTTATAAGCTTTTTTAGTACATTTAATGTAAATAAAAAGTACGCACCTATGCAATCCAGCTTTTCCATACTATTTTATCCTAGGGGCAATGATGTCAATAAATACGGTAAAGCCCCTATTTACGCTCGAATTACCGTAAATGGGAAACGAAGTGAGTTTAGTATTAAACGCAAAGTATTATTAGAAAAATGGAATTCCGATGCAGGAAAAATTAAGGGTACGGCGTCTGAAGCCCAGGAATTGAATAGGTATATGAACACCATACAGAGTAGAATATACAGGATTCAAGAAAATTTAACTGAAAATGGAGACTTGATCACAGCAAAAAGAATAAAAACTCTTTATCTCGGCAAGGATAAGTCTCACAGAATGCTGTTAGAAATATTTCAAGAGCATAATGATAAAGTAGATAACTTAATTGGTAAAGATTTTGCTGCTGGTACCGCAGAGCGTTATAAAACGGCAAGAAAGCATGTTAAAGATTATATTTTAAAGGTGTATAAGGTAAAGGACATTCCTATTACTGACGTTGATCACAAGTTTATAACCGGTTTCGAATATTATCTTAAAACAACCCGAAATTGCGCCCATAATACAGCTATAAAATATATTACTAATTTTAAAAAAATAATCCGCATTGCATACGCTAACGATTGGATAGCCAAAGATCCATTTACCAGTTGGAAAGCTAGACTCAAAATAGTTGATAGAGAGTTTCTTACTGTGGAAGAAATTCAGGCAATGGTAGAAAAGGAACTTCACACTGAAAGATTAGACCAGGTTAAGGATATTTTTATTTTTTGTTGTTTTACTGGATTAGCCTACTCTGATGTAAAAAAGCTCTCTTCAAATAATGTGGTTATTGGAATCGATGGTGGAAAGTGGATAAAAATAAATCGCTCTAAAACAGATACACGAAGTAACATCCCAATTCTACCGACTGCTGCGTCTATATTGGAAAAATACGCAGAAGATTCAGAAATTCAAAAGAATCATCTCTTATTGCCAGTATTAAGCAATCAAAAGATGAATGCTTATTTAAAGGAAATTGCAGATTTGTGTAAAATCAATAAAAATCTAACCTTCCACTTGGCACGTCACACTTTTGCAACAACCGTCACACTTTCTAACGGAGTGCCGATTGAATCAGTGAGTAAAATGTTAGGGCACAAATCTCTCAAAACAACACAACATTATGCCAAAATTTTAGATAGAAAAGTTAGTGATGATATGTTGATGTTGAAGGATAAACTGTCTAATGCTTTCACATAGTTCGATATAGTTGAGGATTCTATATTTAAAAAAGACTGCTTTGAACAATTTTAGCAACTGCATCTGACCTTTATCAATTGCTTCCTTATTTAGATGCTCTTATTCGGTGAAAAACTTCGCATTCGTTTACAGCTTCGAGAGAATAACTACGTTGAATCTCCGATTTGCCACGCTGCGCTCGTAATATCACAATTAAAAATTTAAGAAAGTAGTATGATACTAGGGGTTGAGTAGGGAAACACTAGCATAAACGTAGCACTCGAGTAGCATAAAAGGTACATAAACCATACATGCTTCCAACCTTAACAATACATGCTTCCACCCTGAACTATACATTCATAATTTTGAAGAGCACATAGATTCATCTAAACAGCGTATTGTTTATATAAAAATTATATAGGTGAAAATACAAATGAAAACCAATAGTCACGCTTGGCAAAAGCGCGTCAGTGGTATTCATTTCAATTACAATAAAAAATATACAGGCCTTATAAAAGCGTGCAATAGGGATTCCGTAGAGATAATTCGTTACGGTCCAAATTATGCTATTCTCTTAAGATTTAAATAAGCACATGCAATTATAAATATATATTTAGCCAATTTAATATGTTGAAAAGACGGTCCAGAAATATTTTATTTCTTAATAATTTTATGTGCAAAATCTCCAAATTCAGTTATTATATTTAAAAAATACATACCATTTTGAAGCGTTGAAATATCCAATTTTTGGATATTTCCATCTAATTGAAGAACTTTATTACCCAAAATATTAAAGACAGTTAAACTAATAATAATTTCAGTTTTTGTGCTTATATACATCAATCCCTTTGTAGGATTTGGATAAAATTCCAGATTATTTAATAGGTTTTCTTCAAATCCCATAATTGTCATGTTTTCGTACCAAGCTATTTTATGGTCGTTTTGCGAGGCTGAGATCCCATCCATATCCCCATCGTTATCAAGGTCTGCGGCGATAACCGAACGGGGAAATTGCATCTCCGTACTGATACTCTTTTTTACACTAAAACTCCCTGCCCCATCTAGGTTTTCAAACCATACAATTTCGCCGTCAAATATCCCTCCTCCCATTGCAAGCACATCATTATCGCCATCATTATCCAAATCTATAACATACAGCGTCGAAGCTTCTTCAAAAGTATTGGTTATAATGTTTTTTGAGCCAAAATCGCCAAGGCCATTTAAGTTTTCATACCAGGTAACTTCTTTATCGAAAGGTGATACAGAAAAAACATCCATATCCATATCTCCATCAACATCAGCTTCAAAAATCTCATTTAAATAGCCTCCTGCATTATTGATTACATGGCGTGTTCCAAAATTTCCTAGCCCATCCATATTCTCTAGCCAATTAGCTTTTAAAGATCCTGTTCCATTGCCCAAAACATCTAGATCGCCATCTCCGTCTATATCCGCCGCTACAATAGAACGTGGAGTGCCAATAGTATTATCTATAACTTTTGCGCCACTAAAATTTCCTTGTCCATTAAGGTTTTCGTACCACTCCAAACCTGAAAATTCGGAAGCTGATAGTACGTCCATATCTCCATCGTTATCAATATCTGCTGCAATAACAGAAAATGCTCCATCCGCTTGATTGCTTACAATTTTTTGATCGCTAAAATTCCCTAACCCATCAAGATTTTCATACCAAAATATTTTATCTGATGAAATTGCCGTTATTAGGATATCCATGTCATTGTCATTGTCTAAATCTGCTAAGTATATTGAATACACTTCATCAAAAAGGTTGTTTTCAACAATATTCTCTGTTCCAAAATTTCCCAAGCCATCAAGATTTTCAAACCAAGCAATATTAAAAGTACCTGTTCTTGCACCCGATACTACATCTATATCGCCACCCCCATCAATATCAGCAGTAAAAATACTAGTTACCAGCCCATTATTCACGTAAATAATTTGTTGCGAACCAAATTGGCAATAGATATTAACGCAAAACAAATTCATTATGGTCAACAATATATATTTCATGGCCTTTGGTATAAATGAAACGGCTCCTATTCTATTTCAATAGAAGCCATTTCTTGGTTTTATTAATCTTGCTTGAATATGATATCCTGCTCCGTATTCCCTTCCTCATAAATTTTTTCAATTTTGTAAAGTCCAGGCTCCAATTGTTCTATAATAAAGGAATGGTGAATACGTTGCGGGTTTCGCAGGTGAAATAGTAAGGATTTTATTCCTTTATAATTTTTTGCTCAAAAGAACCAGTATGGGTTGTTATTTTGAAGAAATACATCCCGTTTTGAAGGTTTGAAATATCAAGTTGCTGGATATTTCCATCTACGTGAAAAACTTTTTTACCCAATATATCAAAAACGGTAGTGCCTATAATACTTTCGGTTTTAGAATCTATATAAAGTAAACCTTCAGTAGGGTTTGGATAGATTTTAATGGTGTCAATTTGGTTCTCCTCAACCCTCAAAATGGTATAATTTTCATACCAAGCTATTGTGTCGTCAACCAATGAAGAGGCAATCACGTCCATATCGCCATCGTTGTCTATATCTGCAGCTATTACCGAGCGGGGCGATTGCACTTGGGTACTGATTGTTTTTTTTGCACTGAAATTTCCTTGCCCATCCAGATTTTCAAACCAGACAATTTCTCCGCCAAAAGGTTCGGCATTGGTTGCCAATACATCCATATCCCCATCGTTGTCTAAATCGGCTGCATAAACCGTCCAGGCATCAACCAAGGTATTGGTTATCGTATTTTTTGGGCCAAAGTTGCCTAGGCCGTCCAGGTTTTCAAACCAAGCTACTTCATTATCTCCCGAAGATGCTGTAAGCACATCCGTATCACCATCACCATCCACATCTGCTGCAATAACTTTGGTTACATATTGCCCCATCTCATATATAGAGTTGGGCGCACCAAAAGTACCGAGACCATCCACGTTTTCAATCCAATAGGTTTTATTAGGAGCAGTACTATTTCCCACAATATCCAAGTCACTGTCACCATCCACATCTATTACTACTATCGAACGAGTGCCCGAAACATTATTATCAATAAGGTGCTTAAAAAAATCCCCCTGTCCATCCAAATTTTCATACCATACTAACCCTGAAAAATCGGAACCTGAGATTACATCCATATCACCATCACCGTCCAGATCGCCCGCAACCACACAATATGCGCCGTCGGTAGTATTGGAAATTATATTTTCGACACTGAAATTGCCCTGCCCGTCCAAGTTTTCATACCAAACTATCTTGTCTTGTGCAAAAGATACGGCCATAACGTCCATATCACCATCGCCATCAATATCTGCATCAGATATAAAAAAGGTCTGGTTTAAACTTGCTATTATATTCTCAGGACCAAAGGTTCCGTGCCCGTCCAGATTTTTATACCATGTGAGGTTACTCCCAAACTGATTTGCAGAAGCTACATCTTTATACCCATCGCCATCTATATCTGTAGCAATAATCCATTTGGAGCCATCTGCAGCTTGAGTAATTATTTGTTGGGGACCAAATTGACTATATGCATCAACATAAAATAAGCACATTATGGTCAATAAAAAATATTTCATGTCTTTTGTAATAAAAGAAACGGCCCCTATTCTATTTCTATTAGGAGCCATTTCTTGATTTTTAATCTTGCTTGAATATGATATCCTGTTCCGTATTCCCTTCCTCATAAATCTTATCAATTTTGTAAAGACCGGGGTCCAGCTCATTTACTAAATTTGGACTGTTTATCCCGAGTGAATCCTTTGGGGTCACTGTAACATTGGCATTAAATATATCATCATTAAATCTTGTTAAACTACCCCCTATTGGCCTACGGTTTGGGTTGTCATAACATCTGCGGGGTTGTGGCCAAAAAACAGGATTATTCTCAATTTTAATACCTATTGCGGAATGGTTTGGGTGGTAGATGGTGCTAAAATCACTTTCATATTTGCTTACCTGTTTGATTATATTTTGTGTATAGGTAAACGAAATATCTTCATAAGGGGCAGGCTCGGGACAGTCGCAATCACATTCAAAAAACCGATAGTCAAAGCCAGGCTGAAACAAGGGTTTGTATAATGGGTCGTTTGGATTGTTTGGGTCAAAATATTCCCCGGCATAAGGCTCGTAAAGTGAAGCCACATTGGTAAGAGCCGCATTATAATATCCGGTTGCTATTTTTTCGTGAACGTGGATGGCCTGCCCTATGGTTAAGTACTGCGCTGAACATCCACCATAGGCATCACCCATCATATTGATGACATCCTCATGTGTTATTGTGTATTCAAATCCTAACTCATCCGTTTCAGTACCAAAATATTCACAATTGGAATCAATATAGGGAGTACAGCCACAACTGGAGTCATAAAAACCGCTATTTGCATTGGTATCCACTATTTCATCCCCCGCTGTGGTTGCATTAAAATATAGGTTGTTGCGGTCCCGGGTGGTATGCTCGTTTAAAGAGTGGGTATGTTTTAAATTTAGGTTATGAGAAATTTCATGTACTGCATTATTACCTGCCAATCCGCCTGGACCAGAATTTGTAGCACACACGAAACCTGGCCTATATGCTAAACCGCCCGCAAAACCCATCCATCCAACAGCATATACATTTAAGGCATTTACATCTTTATAACCATTGGCAGCAGCCCAATTGACCATTGAGTGAAATTGGGATATGGTCTCTAAAACATAATACCCTGTCGGATCATTTGTGATTACAGGACTGTTAAATTCCTCAAAACCACGAAACTTAAAGAAAATACCAAACGGGTTATAGAGAATATTAAGATTGGCTATTGCTTGTAGGGAATCATGGAATCTATTATAAAAATCGGTATCGCCATTGGGATAATTGACACCCCAAAATTTTACGTTAAAGACAACAGGTTCGTAATTTGCTAGGGATGCAATGTCTGTGGAATAACTGTATATTCCTGCAGGGTCGGTTCCATTTTCGATAACGACACATTCTTGGTTATCTATCTGTGCGTTCATAAAAAATACATTTAACATAAATGTACAAAAAAGTAATTTGAAAAATAGTTTGGTTGGTTTCATAAAAACAGTATTTAGTTTAACAATAATTGAGAAAATTAGGTTTCTAAATAACTGGGGAGGAATCTAAAAATAAATAAAAATTATCTATAATCGGTGATTATCGTTTTTTTATCGATAAACAACCAATATTTAATTTAATTATCTTAGTAAATACATAATATATTTATTCTAAATTGCATAGAGAAGTTAACAAATGGATGATGTCAATAGAAATATCCCAACTCCAGTGCTTTTAAAAAAAACGAGTATATAAATGTTAGTATGAATCGGAAGCCATTTGTACAATTACCAACAACGGCTAAAGATCCTTTCAGATTTCCGCTTGGCGTCCTTAGGCGTATATTTTAACCATTACATCAATCAAACTTATTCTTGCCCGTTTAAATTTACTTTGGGGCGTAAAAGCGTTTTACTAAGATAAATATGTAAGTACTGTAGAAACCGTGGACGATGTAAATATAATTGCTATTGAAAAAGGCTATGTGCACAAAGGCGACTATTTAATAAACCTTCCGGCTATGCCTATTGTAGATAAGGGAATGGTAAATACCTTAAGGATTTCACAGGTGAAGTAGAAAGTATTATTCTGTAATTATTTTCTGAACAAACTCATCTGCGTGTTGCGTTAAGCATTGACGGCAGCAAATAGTCTGGGAATTACCTTTGTGATTTACCAATTCCTCAGTACGTTTTCGAGGAAGAAATTTTTGTAAGTGTTGGACGCTTAATGTTGAAGAGATTTCAAATGAAAAGTCAGACATTAGAAGCTGAATTAGTTTCGGATAGACTGCTGTTGAATTACAGCCTTTTGCGTTTGTTAAAATGAGTATATACGAAAAGACATGTCGCACAAGTGTGCAACTATTCTTTTAATTCAAATAAGTCAAGCTTAGATCCACCCATTACGGAAAACCGTAAGAGTGGGTTTTTATATTGGGGAGAATACCAAATATAACTATTTTGATGGTATCAAAAGTTGTGAAGGGCATTACAAATGCAACCACAAATAGACACGCTTTACAAAAGCGCGTTAGTGGGATTCCTGAGCGCTATTATTTAGCAATAGGAAAAATAGAAATATGTGTGTGATTTTCATATTACTTTACTTTAGCAGTTACATTATGGTTTTTTTGAGGCATAAATATTGTTTATAGTTTCTATAAAAATCTCTAAGCAACCCATATATTAATTTAATGTGGAGACCTCCCCTAACTTCAAGGTCCAAACCTCTTTGGTGGTGCTGCCAAACGTCTTTTGCTCCGGGTGGAAGTATATTTTTTGCTGAAGACTTTTGGTTGTTTTTTGAGTGCCTGTTTTTATTTCAAGCGTATAGGTATTTACCCAATAATCCTCAAAAGTAACGGGGGACGATTGCATGCCAACCACGATAAAGGTGGTTTTGCTGTGCTTTTCCATGGCATCCAGCAATTGTTGTAAAGTTATTTTATCTGGGTTTTCAGAGGTTGGGTCTGGGATATTTATGTTGGTATCCTTGAACAGTGTATAAATGTTTTCCCGTATTTGGGTTTTGAGGTTATTCGATAATTCTGGGGTGGTAAGCAGGCCCAGATAATTGTAAAAATCATAAATTTTGGTCTGTGAACTCTCCTGATATGCCGCGATGGAAGGTGCAGGGAATTCCATGGCAATGGCACCCCGCACACCGGAATCTTGTGAAAACAGTATTCCCGATGTCCCTATGCATATCGTTAAAAAGAGCTTTTGCCACATATTATTCCTGTTGTATCCTTATAAACCGCACCTGGTTATTGGTGCCGGTTTGTAAATCGGTTATTTTCATTTTTCTGACTGAGGCGGTTGGCAGGATGAGTTTTTGTGCAAACTCCGTTTTGTTTAAATACTCCGCACCCAGATTATTTCCCAAAATCACTATCACTTCCAGATCAGGGGACAATATTTTATCCAACTTTTGTTTCCGTGTCTCCCAGTCTTTGGTGTCTGATAGCATAAATGCTTTCAGGATCATGGTATAATCTTCGGGCCCGAGAAAGGGTTCTGTTATTCCATTCCTTTCTCCTTGCTTTTTAAGAATCCCGTTCTCTTTTTCTTTCGCTTTAAACGGAACATTCGTGCTGTTTTGAGTTTCCCTATCCGGTTCCTTTTCATTCAATTTAGATTCTTTGGTTTCCAAAATCGGTTTTTCAATGGCTTCCGAGGGTTCTGTTTTAGTATCCACAACCCTACTATTCTGTATAATTCCGTAAGCGATTATACCCACTAACACTATCCCTGCAACAACCCAAACCCAAAGCAAGGAACGCCCTTTTACTGTACCATTAAAGTCTTCCTGCTTTTGGAACGTAAACTCATCCCACCCGGTGTAGCCCACAAATCGGGAAAGGATATCGAGCATATCTTTTCTGGGGAGTTTCTCATTGGTTTCGGGTTTTAAATGGGTATATATCCACTTTTCACTGATGGTTTGCCGCGTTTTATTCTCTATGGCATCTATTAGGTTTTGGATGTCGCGCGAACCAAAGCTTTTCCAGTCCCCTTGATAAAATGGATAGCAGTCGCGGTATGCTACAAGCACCTTTTCCTTCAACCGGTAAAACAATTCCAGATCTCGCATTAAATTAAGTTCAAAAGTAAAAAGTAACTCATAAAAAACCACAGTAAAACCACTGTAAATGTATAGATAAATGTTTACAGCACATAGAAAGTGGTTGTGCTGTTTCTTTGAATTTCATGTGCTGTACTCTTGTAGTCTAATTTAAAAAACACAAAATCATGAAAACCAAAATCACAGCAATATGTATTCTTTTAGCGCAAATGGGATTTGCGCAAATTTCAGGAAACCAAATTTACGGAAACACAAACAACCAGTATCAAAACGTCGATTTGCATTTGTCTAATAACCCTAAAAAAGTGCTTTTGACTAATGAAAGTATGCAGTTTAATGTCAATCTGCTTAAAAATGTTAAGGCCACTTCTTTTGTCATAACACTGGGTTTAAACGAGGAAGGGAGCACGGTTAAAATATGTAATTCAAAAATAAATCAACGAATATCCAGTTTTAAAAATGCTATTAAATCCCTTGGAATACATGAACAGGATATGTATGTGGATTTTATAACCCAAACTAAAGTATATGGTTATGTGACGGAGAAAAACCAAAACCAAACCAAAATCAATCAGGTGGAAGGTGGTTTTGAAATCAAGAAAAACATCATTTTAAAAGTGGATGATATTTTAGTTTTTGACCGTTTGGTTGAAATTGCTTCAGAATATGACATCCACAATATTATTAAAGTAACGTATCATTCCTCCGAAATAGACGCCATATATAATGAACTACTTGAAAACGCAATGAAAATAGTAGCGAACCGTAAAAAACTCATTCCCCATAAAAACAGTGACTGGGAGACAGACCCGATACTTAATATTGAATTTGCTAATATACAACCTGCAGCACAATACAAGAAATTTCAGGCATTTGAAACATCGGATATTTCTTATTTAAACAATTATTATAGGTCTAATGAAGTTGTTTTAAAAGAAGAACTTCGCAAATCAAACAGCTTCTATTACAACAGCCTGCCAACCGATAATTTTGATAAAATAACCAACGCAGACACTCCTGTTGTGGGTTTACAATTTGTGATGCAGGTTTCTGTAACTTATAAAAAGAAAGCACAAGAAGATCCAAAGAAAGAAATTTATATTATCACCCCAAATGGGGAACTTAAATTAGTCGATTTAAAAAAGGTAGTTTAAGAATCCTAAAGGAATGTCACTTTCCGAAAAACCAATGCTGTAATTTCATAAATTAAAGTGAAATACAATCATTACGGAAAACCGAAACACCCAGCAAATTGAGTTGGGAATATGACAAAATTAGCTTTAAGCTATAATCTAAAAATCCAATAGTCTAATTGTCAATTGTTCATTTTAAAAACCCACCAATTACGGAAAACCATAAGAGTGGGCTTTTAAAATGATTCATCTCGCTCGAGGCTACGGTGACCAAAGGGAGAATACCAAATTTAATGATTTTTGATGAAGGCACAGAAAGGCATTAGAAATGCGAAAATAAATAGATACGCTTTATCCTTGGGCTCCGCTCAGTGCAGGTAAACGCCAAACGAAGGTTTTTATCCCCAATTACTCCCCTCCTACTTTTCCGTACAGAAAAAACGTTATCTATGGGATATAGTAGGCTTATAGTAGCCTTATACTAGCCTTATATACGGGTGAACCTAGGCTTTGACCCGTCCTAAAATAACTATACAGGTTAAAGAATAAATCCTGATATAGTTATACAAATGTAACTGATAATCCTAAAAGAACTATACAACTGTTTTTTCATAGTTAAAATACTTATTATAGTTCTTCCATCTTTTATACAAGTTTCCTGATTGAAGATGATCTTGGCTCCCTATCTCGCTAATGGCAAAAGAAAGTCAATTCCGAGATAGTTTGATGCTAATTTTAAGGAAGCTAATTATACCCGCTTAAGGAATCCATAAATGAATTTTTCTAAGCATGTAATACTATTAATTATAACGAGGGCAATGGCCATATAATCATAGTAAATTGGCCCAATCACTTTTCTAACATGTCGAATATATAATAATAGAAACTATAGCGAGGGACAATGATATTCCCATGATTAGCAGCATAGCATATTTAATAAAACTTGAAACTAGCAGATCGGGGCTAGTAGCATTTTGTTGGGGCATAATTAGCAACTATTTTATTTTTGTAGGCTAATGATTGAATGACTTGGGAGTGTAAATTTAAAATGAAAAATAAAAACATTTTAACGCAATCAAAAAAT
This sequence comes from Aequorivita sp. IT1282, assembly GCF_058068205.1. Taxonomy (NCBI): domain Bacteria; kingdom Pseudomonadati; phylum Bacteroidota; class Flavobacteriia; order Flavobacteriales; family Flavobacteriaceae; genus Aequorivita; species Aequorivita sp. IT1282. Next base: position 292,460 of record NZ_JBYRHR010000001.1, on the reverse strand, counting down.
TTAGTAACGTAATACAGGAAAATGTATGTTCTCAATTTTCTATTGAGGATGTTGAAATGAATATAATTGATCAAGGCACCGGTTACGCCTATAATCTCAGGTTGACAACGAACCTATTCTAAGCCCACAGGCCGAGGATTAACACCCCTACCCATCAAGACTAACAATACATAATAACTCTAAAAGTCCAAATACTTCTTGCAAATATGGGTTATGATAAGTGATAGGCACTATTAAACTATTTAAGTAATCTTAGTCTATGGATAGGCAAAACATATTCTCGTGAGATGAAACTATGTAGAGGCCACGGGCGAGGACGCTTTCGCAAGCTAAGGGGTATTTAGGTAACAATTAATCACAAGGTCAATCGTTTAAAGACTGGTATCTGTTCAATAAAAGTTCAATATAATTGCGCTGCATATTCTTACTTAAAAAAGATATTTTGGTTAAGACAATAGCATCTTCTTTCAAATCAACAAAACGTTTGTAAACTCCATTTATTTGTTTTTTGGTTAAACCTAAATCCACTCCAAATTCCGTGAGGATTTTTTTAGTTATTTTTTTCTTTTTACCCGCAATTGTCAATGCCAGTTCATCTGTATCTTGTGGATTTACTATCGCTACATTCAGTAAATCGTAAGCAGGTGACAAAGCCCATCCATATGACGTTTTCAGCATCGAAAAATTCTTTAGATGCATATCGTTATTTCCTGTCAAATAGCTAAAAACAGTTAATTCAAAAAAACGAAGGATATCTAGAAAGGTATTATCAGCATATTTATGAATTGCACTACCTATTCGCTCCATGGAACCCCGATATTTATCAAATGCTTCTACTACTTGAAACATATCAATCATATGTATTTTTGAACCATCCTCATTTCTATCTACACGTTTTGTAATATAGGATAACTCACCAGAAGCTAATCTTATAAGGGAATGCGGTACAACATGAATATTAAATAATTGAGCTATTTTCATTGTTAAATGTTCATTGGCTGGTATTTCAGGGTAATCTTCTGATGGCGGTTTGAAAATGTAATTTCCACCTAAAGCCCCCACTACCGTTAGTCGATGATCCTTTTTGTTCTCCGTATTAAATGACATAGAAAGTTTAGGCTGAACTCCTGGAACAGAAATACTGCGTTCAACAACTTGCTGCGCCAATACTGATATTTCATCGAGAGTATATTCCATTTTCGGAGCTTTTTCAACTCCAAAAAAAGAGAGACTGCATGCTATGTGAAAATCATTTCCTGAAGCAACTTCGTTATAACAGTATAAACACTTACTCATCTTTCACATTTATTGGTTCCACACTAACAGCTCCTATACAATTTTGACAACATGCCAATAATAGTCCCATTCTATCATTGGTATTTATTTTCCAGTTTTTTGATGCTATGTTTAATAACCATCCTTCCGGAATCAATCCTTCAAAAAACGGAAATAACCGTTTATCCTTATACGCTTCGTTTCTAACTGGCATAGTGAATGTTATAAATTGATCCGGAAAATCTATTATATAATTTTCATGATATTTAAATGTGAATTCTCCATGATCAGTTTCCGTCAGCAGTCCACAATAAATGTTGTTATATAATATCTTAGCTTGTCTCATTTTCTTTTATATCTTTAAAACTAACGGGCATAAGTTTATGTCCAAACATCTTTAAAACTTGATTTACTTTCTCAAGGTTCAAATTCGTTTTGTTTTGTTCGATTTTTCGGATCACCGTTAAAGCTACTCCTGCCCTATCGGCAAACTCTTCTTGAGTAAGATTGGCCTCTTTTCGCCTATTCTTTACAAAATTTGCTAATTCTTCCATTATATGTAATTAAATATAAATTTAAACAAAAATATCAAATTATATGTAATTACATACAATAGAATGGAAATAAAATGTATTATATGCTATTCCATATAAAAGATTATTGCCAAAATTGTTTTTATAGTATAAACAGCTACATAAAATAAGTGTGTTTTTTAGAGCCATAAAAATTGAAAATCACGGGCGAGAAGCTTGCACCATCCAGGGTCGTTGGTGTTTTCACAAATATAAAGCAAACGCAAACCCACCCATTACGGAAAACCGCAAGAGTGGGTTTTTTAATTGGGGAGAATATCAAATATAATTATATTTTCAATTTTAAAATACGTGTAGGGCATTACAAATGCAACGATAAAGAGACATGCTTTTAAAAAGCGAGCCAGTGGGGTATTATGAATCTAAAGAGTATAAAAAACCTATAAGGGCATCTATTTTAAGCACTTTTATGTAATACAAAGCCCTAAACTTCTCGTACACCTAAATTTGCCCCGCTGATGGTTTGCATTTTACTTGAGATTAATATCTACCAGTTATTAATAATAATAATAGGCCTATACCAAACTTATACTATGCTTTGAGTAGGCTATTATACGGGTGAACCTAGGGTAAACGGGCAAGAAAGATAATGCTTGACCCGTCCAACTCAGTTTTAAAAAAAATTATGAAAGTAGCTTTATACTAGCCTTTGCCTAGCTTAAACGTAGGGAAAATGTAGCATTATCGTAGCACTCGCCCCCCTTGAACCATACATTATGACCCGTCCTAAAATAACTATACAGGTTAAAGAATAAATCCTGATATAGTTATACAAATGTAACTGATAATCCTAAAAGAACTATACATCTGTTTAGTCTTTATGGCCGAAACATCTATGCCAGCAGAGGGATGTATAGCTATTTTAGGTCAAGACACGCAACCGCTTGAGCCATATATTAATTGGCACCTGAATCTACCATTAAGTAAAGTATATTGAAGTAGCTTGATTTAAATTTTATTGTACTTTTGCAGGAATTTTCAATGAAAATACTTGCGTTTTGGTATAAAAATTGTTATCATTATAAAATCAAATGAAATTAATATGAGTAAGCTGAAAGAATTAGCAGGACATCTTCGACGTGGTAATGTATATCGTAGAGCTGACCTTGAACAATGGTCAAATGCTGTGGATCGTCATATTGGTGAACTTTTGGAAGATGGAACTCTTCAAAAGCTTGCGCCTGGGTTATACTATTACCCAAAAGTATCTGCTTTTGGATTTACCCCTCCAGATGAAGAGAAATTGGTGCGCTGTTTTCTTAAGGATGATGAGTTTCTGCTTACTTCTCCCAATGCATATAATGTTCTTGGAGTAGGGACCACACAACTTTATAATAAAAGGGTTGTTTATAACCACAAGCGACACGGCGAGTTTGAGTTAGGCGGTAGACATTTTTTCTTTCATTTAAAACCCCGTTTTCCTAAAAAATTGACCACTGAATTTTTATTAGTGGATTTAGTAAACAATCTTAATGGACTGGCCGAGGATCCTAAAGAAGTATTGTTAAAAGTGAAGGACAAAGCAAAAACAATGGATTTAAAAAAACTTAAACAAAATGTAAAAACATACGGTGGTGCAAGGGCAAAAAAAGTATTCATGCCGTTGTTTAATTCCATAGAAAAACGGGAATATGCCTCTTAATTACTTACATCAGCGATCTGATTTTCTTGATTTATTGCGAATTTTAGAACAGGAAAAAGGTATTCAAATTCAATTGATCGAAAAAGATTACTGGATTATGCATGTTCTAAATGGACTTAAAAAACAAGGTCTGGAATTTGAGCTTAAAGGGGGCACTTCCCTATCTAAAGGGTATAAAATTATAGATCGGTTCTCAGAGGACATAGACATACATATCAAACCGCCTGCTTCTTTAAGAGTTGATGAAAATCCAAAGAAAATTAAAACGAAAAGTGTTTTATCCCGAAAGGAATATTATGATTGGCTTGCCCACCATATCCAAATTGATGGCATTGTGTCTATTGAAAGAGACACTGCTTTTGATGATGAGAACTACTACCGGAGTGGAGGTATTAGACTACAATATAATAGTAAAATAAGTAATATAGAGGGTGTGAAAGAAGGTATTATACTTGAAGCAGGATTTGATACTGTAACACCACATACAAAAATTACAATAAGTTCTTGGGCTTATGATAAGGCGGTACAGAATCCTGAAATAACTATTATTAACAATCGAGCCATTGAAGTAAATTGCTATCATCCTGGATATACCTTGGTTGAAAAACTGCAGACAATAGCAACAAAATATAGACAAGAGCAAGAAGACGCAGAATCCCGCCCCAATTTGATGCGTCAATATTATGATGTGTACAGCTTATTGGCAAATGATGAAGTAAAGGCTTTTATTGGAACGGAAGATTATAAAGTACACAAAAGGGCGCGCTTTCCCAAGATAGATTTTGAAATTCCAATTTTTGAAAATGAAGCATTTTTATTAACCAATCAAGAGACAAGAGAATCCTTTAAAATAAGATATAATGGGACTGCCTCCCTATACTATAGCGGCCAACATGAATTTGAAAAATTGTTGGAGCGAATCCATACATACATAACAACTTTGTAGCACATGGAAGCTAATTCTTTAATACCATAATATACTCTTGGATAGTGCCAAGATTATCACCACTCTACATCAGAAGAATTACCAACTTCAATATCTGTAACTTTACAATTGAACTTCTGGGCACTCTTTTCCAGGTCGGAAATTAGCTAATGACCAAGCTAAACCTAATGATAATAGTATACCACAAGATATAACAATACAAATATCCCAACTTAGTGACCAAGCTAATGACCAAGCTCTTGCTGTAGTTAATGCTGAGTTTCACGATAAAGTCATTGCTATACTCAAAGCATTACAACAGCCTATTAAAAGGGCGGAGTTAATGCATAAGCTAGGACTATCAAACCACAGTACCAATAGGTCAAATTTTTTAGACCCGCTATTAAAACGAGGATGGACAACAATGACTATTCCCAACACCCCTACTCACAAAGACCAACAATACATACTAACCCTGAAAGGCCAAATACTTCTTGCGATTATTGGCTATGATAAGTAGTAGGAACTTTTATGCTATTTATGCGACCCTAGGTTTGGCTAGGCTATAATACAACCTTCTATCGGATGAGAAAGCGCAGAAGACATCGGCGAGACGCCCGTGCCAGCAAGGGAATCTTTATTTTTTCAATTCTGCCTTTCCTACCACAGAAAACCCTTTTGTCTTATTAAAATTCATGTTATGAACGAAATTCATCATACTATCAGAAGGGTCTATAGTTTCCAAATTAAGACTTTCAATTGTTTCTGGCGGAAATATAACTGATAGAATCGGCTGCTCTTCTAAATGCCCTGTTTGGGTGTTAACGAGTTTCGCAACTGCATTAATTCTAGCATAATCAATTGGTAAATATGCAAAAACTTCTCTAGCAATTCGCATCGAAGCACTACAAATATGGTCTTGATATAATTCGTTAAATCTTGTTTTTGGCATACCCTTTTTCGAGAGCTTTCCAGTGGTTGTTTGTTTTAATTCATAATCTGGTATTACATCCAAGCTATTTACATGCAAATCAATGTCGATATAGCTTTCCTCAAAATTAAAACTAATCTCTGTCCCCAACTCTCCAATATCTGAAAATGGATCAAAATAATGAAGCGCTTTTTTATAAAATTCAATTTTCCGGTCTTTTATCCCCGCACTAATTTCTTGAAGCTCTTCCCAATTATTTAATTCCTCAATATATTCCTTAAAATTTACATCATACTCTTTCGTATCTTTTGCTTTAGCCTGCTCTAAAAGAGCTTTTAATCTATTTATCTTCTTTTGGGTTGAACCAAATAATTTGTCAAGGAAAGAAGGTCTAAAATTGTCTAATTTATTTTTAGCAATTGTTTCATTTTTTGCTTGAAGAGTTGGCTCAAAAGGTTTTTTTGTACTTTCAATTTGTTTCCAATCCACAGGTTCAGTGCAATTTTTGTGTAAAGACTGAATTGTTTCAACATAATTTTCCCAATCAGAAACAGCTTGTTGTGCATTATTAATTTCTTCTAGTCTTTGCTGCTCCTTAAACCTTTTGGCAGCTTCACGAGCCTTTCGTTGTTGCTCTCTTTCCATTCTACGGACAGATGCACCGTACGAGCGGATTGCTCCATTCAATGTAGCCATAATCTTGGTTTTAAATTATTTCCTAAGTTCTTAGGATTTTAAGTGTAATAAAGGTAAAACAAACGTGAACTTACCGATTTCGGAAAACCGGAAAGCGGTAGATTATAATCGGGGAGAATATCAAATATAATAATTTTGTGGGTATCAAAAGTCAATGAAGGGCATTACAAATGCGACAGTAAATAGACACGCTTTCCACAAGCGCACCAGTGGGATAATCTATTTTAAATTTTAAATACTTTCCCGAGGGAATGTAGATGTTTCTATCATTAAGTTTTGGCAAAATCAACCGATATTTGCCAAAGTTTAATAGTAGATTCTTATTATTTATTGAAAAAAAAGTAATTGGATATAGGAAATTAGTGATCATTAAAAACTCGCCGCTGCTTGCTTACTTTTAACTTTCCGTCAATAACTTCCAAAGAGGCGGTACATTTTAACAAAGCAAAATATCAATTATAATTATTTTGTCGGTTTCAAAAGTTAATGAAGGATATTACAAATGCAACGATAAAGAGACACGCCTTACAAAAGCGCGCCAGTAGGGAAGATTATAGTTGACCAATGAACAAGGTCTGCACTTGTCAAACTTTTCTTTTGAAAAATAGATTTAGGACTATTTAAAGGTGCCCTATTTGAGAGTGTTTAATTAAATCAAAAATATTAACCTATTGCTTCAATAATTTCAAGTTTCAATTGCTCACTAAACTCATTTTCATTAATTATAGAAAAAATAATTTTGTGAAGTAAATCCTTTTCAATTTTATTATCTGCTATTTGGACTGTTATATTTTCCATATCAATAATAAATTTATCAATACAATAATCCAGTCCATTAATTTTCAAAAAATACGCACCTAATGCTATACTACTTCTTTTATTGCCATCACTAAAAGCGTGATTTTTATTTACTGAAAAAACTAAGTGTGAAATTTTATCTTCAAATTCGGGATAGTATAGATCGTTTTGTATATGCTCTAGAATACTTTCTAATAATCCAATAGAATTAATACCATGGGCACCCCCAGATTCTTCAATAATAAAGTCGTGTTCTTTAATTGCATATGCAACGTTAAAATAGTTGAAGCCCATTTTCACCTATTTTTTAGTCGCTTAAAAACATCAATATTATCCTTCAATCTTTCCTCTAATGAAATACTATGCTTGCCCAAGAATTTATCAAACTCTGTTTCATTTAGATGCGTAACATAATTGTTAAGTTTTTCGTGTAATGCATCTCTAAAGGCCATGTCCCTACTAGCCATTAATGTTCGTGCCTTTTCCAGAAGCGGTTTTAAAATGGACTGACCTTTTAATTCGAATTCACCAAATAGAAGTGTGGCTTGCGGAATAGTTAATTTATGCCCTATCTCTTCAGACTTCGTTTTTAAATCGTCCGCAAATCCATTTTCATAAGCAGCTATAAGATCTAACACCTCAGAATACATAGTCTCTCTTGGAGAGTCGGTGGCTTTCAATTTTAATATTTGTTTATATTCTTTCGCATTTTCATTAAAAATACTCTTATAAACAGCATCAGTAAATTGAGCATATTTCCATTTATTATCTACTATACATTCATCTAATGCTTTTGTGAAATTTTCTCTATAATTAAACTCTCTAATTGCACTTGGTAGAAACTCTTCCTCTCTCTGATTAATATATTTAGTTACACCACCTATCTTTGCATTAATTGTATCTATTACCAAATCCAATATTAGAGACCTCAGTTGCTTAGCTCTATTACTCTCAGTTAAAAGCATTCCTATATTGAGAAATGTTCTAAAGTCAAATACTCCTAACTTAGGAGCTCTAGAAATGTCTCCGACATCAATGTCGGTAACATCCCCATTAATAGGTTTTCTTTCATCTGAATTAACGACTATCCTTGAATATACTTCTTTAAATACTTTAAGTCTTTTACCTGTCAATACTTCATAACCATTGGCAAGAAGCTCCTCTTCGTGTTGCTCAATATATCTTTCAATAGTTCTAACATCTATTTCATAAAAGTCAGCAATTTGTTTCTTGGTATATTTAATGGTAGCTTCAAATGGAATTCCAGGAAAAGCAACTTCTTTCTCAATCTCTAATAGCGCATAACTATTATTCAGAATGTTTCTTCTATGTAGATCTGAAGTTGTAAGATTTTTATCCATGAATAATTTATTGATTAAGTAACTAACTGTATACTATTCTCCATCAAAGATACGTATTCTTAAAAATAAATTTGTCAGCCTATATTTTGAATAAGATTAAAAAAGATTGCCACAAACTTTATTAATTACTAAATATAAAATAAAACTCATCCATTACGGAAAACAGTAACAGCGCACATTTTAACAAAGCAAAATATCAATTATAATTACTTTGTCGGTTTCCAAAGTCATTGAAGGGCATTACAAATGCACCCATAAATAGACACGCTTTCCAAAAGCGCGCCTGAGGTGTATTTCAGGACAAGACATTAAAAAAATTGTGAAAGTAGTCTTATACTAGCCTTTGCATAGCTTAAACGTAGGGAAAATGTAGCATTAAGGTAGCACTCGACCCCCTTGAACCATACATTAGCACCACCTGAACATAGCATTAGGTCAAGTTGAGTATAGCATTAGCGCACTATGACGGTAGCCCTAACAGCCAATTTTGGCGCTTAAACTATTTTAGAACGAGCCATTGTAGTGGTCACGTGACGCTCGAGCCAGAATGGGGGCTTCAGATGCATTATAACTTTTGATAGGTTAAGCTGTTACCAAACTAGCTTTTATAAATTTTACATTATTTCTCAAGGGGCAATTGTATTTTTTCTAAAAGCAATAAACCTTGGATAAATTCTTTTTTATTCTCAAATGCTTTAAAGGAATTTTCCAATTCAAGTGGGATTATCTTTTTGATGTAAATGTATTTTTTCAGTCCATGAATGAAAAAGTTTATTCTTAATACACTCTCTATGTTTTCACTATAGTGCAGGAAAAGCTCATTAACTTTCTCAAGGAATACTTCATTTGATTTGTTTTCGACCAATATTTGTTTCCATTTAGAAAAATCATCATGGATTTTAAAATCTGAAAACTCAAATTCAAACTGCATTTGTAATTCTGAAAATGCTTTTTCCAATTCACTAACTGATTCTTGTATAATGTATTCTATTTGACAATTTTGTTTTAGAAATGTTTCGTGAAAATCTAATAGTTCTATTTTCTTTTCTATCAATTGATTTTTATGAAGATTACTTAATAAATTAAAATAATTTACGAAGTCTTCTACTTTTACAAAGTTCATTGGATTTTGCATTTTGATTATTCTAGAAACCTTAACAAAAGGATTTTCTAGTTCGACGAAAACTGTCAAAATATGATCTAAATCGATTAATAAATCAAATGCTTTTAGCTTAAAATCTTCACCAAATCCGGTATGTGAAAATTTGTTGCGCTGTACTGGAACAACATATTCATAATAATCAAAGTATGAATTACTTAATCCATAATCTGGTCTAACTGCTTTGACTTTTTCAGAGAGCGAATTCGAAATATTTTTGTCAGGGTTAGCAGTCATAACCATTTCTGCAAATAATCCTTCAACCTGTGGTAGCGCAAGAGCATAAAACGTCAGCCACTTCTTACTTTTAAATGATCGTTTTAATTCTTTAAAAATTGCCTTTCTATCTTTACTTAAGGGAATATATTCTAAATTAAAGTTAATATTTTGAAATATTTGATCAGGTGTTTTTCGTTTGAATAGTAATTTGTAGAATTTCTCCTTATTTTTCGAGTATAAGCTAAAATATGAAGGCAAATCTCTTACGCTCAAATCATTTATCCTATGGGAAACACAATCTATATTTCGATAGTCGAAACTTCTTGGAAACCAAGTTTTAGCTGTTTCGTATGGATAATCCTTAAAATGCTCAAACCAATCATTCATTCCGAACATATTGAAAAAATGAGATTTCGATTTATTAATTGCTCTTTCGTATACACCGTTTAAATAATAGTCTAAAATTAGTTGCCTTTCTTGAAGACATCGAGTATAAAAATCAATAATAGTCTTAGTTCTATGGTCTCGTTTATTGTTTTTTTGATTTTGGAAATTTATTACCACTTTATGCTCTTCGTAGTCTTTTACCAAATCATTTATGTAGATTAAATCTCTTTTAACATTAGGTTTGATTTGAAAAAGTTGTGTACTTGGAACCTTATCATAGCCTAAAATCCATAATTGAAATAGCTCAATTGGATCATCATCTTTATTTTTTATTAGAATTTCACCTTTATCCGTTAGTTTAGAAACCGTAACGTTATTATCGAGTAATCCTCTTTCAGTTAAAAGTTTACATATCTCCCTATTGATTGAGCCCATTTCATTTTTTACTGTTTTGTTATATGGTCTCAATCTTTTTAATGACTCAAAAAGTAGTTGAGTCATTGAGGTAATTTCAAATATATTTGGGCGTAATGAATTTTGTAAATCTCTTTGAATCTTACTCATTCCATCAAGATTATTTTCATATTCATCAAATGAAAGAACTTTTCGTCGTTTTGATTTCTCTCTGATTTTTAAAATTCTCGCCATATTAATTACAGTTGAATCAAATAATAATTGATTTTTTTCGGATATTTCGGCTTACCTCTGCGTAATATTTTGATGCGGCAACTCTTTAAGTAAAAAATCTACCTTATTCTTTCAAAATTTTTACGCGTCAATAAATAGCTATCATCATTAAAAAATATCGTAAACATTTCTTTAAAATAAGGAATATCTGAACTTCTAGATTCTATTGTTATCCAACTAAGCTCTCTCAAAATTTCAACCCAATATCTAATTATTTGAGCAACATATAATTGACGATATTTCCTTACGGCATCTGCCATTCCGGTTTTTAAACTGGATTCTCCAATTGTTCTAATTATTTCTCCCGTTTCACTGAAAAAAAGAGCTGACGAACTTTCTTTCATTAGACAATCAATATATTTTGCGTTTTCTAAAATTTTATTTTTTGTAAAATTTGAAACTTTCAGATTAAATAGTTCTTCTTCAACTTTTATATACCAATCAGAAATTGGATCAGTTTGAGATTTACTTTGAACTAAATAATTGATATTTGAATATCTATCTCCTTTTGCAAACCTTGTTAGTATGGAAAGAATGTTTTGATGGATTTGAGAATCCAAATCTTTAAGAAAATTTAATTTTAAATTATGGCGTAAAATGATCTCTTTTGACTTTTCATAAAGCTTTTCTAAGTTATGCCCAATCTCAATTTTTAAAACACTTTCATTTGGAAAACTTCCATTATTGGTAATATAGTAATCTATAATAAGACATAATTTTCCAATCCTTTCCAAACCTGTTGAAAGAGAAGTAAAAGCGGCAAAGTACATCCCTTTTTTAGCGTAATTAACTTTTCCAATTTGAGTTGTGCCAGAAGCTAATATTTCATTAGTGAATTGAGCTTCATTTAATAACATTATAAAGTTTTTATTAAGCATATTGTTGATTTACAAATTCTGAGAGTATTTAGATGCCACATCCAATAATTCCTATATCCATACTGGTTAAATTAAAATATTTTATAAAAATAAAACAAACTCAAACCCACCCATTACGGAAAACTAAAAGAGTGGGTTTTTAAATAGGGGAGAATAACAAATATAAAGATTTTTTCGTTTTAAAAGTCAGTGAAAGGCATTACAAATACAAACACAAATAGACACGCTTTTCAAAAACACGCCAGTGGAGAAATCAATTGAAGTGAATGAGGAAAAGCAGTTTATACTTACGTACCACTTTGGTTTGAAGGGTGCCAAAAAGTTTAAAGTATCTAAAATAGCAAAGGAACGCGGAACGGCAAATCAGAACGAGCACAACAAGGGATATAAGACCCTGTAAAAACTAAGGCCATGTATTGTAAATAAAAGGTATTGACATACTTCAAGTTCCCTTATCATCCATTTTACCAGTCAGTTTTGCCAAAAGTTTTAGTGGTATCCCAATATAAATGAATGGTTTGGGCTTATCCAATGATAAACACTTCGACAACAGTTTTAAACGCTTTTCGGGAAGGCAACAACAAAGGACAAATACAACCAATTTATAAAATACACCCAAGGCCGCCAGCCACAAAATAATTTCAAAATGATTTTCCATAACCACTAGTTTTATACTATAATACAGCAAGGTATTAACCAAGCTTTTAATTCATTGTGACAACTAAATTTCAATATCACAACCCAAAATAAACACTGAGTTTTTAATATTCTGTGACAGCTTTTATATATAAACAAAATGTTGTCAAATCTGTTATAAATGTGTTTTCCAACTTACATTTTATACGAAGGTAAATTCTATAATTTTAATTGACCCTGGATATAGGTAATGTTGGATTTCCAAACCTAAACCAAACCACAAATAAAAAAAAGGACATTGGTTGCATCCATTCAAATTGCAAGGTGTAACATTAGTCTTTTTAAAAAAAATACACTTTTATAATACCTCTTTCACCAAACTTAAAAACCACAAACAATACCACCTTATCCAACGAATAGGTCAAGAGAGTTATGATAAATGCAATGGAAAGGCACATAGTACCCTTTTACGCCTATACCAAACGATTGTAGTACAATGGAAAAAATGGGAAAGAAAACTTTGTTTCGTGATTTTTAACTGAATTACCAAACTAGGGTCAAAATTGAAACAAAAAAAAACCGCTCAAAGCGGCATATATCGGTTCAGTTTTTAAAAATTATGTGGTTATGCAACCGTCACCATGTTTTTTACTTAGAGTTTATATTCTTGATTTCCATCTTTTAATGTGATTTTGAAGACCTGTTTTTTCGCCACCCATAAAATAACTTCCAGAGTTTAATTTTTCAATTAGCTTTATAACATCTTCTGCGTGTCTATTATCCCAGTTTAAATTTGTAACCAAATAAGACTTAATTTTAATTGGATTTAATTCATAATTGTATTTGTTAAGGGCTCTCAAGTAGGTTTTGCATCTGTCATTATCCATATGATGAGTTATGCCTGTGCTTCGGTTAATGGCTTTACTTAGCTCATTAAAAGCTTCTTGAATAATTACATCTGGTAGATCAGTAGGTTGAGCCTTTTTATTAGAAATTAATTCAGTTGCATTCCAAGCTTTTGTCCATTCCGTAACTCCAGATTTCATCCATTGATGAGCAACAATTGCTTTAACATTTGGGTCATCATCATATTTAAATAAGTCTTTTGAGTCAAGACCGAATGCAAGAAGGATGCTATTTTTTTTCTGCCAACCATAAATTTTATCATAAGTCCGTAAAGTTTCTATCTTAATTTTTGGTCCGTTTGAATAAGCAGATACAGTTCCATTAAATAAGCCTTTTAAATATTTTTCGCCAATAGTTCTTTCTATATAACCAGTATTTCCTTTTGTATGAATTAAAATAGTGATTTGTTGAATGTTTTCAATCTCTTTACTTAATTCAACTGCTTTTTGAAGAGCTAACAATTCAATTTCAGCAATTGGCCCTTCATTGTCGGTGTAGTATCTTTGCTTTTCCATAAATTTTTTATTAAGCACAACCTGTGGATAAACGCATGATTTTTAATATAATTAAGTTTTATCCAGTCATAAATAGTATATATTATTTTCTTAATATTAAACAAACACAAACCCACCCATTACGTAAAACAATAACAGCGTGCGTTTTAACCAGAGAGAATCCCAAATACAATGTTTTACTTAAGCAAAAATTAAATCAATATTACAATCTTGTAGTGTATTAGGATAATGAAAAAATGCTTTTCAATTCATTTAAATCGATAATTATCTTTGTTAAATAGCGTTTTGTTCCTTTTCGCCTTCCACTTTAAAAACAACATCTTTTTTAACTAGTTCCATTACATTTAATGTTGGTAGCAAAAAGCTATTGAAAGGCGTGTTCTCTGTTTTACTATGAAGAACTCCTCTTGTGGTCCCAATAGTTAACATTACTAAATGGCCAATAAATCCTTTTGGAACTATTAATTCAGTTTTTGATTCATTGTAGAAACTCTCCCACGCATCTTTACTTATATTAAAGTGACAACCAACTTCTATGATTAAAAACGGTGACTTTTCTTGAATAAGACTAGTAGAAAAAACTACTGAAATAATATGATTTTCAAAGTTAATTCCAAATCTTAAACCAGCTTTTAATTCTACAACTTCACCTTCTATATAGGACGATTCAATAATTGCAAACTGTTCAGTTGTAATTTTTTTTAATGAAAAGCCTATTTTATTTTTTTCTTCAGCCATTATGCAACTAATTTAAGATAGCAATCAGGTTCATTTTCATAAGAAAATGCTCCAAACAATTCTTCATAATTTGAAAGATTGGACTCTACTTTTACTGATTCATCAGATTTATTATAATGTTGATATTGCTCAACTTGAATTTGAACTGTCGTTTGAAATACTGGAACTTCAATTAAATTTATGCTTAAAATTTGCTCAATTTTAGTAATAGTCTCTAATTGCAAGTTTTCCGTACCTTTCAATAGTTTATTAACATACTGTGGTGAGCAAACCATTGCTTCAGCTAATTCTTTTTGGGTTTTTGGAAAAACATTAGCAGCCTTATTAGCTTTTAGCGCAGACATTACTTTTACAGCAATAGCAAAAGAAATATCAAGCCAAGCTTTATTTTCTTTACGATATTTTGCTCTTTCAATCCAAGTATTATCTTGCTTTGAATTTTCCTTAAGTCTATTTTTTATACTGTTAATACTCATTGGTATCCGTTTGGTTTTTTTAATTTAATTCGAAGAATTCTAAATTTTCGTCTTCTCCATTTAATAAGTAATCACGAGTGAATTCCAACTTGTCCAATTCTAATAACAAATGGGATCTTTCATTCATTGTTGGTGTAAGTTTAATACCTCCTCCACAAATTACAAATAGATTGGCTTCAATTCTTATGGCATAAATACGAAGCCAACTAGGCCTTTTCATACCTTTAGCTTTGTCTTTTTCAAACTTTTTTTCAATTTTGCCTTCAGATAAAGGTTCAAATAGTGTAGATAATGTTTCAAGTCTTTCAGTTTTTCCGGTTTCTGCAACGTATAGTAATTCTTCTTCAAAAAGCCTGGCGTCCTCTCTTGTTTTAATAATAGCCTCTTCAATTGTAAGGCCTTTCCAAAACTCGGTGTCTAAATCCTTTTTGTGTTGTTCGAAAAACTCTCTTAGATAGATTGGATCGTTCCATAATTCAAAACATTTAGCAAATTCATTTAAGTCTTCAGTTTCATATTGAACTGAATATAAACTATCTTTTACTATTGCAAATGTATCAATTATTTTCATTAAATCAACCTGTAGGTTTATTTTTGATGTAAAATTAACATATTTACAACTATCAAGATTAATAAACAATTAAAAATTATCAACATAAAGTTTGCTGATTTACACGTAAAATAAACTTGATGAAATTAAGGATAAACCATAACAGCAAGCATATTAATTGGGGAGAATACCAAATATAGTGATTTTGATGGTTTTAAAAGTAAATGTAAACATTACAAATGCAACTTTAAATAGACACGCTTTCCAAAGAGTGCCAGAGAGGAGTTTTCTAAAATGTATGTTACCAGCAGTAATAATCCTAATAACCAAAGAAACTAATATTATGAGGATTCCTCAAGTAATTATTTGTAGTATAGGAATATTGATGCTGAATCTCGTCGTTTGCTCCTACAACGCCGTGATCCATTTGTGTTTCAAACATTAGTTCATGAAGAATTTCTTCAATCTTTTCAATAAATGTTTTATAATAAACTGGATTGAAAAATACATTTTCAGTATGCGCACCCAATATCATTGTTATGTCAGATTTCAAATTATTTCGCTTTCGAAGTTGCTCACCTAAGTTTCCGTATAAATGTTTATCCTTCTGGAAATAACTTAATATAAAATAAGTTTTATTCTCCTTAAGTTTTGGAAGCAATGTAACAAAGATATTTTCTATTCTATCATCGGAATGTGGAATTTCATTTCCTTCAAAATCAAAATCCAAATAAAAGGCGGAAGATGCTGCTATTGGATAAAAATTTGACAACTCGAAAACCTCGCTTTCGATTACCGCATGGTTTGTTGTTTTAATTGCAACATCGAAAAGTTTTTTGTTTTCTTCAATATCTTTTTTTGATTGTTCACCATAATTCATGAAACTGGAAACTTCCATTTTTTTGTGACATGCTACTACAAAACCGCGGTAAGCAAATAAAAAATTTTGCTCTTCGGTTTTTGTGTATGGTGTAGTTTCGATAGGGTTAAATATTGAATCATGAGTATTACAAAACCCCCAAAATATGGATGCAGTATTTTTTTGAATTTCTTCACCTTCAATTGTGCCTTTCTTGAATGCATAACCCATCACGAAGTCATTTTCTGATATTTCTCTTAATATTCCATTATTTTGAATTGAATGAGCTGCACTTACGATAATTTCTCCTTTCTCATCAACTTTGCAATTACTAGAACTAGCTTCAGGATGCCAACAGACCTTACTCGCTCTAATTCCTCTTTTAATAACTTCTTTTTGTATAACCATAAAGTCATCTGGAGAGACATCTGTCAAATTAAATTTATCAAAAACATTATATGCGAATGGACCTCTCATTCGAATTTTAGGTAATTGCTTTATTGTCTCAATAAATTCATTATACATAGTTGGATTGAGACCACCTCTGCGGAAATCACGCATAACCTCATAAAATTTTTCATAATTGATTTGAGGGTTTTCTAAATAATGTAAAAAATTTACCATATAAGATGATTGATGTTGCTAATACCTGCATTATTGCTGGGAACGGTCTCGGCTCACGTAATTGCGTGGATTACTAAGAAACTTCCAGGTACGCACCAAACTGAAAATCCGCGAGGATTTTAAGAAGTAGGCGAAAACAAGCAATTGCTCATCGTCATTGTCGTGTGTAGTTATTTTATATTTTCCTTTCGTTCTTTTCTAATTTTTTCAATTTTTACCTGACGTTCATGCTTGTAATCAAATGTTTCGTCAATTAAAGAAATAAATCTTGATTTTTTAAAATACCAATTATTTATATCACCATTACTTTCTACAAGATAATCGCCAACTACGTATTGTGGTACTGAATTAAAAATGAATACAATTACTTGAGAAAATACCTTTTCAATTAATTCATTTAAATTTTTGAGTTCTTGAGTTCCTTCAAACCCGATAGTTTTCCCACTCATCGCTCTTTTTATTCTCTCGGTTATTTGTTCTGAACTTGAATGAGTAAATTTTGAAAGTAAACCATAAGCTTTCTTTACTTCTGTTTTAAATTTCTTCTCGTCTTCTTCGGTAAAAAAGTCCAGTTTAAGTCTATTCAATGGATTTATGTTTGAGGAATTTAGTAGGTTTTTATACTCTTCTATCTGTTCATTAATGTCAGTTTTAGTACTTGTTCTTGTAATTATCGTTGCCTTAATAGCTAATTCGATTAAATATCTCAATTCTCTTTTACAAGTATTTATAATTCCTTCTTTAGCCAAAGTTTCGATTGATATAGTAGACTGAGATATATCTTCTACCATTCTAAGAAAGAAATTACTCTTGTCACTTGTTCCGTCTCTAACTGTATCATGATATGAGAATATTAAACAATGAAGCAAACAGTTTCTCATAGTTTGGAATTCTTGCCAAGCAGTTTTGTATTCTGTCGAATTCAGTTCCTGATTAAAATCCTCTATTTTATTCAAATCGGTTAGGGTTAGTACATTTATATTGTTTTTAGTCCACTATAATATTCGGCTATATCAAAGTTTCCTGATTTTTTTAAAGCTTTGATGTATTTTTCACTCGTAGCTGATTCAATTAGTTTATTTACTTTATTTTTAAGCCAACCAATTTTAACTTTAATATCTGGTGCTTCATTTTCCATAAGAGGTTCGATTATATTTTTTAATTTTTCTATATAATTCGCCATATCTATTTCAGGATCATCTAATTCAGATTGAACTTTTTGAATATAATCAATGTAATACATATCATCAGAATCTTTTGTAATTATATTCATAATTGAATCTTCTTCGTGAGTAGGATTCCCTCCGTGAGAATGAAACATTTTAGCTATTTCGATAACTGTTTTGTCTAAAATAACTCTTGGGTACATAGCCGCCCGAGATTCCGTTTCATAAGCCTTCACTAATCCTGGACCAAAAACGACCTTATTTGTGTGAATTAATTTTCCATATGCAATTCCTCCACGTACGAGAATACCTTTGACCATAAAATTCATTATTAGATGAAGAATTTCAATTAGGGTTGAAAAAATTTCACTTCTTTCATTTACTAAAAATGAAATTACAAACGAATCCGAAAATTGGGTTACTATTTTAGATTTAGCAAGTTTGTATTTGTCTTCTATATCTAGTAGTTCTATACCTAAAGATAGGATTTCATGGATTAATTTGATTTCGGATTCAATATCGTTATCTTCTCTATCGACAGTTCCGTTTATTATATTCTTGAAACCTAATATATCAATAAAGCAAACTATTCTATCTTCGTATTTCATTTTTTTTGTATTCACCATGACTTGGGCTATGCCCAAGTTATTAAAAAAAATTCTTTGTAAAGTTTTCAAATATAAAACAAACGCAACACGCTAAATCATATAGACTGTCAGGGTATTATGCAGAAATTCGAGATGAACGTTACCGCAATACAGAAGGGTAGGTTATTTCTTATTTATCGATTCAAAATATGATCATAACTGCAAATTGTGCCACAGGAATTATCTATTCAATTTCATTCGCGACATTCCCACAAGCCAACATACCTGCATCAAAATAAGGATTTTATTTTTCGTACTCTACCAATATGCGACAATATTGTTATCTTCCAATGGACAAAAAACTATAGATTTTTTAATAATTCAACGAAATCCCAAATCCTATACCCATATCGCTGTCGTAATGAGTGGTAATACCAATATTTCGCGTTGCTATATATCTTAATCCTCCCATATACTCCTTGTCTGTATTCCACATCAAATTCATACGCAATCTTTGAGTCAACGGGATATCAGTACGCTCAAATTGCAATCTGATAGTACCATCAGAAAACATTTCGGCCTGTGCCATAACAAGCATTGGCAAAGTATAGTTAACCCCTACACTTAATACGGCACGTTTATCCTTGGTATTTTTTTGACCAAAAAGATTTTCCTCGACCTCATTATGACCCAATTTTCTATAGCGCCAATCAAAACCTACAAATGGCATTAGCCATTGCATTTTTCCAATATACCGACCTATATGGGTTTCTGTTTCGTATCCGTGCATATTATTATATCCCAAACGCCATTCGGCACCAAAACTCCATCGTGTACTTTGAATCATTAATTGCCCATCATTTCCATTGGTCGCAAAATCATTTTCTGCCATTAGATGGAATTCCCTATCATCCCCTTTTAATTTCCTTAATGCAAGTTTTGGATTTGGAATCAATGGATTAGGTTCCTGATTCTCATAGCTAAATACTCGACCCATACCGCTCATCATATGATACAGGATGTGGCAATGAAAAAACCAATCGCCTTCAGCATTTGCCTCAAACTCGATGACGTCCGTTTCCATAGGCATAATATCCACCACATTTTTTAGAGGTGCGTAGTCGCCTTGACCATTGAGCAATCTAAAATCGTGCCCGTGCAAGTGCATAGGATGGCGCATCATAGAATTATTGTACATGGTAATCCTTACTTTTTCTCCTTTCTTTATCAGGATTTTATCACTTTCAGAAATCACCTTGTTATCCAAGCTCCAAACATAACGGTTCATATTACCCGTAAGCGTAAAATGTAGTTCTTTTACAGGTGCATCCATAGGGAGCGTTGTTATGGTAGGAGACTTCAACATAGCGTAATTTAGTGTCGTAATTTCTGAAAGCTCATTGCTTTTATACATTTCTTCGTTCATCTTCATTCCATCCATCCCATCCATTTGATCTATATTATGGCCTGAAGGTTCTTCGGGGTCCATTTTCATTTTCTTATCTTTTCCGGTATCTAAAGCACCTGTTATTTCAGGATACATCACCACATTCATATCCATTTCTTGCATACTCATATTCATCCCCATTTGGTCCAGGTCGCCATTCATTTTCATCATGCCGTTCATCATTTCCATACCTTCAAAATATTTCAATTTTGGCAGTGGCGAAGTGAGTTGTTTTATGCCTTCGCCTAAATAAATGGAAGCCGATTTTGTGCGGTCCTCCGGCGTTACCAAAAACTCAAAGGCCGTATTATCTGCTGGAATAGTCACCACTACATCGTAGGTTTCAGAAACGGCAATGAGCATTCTATCCACATCCACGGGCTCCACATCATTACCATCATTGGCAACTACTGTTATTTTTCCGCCCGCATACGTGAGCCAAAAATAGCTGGAAGCACCCCCGTTTGAAATTTGTAGACGTACTTTATCCCCTGCTTTCAAGCCTTTTAGCGACGTATCTTCATTTTCACTTTTACCATTGATAAGAAATTTGTCATAATAAACATCACTTACGTCCATCGCGTTCATACGTTTCCATTCGTTGTGAAGTTTTGTTTTTAGATGTCCCGATTTTATTGCCTCTGAATAACTTTGGGTGGTTCCTTTTTTTATGGCAAACCAGTCTGATGCATTGTGCAACATTCTGTGTACATTTTCGGGTGTAATGTCTGTCCATTCACTCAAAACTATGGGAATGGTCGGCAAATCGTCTATCCCTTTTCTGAAGGTTTTATCATCCGGTCTTTTTTTCAAAATCATAGAGCCATACATCCCTATCTGTTCCTGAAGCCCAAAATGGCTGTGGTACCAATGGGTCCCATTTTGTATGATGGGAAAGGTGTATTTATGGACGGTGTGCGGCGGAATTGGCATTTGGGTAAGGTAGGGAACACCATCTTCCTTATTAGGCAAAAACAGACCGTGCCAATGCAGGGATGTTTCTTCGTCCAATTCATTATGAACATAAATTTCGGCAATATCGCCTTCGGTAAACGTGAGCGTTGGCATTGGTATCTGTCCATTTACGGCAATGGCGCGTTTTACTTTGCCAGTAAAATTAACAATGGTATCGCGCACAAAAAGGTCGTAAC
Source organism: Aequorivita sp. IT1282 (assembly GCF_058068205.1). Lineage (NCBI taxonomy): Bacteria > Pseudomonadati > Bacteroidota > Flavobacteriia > Flavobacteriales > Flavobacteriaceae > Aequorivita > Aequorivita sp. IT1282. The sequence continues at coordinate 271,254 of NZ_JBYRHR010000001.1, read as the reverse complement.
GCACTATGTTTTGTGCTTGAAGAGAAAGTGTTCCCAGAAATAAAAGCACCAAGATTATTTTTTTCATTTTGTTATTGAAAATTGTGTTTTATTGTTTTTTCAGTTTTTATAGTCGATAGTTTCCACAGTGGAGCCACAGCTTAACATCTGTGAACCGTAATACGGATTTTTAATGGTCTTGTCCTTGCTCAACCAATTGGCATCCTGCATTGGGCAATATTGGTAATAAAGGGTTTCCATAGCACTGTAAAAAGGTATTATTTCGTGCATCTTTTTTGACAAGACTTTAAATTTTTCCCGTTGTTTGCCGATATCCTTGGTTTCTGAAATACTTTTTGCTGCATCCATTATAGACGGCAATACTTTAGTTACAGCAGCTTGTTCTTCAGCTTTAAGCGTTTCTACTTTTAGAGCTTTTATTGCCATCAACAATTCAGACGATTTTGTAGCCGCTACTGTAGCATTGGTTTTTACCAAAGCATTCTTTATGGCAAAATAATTGTTGAATACCGCGTCTAAAGCGTTTGGTTCTATCGTTTCAGACATAGCCATATCCATTTTTGAATCAGACATTTCCATCTTCATTTTGGTGTGATCCGTAGCCATTGCCGCTTCCTTTTTCAGCCTTTCATATTTGCAGCATTCCCCAAGTTGTGCATACGCATTGTCCGGCGCCAAAAATTGCTCATTGTCATAACCTGCAAGGGCAATTCGTTTTAATATTTCGTCCCGATTTGTTTTTTTTGAATCGAAAGTCACTTCTGCCATTTGGGTGTCTTTGTTCCAAGCAACGTTGGCCGTATTTTTCACGTTTCCCGCTTTTTCGATGGACGTTTTGCACAACTCGCAGTTACCAAAAATTTTTACGGTTTCGGTTTTTGTGTTTTTTATTTGGGCGTAACCCGAAGTAGTTGATAGTACCACCAATAGCACCATCAATATATTAAACATTGATTTCATTTATAAAAGGAATTAAAATTGTTATTGTTTTGAATGTTGAAAACAAGGTGTTTGTTTTCAACATGACAGACCTATGGCTGTCAGGATTGCAGTATTAGCTTAATTTTGGAGGAGACCAGATCTGGAAATAAATAGGTTCTGGTTGCTGTTTGCCGTAGTTCCATAAATTTTTGAAACCAGCAATAACAACAGTGTTTGTTTCTTCTGAAATTGCAGTGTAATTTATAGGTAAGGTTGTTGTGGAAGGACAGTGGCAAGAAAGATTCCCACAAGTGCCGCCACAATCTGTTGTTTTTTTGTCTTGATTTTTATGATTTTTGCAACAATCGCTAGAGGTCTGTTCCGTGCTATTGGAACAACAGCTTTTTTCTGACTGATGAGAAAAATTAATATGGGCAAATAAACTCGTAGGCATTAAAAATATGCCAAGCATAATTACCATAATCACTATTTGAAGCTTTTTTGCCATTCTTGAATAATCAGATAAATGTAATTAAAAAAACAATCTGATTTTTTAATTTGATGTGTTCTCTACTTAAATTTAAGTTTTATTTATGCTTTCTTTAGTAAAGAATATTCTCCACTAGTAATTTGTGTCAAAACTATGGAAGAGGCTGAACACTCTGCCCTTCCGCTTTGTTATAAAAATGAACAGCGAACAGCAGAATCACAACCAAAATTATAATATAGATCATATTAAAACGAAAGTATTAAGCAACAACTTCAGCTTTAAAGCCTACTTTTTGCAATGTAGCCTTTACATCTTCTTCGGTAGCACCATCGCTTTTAACGGTAAGAATTTTATCTGGATTAACAGTATCCACTTCCCAACTTTCAATTCCTTCTTGCTTGTTAAGGAAAGGTGTTACTTTCGAGATACACCCACCACAATTGATATTTGTTTTAAATTTTAAAGTTTTCATAGTATTTGAATTTATAATTAATATTAAAGTTTTATTCGTTTAAGTCTTAAGCTATTTGCAACTACAGATACGCTGCTGAAAGTCATTGCTGCTCCTGCGATCATTGGATCCAATAAAAATCCATTTATGGGATACAAAACTCCTGCTGCAATAGGTATTCCGATGATGTTGTAAATGAACGCCCAAAACAGATTCTGACGGATGCCCAATACGGTTCTCTTTGAGAGTTCCAATGCTTTGGGGATGGATTGTAAATCTGAGGTTATCAAGGTCATTTTCGCCACGTCCATTGCGATGTCTGAACCTTTACCCATTGCAATACTTACATTGGCCTGTGCCAAAGCGTGTGAGTCATTGATGCCATCGCCAACCATAGCTACTATCTTTCCGTCTGCTTGCAGTTTTTCAACAAAAGCTGCTTTGTCTGAAGGCATTACTTCGCCTTTGTAATTTGTTATTCCAACTTGTTTTGCGACGGCAGATGCGGTTTTATTATTATCTCCCGTAAGCATATAGACCTCAATGCCTCTTTCTTGAAGCATCTCTATTGCCTTTTTTGAAGTTTCTTTAATTTTGTCTGCAATGGCGAGTATCGCCAGCACTTGTTTTTCGTTAACAAAGAAAATTACTGTTTTTGCCTGGTCTTCTAAACTTTCTGCTGTTTGCATTAAAGAAGCGTCTATTTGAATATTTTTCTCAAGCATTAACTTATGGTTACCCACAAAATATGTTTAACCATTTTCTGTTTGGGCTTTCACGCCTTTGCCTGTAAGGCTTTCAAAGGAATCAATTTCAGCTTGTTCAATATTTTCCTCTTTCAAAAGTTTTACCACTGCCTCTGCCAAAGGGTGCTCTGATTGCACTTCTATTGCCAAAAGAATTTGCTTGTATTGATTTTGATTTTCAAGTTTATCCTTCCAAAATATATCAGTTACCAATGGTTTTCCTTCTGTAATTGTGCCTGTTTTATCAAGAATGACAGCATTCACTTTATAACCGAGTTCTAAACTTTCGGCATCTTTTATAAGAATGTTGTTTTCTGCACCTTTACCAATACCCACCATAATGGCAGTAGGTGTTGCCAATCCTAACGCACAAGGACAGGCTATTACCAATACTGCTACAGAAGTTAATAAGGCTTGCGAAAATGCATTCTGCCCTCCTACTGACATCCAAACAATGAACGTAATAATAGATATCCCCAATACGACAGGAACAAATATTCCAGCAATTTTATCGACCAATTTTTGAACTGGCGCCTTACTCCCTTGTGCTTCCTGAACCATTTTAATGATTTGGGATAGCAAGGTTTCTCCACCTACTTTTTCTGCAGTAAATTGAAAACTCCCTTTTTGGTTTACTGTGCCTGCAAATACTTTTTCATCCTTTATTTTTTCAACTGGAACGGGCTCTCCCGTAATCATACTTTCATCTACGTAAGAGCTTCCTTTGGAAACTTCTCCATCCACAGGTATTTTTTCTCCCGGACGTACTAAAATGGTCTGACCAACTTGCACAGCCGAAATGGGAATTTCTTTTTCTTCCCCATTCTCAATAATTTTTAGTGTTTTGGGTTGTAATCCCATCAGCTTTTTAATGGCCGAAGAGGTATTTGACTTTGCCTTTTCTTCCAAGAGTTTCCCCAAAGAAATAAAGGTTATAATTACCGTAGCAGCTTCATAATAAACGTGTGGCTCGATACCACGACTCAACCAGAATTCAGGAAAAAAGGTATTGAATACACTAAAGAGAAAAGCGATTCCTGTGCTCAAAGCTACCAAGGTATCCATATTCGCCTTACCGTGTTTGGCTTGCTTGAAAGCATTGATAAAAAAGCTACGACCGAACCAAAAAAGTATGGGAAAAGTCAATATCAAAGAAATCCACTTACCCAGTTCCCATTGCATATAGAACATTCCCAACACAAAAATGGGAAGTGTAAGAATTGCTGACCAAATAGTGCGGTTCTTTATATCTTGATAATGCTTTTGTTGAAGTTCCTGTTGCACTTCCGAGGGATTCTCCGCATCGATGATGATGTCATAACCTACCGCACGTAAGGCATTTTGTAGTTTTTCTTCTGTAACGGTATCATCATAGTCCACAAGTACCGAACTGCTCGCGAAATTAACGCTGGCACTATTTACGCCGTCAGTATGCGAAAGGACGGATTCAACGCTAGCTGCACACGATGCACAGGTCATTCCCGTAACAGGAAATGATCTTTTTACTCCCTGTTTAGAAGATTTTTCTTTGGTTTCAAATATATTGACTGTCTCCATTATCCTATTCTTATTTGTACACTACAAATTTCAGAATTAAAGGACTTTAAGGTGTTACGTTTTAAGCAGAATGATTTGTAGAATTTGCATAATTCGTTGAATTTATAAACAATTATAGCTACCCAATTAATTTCAGAATGCCTCTTAATATCACTGAAATTAAAATATTTTTTACAGCCTTTTATCTTTTAATGATATATCAAAATACAGAATAGTACTAATCCAACTTTAATACCAATTGCGCAAACTGCACTTCTATAGCCTTATCCAATCCTGGTATTACGGAATCCAAACCCGTTTCTGAAACCAAAACCTGTCCTGTCGCACTTATCAGACAAGACATATTAACGCCATGTTCTATATGGGTAATGGTTGCTTTAAATTGTGATTTATAGGATTTTCCTTGATATGAAATCTCCACCTGCCAATTAAAATTGATAGGCTCGTGACGTTTTGCCATAAAATCCACGGATGGAACTGAACCTGTAAACCGAAGGATTAACGGCTCTTCCCACTCTTATAAAATGGTATTTAACTCAGGAACATCTGTCGTTAAAGTCTTAAGATCAATAACACCATTTATTATTTTAGATTCGTAATCAAGAAATAAATCCAAATCATGACTTTCTGCCTTGATAGGCTCACCGTCAACCAAAGTCATCATCTGAATATGGCCATCATTGGTTTTATAAATTTTTTGAGCCGTAGTCTTACAAAATGTAATTAAAAGGATCGTAAAAACAAATAGTTTAGCTTTCATATTATTATAATTTTAATGTGTTTTTGTTTATAGCTCTATTTAAAATTTATATCTCATCTAACGCTATTCGATTTTTATCTACAGACTTTTTAAACTGTGAAGATGTCATTCCTGTAACCTTTTTAAACTGATTGCTTAAATAAGCTACGCTACTATAGTTAAGTTGAATGGCTATCTCACTCAAGGTTAATTCATCATAAACAATAAGTTCTTTTATGCGTTCAATTTTTTGGTTGATGATGTATTGCTCAAACGTTATGCTTTCTACTGAAGAGAATAGTGAACTTAAATATTTATAATCAAGAAGAATATTTTCGCCTATATAATCTGCCCATTTAAAACCCGGCTCCTCGGAAGAATGGTGGATTTTATCAACAACTAATGTTTTCATTTGTTCTATAAGTTGACTTTTACGGTCGTCAATCAAACTAAACCCTGAATTTTGAAGTTCTTTGGAAAGACCATTTTTGATGTTTGCATTTAATGCTGAAACCAATAAAACTTCCCCCAATTTAATAGAAACATACGGTATTTCAAGTTGTTCCAAAATATTAGATACTGCCGAAATACATCTTGCGCAGACCATATTTTTAATATGGATAGTCTCGTTCATATGGTACTTATTTCAAAATAATGTTATTCCAGATTTATATAGAGAATAATAAACGGCAGCTATTGCAGCAACCACAAAAATCAATACCATAACAACCAAACCTATAATTTTATCCTTTTTTGAAATATCAGTTATAGGTTGATGCTTTTTCCTTTCAGATTTTCTTTTATATCTTCTACTTTCACTCATTATCGTTCGCCGTGATAAAACCAAGATTACTTTATGGTCATATACAGATTACTTAATTAATCCATAATTCATTTTATTCTAAGGTTGCTTTTACCTCTCCACAGGTTTTCATAGCTTCTCCATAATATGGGTTTCGCACCTCTTTTTCTAAACTTATCCAATAAGCACCCTTATTGTTATCTGCCATTGGGCAAAACTCTACATAAACTTTTTGGTTAACCCCAAAAAGTTGTACACTACTAATCATATGAGCAGAAAGATGCTTAAAGTGTCCTCTTTGCGTTGCTATATCTGAGCTGTTCTCAATAGCGTTTGCAGAGGTCTTTATCTCCTTCTGAATTGTCATCCAATGATTATGTGCCTTTTCATCAGATAATAATTTCATATCCACATTCTTCAAGGATTGGTCTATTTGCTTTCCTGCCTGTTGAGCACCTTTGGCGTTATCATTTACCAATGCATCTTTTAACAGGATATAATCATCAAAAACCTGTTTTAATTGATTTTGAAATTTGTTTGAAACGGCAATCCTTTCCTTCATTTGGGAATGATTGGTTTTATCCACGTTTTCTACAGTAGTATTTTTATCTTCTTGCATTCCTAAATGGCCTTCATGACCTGTCGTTGTTTTACCACCTGTGGCATTCATCATACTTTTTTTGCCTTGTAATTGTGCAGCTGCATCTACGGTAAACGTTCCGTTAGTTACCACCTCATCTCCATTCTTTAAACCTTCCAGAATAGTATAACTATCGCCAGTGGCGTTGCCTAATAAAACTTCTCTCATCTCAAAAATAGCCTTGTTAGGATTTGTTTTTACATAGACAACAGAGCGTTCTCCCGTCCACATAACAGCTGTTGACGGTACGGAAACGGTATTCTCGGTACTTGTTTGGGCACCCTTAATTATTCCTTCCACAAACATTCCTGGTTTGAAAAGATCTTTCTTGTTTTCCAGAACCGCTCTTACTACGATTGTTCGAGTAGCTGAATTTAATAAAGGATCTATAAATGAAACTTTTGCATCAAATACTTCATTTCGGTAAGCATTGGTAGTTACTTTGATTGTTTGTCCTTTTTTTAAATAAGCTATTTGGTTTTCGTAAGCATCAAATTCTGCCCATACTGTATTGAGATTTGCAATTTTGTATAAGGGTTGTCCTTGCTTTAAGTAATCACCTTCTTCTACCATTTTCTGTGTTACCGTTCCTGAAACTGTTGCAAATACAGGAAAATTCTCTTGCACTTTTCCAGCAGTTTCTATGGCATTGATTTGCTTTTCTGAAAGTTTCCAAAGTTTAAGCTTGTTTCTAACTGCCTTATATAATTCTGGTTGCGATTCTTTCAAGGATGAAGCGGTAAGCAGTTCTTGCTGTGCTGCAACCAATTCGGGCGAATAAATAGTTGCCAAACGTTGGCCTGCTCCAACACGCTCTCCTGTAGTATTAACGTAGAGTTTTTCTATCCTTCCTCCAAAATATGTGACCTGTACGGCATTGGACTCTTCATTAGCTTTAATTTTACCAGATAATTTCAGAGAATTACTATCCATTTGTCCTTGTCCTACAATTGATGTTTGGATATTGGCCAGAGCCATAGCGTTTTCAGTCATTTTTATTTCATTGGCACTTAGGCCTTCGGCACCCGTTTCGGCAGGAATTAATTCCATACCACAAATGGGACAATCGCCAGGTTCTGGTTGCATAATCTGTGGATGCATAGAACATGTCCACATTTGATTAGATGCAATTTCTTCTGAATGTTCGTGCTTGTCTTTCGTATTACTTGTCGCCTTATTTGCCGAATCTCCACCGAATAGTAGAAAGCCGCCTAATAGGCCAACAATCACGGCTAAGCCTAAATACATGATGTTTTTATTCATTTTAATTTTATTTATTTGTTATTCTCCAATCGTTTTATCATTGCTTTCATTTCTGCAATTTCCTTTTCTTGTGCTTTAATTATATCATCCGCTAATTGCTTAACCTCTGGATCTTGTATATCAGCTCGCTTACTAGTCAATATAGCGATAGAGTGATGCGGTATCATTGCCTTCATCCAGAGTACATCGCCAATAATTGGGGCTTGAGCCCTTACAAGGCCTAACGAACCAGCAAAAAGAATAATACTACCCAAAACAATTGCTATATTCTTCTTTTTATTCTGATACATAGTACGCATTGCTACAAACATTATAATGGCCATAGCAGCAATACCCAAGCAACTCATATAAAATCTTGTAAGACTAAAGTAGACGTGATCTAATTGATAAGAGTTAAGATACATTGTAATGTACATTGCCACGAATGATGCTACGAGCATACCCACAAATTTTGTGTAATTATTTTTCTTTAAATTTTGATGTGAATTTTCCATTTTATGTTGATTTTAAGGTTACTTATTTTCGTTTCTTTTTAACTATTATTTTAATGGTTGGCGATGATGTATACCAAAGTAGAAAACTACTTAATACCGTAATTAAGCCTAATAATGAAAACGCTCGCAATACTATGGTATTAAAATTGTCTCTGCCTTGATAATCCATTGTAACTAATTAATTCTTTTAATTAAAACCTTTTAGTTTGAAAAAATTCAGATAAAACTTCAAAGTGCCTGATACGGAAGGGAACATAGAAACTACCAGGTAAACTATGTGTCCCCTCCAAGATCAGGGCTTTATTATAAACCATTCCTTAATATTACTCCTCATTGATTTCCTTTCTACTAGAAAAATTAAAATAACGATGTTTCCTTATATCTTTTTTAGAGTTTTTATTTCTACGCAACTATTACATTATTAATCTTAATTTGAACACCGTCAATATTTGAAAAACAGGCTGTTACTAAATTAGCCCCTTCTTAATAGCAGGTATAAATCACCAATCAAAATAATGGCAATAATGGCGTAATTGAACCATTTTCTAACTACAGACTTATCCGTTGTAGTTTGACACCCGTCTTTGCAAAATTCTTTCATATGTTATATGATCTTTTTTATGCAAACTCCTTTAAATAATAATTAAAAATGAGAGGCAAACATTTATTAATCAATAAACCATCCAAAATGTTTACCCCTCAAAATGAAGTACTCTTCACTAAACTTCTCTTTTTCAAAATTCTTTGTGCCTGACACGGGAAGGATTTCACTAACTATTAATCCTATTTTCCTTCCCACGGCAGGACTTGATAAATCTTCAGATATCCCTTTTATGCTACAACCTTCTGACAATAAATTAACAGGACATTAAAAAGATTTTATGTAAAAGCTTAACTATTGAATAGTTTTTTGAACTTTTCCGCATTTAAGCATTTTACTGCCGTAATACGGGTTTCTAACTTCGTTACTCGTACTTAACCAAGCACTACCCTTATCATACATTGGGCAAAATTGCTCGTATAACGTGATTTTTGTCCCCGTAACTGCCACCATATCAGTAATGTCCTTGCTCAATATTTTAAAATGCTCACGTTGATGGTCTATGGCACTTTCAGAAATATGTTCTGCATGTTCGGTCGCATCTTCTATAATATCGGCCAGCTCTGTTTGCTGTTCTTTTGTATAGCTAGTCATATCAAATGCTTTAAGAGAAGCTACCAATTTAGTGCCTGATTCTGCCGCCTTTTTAGTGTCATCTCCCACTAATGCATCTTTTAAATTAAAGTAATCCTTTAATATAGCTTCTGCCTTTGCATCACTATTTTTATTCATCATTTTGCTATGGTCCATTTTCATATCTCCGTGATCATTATTCATTTTTTCTTTTTCCTGTGCATTGGTAAAAGAAACTGCTAACAATAGGATAACTGTTATACTCATTTTTAAATTTTTCATTTTTCTTTATATTAAATTGTTGTTTATAAATTATCTTTTAATTGTGTGATAAAATTGATTAATTCTTCTGCTTCAACTTCTGAAAATGATGCTTCACTATGTATCAAAGTGTAAGAATCCAAAGGCATCTCGCCATTTTCGATCTGCTTGACAATTGACGTTAACTTACTTTTCTTTCTTCGACTGGATAATGAATCCCATTCGTTGAAGTTAAGCTCAGCTTTTCCTTCTTTGATATGGTCTTCCAAAAACCAAGAAACAGGTTGAATCTTATTATACCAAGGATAGGCAGTATTATTACTGTGGCAATCATAGCAGGATACCTGTAACTTTTTTTGAATAGTTTCTGGCACATCATTAACCTGCATAAAATCGGTTGACGGAACAGTATCACTTTGGTTGCGTGTAGTGGGAACAAATTGAATTCCCACAAACGCTACCAATACTATTATTGCTATGATTTTTATTATTCTCATTTAGTTAATCTCTCTTTGCACCTTACCGCATTTCAACATTTTACTTCCGTAGTAAGGGTTTTTAACATCTTTAGTCATACTTAACCAAGTACTACCGTCGTCGTACATTGGGCAAAACTGTTCGTATAGCGTACTTTCAGTTCCTGTAATTGCAACCATATCGGTTACATCTTTACTCAATATTTTAAAATGTTCTCGTTGATGGTTTATGTCACTTTCAGAAATATGTTCTGCGTGTTCCACAGCATCTTCAATAATATCTTTTAATTCAGCTTTTTGAGTATCTGAAAAACTTGATGAAACATCAAGTTTTCCAAAACTTATAGCTATTACTGCTCCAAGTTCTTTTGCTTTAGCATTATCATCTGCAACCAATGCATCTTTAAGGTTGAAGTAGTCCTTCAATACGGCTTGTGAATTACCCGTTCCACTCATTGTCATTTCCTTTTTATCGGCATCGTGATGACCATCACCATTATCGTGATTCATTTCTGAATGATCTTCACCAGGACTCATTTCAGAATGGTTTCCATCCGTGTTATTTTGTTCTTTCTTGTTGTCTTTACAAGACACTGCTGTTAAGGTTATAAATGCTATCGCAACTATACCTATTGTTGATTTTAATTTGCTCATTTTGTTTTAATTTAAATTTGTGTTTATTAATTGTTATTACTGCTTTTTGATAAGATTCTTATAATTTTTCAATGACGTTTTCCAGCATTGCAGTTATTTCACTGGCAACCTCATTCAATTTTTCATTCTCTACAGCTTGCATCGATGCCATTGGGTTAACGGCTGCAACTTCAATGATACCTGCTTCAATTTCCTGCACTATGACATTGCAGGGCAACATCGTTCCAATTTTATCTTCTGCCTGCAAGGCTTTGTGTGCAAAAGGCGGATTACAAGCACCAAGGATCCTATATTTTTTAAAGTCTATATCCAGTTTTTGCTTTAGGGTTGTTGTAATATCAATTTCTGTGAGTATTCCAAAACCTTCTTCCTTCAATTCTTTTTTCACTTTCTCGATAACCGCTTCAAAAGTTCCATTAACTGTTTTATTAAAGTAGTAGTTCATCTTTTTGTTATTTAGTTATTAAAATCTTGCGGATAGTCCTCCCCCTGCACCAAAACGGTTATCATAGCTAGCCATAAGTGATAAATTTCGCGACAAGACATACTCAACACCAGCGCTCCAGACTACTTCTTTTTTAAAATTTATATCTTGTGGTAACTCGTCCACCCATCCAAAGTCTGCTTGATACTCGTACACTCCAAAAACAACAGTTCTCGGAAAAATGGTTATGGCACGACTTAAACTGATTTGTGGCCGTAATTTACTATCCATACGAACATCCAGATTAAACAGGTAGGGTGTTAAGTATCGTACTCCCGCTATTGCAGTTGTATTAATTTCATCAAGACTATTTTCTCCTTCATTTTCAACATTCACACCACCAAAAACACGGAAATAATCGTGCAGATAGCGTTCGTATGTAAATTCCGCCTCAATATTTTCATTCCATCCGTATTCTGCCGATAGCGTAAACTGATTTCTAATATTGGACGTCATAAATGTTGCACCAGTCATATGAGAAGCAGCATCAACCATTCCCCACGAATACCATTGATTTGTTTCGTGGATTAATTTTGAAACTGGAAATGCTTCCATTCTCGTATCTCTCGGTGTATCATAACTTATCACGCGAGCCATTCCACCCATCATATGATATAGAATATGACAATGGAAAAACCAGTCGCCATATTCATCCCCATAAAACTCAATAGTAACTTCTTGCATTGGCGGCACATTTACGGTATGTTTTAAAGGCGAGTATTCCCCATTTTTATTGATGACTCTGAAAAAATGACCGTGTAAATGCATTGGATGGTGCATCATTGTTAGGTTATTTAATTTGATTCGAGTAACTTGATTTCCTTTTATCTTTATCTTATCTGATTCGGCCAGCGGGACCCCATTCATACTCCAAATATATCTGCTCATATTTCCTGTGAGGTTCAATAAAATTTCATTTACAGGTGTATCTGGCGCATAGGTTGTTTTTTCGGGGGACTTCAAATAATCATAATTATATTCTGAAAACATATCCATTCCCTGCATCGTATTTGAGTCCTTATCATTCATATCCATCGTTTTAGACTTTGCAGGTTCCTCCATTTTCATTTCACTATTTGCCATTCTAGAATGATCCATATGTGTCATTGTAGAATCCGTCTTCATACCGTCAGCCATCTTATCTATTTTTATATTGGAATGATCCATTTTCATATTCCCATCCATTTCCATACCTTTCATAGCATCCATCTTCATTCCATATTCATCTTTCATTTCAAAACGTTCGTCTTTACCCGGTTGAAATTTAAGAGCGTGTGCACCCATTTTCATTTTCATTTTCGCCATTTTCTGCATCATTTCGATTTTATCAGGTTTCTGCACGATTTCCGCAGGAAGAATTTTACCACTACCAATATATGCTAAGGCAGTACCAGAACCGTCTTGCGCCATTGATCGAAACTCAATTTTACCATCTTCGGGAACTGTTATTATAAAATCATAGGTTTCTGCAATGGCGATAAAAGTTTTACTACGTTTTATAGGAACAATGTTCTTTCCGTCAGCCGAAACTAGTGTTGGTTCTTGACCACCAAATGTCATCCAGAATTGAGATGAAGCAGCACCATTGATGATTCGCAAGCGCACTTTTTCTCCAGCTTTAAATTCAGGATATTCCGCTACCTCTTTGCCATTAACTAAAAACGCGGGATAATAAATATCTGCTATATCTGCACCTTCCATTCGTTGGCGCCAGAAATTTAATTGTGCGCCAAAAGCACCTCTTGCAATTACTTGATTTAAAGGTGTAGATGTACCTTTCTTCATTTGGTACCATTCATTGCCTCGCTTTAAATTTCGGAGAACATTCATTGGTTTTTCGTTTGTCCAGTCAGACAGCATTAATACTAATTCTTTATCGTAATCCAAGTTTTCTTCTTTTGGATGAATGACGATTGAGCCAAAAACACCGCTTTGCTCCTGTAGCATTGTGTGCGAGTGATACCAATATGTTCCATTTTGGTTGATTGCAAACTCATATTTAAAAGTGGTTCCAGACTTTATAGGTGGTGTAGTTAAATAAGGAACGCCATCATAAAAATTCGGTAAAAGAATTCCGTGCCAATGCACCGAAGTTTCAACGCTCATTTCATTTTTCACATAAATGACCGCATATTCGCCTTCAGTAAATTCGAGTGTTGGACCAGGAATTGTTCCGTTTACAGTCATACCCTTTACTTCCTTACCAGCTTTGTTAACTATTTCTTCACGAAGGGTAATTGTATATTCCTTTACCGGTAAATTATCGACGTTTCCTTCCACAGACTGTGCGAAAAGTACCTGACTACTGGTAGCGATAAGAATTATAATAAGATGTATAATTTTCATTTTAAAAGTTTTATCAAGAATATAAATTTTTGTTGTTTTCAAGTTTGAGTCATTGAATGATGCGCTCAATTAATTCGTTAAATAATTAATAAGCGCGGTTTGAACATAATAAAGCTTTGTTGTTTCAATCTGTCCCATTTGAAACTTCAACTGCAATTCCTGAATGTCTAACACGTCATTGAAATCAATAGTTCCTGTTTCATAATTTTTTATGAGGATTTCTTCCGCATCTTCAGCTTGTTTCAGGTTTTGCTCTTGTGTGTTGAATTTAATTCGCGACTGATTGCGTTGAGAAATTGCCTTTGATAATTCAGCCACTAGCACATTCAACCTTTCATCTTTTTGGGATTGTATCTCCTGTTTACGCAGTTCATTTTGTTTTGAAATTGACTTATAGCGCTTGTTGAAAATGGGAATAGTAATTGAAACCATTGGCATAACGATGTCTTTCCCATTGTCAATTAGACTCATATCCGTTCTTTCAGAAACGGGTATATAATCCAATCCAAAACCGAACATTGGCAACGCCTCCCGTTGATTCAAAAGCTCCGATTGAGCGACTGATTCATAAAGCTTATCATATTTGAGCAATTCTGGATTTACAGATAGGGCCTCGTAACTATAAAAATTGTCCTCTTCTGGAATTTCCAAAGAAGAAACCACTAACGCTTCTTTATCATATTCTCGGTTCATCAAACTGTTTATAGCTGATTGTATGCCCTTATTTTGCTGAATCAAAACATCTTTCTCCTGTTGTAATTCGTTCTGCCTAATCTGTAAACGCAACACATCTACTGCTGATGCCTTTCCTACTTCTAAGGAAGTAAGCGCAAGACGTTCATAGGTCTGTAGGAGTGCTATATTTTCATCTAACACTTCCTGCTTCGCCCTGATTTCATATAGTTGGTAATAGAATTGCGAAACAGAAAGCGCAAGCTTTCGTTTTGCAATGGTCACTTCCACAAATTGGGCTTCGGCCATTGACGTGGCATAATTTTCCCTTGCTGATATGGTTCCAAACCACGGCAACATTTGTTTTACAGAAAAACGAGCACGTTGTGCTCCCACACGTGTTTCAGGTTCCGTAACAAAATAACCTGCACTTATTTCGGTGTTGGGAATCCAATTAGCTTCGTTTATCTTTTCTTCTGCTACATTGAAGCGCAGTTCAAAAGCTTGGATTTCTGGGTTGTTCTTTTCGGCCTCCTGAATATAGGATGCTAAATCTTGTGCATTTAATTCCGCAAAAGCGAAAAAAACAATTGTTATTAAAATTATATATCTCATTTTGTAGCTCGTTTTAATTGAAATTCTTGTTTCCAGCTGAATAAAACTGGCACAACAAATAAGGTTATAAGCGCAATGAGCATCCCTCCAAAGGACGGTATAGCCATTGGAATCATTATATCACTCCCTCGACCGGTTGAAGTTAAAACTGGTAATAGTGCAAGAATTGTAGTTGCCGTTGTCATTAAACACGGACGAATACGCTTTTCTCCTGCTTCTACTACAGACGCCCTAATTTCCTGTTTTGTTTCTGGTGTATTTTTATCGAAGGTTTGGGTCAAATAAGTTGCCATAACAACACCATCATCCGTAGCAATACCAAAAAGGGCAATAAATCCAACCCATACTGCAACACTTAAATTAATGGTGTGCATTTGAAAGAGCTCTCGCAAGTTTTCACCAAAAAAGTTGAAGTTTAAGAACCAATCTTGCCCATAAAACCAAATCATTAAAAATCCTCCTGCAAAGGCTACAGCAATACCCGTAAATACCATTAGCGATGTGCCAACAGAACGGAACTGGAAATAGAGAATAAGAAAAATAATACCTAGTGCCAATGGTACTACAACCCCCAAAGTTTTCTCGGCTCGCAATTGATTTTCATAAGTACCTGTAAATCGATAGTTAATACCTTTAGGGACTATAAGTTCGCCACTATCTATTTTTGATTGGATAAGGGCTTGTGCGTTTTCTACCACATCTACTTCGGCAAAACCATCAAGTTTATCAAAAAGTACGTAACCCACTAGGAAGGTGTCTTCACTCTTGATTACTTGTGGACCTTGTTCATATCTAATAGTTACAAGTTCACTTAATGGAACTGGACTTCCATTTTCCACAGGAACATAGATGTCCTTTAAATCATTTGGGTTTGCGCGTAACTCCCTTGGGTAGCGAACTCGAATACCATATCGTTCTCTACCTTCAACAGTTTGGGTGAGTACCATTCCACCAACAGACACTTGTATAACTTGCTGTACCTGTTCTACGGTAATACCATATCGAGCAAGTCGCTCTCTGTCAATATCCAAAAGCAGATAGGGTTTCCCGACAATACGGTCAGCAAAAACAGCTTCGTCTTTAACACCTTCTGACTGTTTTAATATGCCTTCCAACTGTACTCCAAACGCTTCAATTTCTTTTAAATCCTGTCCTTTTACCTTTATTCCCATTGGTGCTCGCATACCAGTTTGCAACATTACCAAACGGGTTTCAATGGGCTGTAATTTAGGTGCTGAAGTAACTCCTGGAAGCTTTGTAACCCTAACGATTTCTTTCCAAATATCATCTGGGGATTGAATTTCAGGTCGCCAGTTCCTGAAGTATTCGCCATCCTCATCTGGTATCAGTTGTGAACGATGAACCGAATATGGATCTTTGGTTTTGGAAATATCGTAGTCGGCTGCTTCATTAACTTCGCTATTGGGGTTTACAACTAAACTTCCATCTTTTAAAATGAAAAGTCCGTCTTCGTCTACCTTATAACGTTGTCTTTTCCTATTCTCATTTAAAATATATTCAGATTTGTACTGAATCATGTTTTCATACATCGATAAAGGAGCTGGATCTAATGCCGATTCAGTACGACCAGATTTACCAACAACGGTTTCAATTTCTGGAAGGCTTGCTACTGCCATATCTAGTTGTTGTAAAACACGTTTATTCTCTTCAACCCCAGCGTGTGGCATAGAAGTGGGCATTAACAGAAATGAACCTTCATTAAGTGATGGCATAAACTCCTTACCTGTATCGCGCATTATCAATACCCCAAAAATTATAATTGCGGTGGGTACGGAAAGAAACAACAGCTTATTGCGTAATGCCCAATTTAAAATTCGCACATAATATTTTCTGAAAAGGGTGAAAATACCAAGAAGACCAAAACAGATGAGACCTACAAAAATTAAATTTATAAAGATGCTTCGATCTACTCCTAATGGCCTCCAATATTCAGCCAGTAAAAATATGATGGCAAACGCGGAAATATAAATGTTAAGAGTATTTGCACGACTTGAAGTTAACCTTTCTCTTAACTTTAAAAATCCAGTAACCGCAAAGGCCAATAATATCAAACCGAGAAGGTAACCATACACAATAGCAATGATACCAAGAACTACAAGTGCTCCATTTAAAATATAATTGTATGTTTTTTTAACACTACGTTGCTTAAAAAGGAAAGCGGCAAATGGCGGTATTAAAAATAAGGCAACAATAAGGGATGCAGTTAGTGCAGAAGTTTTAGTAAATGCTAAGGGTCTAAATAATTTTCCTTCTGCACCAATCATTGTGAATACAGGAATGAAACTTATAATAGTAGTCATTACCGCCGTCAATATAGCCCCTGAAACTTCAGCAGTTGCATTATAAACTACAGTATTTATCGGTATTTTTTCGTCATTTTCATCTAGATGTCGCAGTATATTTTCTGAAAGAATAACACCCACGTCAACCATTGTACCAATGGCAATTGCAATACCAGATAAGGCTACAATATTGGCATCCACATTGAACAGTTTCATCGAAATAAAAACCATCAATACAGCTACTGGCAATAATCCTGATATTAGTATTGATGCCCTTAAATTGAACAGCATCATAATTATGACGAAAATGGTAATGAGTATTTCTAATGATAGTGCTTCATCGAGCGTGCCCAATGTTTCTTGAATGAGTTCTGTTCTATCATAAAATGGAACAATGGTAAGCTGTGACGTTCTTCCATCTTTTAATGTTTTCGATGGTAAACCAGAACTTAATTCATTAATTTTTTCCTTTACGTTATTGATGACATCCATTGGATTTGCACCATATCTTGCAACAACAACTCCACCTACCACTTCTGCACCTTCTTTATCTAAAATACCCCTTCTTGTAGCGGGTCCGTGGGAAACTTTTGCAATGTCCTTTAAGCGTATTGAGGTAAAATTCTCTGATGTGACTACAGCATTTTCTAAATCAGCAATGGATTTAACATATCCCAAGCCACGTATTAGATATTCCGCTTGATTTATTTCTAGGGTTTGTGCCCCCACATCCTTATTACTTTGTTTTACTGCTTTAACAACTTCATTTAAACCAATCTTGTATTGTTTCATCAACTCTGGATTGACATCTACTTGGTATTCTAAAACATAACCTCCAATCGAGGCTACTTCAGAAACACCGCTAGCTGAAGACAGTGCATATTTCACATAGAAATCTTGAATGCTTCGTAATTCCTGCAAATCCCAACCGCCTGTTACGTTTCCGTTGTCATCTCGACCTTCTAGGGTATACCAATATATTTGACCCAACCCAGTAGCATCAGGACCCAATGCAGGATTTACTCCGTCTGGTAAAAGTCCTGGTGGTAGTGAATTTAGCTTTTCAAGTATTCGGCTTCGGCTCCAATAGAATTCGATATCCTCTTCAAAAATGATATAGATACTAGAAAATCCAAACATGGAAGAACTTCGTATGGTTTTAACCCCCGGAATACCTAGAAGTGAAGTCGTTAAAGGATAAGTAATTTGATCCTCAATATCTTGTGGGGAACGTCCATCCCATTTGGTAAATACAATTTGTTGATTCTCGCCAATATCTGGGATGGCATCAACGGCTACAGGGTTACGTGGAAATGAGCCGGTGTTCCATTCAAAAGGTGCATTTACGACACCCCAACCCACGAATAAAGCTAATAGCAAAACAGCTACCAGTTTATTCTCTATTAGAAATTTGATGCTTTTATTCAGCATAGATATGATTATTAAGTAATTATAAATCTTGTTTAAAAAGTGATGTACAAGCAGAATTGTCCAAAACAATTTAATGCAGGACTACAGTTCTAATTACTTAAAAATCAAATAAGGAAAGTTTGGTCTAAAACTTGAATATCCTTGACCAAGGGAGGAGGAGTATAATCTCTATATGAGTTTAAATCTTCTTGAGATTCAAAAAATAAATTTATATAGGTATGGATAAAAGCAGCAACAAATATTTGTTGGTTTTTATCAATTTTGTCGAACGACGTTTTCAATGTGTCTTGGCCTTCAACAAGAACTTGTTCATCACTACAACAATCTTTTTTGGAAATGTCGCACTCCGATGACGGAGATTGCTGCTGAATTTCCATGCCGCAAGTTTCAACGTGACCAAATAAAGAAGAATCCACTAAAATATCGCCGCAATAATGGCTATCAACAGTAAATGAAAAAGTTGATAGTAGCACGATAAGTGCTAGAGAAAATGACGTTATTTTATGAAAAACTTTTTTCATTATAGTTACAAAGTTATGAAAAACTTATATCAAAACGTTTATTTAACAAATAATTAGAATTATGAAATTATCAAATGTATAATTACAATGCATTAAATATGATTGCAAATGAAATCTAATTAGCAATAACTATTTATGACAATGGTCATATTTTTGTTCTAACTTTAAAATTATCTTCGCTTAGATTAATTTTGCCATTAAGATGTAAATATTTGATAATGATTCGAATAAAAGGCACTCTGAAACTTTCAAATAATTTTGATTGTCAAATAATATTTAAACTGTGAAATCTTTTTTTACCAAAATATTGTCCTTTTTTTTAGCAGTAGTCATACTGTTTTCTACCTCTTCTTTTAAGGTAGATCTGCATTTTTGCTGTAATAAATTGGTCGATATGTCAATTCTGGGCGAGGTCAAAACCTGTAAAGATAAAGTTCAAGAAACAGTTATTCCTACCAAACAATGTACTACCCTGCAAGAGAAAGATTGTTGTAGCAATCAGTCCATATTCAAAAAAGGAGATGACACTTTCAAAAAATCCAATATCGTAGCAGAACCTGAAACGCTGGTTTTCTTAAATACTTTCATTTATAGTTATATCAATCTTTTTATGGGATTGGAAGATAAAATAATTTCCTTTCAAACCTACAGGCCACCACTGCTCTCTACAGATATAATTATTCTCAACGAGACCTTTTTAATTTGATTTTCTACATCGCAGATTGAATTTAATCTGCATTGCCTCTATAGCCACAGTTTTACTTCTGGCTAACATTTGTTGTACCCTGTTTCAACTACACCGTACATTATTCATCAAAACCGTACAGAGCTAACCCTGTTAGCTACAAATAATTTAAACTATTGGGTTAAAACCTGACTGCAATACATTAAACACTATGAGCAAGCCAAAAGAATTTTGGATTAAAAATATGGTCTGTAATCGCTGCTTAAAGGTAATTCAGCAGGAATTACAGCAACTTGGTGTAACCGTAGTTTCTCTGGAATTGGGACACTTGTTAGTAGAAGCACCAAAAAAGACCAACGATGAAGTTGTCAATGCCGTAACAACCGTAATCCTCGCCAATGATTTTGAAATCGTTCGGAATGAAGCAGAAATGCTCGCGGAGAGAATCAAGATTATTTTAATAGAACAATTGCAAGAGTTGCCATTACATATTAAGGTTAATACATCCGAACTTCTGGCATCAAGTCTTCATAAGGATTATAAAGCACTGAGCAAACTATTTTCTGCGTATGAAAAAACCACAATAGAGAAATACTTTATAAAACTAAAGATTGAAAAGGTAAAAGAACTAATTCAGCTTAAACAATATTCATTTTCTGATATAGGCTATATATTGGATTATAGCAGTGTCAATCATTTGTCCAGACAGTTTAAAGAAGTAGTGGGTATAAGTATGACGGACTATAAAAATACGGAAAACTGGAAACGGAATTTCTATGACGAAATTATATAGATAAGAAAGAAAGTTATGCAGAGCATAATACTGCAAAGCCAATAATTTTAAACAATTAATTTAAAACAAATACCTATGAAAACACTAACAATTATTTTATCGATTATTGGGCTTTTTAGCTTAAACAGTTGCATGCAAGAAACAAATCCTCTAGCGTTAATGGAAACTCATGAATCCCGCACAGAGGTTTATAATGCCATTGCCGAGAATGACGGTTATATGACAGAGTTTATGGCAAATATGCAAAACGACGAAAACGCCATGCAAATGATGCAGGGCAACAAAAAAATGATGAGCTCTATGATGCAAGGAGAAGGAATGCAAATGATGATGAAAGATAGCATGATGATGAAAAACATGATGTAGGGAATGATGGGCAACATGGAAGGCCGTCAATCAATGATGAACGGAATGATGAATGATGGCAAAATGATGGGAGCTATGATGCAAATGATGCACAAAGAAGGTATGATGAGCGAAGATTGCATGGAGTCGTGCAAGAAGATGATGGCTGAAAAAGGAATAGATATGGAGGGAATGAATAAGATGAAAAAGTGAGTTACAAGATGAAAATATTGAAGTTTAATCGATAAAATTTAAAATTATGATGAACAATAACGAAGATCACTATTACTGGGGAATGCATATGGGCTGGTGGATTGCCATACCTCTAATTTTAATAGTATTAATGGTAATAATATTTAATTCCAGAAAAAATAACAAATAGTGCACGATTCATCGAAATATTAGAGATATAAAATTTAAGACAGTTTTCAATACTAAAATCAAATAAAGAAAAATTATTATGGAGATTTTAATAGTAGCAACCAAGAGTTGTCAACATAGGCCTTCACTTGAGAAAGTGCTTCAAAAAGCTTGGTTACCCTACAAAGTAAATTATTTTGAAGAACATCCCAAAATATTTGAAAAATATCAATTGAAACACTCACCGTTATTGATTGTAGATGGAAAAGTAGCATCCATTGGTATGCCCGAAATAGATATAGTAAATGATCTAAAGACAAGAAATAGGGATATATCAGAGATTAGAACCTCTAAAAGAGATAAGAACCATATGATTCCCAAAAATATAGGTACAGAATCTGGCTTAGTGGAAGTTGATGTAACATGGGGCAGTATTCAATCAATAAAGGCAGCACAAACCGTGCATACGGTTGGTGAGGTAGAAGTATATCAGCACCACATGAAGGATTTGTCCATTATCGATGCGCGAAAACCCGATACCTCTGATGGAGTAACTATTCCAGGATCAAAAAATATTCCTTATGACGAGTTGGTAGGAAGAATGGAGGAATTGGACGAGAGCAACCCCAGCATATTTTTTTGCAATGGGCCACAATGCCCACAGTCATCAAGCGCTATAAAGAACCTCTTGGATGCAGGTTATCCTGCTGATAGAATTTTATATTACAGGGGAGGAATGCATGACTGGATTACATTAGGTCTTCCGGTACAAAAATTATGAAAGTAGTAATGACTATTCCCAGTTGGGTAATGAATTTTTGGGATTATTAACTATTAAAACTATACGATTATGATGATGTGGTGGTGGATATTGATACCGGTTGTGCTTCTATTGGGCGTATATCTGTACAATGGAAGAAATAGATAAAATACCGTTAAGAGGCAAAATCTCATGGATATCCTCGACAACCGGTCCGCCAAGGGCGAAATATCCAAAAAATAATACGAAGAAATAAAACGGGACATTGATTCAAAAAAATGAATAAACAACAATTTTATATAAATGAGTATTAATCTAAATTCAAATTAAAATGAAAACAATTGTAAAAACCTTAATGATTATCGGAGTAGTAAGCACATTATTTAGCTGTAAATCAGTGTTTAATGCGACTGAAACAATGGAAACTCAAGCTAATCGAAACGCTGTGTACCAAGAAATAATTGCGACCCCAAGCCAACTTAGCGAATTTATCGACCTAGCACAACAAGATGCAGGAGCAAGAAAGATAATGATGCAGAACCATATGCAAATGATGGAATCTGGAAATATGAAAATGATGATGGAAAAAAACCCTGAAATGAAAGAAAAAATGCAATCCCATATGCAGATGATGATGGAAAAAAATCCGGAAATGATGCAAAAGATGCAATCCAAAATGCTCGATAAAATGATGGAGAGTGAAAAGGGTCGTAAAATGCTGATGGATGAAATCCATAACAACGAAATGATGAAAAAGGAGATGAAACCAAAGATGATGGAAATGATGAATGACAACCCTGAAATGATGGAAGAAATGATGGAAAAGATGAAAGAGAAAAAATCTAATTCAGAAAATCATAAACACTAATAATTATGATGATGTGGTGGTGGATACTGATACCGGTTGTGCTTGTATTTGGCGTATTTCTATACAATGGAAGAAATAAACAAAATAGCGAGAAGAGAGAAAATCCTATGAATATTCTGGACAACCGATTCGCCAAGGGCGAAATATCCAAAGAAGAATATGAGGAACAAAAACGAACGTTGAACCCTAAAAACTAAAATTATGAAAAATCACTGGTTATGGATGGTTCTGGGTTGTGGATTACCACTCCTATTTATATTCTTTGCCCCCTCCTTGGGTATTGGAGGTGGCACGGCACTATTTACTTTATTCATAGTGATGTTTGCCTTTCACTTACTGATGCCAATGAAACACGGCGGCCATACCCACGGGCTGTCTGATGAAAATTTAAATAGAAAAAGAAATGATAATGACCCTGAACACAAGGGTCATCATCATTAAAAAAAAACAATGACACAAAAATTTCAAATAAACGTAATCGGTTGTGGCGGTTGTGTCGCTAGGGTCAAAAAGACTTTAGAAGAACACCCCAATATTGAGGAAGTCGAGATTTTCTTGACGCCAAAAGGCGCTACACTTATCACAATGAAAGAAGCTCTTTCGGTAGCTGAGCTACAAAAACAGCTCAGCGACCTTGACGGATATACAATAACTATAATAAATCAATAACAATTTAAAACTATAAATTATGCACTATTACGACGGAAGTTTTTGGGGAATGCACCTAATATGGTGGATTATATGGATCATATTAATCGTTTGGATATTCTTTATCCCGGCAGATATCCCATATCAAAAAACAAAGAAAGACAGCCCACTGGATATTCTAAAAAAACGTTTTGCCAAAGGCGAAATATCCAAGGATGAATTTGAAGAATCGAAAAAGATTTTAAAATTAGAAGACTAATACAAAAACATAAAACTATGTATCGATTAAATGTAAAAAAACTCGGTTTTGCCTTCGGGCTTACAGGTGCCATAATTTATTTAGGCTGTATGATTGTAATGGCAACAGCAGGACAGGAAGGAACAATTATCTTTTTCAACAGCCTATTGCACGGCTTGGACACTTCAAGTCTCATCAGAATGGACGTTCCATTATTAGAAGCATTCTTTGGTATCGTTCAAACTTTCATTCTGGGCTGGTTGGTTGGGGCGTGCATAGCAGCTTTTTATAATGCTCAAATAAAGGTTGTAAAGTAATAATGCTAGTTAGCATCTATGCCCTATAGTTAATTTGTATGGTCAGTAATTATTCATACACGTTGGACAGTTTTTATGCATACAATCCAAGTTGTATAATATGAAACAAGTGAAAAACTTATGTCCATAAGCGGTTTTAGAAATAGATTGATGGATGGTTTTAATTGGGCGGTAAGCTATTTCTCTTATGAAAAGAACAATCGCGTGATTATTAGAAATTTTAAACCAAAAGCTTCAGTTAAGAATACGAAGAAATAATTTAACTATGAAAAAAAGCAAAGACCAAAAGAATAAGCTCTCCCTAATAGGTTCCATATCTCTTGGTACAGGCGTAATGATTGGCGCTGGCATATTTGTCCTTATGGGGCAAATAGCAGAGTTAGTGGGTGATTTATTCCCGATTGCTTTTATAGCTGGTGCCATTGTGGTAGGTTTTAGTTCCTATTCCTATGTAAAGTTCTCAAACGCTTTTCCTTCCTCTGGAGGGGTCGTCAAATTTTTAAATAAATCTTACGGTCCAGGAACAACAACAGGAGTTTTTTCTTTGTTGATGTATGTCTCTATGGTAGTTTCAGAAAGCTTGGTAGCAGGCACTTTCGGAGCATATACACTTCGGTTATTCCCGGAAAGTTTTGTCGGTTACGCATCGGTTTTTGGTATTCTGCTTTTGGTAACAGCATATATCGTGAATATTTTAGGCAATAAGGTAATTGGCACAACAGCCACCTTTACAGCAATTATTAAAGTTGCGGGTATAGCAATACTTGCCATTGCTGGTCTAATAGTTTCCGGATTTGCAGATATTACTGGAAACTATATTCCAAAAAATACCGAAGAATTGCCACAGGGATTAGGCTTTGTAGCTGCCCTGGCATTGGCAATTCTTGCTTATAAAGGGTTTACAACCATTACAAATCAGGGCGGGGATATTAAAAACCCGCATAAAAACTTGGGACGATCCATCATTATTTCTATTCTAATCTGCACGATCATTTATGTAGCACTGGCTTTGGCAGTGGCCGGAGGCTTAACCATTCCTGAAATTATTGCTGCAAAAGATTATGCCCTTGCGGCGGCCGCAAAACCTGTTTTTGGGGAATGGGGAACTTGGTTTACCATTGGCATTGCAATAATAGCAACAGTTTCTGGTGTTATTGCCAGTGTTTTTTCATCATCGCGCCTGTTGGCTATGTTAAGCAATATGAAGCAAGTACCTTCCTTAAAAAGAATGGGGAACTTTAAAAATCCCGCCCTCATCTTCACGGTTTCACTTGCCATTTTACTCACTGCCCTACTCGATTTAACAAGGATTGCTTCTATAGGAGCTATATTTTATCTCATTATGGACATTGCAATTCACTGGGGGCTTTTCCGCCATCTAAGAAAAGAAGTGAAATTTCAACCTCTCATTCCCTTAATAGCCATAGTAATGGATATCGCGGTGCTCACTGCCTTTCTTTATTTAAAATACTTGAATGACTCATTGGTACTTATCGTTGCAGCTATCGGGATTATTTTAATAATTGTTGCGGAACGACTATTTATGATTTCGCATACAGACGATGATGGAAATATGCCGATGGGAATGGAAACTACGAGTAATAATAACAATTAAAAATATAAGATTATGAAACAAGAAGTAGCAATTAAAGGAATGACCTGTGGCGGTTGTGTTAGGACCGTTGAAAAAGCATTGAGTCAAATAGAAGGCGTAAAAGCGGTATCGGTAAGTCTTTCACCACCACAAGCAGTGATTCAAGCAGATAGCGCTATAAGTACGGCACAATTACAGGCAGTACTATCAAAAGCAGGCAATTATGGAATTGTAGGAACTCAAGAGACAAATAAACCAAAAAAATCTGGTGGTGGATGTTGTGGATAACCGTCAGTTCTGGAAACTTCGGCCTCTTATTGATGGAGGCCGTTATTTATGCCTTAAAATTGAAACCCATCAGAAAAACATATTTAAACAATAACATAGATTTTAGTTAATTAAAATAAAGAACAAATGAAAAATATAGCAGTTATCGGCTACGGTGTCATTGGAAAAAGAGTGGCCGATGCCATCAATCTACAAGACGATATGAAACTTGTGGGAGTGTGCGATATTATCAGCGATTGGCGCATTCAAAATGCCGTAAGAAAGAATTATAACATCTACGCAGCTACTCAAGAAGCCGCTGATAAAATGAAGTCCGAAGGGATTTCAGTAAAAGGCAATATGCAGGAACTTTTAAACAAATCAGACCTCGTCGTGGACTGCACGCCTAAAAAAATAGCGGCTCAAAATGTAAAAATATATAAAGAAAAAGAAATTAAATTTATTGTTCAAGGTGGCGAAAAA
The DNA here is from genome assembly GCF_058068205.1 of Aequorivita sp. IT1282. NCBI lineage: Bacteria > Pseudomonadati > Bacteroidota > Flavobacteriia > Flavobacteriales > Flavobacteriaceae > Aequorivita > Aequorivita sp. IT1282. Next base: position 244,856 of record NZ_JBYRHR010000001.1, on the reverse strand, counting down.
CACGAAACCACAGGCCATTCCTTTAGTGCCGAAAACAATTATCAATCCGCTATAAATATAGATGCTACAAGGGTTGTTTCCTGTAATACCACTTCTATCTTAAGAACTTTAACCGCTTTAAAAAGAGCTGAATTATTAGATTATGCTAGAGGTACACTTTTAAGAAGAGCTACAGATCCTTGGGAAAGTCATTTAGGAGGCATTATGAACACAATGGTTCCCGAAAGAGATATTCCGAGCCATCAAGGTCCTGATGCCCAAAGTGTCGATCCAGATTTGGATGTAATCACTTCCGCAATAAAAGTACCTGAAACCTTAAGCCATTTGCATTACTGGAACGTGAAATTGAAAAAACAAACCACAAAGGAAGAAGTACTAAAGGCTTTTAAAACCTCCAGCCGTATTAAACTCATTCAATATGACCAAGGTTTGGTTTCCAACAATACCATTAAGGAAATGTTTTTGGATATGGGCAGGCCTTGGGGCGATATGTATGAAGTTGCCCTTTGGGAAGATATGCTGAAAGTAGTAGGCGACGAACTGTTCTATGCCTATGTAGTGGATAACCAAGCTATTGTTATACCTGAAACTATCGATGCCATTCGCGCACTCACTGGAATTGAAAAGGATGGAGCAAAGTCAATTTCAAAAACCAATGCAAGTTTAGGAATACATTAATCTTTATTGAAATGAAAACAGAGAAAAATATATCAGAAATCTTAGGAGAAAAAGCATCTTTCTATTTGAATCACGTTTGTGAAAAAATAACGAAAGATGAATTGCAAACCCCTAGCAAGAATTCTCTTGACGAGGTATTTGTCAACAGCAACAGAAATCCGCAGGTACTACGAAGTCTTGCACAATTATACAATCACGGAAATCTGGGAGGCACTGGATATTTAAGTATTCTTCCTGTAGATCAATGCATTGAGCATAGCGCAGCCTTTTCATTCTATAAAAACCCAGATTATTTTGACCCAGAAAACATTATAAAACTCGCTACTGAAGCTGGCTGCAATGGTGTGGCGTCAACATTTGGTGTGTTGGGATTGAACGCCCGAAAATACGCTCATAAAATACCATTTATAGTAAAGATCAACCATAACGAGCTCCTCACCTATCCCACTAAATATGACCAAACCCTATTTGGCAAGGTAAAAGCGGCTTGGGATATGGGAGCAGTTGCAGTAGGTGCCACCATTTATTTTGGTTCAAAAGAAAGCAACAGACAGCTTAAAGAAATAGCTGAAGCCTTTGAAGAGGCACACAATCTAGGAATGGTTACAATATTATGGTGCTATTTGCGTAACGAAGCCTTCAAAACTGAAAAAGAAAATTATAACGCGGCTGCCGATTTAACAGGGCAAGCAAATCATTTGGGCGTAACCATTCAGGCAGATATCATCAAACAAAAATTACCAACCAATAATTTCGGCTTCAAAGAAATCGGGTTTGGAAAATATGATGATGAAATGTACAAATCGCTTACCACAGACCATCCCATTGACCTATGCAGGCTGCAAGTTGCTAATTGCTATATGGGAAAAATAGGGTTAATCAATTCTGGAGGAGGATCTAAAGGTGAATCAGATTTCACCGAAGCGGTGACAACGGCTGTCATCAATAAAAGAGCTGGTGGCTCTGGGTTAATTATGGGAAGAAAAGCATTTCAAAAACCTTTTAGTAAAGGAATTGAATTATTGCAAACGGTGCAACAGGTATACCTTGAAGATAGCATCACAGTAGCCTAATAATAATCTAAAAAAAATAAGAATCGCAGAACGCCTAAAAATCAATAAACTATGAAAAACATACTCGTACCTACAGACTTTTCAGAAAACTGCAATAAAGCTGCAGAACTCGGAATTAAATTAGCTAAGCTTTATAATTCCGAAATCCATTTTTTTCATTTGATGAAGACTCCTGTTGACTGGGTAAAGCTGGATAAACAAAAAGAAATGCAGTATCCCGAAACAGTGAAGCAAATTGGGAGCGCTAAAGCAGCTTTACGCGAACTGGAAAAAGCAGCGGAACGTGAAGGACTTGAATGCAGAACCTTTTTGACATTTGATGTCGGACAGGAAAATATCCTAAAACATTCTGGTCATTTCCACCACGATTTTATAGTTACTGGAAGTAGTGGTGCGAGAGGCGGAGTACGTGAGTTACTAGGAAGCAACGTAGATAAAATTGTAAGAAAATCTGATGTCCCAGTAATCGTAGTTAAGGATCAAGAAGTATCCTTTCCTTTCAAGGATATCGTATTTGTTTCAGATTTTCTTCAAGATGTGAACCAAGCCTTTAAGAAGGTTATTTCGATAGCTGATAAATGCGGCGCGAATATCCATTTATTGAGAGTCAATACTGACACAGACTTTAATAGTATTGGACAAGGTTTAAACCCCATCAAGGAGTTCCTGAAAAAATTCCCCGATGTGGATAAATATTCAATGAATGTATATAATGAGCCTGACGTGGAAACCGGCATAAACAATTTCCTACAGTACAAAAATGCCGATTTGATTGCTATGTGTACCAGCGGACGTACTGGTTTTTTAAGCCTGTTCTCCAAAAGTATAGCTGAAGGTGTAACCAATCATTCCGAATTGCCTGTGATGACCATTAAAGTATAACGATGAATAAATCAGTCTTAATAACAAAGTATTCCGGTGAGCTTCAGGCCTTTGATGTCAACAAACTCATCAACTCCTTACGCCGTTCAAAAGCAGAGGAAGACATTGTTCAGGATATAGCCCGTAAGGTACAAGAGCAACTCGAAGAAGGAATTACCACTAAAAAAATCTATCGATTGGCATTTAAAATGCTAAAGAGCAAATCGAGAGTAAGTGCTTCAAAATACAAACTCAAAAAAGCCTTGATGGAACTGGGCCCAACGGGTTTTCCTTTCGAAAATCTAGTGGGCAAACTATTTGCGCACGAAGGATATACAACAAAAGTTGGTGTGATTGTACAGGGTAATTGTGTACAGCACGAAGTAGATGTGATAGCGCAAAAAGATAACAAACATTATATGATTGAATGTAAATATCATAGCGACCAAGGAAGGACTTGTAATGTGAAAATCCCGCTCTATATCCAGTCTAGATTTTTGGATGTTAAAGCGAAGTGGGAACATCAAAAAGACCACGAAACTAAACTTCATAAAGGAGGTGTTTACACTAACACTCGTTTTACAACAGATGCGATAAAATACGGAAAATGTGTGGGAATGTTAATGACTAGTTGGAATTATCCAAAGGGAAATGGGCTTAAAGAACGAATAGATAAATCTGGCTTCCACCCACTAACCGCCTTAACAACTCTCACCAAAGCCGAAAAAACAAAACTATTAGATAAAGGCATTGTGCTCTGCAAAGAGCTTCACGAAAACCCAGTGCTATTAAACCAAATAGGAATTAGTAAAAAAAGACACAAAAAGATTTTAGAAGATTCAGAAGCGCTATGTAAAATCACTTAACTATTAAAGTTTAAAAGCTTAGCAATCCTAAAAACAAAAGTTATGAAAACTGAAGAATTGAAACAACAGAACAGCATAGATTTCGAACCATTTTACCAAGCATTGGAAGATGCCCCAAAACGACTTGAAGAAGCCCTTGAAATATTGTTGGGGATGGTAAATTTTGAACCCAAATCCATAAAGAAACTGGCGCTTTTTATCAAAGAAGATTCCCGTAATCTATACAATGAAATAGCCGATATGAGCGAATCTAGCCAAGACAAAGGAAACACGACATCTTGTTGTAGTGGACACTAAACAAATACTATAAAAATGAAAAACAATAAAATAAACATCCACTTTTTGGGCGCAGCAGGTACAGTAACCGGCTCAAAATATCTTGTGGACACAGGAGACAAAAAAATACTGATAGATTGCGGACTTTTTCAAGGGTTGAAAGAATTACGCCTTAAAAACTGGGAATATCCACCTGTGGAAGTTTCAGAAATTGATATCGTCTTGCTTACACACGGCCATTTGGACCACACAGGATATTTACCAAGACTGGTCAAACAAGGTTTTAACGGCCCAATTTATGGCACCAATCCAACGTTGGACATCGCAAAAATCATACTTAATGATAGTGGCAAAATCCAGGAACAGGAAGCCGAACGTGCCAACAAAGAAGGCTATTCTAAACACAGTCCTGCTGAACCACTTTACGATTTGAAGGATGTAGAAAAAACCATTCCACATTTTAAGGGCATTCCGCAAGCACAATGGATTCCATTGTTTGATGGCATAAGAGCTCGATTTCAATATAACGGACATATTCTCGGCGCAACTTACATCGAATTAGACGTCCACGGAAAACGCTTTGTTTTTTCAGGAGATATAGGAAGAACGAATGATTTATTGCTCTATCCGCCGCTAAGACCAAAAAAAGCCGATGTCCTTTTTATAGAATCCACCTATGGCGGAAGGTTCCATCCCGAAGAGGCAGAAGCAGTTCCAGAGATTGAAAAACTGGTCAATGAAACCATAAACAGAGGGGGTAGCCTATTTATTCCAAGTTTCTCGGTAGAGCGCGCGCAGTTGATTATGCTTATATTATGGAAGTTGCTAAAAGAAAACAAAATACCCAAAGTACAGATGATTATGGATAGCCCAATGGGCGCTAGTGTTTTAGAGCTATTCCACCGCACAAGGGATTGGCACAGACTAGAAGACAATGAATGCGATGAAATGTGTTCGCACTTTACGGTCGTTAGCAGCTATCGTGAAACTATGGAATTGCGAACAGATAACAAACCAAAAATTGTGATTGCAGGAAGCGGAATGCTTACAGGAGGCAGAATGCTCAATTATCTGGAAACCCAAGCGCAAAACCCAAATAACACGTTACTTTTTGTGGGTTATCAAGCTGAAGGAACCCGTGGTAGAAAATTACTGGAAGGCGATAAAGAATTAAAAGTGTATGGAAAATGGGTGCCATTTAATATGGAGGTAGCTGAGATTCAAGGCCTGTCAGCACACGCAGACCACGCCGAACTTATGGATTGGATGAGTAAGATAAAAAATAAACCCGAACGGATATTTATTATACACGGCGAGAAAGAAGGCGCAGAAGCCGTTCAAAAAGGTATCAAAGAAACCTATGGTTGGGATTCTGAAATCCCACAACTATACAACATTGAAGAAATAGATTAGTTACAAAATTTTAATAATCAAGAAAATATGAAACAAAATTCAAACATATTAAAATACAAACATCTCGGCATTTATACCCAAAATGAGAACGTGGTGTATATGCGCGAAGATTGCCACGTCTGTATTTCAGAAGGTTTTGAGGCACTTACCCGAATTAGAATATCCAATGCAAGTACCTCAATCGTAGCAAGTCTTAATGTTTTAAATTCAGATATTCTGTCACTCAATGAAATTGGACTATCGGATGCTGCTGCAAAAAAACTGAATGTTTCCCCAAATGACACCTTATATGTTTCACATTTGGAGCCTATTGAATCGTTAGGCCACGTTAGGGCCAAAATCTATAATCAAAAGCTCGATTACAAAGCCTTTAACGAAATAATTACCGATATCGTTGAAGGCGATTATTCCAACATCCACCTTTCGGCATTTATTACAGCCTGCGCAGGAGACCGATTGGATATCAATGAAATATCCGACCTCACGAAAGCTATGATTGCTTCTGGCAAACAATTGAATTGGAACAAAGAAATCGTAGTAGACAAGCATTGTATTGGTGGATTACCTGGCAATAGAACAACGCCATTGATAGTTGCCATCGTTGCCGCTTATGGGCTTACGATGCCAAAAACATCTTCCCGTGCCATCACTTCGCCAGCAGGCACAGCAGATACTATGGAAGTACTGACCAATGTGACACTTTCTATAGAAGAAATAAAAAATGTGGTAGAAAGTGAAGGTGGTTGCATTGTGTGGGGCGGCACGGCGCAATTAAGTCCTGCTGATGATGTCCTCATAAAAATTGAAAAAGCCTTAGATATTGATAGTGAAGGACAATTAATTGCCTCGGTGCTTTCAAAAAAAGCTGCGGCAGGATCCACACACGTTGTTATTGATATTCCTGTGGGGGAAACCGCCAAGGTACGCAGTACCGAAAAAGCAAACCAATTAAAAGAACATATGGAAACCGTGGGCAAAGCTGTTGGTCTAAAAGTGAAAGTTATTATTACTGATGGTACGCAGCCTGTTGGTAAAGGAATTGGTCCCACATTAGAAGCCATCGATATATTAAAGGTTCTAAAAAATGAAGCTGATGCACCAAACGATTTAAAGGAAAGGGCGTTGCTTTTGGCTGGCGAACTTTTGGAGCTTTCGGGGAAAGTGGAAATAGGAAAAGGAACGCAAACCGCCGAAGAATTACTTAAATCGGGTAAGGCTTATGAAAAATTTATCGCCATTTGCAAAGCACAGGGTCGTTTTACACTACCGGTTTTGGCACCCTATAAAGTTGAAATTAAAGCGGAAAAGTCAGGAGTTTTAGAAAGAATCAATAACAGAAAGATTGCAAAACTCGCCAAACTTTCAGGAGCACCTAAATCTAAATCCGCAGGAATCCTTTTAAATGCTCATTTAGGAGAACAAATTGAAGAGAACCAATTACTATATACCCTGTACGCAGAATCCAAAGGTGAACTTAACTATGCAATGGAGTATAAAAATAACCACAACGATATTATAACCATAATTTAAAAAATATACTATGAAATGCCTATTAACAATTTGCAAACCAACCGATATGATTAACAGGGTATTCAATCTGACCTATAAAAAACAAATAAATATAAACAGATGAAAACAATTTTATTCAGTCTTCCCGGAAATGAAAAGCTCACTGAACTTTTGGCAACGAAAATGGATGCCGAAGTGGGCAAAGCTTCTTTGCGCAACTTCCCTGATGGAGAATCTTACACACGTATATTATCCGATGTAAAGGATAAATGTGTAGTACTGGTCTGCACCCTGCACGAACCAGACGAAAAACTATTACCGCTCTATTTTTTGAGCCATACTGCAAAATCGCTCGGAGCGATGTGTACTTGTTTAGTAGCACCATATCTCGCCTATATGCGGCAGGACAAAGTATTTAATGAAGGGGAAGGTGTAACCTCTGGCTTCTTTGGAAAATTGATTTCAGGTTTTGCCGATAGCATTACCACGGTTGACCCTCACTTGCACAGAATAAGTTCTTTGGGTGAAGTCTATCACATTCCAAACAAAGTCATTCACGCAGCAAATGCTATTTCAGAATGGATAAAGGAAAACGTCGAAAACCCTGTTCTTATTGGCCCAGATTCTGAAAGCGAGCAATGGGTTTCTGAGGTTGCCAAAAATGCAGGTGTACCTTTTACGATATTACAGAAAGTGCGTCACGGCGACCGTGATGTGGAAGTCTCGGTTCCAGATGTAGATAAATACAAAGATGCCACACCTATTTTGGTAGATGATATTATTTCTACCGCACGTACAATGATTGAAACTGTGAAACACCTAAAAAAAGCAGGGATGAAACCGCCGATTTGTGTTGGTATTCACGCAGTTTTTTCGGGCAATGCCTATCAGGATTTGTTGGATTCCAGTGTAGAAAAAATAGTAACCTGTAACACCATTCCCCATCCTTCAAATGCTATTGATTTGAGTGATATAATGGCAAAAGAAGTCAAAAGCTTAATGCGTCATATATGAGAATTAAAGGGATTATATTAATTTTTATCCTATTCAGTATCACAATGACTAGCCAGACCGAAATGCTCATTGGGCAGATTTCAGGGAGGTTTGTGGTTCGCGAGAATTTTGATGAAAAAGGTGCTTTTCTCAACAAACAAACTTTTGAATCTGGAAAAGTTATCGCTAAAAATGGATATTATGAAATTGAAGTAATCACAGAGCTGTTTGACAAAAACATAAAATCTACCGACAAATACACAACAACCTATCGCTGTAAACCAGATGAAGCCAGTATAATGGTAATGGCATTTCCGTTTTCAGATCCAAAATCACTAGAGACCGAAATTAATACCACTTCCACAAATTTTAAAGAATTGTACGATTTAGATAATCTAGAGGATATAGAACTAGAAATGAGTTTTGATTCAGGCTTATTAAATTTTTTTGGTTCAAAAAGCAGTATCAAAATTTACGAGAGAAAATTGAACTATATCAAAGATAATATCAAATCAAAAATCAATATAAAAGCCTATGCTTTAGGTATTCGGATTAAACAACTCAACTATACCGTTAACGAGAAATTTAATGAAAAAGGTTTATTGACCTCTCAGAAATTTACCGAAGCCGATGGTAGTTATTTTACTATGAACTATAAATAAATACAAAATGAAGAATTACGATACACTTTCAGAAGCTATTAACGATTTACAGGCAAACGAATATCCCTATGACTTCAATTTAACGCCTGAATGTTTGAAATGTGCTTCGCTGAAAATTGAGATTCATCCTGAAGATTTTAAAGTAGATAAAACCTATCGCTTTGAAGGAATGAGCAGTACCGATGACAATAGCATTCTTTACGCTATATCTTCCAAAGACGGAGTTAAAGGACTTTTGGTAGATGCCTACGGAGTGTATGCAGAAAACATTTCAGAAGCAATGCGGAAAAAATTACGATAACACTAAAACAACACTATAATGGAAAATCACGAACATCACAAGAACAAAAAAATGGATCACTCAAAGATGGACCATTCAAAGATGAAAAACAAAAAGGAGGACCATTCAAAAATGGATCATTCCAGTCATGACGGTAATGCACCCACGGGAATGGCTGGACACGACCATCATAAAATGATGATTGCCGACTTCAAGAAACGCTTTTGGGTAACGCTTGTACTTACAATTCCCATATTGATATTCTCGCCAATGATCCAAGGATTTTTCGGATATGAATTTTTACTTCCGGGTAATCCATATATACTTTTTGCTCTTTCTACTATTGTGTATTTCTATGGTGGATGGCCTTTTCTTAAAGGTATTGTTTCAGAAATAAAGAGTGGTGCACCAGGAATGATGACGCTTATATCTATGGCAATTACCGTAGCTTATGTATATAGTTCCGCCACGGTATTTGGTTTAGAAGGTGTCGACTTTTTCTGGGAACTTGCTACCCTAATCGCAATTATGCTCATTGGGCATTGGATAGAAATGAAGAGTGTTTTGGGTGCTTCAAAAGCCCTACAGCTTCTCGTAAGTATGATGCCAGCCGAAGCACATCGCGTAAAAGGCGATACTATTGAAGATATTTCATTGGAAGATTTATTAATAGACGATATCATTTTGGTTAAGCCCGGAGAGAAAGTTCCTGCAGATGGGATTATTGTAGAAGGCTCAAGCTATTTAAACGAATCTATGCTTACTGGAGAATCGAAACCAGTAAAAAAAGAAGAAAAAGATAAAGTAATTGGAGGGTCAGTTAACGGTAATGGCAGCATAAAGGTAAAAGTAGAGCATACAGGTAAAGACAGCTATCTCAACAAAGTAATCACAATGGTTGAGGAAGCTCAAAAAACCAAGTCCAAAATGCAAAACCTTTCCGATAGGGCTGCAAAATGGTTGACATATATTGCTTTGGGTATCGGTTTTGGAACATTGGCAGTTTGGTTGCTTTTAGGCTTCCCATTTGTATATGCATTGGAACGAATGGTTACCGTTATGGTCATCGCTTGTCCACACGCACTTGGTCTTGCAATTCCTTTAGTAGTTGCTATTTCCACCTCAGTATCCGCACAAAATGGACTATTGATTCGTAATAGAACGGCTTTTGAAGAATCACGTAAAATTTCAGTGCTGCTTTTTGACAAAACAGGAACATTGACCAAAGGAGATTTTGGCGTTACCAGAATTGAATCTGTAAATGAATCCTATTCAACCGAAGAAATTTTGCGACTGTCTAGTGCATTGGAACAAAGTTCAGAACATCCCATTGCCGTAGGAATTATTAAAAAAGTTAGAGAAGACAAAATTGACATCCCAAAACTTGAAAACTTTAATGCGATTACTGGTAAAGGTGTTGAGGCAGATGTAGAAGGGAAGCAAGTAAAAGTGGTTAGTCCAGGCTTCTTAAGAGACGAAAAAATAGAAATTCCAAAAGATGCTTTTAGTGATGCTGCTGAAACGGTTGTTTTCGTTTTGATTGATGGGCAACTAGCTGGATACATTGCTCTTGCTGATGAAATAAGACCAGAATCTGCTGAAGCTATTAAAATATTCAAAAAGAACAATATCAAAGTCATAATGGCAACTGGAGATAATGAGATCACGGCAAAAGCAGTCAGCGATAAACTTGGTTTAGACGGCTACTATGCAGAAGTTTTACCTCATCAGAAAGTTGAGCTAGTTAAAGAATTGCAAGGAAAAGGCGAGTTTGTGGCTATGACGGGAGATGGTGTAAACGATGCACCAGCATTAGCGCAAGCAAACGTTGGTATAGCCGTTGGTTCGGGTACAGATGTAGCGGCTGAAACTGCCGATATTATTTTGGTAAATAGCAATCCACAGGATATTGCCAACCTAATATTATTTGGTAAAGCAACCTACAATAAAATGATTCAAAACTTGATATGGGCAACAGGATATAATGTTGTAGCCATTCCACTAGCTGCTGGGGTACTATATTCTTCAGGCTTTGTTTTAGGCCCAGCGGTAGGAGCTGTGTTAATGAGTTTGAGTACAATTATTGTAGCTATAAATGCTCAATTATTAAAGCGAAAAATCGGTAAAAAATAAATGAATAGAAAAGAAAAACTCAACAGGATATTTTTAATCTTGTTGAGTTTATTCGTAGTGATGTTGGGCTATGGTATATTACTGCCAACCCTGCCCTACTATACCGAAAGATTAGCATTAGCAGATAATCTCGATCCGGACCGTATCAATTTTCATATAGGATTGCTCACCAGTATTTATCCTCTTTTTCAGCTTCTCTTTGTATTAGTTTGGGGAAAGCTTTCAGATAGATATGGCCGCAAACCTATTATAATTATTGGTCTTATCGGTTTTGTAATAATGCAATTGCTTACTGGTCTAGCCACATCTCTGACAATGCTATATGTAGCTCGAATTTTTGGCGGGATATTCACTTCTTCGGTTATTCCTGTCAGCAACGCATATTTAAGCGACATTATTTCTGAAAAGCGTAGAACAAAAATAATGGCCTGGTCTGGTGTTGCCATTAGTTCAGGAGTTATTTTCGGCCCCGTTATTGGAAGCTTTCTTTCTCAGACGGATTTTCATTTACAATATTCTATAGGTCTGCTACATTTAGACCGATTTTCAATACCATTTTTATTCGCCGCCCTACTCGGATTGATTGTTCTATCCATTGTAATGAAATGGCTTAAAAACACCGCTCGTGTAAATAAGTTCACGGCACGTAAAGTGGGCTTGCGATTCATATTTTCCAAATACTTTATCGTATTACTGATACTATCCTTTGTAATCCAATTTACAGTAACCCTATTTGAAACGGTTTTTTCAATTTACGGAAAAGATGACTTAGGTTTTAACAGTAATCAAGTAGGTATTGGCTTTATGTTATGTGGAGCTATAATGGCTATTTTACAGCCCGTTTTTGCTACTTACGGAGAGAAAGTTTTATCCACAAAGAAACAAATCACTCTAGGATTATTCATATCTGGAATTTCCTTGATCATCTTTCCATTTTTTAAGAATGAATTTTTCGTATATGGACTAATCGTTGTTTTTGCTGCTGGTATTGCTATGGTAATACCTAATTTATTATCAGCAGTTTCATTAACTTCTAAAAAAAATACGGGTCGAAATATATCCATACAAAGCTCGACCAATAGTATTGGTCAGATTTTAGGTCCCGTTTTAGGAACTTGGCTTCTTGCTGGTGGTTTTTACTATCCATTCATAATTTCTGGAAGCATTACCTTGGCTACTATAGGCTTTGTGTACTTTCTTAAAAACCCCTATAAACATAAAAAAGACCAACCAAGCGTTGCAATTATTGATAACTAACCCAGATTTAAAGCCGAAATATTCCGTATAAGATAATTACAAAGAGCGATGAATGTTGAAGGGGCCGACCCGATGCTGTCTGGTTAGAGACGACCGATGGTAAACAAGCGTAAAAGTGTTGTTTGGTCAAGCACTAAAATAATATTTGAAATTCCAATATTAGAGAGACGAGGATAACTTACAGAAGTGTGATTACTAATTTTTTACATACGCCTTGTATATTTATTCTTTAAAGAGGTAAAAGAAGAATTGCAGTTTAAAAAAAAGAGCAATCCAAAAAATCCAACATGAAATAGATGAAATATGTTAAAGTTTTTATTGAGGTGCGTAATTCGGTGCGTGTTAAATTTTGCTGGTTTTTGAAACCCTATGAAGGTTAGGAAATTTGATAATTGGTTAGTTCCTCTTTCTCCGCTAAAAGCCCCGTTATCGTAATGATGACGGGGCTTTGTTTTTTTAGGTGACAATATAGTTGACAATTACCACCCTCTTAAAATTAAAGTCTAATACTTGTCGTGATAAAACTCATTGGGGCGTGTTTCTTTTTTGTGTTTGCTAACGGCTTCTTCGGCGCGGAGTTCAATTCTTCTTATTTTACCAGAAATGGTCTTCGGTAATGCAGTAGCGAATTCAATAATTCTAGGAATCTTATAGCGCGCCAGTTGTTTTTCAGAATAATCAAACAGCTCTTGTGCCACCTCGGCTGTAAGGTTAATATCCGGAGCCAAGATTACAAATGCTTTAACAGCATTGCTCCTTAATGCGTGTGGACTTGCAATAACCGCTGCTTCCAATACTTTTGGGTGTTCAAGGAGTACACTTTCCACTTCAAAAGGACCAATCCGAAAATCGGAAGCTTTTATAACATCATCATCCCTGCCCACAAACCATAAATAACCTTCTTCATCTTTATATGCTTTGTCTCCGGTATAATAGAGACCGTGTTTAAAAACCAACTCATGTCTGCCCGAATCATTTAAATAGGTTTTAAACAGTCCATTGACATTTTCTTTATTGTGAGTAAGGCAAATATTTCCTTCTTCTAAGTTTTCTAATTGCTGGCCATGGTCATCGGCTATTACAATATCATAAAGAAAAGTAGGCTTACCCATAGAACCAAATTTAACAATGCTATTGGGTAAGTTCACCACCAAAGCTGTGGCTTCCGTCTGTCCATAACCATCTCTGATAAGCACCCCTGTGCCTTTTTTCCAGACCTCTATAATTTCAGGATTAAGAGGTTCGCCAGCAGCCACACATTCGCGAAGAGAAAATGAATAAGCACTCAAATCTTCCTGTATCAACATTCTAAGCGATGTGGGGGGCGAACAAAAGGTATTTACTTTTAAATCTTGTATTGTTTGTAATTGTTCCTTCGGATCAAACCTGTCTATGTGATAACCAAGTATCGTAGCTCCTACATTCCACGGGGCAAAAAAGCTACTCCAAGAAAACTTTGCCCATCCGGGTTGCGAAATATTGTAGTGCAAATCTCCACGTTTCATACCCACCCAAGTAGTGGTTGTTAGGTGCCCCATTGGATAACCATAGTGGGTATGTACTACTATTTTAGGCATGCCGGTAGTGCCCGAAGTGAAAAAATAGAACATATCTTCATCACTCTGGGTTTTAGCACCCTCCGCCTCGGTAGATTCGGATAGAATGTTGTCTATAGATTCCCAGCCTTCGCGAGTACCTTCTGTAATTATTTTTACTTTTATCTTTTTGCCTATCGTTTTTTCGGCCTTATCAATTTTTTCGGCGTTTGCTTGATCGGCTAAAGCAACTTGGGGGAAAACAGATTTAAAACGGAATTCCAAATCGCGCACTTCCAAACTCGTGGCGGCGGGAATAATAATCACTCCTCCTTTTATACAAGCTAAATAGCTATACCAATTGGGTGGCACCAATGGCAACTGGATAAATATATTATCACCATGTTGCACGTCATGTTTCCGAATAAAATTTAGAAACTGATTGCTACGCGCAGTAAGTTCGGCAAAAGTATAGTTTTCCTGTTGGTCGTTATATTTCCATATTAATGCCAAATCATTGGGGTGCTGTTGCACATTTAATGGCTCAAAAATATCGGTAACCCAGTTAAAATGAGTTGGTTTAATAGGTTTTAATTGATCTAAAATATCAAAGTCCCGCTCCGCTATGGCTTGGGCCACGCGGCGGTATATTTCAAGAGTATTCATAAGCAGTCTGGTTTTCTCTAAAAGTATAAATTTTGGTCGGTTTTGAAGGGCCGAAGTAGTTAATTATATATGAATTAAAAAATCTAAAGTAAGCTGCATTAGGTATCAATACAATGACGTACGTAATTCATATAGAATTTTTGAAAACTGAAGAACAGTTTTTTTAAAAAAAGTTTAACAAGGCTACTCTCTTTTTCTCAGCAAAAAGCCCCGTTATCGCAATGATGACGGGGCTTTCTTATTATAACTGGTTATATAGGTTACAGTTATCGGTTATTACCTCAATTTTTAACCTTCACGTTTATGAACTACTATTTGGTACACACAAGGGATTACAATTAAGTTTAATATTGTAGCCGATAACAATCCACCAAGAATAACTACAGCCATTGGGCTTTGAATTTCGCTACCTGGTTCACCCCCTTTTAAGGCTAATGGAATCAATGCCAAACCCGTAGTAAAGGCTGTCATTAAAATTGGGTTTAAACGGTCTAAGGCTCCTATTTTTATCAATTGAAACCCTTGCATGCCTTCCTTCCTTAAATCTTCATAGCGCGATACTAATAAAATACCGTTACGTGTTGCAATACCAAAGAGACTTATAAACCCAATAGTCGCTGCAATACTGATGATTCCTGACGTGAAATACACAATCAAGATACCTCCAATTAATGCCAACGGCAGGTTTATCAATACAACAAAAGCCAATTTTACATCCTTAAATTCATAATACAACAACAGAAAAATGATGGCTATTGCAATAATTGCAGTTACCATAAGTAATTGCGATGCTTTAGATTCACTTTCAAACTGTCCGCCATATTCCACTCGATAGCCTTCCGGCATATTCACATTATTTGCAACCACTTCCTTTATTTCGTTTACGGCACCTCGTAAGTCCCTACCTTGCACATTGGCAGCAACTACAATTTTACGTTGCACGTCTTCACGATTAATAGTGTTTGGACTACTTACGGATTGAATAAGAGCCAATTCCCCCAAAGTGGTATGACCGCCATTTGGCAAACTGATTAAGGTATTGTTGATGTTTTCGATATCATCTCTAAATGGTTTTTCGTACCTAACAATCAAATCAAAATATTGTTGCCCTTCATAGATCTCGCCAGCTTCTTCTCCTGCAAAAGCAATATCTACTTGTTCCATTAAATTACCAACGGTCATTCCATAAGCTGAAAGAATTTGGCGTTTGGGTTTGATACGTATTTGTGGCACTTCAATTTGCTGGTCAACCGCAACATCTGCCAATCCATCAATATCTTTGATGTTCTGCTCTACGCTTTTACCGACTTCAAATAGACGTTGTAAATCTGAACCAAATATTTTAATGGCAATATTGGCACGTGTACCCGAAAGCATATGGTCAATACGGTGAGCAATGGGTTGACCCAATGTTATATTAACACCTGGTGCAATACTCAATTTGTTTCGGACTTCTTCAAAAAATTCTTCTTTGGTTTTGTCTTTCAAAATAAAGGGCACATCTATTTCTGATGCATTTACGCCTTGGGCGTGTTCATCTAATTCAGCTCTTCCCTGTCTTCGAGTAACAACTTCCACTTCTGGTAAATCCAGTAAAATAGTTTCTATCAATTTCCCTGTTTTGTTGCTTTCTTCTAAAGACATTCCTGGTGGACCAACCACACTAATCACCAATGAACCTTCATTAAATTCAGGTAGAAAACTCCTGCCCAATTGGGTTAATACCAATAAGCTTATGATAAAAGCCACAACTGTTACTCCAATGACTGTTTTTGGAATGTTTGTGGCACGTTCCAATAGGTTACCATAATGTTTCTGTAACCAACGTTCTACTTTTGTACCATCTGCCTGTTTATTTAAAAGCTTTTCGTTATCCAACAAATAAGAACATAATATTGGTGTTACCGTTACAGCAACTATCAATGATGTTAAAACAGACGTTACAAAAGCAATACCCAAGGGCTGCAACAATCGTCCTTCCATACCACTTAAAAAGAATAGCGGTATAAATGACACAATAATAATTAGGGTTGCGATAATGATGGAACTTCGTATTTCAACTGATGCATCACGGACAACAGTAATTGTTGATTGTCGTTCTGCTTTTGGTTTTTTGATGTTCTCTCTTAATCGTTTATATACATTTTCCACATCAATAATCGCATCATCAACCAATGCGCCAATGGCAATTGCCATACCTCCTAAACTCATTGTGTTAATGGTATAACCCAACCATTTTAAAATAATAATGGATACCAATAATGAAATTGGAATCGCTAACAATGAAATTAAAGTCGTTCTCCAATTCATCAAAAAGATGAACAGGATAATCATTACAAAGAATGCTCCTTCCAATAAGGTTTGATTTAAATTGCTGATGGAAGCATCGATAAAATCGGACTGTCTAAAAATGTGATTTTTGATGTTGACACCTTTAGGTAAGGTTGTTTCCAAATCGGCAATCGCTTCATCCAATCTATCAGTCAATTCCAAAGTATTGACATCGGGTTGTTTTGAAATGGTTAAAATCACTGCTGGATTTGCATTTAATGAACCGTCACCAATTTTATCGGCAGCTCCGATTTTAACAGTTGCTACGTCCTTAATTTTGATGGTTTGACCATTGACTTGTTTTAAAACCGCTTCCTGTAAATCTTCTATCGCATAAGCTCTACCACTACCTTTAATGATATACTGATTACCATATTGATTAATCACGCCGCTAGGGGCATTTGTGTTTGCTTCCTTAACGTGTTCTACCAATTCAGATAGACTTACATCATAATGCTTCATCTTTTCAGGATTGGCAAATACTTGGTATTGCTTATAATCGCCACCAATCACCACCACATTGGCAATACCACCAATCGCTTTTATACGGGGGCGAATTGTCCAATCTGATAAGGTTCGTATTTCCATTGGCGATAAACTATCGGAAGTTACGCCCAAGAGCATTATTTCACCCATAATCGATGAAATGGGTGCCATTGTTGGTGCTCCAATGCCTTCGGGTAAATTTTCCCTTACCATCGGGATGCGTTCACTTACAATTTGGCGCGCCCGATAAATATCTGTTCCCCATTCAAATTCTATCCATACAATGGAAATCCCTGCTGCCGATGACGAACGGATTCGTCTCACATTTGGCGAACCATTTAAGGCAGTTTCCAATTGATAGGTTACTAATTTTTCTACTTCTTCAGATTCCATTCCGTGAGCTTCGGTAAGAATAGTTACCGTTGGCGCTGTAAGGTCCGGGAATACATCGACGTTCATTGTTCGGGCATAATAAATACCCAACACGCTCAATGCAAACGCTCCCAATAGAATGAGTAATCTATTTTGAAGTGAAATTGATAATATTTTGTTTAACATTTGCTTCGTTTTTAATGTTCGTGACCGTGTGCAGGTGTTGAACCAGACATTGAAGCCATTTTAACTTGATATGCACCTGTAGTTACTACCACTTCACCAATTTGTAAGCCTTGAAGAATTTCTACATTTTCGCCATTTCGTTTTCCGATTTTTATAGGTCGTCTTTCGAAACTTTCTCCGGAAAGTTGAACCATAACGGAATAACTTCCATAATCCTCCAACAAAGCATTTACAGGAATCATTGTGTTTTGGGTTGCGTTACCCATTGCAATTTGAACCTGTGTTAGGCTACCTTCTGGCATGTCAACCTCATCATTTACTTGCGCAAATACTGAAATAAGTGGTCTGTTATTATCTACATCTTTAGCGATAGATAGGATTGAACCTCCAGATGTTGCTACATTACGCCATTGACCGTTATTGGTTTGATACCAAATACTTTCTGCGTTCTCCATTGTAAGGCCATAAGAAGGTGCTATTTGCGTTTTTAATACTCTGGATTGTTGCGTTCCAAGTGTTACCAATGTCACACCTTGGTTAACATAATCGCCATTGGACACATTAATTGCTGTAATAAACCCATCAAAAGGTGCTCGAATTTGCTTTCCTCCACCAGAAACGCCGGACGAAAGACTTTGGTAATTAGATTTAGCAATGTTGTAATTGCTCTCCACTTTTTCAAACTCTGCTTTAGGAACAATTTTAGATTCGTATAATTGTTTTTTTCGTTCGTATTCAGCTTTTGATTGCTCAAAGTTAGAACGTGCATTGGCAATTTCGGTATTCAAATTATTAGACGCCAAACCTTGACTGCTAACATTGATTAATAATTGTCCTTGTTTTACTTGCGTTCCTTCTGTGAGATTACTGACAGCAAAATCGACTAC
The DNA here is from genome assembly GCF_058068205.1 of Aequorivita sp. IT1282. Lineage (NCBI taxonomy): Bacteria > Pseudomonadati > Bacteroidota > Flavobacteriia > Flavobacteriales > Flavobacteriaceae > Aequorivita > Aequorivita sp. IT1282. Next base: position 226,392 of record NZ_JBYRHR010000001.1, on the reverse strand, counting down.
ACCATTGGATTTAGCCACCAATGTTTTTACAGAACTTGGTGCTGGCGTCCAAACGCCTGATGTGCTAATTACATCATAAATTTTTCCGTTAACCACTGGAGCTGTTTGAAAGTCGATCTTCCAAGCCTGTTCTTTTAAAAACGAAATACTTCCATCATCTTCGGCAGTACCCAATGCTTTTATGGCTTCGCCTGCATTGGCATATACAGTAACATCATCTATGGTGATTTTATCTGAATACTCGGGTGTCGTTAATTCAAAAACCAACTGATAAACACCAGCTTCTTTAGGTTGAATTGTAGGCGAAAATATACCAAGTGATGAAGGTGCTTCGACTGTATTTCTAATTCCTTTATCATCTTTAATCAAACTAACGGTTACTGAACCTTCCTTAACGGGTTGGTGCTTATTTAAAACTGTAAAATGGGCTGCAAATCTGCTTGGATCGCCTACTATTAAAGCTGGAAACTCTACGAATAGTTCAGTTTTATCTGTCCAAACGGTGTGGTCCAATCGAGGAATTTCTTCTCCTTCGTGGCTACCATCGGGATTGTGGGCGTGTGCATCTTCTGCCGTGTTGTTGCATGACATTGCCAAAAAGGCAAGCACTATTATTATATATTTCATGTGTATTTATTTATTGTTTTTTAATGGTCGTGGTGTTCGGCGCCATCTTCGTGTTTGTGAGTTTCAGTCTTTATTTCTGTAGAATCTTTTTCTACATGAAATTCTTCTTGCTCTATGGTTTCATCGTGCATATGACCGCCATCTGTATTATGTTCGTGCCCGTGTTCTTCTGTAGTTTCTGTATTCTTTTTTGTATCTCTACAAGAAGTTACAGTAATCATTGCACCTATAGCTATTGCGAATATTATTTTTGAAATTTTACTCATTGCTATATATTTGTTTTGGTATTCGTGAATCTTCGATTTCATAAGTGTATGTTTTAAATTTATAATTGATGTTTTAATAATTGTGCTTGAAGCAGTTGTAATTCCATTTCCATTTGCAACATTTTATCTGAAGCATTTCTATAAAACTGAAGCTCTACATAGTAATCCATAAATGTATACTCGCCCAACATATAGGTTTTAAATAGTAAATCCTCACTTTCTAAACTGCCCATTGTGCTTTGATACTCGTTAAATTTTGAAAGCATCAATTGATAGCGACTAAAGGTTTCTTGAAATTGCAAGTAAAGCGAAGTAGTAATAACTTGGGTGTTAGATTGCTGATACTCATAATTAGCTTGTGCAGCTTTTACCTTGTTCTTGCTACTCCAAAGCGGAATTGAAAGTCCACCGTAAAAACCCGAATAATTATTACCGTTTACACCTTGATAATTATAGCCAAGTGCTAGGTTAGGTAGTATCTTATTTTTCTCCAGTTTCACTCTTTGAAATGAAGTGTTTTCATTCGCGTTTAATTCTTGTAACGATGGATCGTTCGCTAATTTATCTTGCCAAAGGTTATCTAAACTTTCTACTTCTGTTGAAGTTATAGTTTCTGCTGAAAGAGCATCTAAAGGTTTATCACCATTTAAGGTGTTTAGTTTAGACATCAGAATTTGAATATCGCTATCCAACTGTTCAATAACAAACTGTTCTTGAATCCAAGCAATTTTGGCTTTATTCAAATCTAAAATACCGACTTGCTCCTTATTAAAAAGTTCTTGAATTTGGTCAAAAATCTGCTTACTCTGGGTTCTTCTTTCGGTTTTAATGACTTTCTGTTTATGCAGAAAAGAAAGTTCTATAAGCAACTGTTTTGCGTTCAATAAAACTTCCTGTCTTTTCTTGGCATATGTAGTTTGTAGTTGTTCTGATTTTAAATCGTTCCATTTACCACGTGCCGCATATACTGTTGGAAATTCAAATGATTGTGCTATTTCATATTCGGTATAGGCATCGGTTGTATTATCACCAAAGGGCAAATAATATCCAGAGAGCTGTGGATCGGGTAAATTGTTGGTGCTCTTATTTTCGAGTTGTTGACTTTCAATATAGGATTGATAGCCTTTCAACGCTGTATTATTCTGTTCTATTTGATTAAGTAGTTCCTCTACATTTATAGTTTGAGAGAAACTATTAATAAAGAACAGGCATCCGCAAATTGCGAATACGATGTGTTTATTCATTGTATGTGATTTTTAGGTTTAATCTTGCCAGTCAGCAGACAGGCCTGAATTTATAGAAAGGACTACTGCCATAGATGGAAGTATTCCTATACGATTAACCCAAAGATGGTGGACCTCTTGTATTGAGGGATGAGAGATAAGAATTGAAATAAATATTAGGGGGATGATAGACCTTTATTTTCTCGGTCTCATCATAATTTAAAGAATTATAATAATATACAACAGAAACTGGTGTACTTACATCTTTTTTAATTTGGATGTGTTTTGAACTGCTTTCGTATGTTAATGGTATTTCATTAGATACCACTGTATGCACATGCATTTCCAAAAACAAATCTAAAAAGCCTTTGCTCGGACTTTCTTTTTCTGGCACATCGTGATGATGGCTGTGTGTATCACTAAATGCAGCTGTATTATGAGTATGCTCAGGGTTGTGTTCGTGATGCAAATGCGGCAACACTTGATGCAGCAGCAGCATAGAAAATATCCCTAAAAAGAAAAGAGCTTTTATGTGATTGTGTTTTTGCATCTATGCCAAAGGTAATAAAAGTTTAATGCTGTGCCATATAAACTTTTGAGATGATAGGCTTATAAACTTGAAGGGAGCTTATAGCTATATTATCCTACGAGGTTTCGGTATAACTTCTTCTTACAAAGATTATTTAATCTCATTAATAATTTAAAATAAAAAGCAGGTCCGCATTACAAGGGCCTGCTTTTCTAACTAAAACTAATTACGAAAATTAGTTCTTTATTACTTTATAGTTTCCAATTTTGCCGTTTACGGAAACTTTTAAAATGTATGTAATTATTTTATTTATCGAAATAATCTATGCTATAATACCCAAGTATTTAGCTGAAAAACAGGAAGGATTGTAAATAAGTTAAGATGCTTCCACTATGGCGATTTCCTCCTCCGTTAAGCCGTACAGTTCATAAACCATTTGGTCTATTTCTTTTTCGGTGGTGGTTATTTGGGTTTGTAGGGTTTGTGCTTTTTTCTTGTTTTCCTCAAAAAGTTCCATCCACTCAAACTCATCTTTTTTGGTGAGTTCTTGAACCTAGGTTAGATTATTTTTTGCTCTTTCTTTATTTGAAGCTCTTATAAATTTGTTGAGTTCTATGATAAATTAGCCGAAATCTAATTCGTGCTAACTTGAGAGTCTTCTTGAAATATTCTCCATTTCTAATGCACCTTTAAAGAAATATTGAAGCTTGCAATAAATAATGGAAGCTAAATGAAGCTTTTTTGCTCAAACCCTTTCAACGATGGATTAGGGAGTAGATTAAAATCTTTTTTAATGAATAATTCCTAAATCAGATTTCTGATTTAGGAATTATTTTTAAAAGTTTGACAAAAAAAACAAGGATTACCCATCTAAAAGATGTTCTTGCCTGCGATAGTTATTATAACGCAATGCGCTTAAATTTATGATTCTTCTTCCCCAACCTCTTCAGACTGCGTTGTAACCATAGCTTTAGTATGATCTCCATATACTGGTTTTTCATTTCGAAGAAGATCGGTAATTATTGCAAAGCTCTCTGCACTTACCGAGCCAGTGCGATTTCTTTGCCCATCGAAATATGTAAACCAAAAATAACCTCGGTTTACGCTTGAATCCCACCAAGCTTGGTACTGATTAATTAACTTAATTGCCATAATGTATTGTTTTAAAATCAGCCGTACAATTTGTAGCGTTATCACTCCAAACGGCTGTTCCGAAGTGATAGGCTTAATGATTAAATATTTTGAAAATGCAGATTCTTATGAAATAGAATCATGTTAACTTTTTTGGTTGCTAAAAAAATAAATTAGTAAACACTACAAAATCAGATAATTACATTTTTAAAAATAATAATTTAAAACAAAAACACCAAATTTTATTAAAAGCTAGACCATCTTAAAATATTCTGAATATGAGACAACCAATAATTAACAAATCCCTACAAAATTTTATCTGTTTAATTTTTGCACATTTTGGATAGTGATTTGACTGAAGTTTGGGCTTGTTAACAACAACTTTTGTTTTCTTGAATTGGTGGACAAGCTACTGTTCCATAAGAGCAATAAACACAACAATCTCCTTCTTTTGGCTTTAGAACCGTTTTACAATTCTCACACTCGTAAAAGAACTGACAAGCGTTTGTTGGCAAATCCTCCAATTTTATATGTTGGCAGTTTGGACAGGTAATTTCTGATTTTAATATAGTTTCCATTCAATTTTTTATTAAAGCATATGTGGTATGTCTGAAGCCAATGTGGGATATGAGAAAATCATTGTTCTAATATCATTAACCTTCATCTTTGTTTTTATGGCCATTGCGAAGAGGTTTATTGTTTCTTCTGTATTTGGTCCGATTAAATGCGCTCCCAAAATTGTTTGGGTTTCTTCATCAATTATAGTTTTGAAGGCATATTCTTTTAAATTCAAGCGCTTAGCATTGAACCAATTGTCGGCCTCTTTATAATTTACCCGAATATTGTAATTCAACTCTTTCGCTTTAGCTTCAGTATAACCAACAGAAGCTATAGTAGGCAAAGTGAAAACTACCGTTGGCATTGGTGGATAACTTATTTCTTTAGAATTGCCTTTAATTATATTTGAAGCAACAGTATGACCTTCCAAAACTGCAATTGGCGTTAAAGGCAAACCTTCTGTATCTGCGGCATCGCCTGCAGCATATATAGATGGGTTTGAAATGCTTTGTAGGAATTTGTTAACCGTAACACCTTTTTTAGTAAAGGCTATGCTGGCTTTGTCTAAATTCAAATCGAATATTGCCGGTGGTCGTCCGGCAGAATTAAAAACAGCATCGGCTTCAAAATATGCTGTTTTCTCTTCGGATTTACCTTCCACTCGATATTCGTTATCTACTTTTTCAATAGCTGTTACATCTGTATTAAGAATGAGTTTTATACCTAATTTTTTTGTGGCAGAAACAAGATGTTTTACTATATCCTGTTCAAAATTTTCTAAGGGGTTTTCTCCACGATGAACAATTGTTACTTCGACGCCACAGCGAGCTGCGATATGTGCAAACTCAAAAGCGATATAGCCACCACCAATGAATAATAAGGATTTTGGCAATTTTTCTAAATTCAAGAAATCTGTACTGGATTTTGCAAAATGACCACCTTCAAATTCTAAAACTCGTGGCTTGGAACCCGATGCGATTACAATTTTGTTAGCCTTTATTTTTTCTTTTCCAACTTCTAATGTGTTTTCAGACAGAAATTTTGCTGAACTATGAAAGGTGTCTATTCCGTTCTTTTTATATCCTTTTTCAATTTTTGGAGGCATTTTATCCACAAAGGATTGTTTAAAGGCCATTATATCTTTCCAATTGACTTTAGGTATGGTATCAATGCCGTTACCTTTAAGCCTTTTGGCAAAATCTCGAACTTCCGTAGCGCCTATAATTACTTTTTTTGGGTCACAACCCCTCAATGCACAAGTGCCACCGTAAGGTAATTCATCTGTTATTCCGACTTTCAAGCCTTTTGACGCGCATTTATTGGCGATGGTCATTCCTGCCATTCCTGAACCAATTATAAATACATCATATTCTTTCATACTAATTGATTTCTTTTTTATCGGTTACTTTATAACCTGTTGCGTTAATTGCTTTCTCGATTTCCGTTTCATTAGATTTGGTTCTGTCAAATTCAATGATTGCGTTGCCATTTTCGTAGGACGTTTTTGAATTTACAATTCCGATTAGTTTATTAACTTCGTGGTTTACGTGTTCTTCACAACTGGCACAGGTCATTCCGCTGATTGTAAATTCTGTTGTTTTAATATCCGATTTGTTAACTACGATGATTTGTTTTTCTGTGTTTGGATAAAAAATTCCTGTATAGTATGGAAAAGCCAACATTACAATTGCAAATGCGGTTACAATACCTAAAAAGGTTTTTGACTGTATAAATTTTGGCTTTTCGTCCGTATCGCATTCACAGTCAATTTCTTTTCGAGGTTTTAGTTTTTGATACCAAGCAAAACCAAGAACTAAAACTGTCAGTCCAATTAGATAAGGTCTAAAAGGTTCTAGCCAAGAAAATGTTGAAGCAATTCCGCTTGTTCCTGCTATTAGCGCTAAAACAGGAGTAATACAGCATAATGAAGCTGTAATGGCAGTTAACAAACCTGCACCTATAAATTTGTTTTCATTGCTCATATCGTTTCTAAAATTTTGTTTTTATCAAGTATCTCAAAGAATGGATTTAGCATTTTTTCGTATTCAGCCGTGAGCGAGTAAAAAATTGTTTGCGCCTCTCTTTCCGTTTCTAATAGATTTCGATCTTTCATTTTTCGCAAATGCTGTGAAATGGCAGAAATATTCATTCCGAGGATATCGCTTAAATCACAAACACAAAGTCTCTTTTCCTCAAATATTAAGTAAAGTATTTTCAGTCGAACGCTATTTCCGACCAATGAAAGTCCATTCGCCAAATAGTCGAACGATTCATTTAATTCTGAAACTGTGTCTTTGCAACGGTTTATTTGTTTAATATCCGCCTGTTGTCTTATGCAAGAATTATTTTCCATAGCACAAAGTTACATTTATTTCTTATTTAAGCAAATGCTTAAATACATAATTCTTAAGTGTTGGGAAAATTCTAGCTCTTTTTTTTGGGGGGGTACCGTTGGATTTGTGTGTCTAAATATGCTGAATGGTAAAAACTTTAAACAAAACTCTGGTATTAATTAATTCCCGTTTTCTGTAAATGTTTTATGAAAACATATAGTAATCAACTAAATGAGTGTTTGATCAATTTAAGGCGTTGAGGCTTTAAGCAACCTTAATTCAATATACGATTTAATGAAAATGTTGCAATACCCAACCACCCTTCTCCAGTATTTTCTCCACTTAAAGATTATAAAAGATGCTTAAAAAAACCCGCTGAATTTATTTCAGCGGGCATTTTCCTTCTTCATAATTATTAATCTTCTACTCAATTTCCTCAGAAATATCCCCACAACTCAACATTGCCGACCCAAAATACGGATTGCGAATTTCTTTCTCTGTGCTTAACCAAAATGCGCCCACGTCGTTATTCGCCATTGGGCAATAATCTACATATACCTTTTGGTTGATACCAAAGGTTTTCAGTGCATTAATTAAATGCGCTGAAAGAGCAACAAAATATTCCCTTTGTGCTTTAATTTCTGAAGTTTTAGAAATTTTGGTGACAGATTCTTTAAGTTCCTTTTCCAGTCGCATCCAATGGGTATGAGCAGATTCTTCTTTTAGTAATTTCATATCTACATTCCCGATACTTTTAAGTAAGCTGATAGCTCCCTTCTTTGAATTTTCTGAATCGTCATTAGCTAATGCTTTTTCTATGGTGATATAATCGTTAAAAACTGATTTCAGTTGCGTTTGAAACTTTGATGATACCTCTAGTCTTTCTATTTGTGCTGAATTATTTGTGGCATCTGCCTCCAATTGTCCTTCATTCCCAGTTTGTGTTTTGCCGACACCGGCATTCATCATACTTTTTTTGCCCTGTAACTGCGCTGCTGCATCTACCGTAAAGGTTCCGTTGGCTACTACTTCTTCGCCATTTTTAAGACCTTCAACAATTGTGTAAACTGCTCCGTTTTTAGCACCCAAGGTTACTTCCCGCATTTCAAAAATAGGTTCGTTAGGATTTGTTTTCACATATACCAAAGACCTACTTCCCGTCCAAAGAACTGCTGTGGCCGGAACGGTTATTTGCGATTTAGTTTCTGTATTTTTTGACAATTGCACTTTTGAAGTAACGAACATTCCAGGTTTCAAAATTGCCTCTTTATTATTTAAAGTCGCCCTTACTGAAACAGTTCTAGATTTGGTATTTAAACTTGGATCTATAAAAGAAATAGTCGCTTCAAATTCCTTATTGGGATAGGCATTGGTTGAAACCGTTATCTTTTGTCCTTCCTTTAGTTGCGAAATTTGGTTTTCGTAAGCATCGAACATTGCCCAAACTGTTCCTAAATCGCTAACCTTTACAATTGGCTGTCCTTGCTTAACATAGTCGCCTTCTACCGCCATTTTTTCGGAAACTGTACCAGAAACCGTTGCGTAAATAGGGAAATTCTCTCGAACTTTTCCAGAGGTCTCAATTTGATTGATTTGATTTTCTGAAAGTTTCCACAACTTTAATTTGTTTCGAACGGCATTATATAACGCAGGTTGCGATTCCTTCATGGAAGCTGCCGTTAAGAGCTCTTGTTGGGCGGCAACAAGCGAAGGCGCATAAATGGAAGCTAATAATTGTCCTTTGCGAACTTCTTCTCCTGTAAAATTGATATTCAGTTTTTCAATTCGGCCTTCAAAATAACTTGCCTGCACAGCATTGGCTTCTTCATTGGGCACAATTTTTCCAGAAAGCAACATTGAGTTCCCTACAATTTCAGAACCATTACCCACTATTATTGTTTGAATATTTGCTAATGCCATTGCATTGTCAGACATTTTAATTTCGTTCAATGCAAGTCCGTCAGCACTTGTACTGGCAGGAATTAATTCCATTCCACAAATTGGGCAATCGCCAGGTTCTGGTTGCATAATCTGTGGATGCATAGAGCAGGTCCACATTTGATTTGCTGCAATCTCTTCTGAATGCCCGTGAGTGTCTTTAACATTATTTGCCGACGTATTGGCAGAATCTCCACCGAATAGTAGAAAGCCGCCTAATAGGCCAACAATCACGGCTATCCCAAGGTAAATGATATTTTTCTTCATCTGATATTTATTTTATTTTTGATTCTCCAATCGTTTAATCATTGCTTTCATTTCAGCAATTTCCTTTTCTTGTGCTTTAATAATATCGTTGGCTAGTTTTTTCACCTCAGGGTCTTTTATATCAGCTCTTTTACTGGTTAAAATTGCGATGGAATGATGCGGAATCATTGCTTTCATCCATAAAACATCACCCACGATAGGGCTTTGGGCTCTAACTAAACCAAGAGCGCTGATAAATAGAATTAAACTTCCCAATAGAATTACAATATTTTTTTTCTTGTTTTGATACATCTTCCGCATAAAGAACCACATAATTACTGCCATTGCCGCAATACCTAAACACGACATATAAAACCTGGTAAGGCTAAAATAAACGTGGTCTATTTCATACGTATTCAAATACATTGTGATGTACATTGCTATAAAAGAAGCTGCAAGCATCAAAATAAACTTTGTGTAATTGTTGTTTTCTGAGTGTTGATTTGAATTTTTCATAGTATTGAATTTATGGTTTAATTTATATAATCTTAGCGTGTTTTTATATAGTGGCTTTATTGCAAACTATCTTTTATTCGATTCATATATTTTATAATTATTTCTTTTTCAGCTTTCAATAAAATGGCATCACGATGAATTAAAGTGAATGAAGTTAACGGCATTTCGTCATCTTCAATTTGGTTAATAATTGACTTTAACTTGCTGTTTTTTCTTCTATCTGAAAAGTCATCCCAATCATTGAAGTTTAGCTCATCCTTTCCCTCTTTTATATGATCTTCCATAAACCAAGCGACAGGCTGAACTTTACTGTACCAAGGGTACTGGGTATTGTTACTGTGACAATCATAACAGGATTCTTGTAATATTGAATTGATTTCTTTTGGCGAATTATTTGCCAATAAAAAATCAGCTTTAGGTATAATATTGCTCTGGTTAAGCTCTGTGGGTACAAACTGTATACCCACAAAAGCAACCAATAAAATAGTCAATATGATTCTTAGAATCTTCATATTAATATGAAATGAGACGGTAAGACGTAGGACATAGGGCTTTTCGAATTATGAATTTTTAGTCTTCCGTCCTAAGTCAGCCTGTCTTAGGTCATTTTTAATTTATTTCCTTTTGCACTTTTCCGCAATGAAGCATTTTACTTCCGTAATAAGGATTTTTAACCTCTTTGTTCATACTTAACCATGCACTGCCGCCATCGTACATTGGGCAAAACTGCTGATATAAAGTCGTTTCTGTTCCGGTAATCGCAACCATATCGGTTATATCATTACTCAAAATTTTGAAATGTTCGCGTTGGTGGTTCATTTCACTTTTGCCAATATGCTCTACGTGTTCCTTTGCATCTTCGATAATATCCTTCAACTCTTTTTGTTGCGCAGCAGTGTAGCTACTCACGTTAAAAGTATTTAAGGTACTTTCAAGTTTCTTTCCTGCCTTTGCAGCTGCTTCTTTATTATCTGCCACCAAAGCATCTTTAAGCGCCATATATTCTGCCAATACCACTTTTACATCGGAATTCTGCATCTTAGAATTGCTCATTGTATTGGATTTATCCATATTGTCGTGTTCCATCATTGAACTATCGTGATTCATTTTTGAATCGTTATCGTCCATCATTGAACTATCGTGATGACCTTCTTCTGGCATTTCGGAATGCATATCGTCATTCACTTCTTCATTTTTAGTGTCTCTACAAGACATTGCTGTTAGGCTTATTAAAGCCATTACCATAATTGCTGTTGTTACTCTTAGTTTTTTCATTGTTTTACATTTTAAAATTAGCACTGTGTTTATTTTATTAAATAATTTATAATTGTTGACTGCACATAATAGTTTTTAACCGATTCAATCTGGTTCATCTGAAATTTCAATTGCAACTCCTGAATGTCCAGCACATCATTAAAATCAATAGTTCCGGTTTCATAGTTTTTGATTAATATTTCTTCGGCATTCTTCGCCTGTCCAAGATTTTTCTGTTGCGTTTCGAATTTTATTCGCGCTTGGTTTCGTTGAGAAATTACCTTGGCCAATTCAGATTCCAAAATATTTAATCGCTCATCCTTTTGGAAATGTATTTCCTGTTGACGAAGTTCGTTCTGTTTTGAAATAGACTTATAGCGCTTATTAAAAATAGGAATCGAGAGCGAAACCATTGGCATTACGATGTCTTTGCCGTTATCTATCATAGTCATATCCGTTCGCTCGGAAACTGGAATATAATCTAAGCCAAAACCAAACATAGGTTGGGCTTCGCGAAGATTGAGCAATTCAGATTGGGTTACCGATTCGTAGAGCTTGTCATATTTTAATATTTCCGGATTTAGTGAAAGTGCATCATATGAAAGTTGTAAATCTTCAATAGGCATTTCCAAAGTATCAACTACCGTAATATCCTTATCATACTCGCGATTCAACAAACTATTCACAGCTGCTTGAATACCTATTGACTGTTGCGTTAGCACTTCTTTTTCCTGTTGCAATTCATTTTGCCTAATTTGTAAACGCAACACATCAACTGCCGATGCCTTCCCAACTTCCACGGAAGTAAGGGCCAAGCGTTCATAAGTTTGTAGCAGCTCTATATTTTGGTCAAGCACAAGCTGTTTTGCCCTTATTTCATATAGCTGGTAATAGAACTGGGAAACCGAAAGTGCAAGCTTACGTTTTGCGATGGTTACTTCCACATAGTCCGCTTCTGCCATTGAAGAAGCATAATTTTCTCTAGCCGAAATAGTTCCAAACCAAGGTAACATTTGCTTTACTGAAAAGCGGGCGCGTTGTGCTCCCACACGTGTTTCGGGTTCCGTAACAAAATAACTTGCGCTTATTTCGGTGTTGGGAATCCAATTAGCTTCGTTAACCTTTTCCGAAGCAATTTCGTACCGCATCTGAAACTTTTGGATTTCCGGATTGTTGGAAATCCCTTCGTCTATATAGGTTTGTAAGTCTTGACCATAACTATTGAATGCCGAAAGGCAAATCAGGAAGGCCAAGACCAATTTTATATGTGATTTCTGTTTAATCATTATTCAATAGTTATAGTTTGTGATTCATTTTTCAACCTTCTTTTAGCTATCCGCTCTTTCCTCCAACTATAAAGTACCGGTACAAGAAAATACGATGTTGTATCCAGAAGCATTCCGCCGAAAATGGGGATAGACATAGGGATCATAATATCGCTTCCTTTTCCTGTGGAAGTCAAAACTGGCAGGAGTGCCAAAATGGTGGTTACAGTGGTCATTAAACATGGACGAATACGTTTGGAAGCAGCTTCCAAAGTAGATCTTCTAATTTCCTGAATATCTGTAGGATCATTTTTCTCGAAAGTCTGTGTGAGATAGGTTGCCATTACCACCCCATCGTCAGTAGCAATACCAAAAAGGGCAATAAAACCTACCCAAACCGCCACGCTCAAATTGATGGTGCTTATATTGAAGAGATCCCGCAGATTTTCGCCAAAGAAATTAAAATTCAAAAACCAATCCTGTCCATAAAACCAAATCATAACGAAACCACCTGCAAAAGCTACTGCAATTCCTGTAAAAACCATAAAAGTTGTGGCCACCGATTTAAACTGAAAATACAGAATCAAAAAGATAACCAGCAAGGCTAAAGGAACAATAACAGAAAGCGTTTTTTCGGCGCGTAATTGATTTTCGTAGGTTCCCGTGAATTTATAGCTGATGCCTTTGGGAACGATTAAATCGCCATTATCAATTTTTTGTTGAATTAACGCTTGCGCATTTTCAACCACGTTTACTTCGGCAAAACCGTCCAATTTGTCAAACAGTACGTAACCTACCAAAAACGTGTCTTCACTTTTTATTACTTGCGGACCTTGTTCATAACGGATAGTTGCAAGTTCGCTTAACGGGACTGGGCTTCCTTTTTCAACAGGAATATAAATCTTTTCCAAATCTGAAGGGTCTGCGCGTAATTCCCTAGGATAGCGGATGCGAACCCCATAACGTTCCCTGCCTTCCACAGTTTGGGTTAATGACATTCCGCCAACAGCAACTTTTAAAACATCCTGAACTTCTTCTACGGTAACGCCGTAACGGGCCAATTTTTCTCTATTAATATCAATAAGAAGGTATGGTTTGCCCACAATACGATCTGCAAAAACAGCCTCCTGTTTTACGCCTTCGGCTTGTTTTAAAATATCTTCCAGTTCTAAACCAAAAGCTTCAATCTGTCTTAAATCCTGCCCTTTAACTTTTATACCCATTGGCGCACGCATACCAGTTTGCAGCATAACTAATCGCGTTTCTATAGGTTGTAGTTTGGGTGCCGAAGTAACCCCCGGAAGTTTAGTAACTCTTACAATTTCTTTCCAAATATCATTAGGCGAATTAATTTCTGGCCGCCAATTTCTGAAGAATTCGCCATCATCATCTGCAATCATTTTGTTAGCAGATTCATCAACTGTAATAGACACTTTCTTTCCGTTTTTCCGATAGTTCTCGACTGTGCTCGAACTAATATCGTTATTCGGATTTGCAATAAGACTGCCATCTTTCAATTCGAATAATCCGTCATCGTTCACTTTAAATCGTTGCCGCTCGCCTTCGCTGTTTACCATATATTCAGTTTTATACTGAATCATATTTTCGTACATTGAAAGTGGTGCTGGATCTAAAGCAGATTCGGTTCTTCCAGATTTCCCCACCACGGTTTCAATCTCCGGAAGGCTTGCAACTGCCATATCTAATTGTTGCAAAACACGTTTGTTTTCTTCAATGCCTGCATGTGGCATCGAGGTGGGCATTAAAAGAAATGAGCCTTCATTAAGGGAGGGCATAAATTCTTTCCCTGTATTTTTAAAGATGATAAAACCAAGAATTAAAAGCGTGGCTGGAATGGTTAAAAATATATATCTGTTCGCCAAAGCCCATTTAAGGATTCGGGAGTAATAATTTTTGAAAAGTGAAAAACTTCCTAGAAGACCAAAGCAGATAATGCCAACGAAAATAAGATTCCAAAAAAGATTTTTATCAACTCCCAATGGTCTCCAATATTCTGCTAATAAAAATACTATTCCTGCCACCGAAATATAAATACTGTATTTGCTTGAGCGCTCTTTAGACCAATTACCACGCAGCTTTGCAAAGGCCACAAAACTAAAAGCTATCAGCATGAGCCCAATCCAATGACCAAAAATAACGGCAATAAACCCTGCAACTAATAAAAGCCCGTTGATGCCGTAATTTGTGCTCCTTCTAATATTTCTACCCCTAAAAAGAAATGCCGCAAAAGGAGGGATTAAAAACAGGGCGATAATAATAGAGGCTGTAAGTGCGAATGTTTTGGTAAAAGCCAACGGGCGGAAAAGTTTTCCTTCTGCACCTACCATTGTAAATACTGGAATGAAACTTATAATCGTTGTTAAAACGGCCGTAACAATAGCTCCGGAAACTTCGGCAGAGGCGTTATAAACTACTGTATTTATTGGGAGTTTTTTATCATCCTCGTCCAAATGTCGGATAATATTTTCTGACAGGATAATTCCCACGTCAACCATAGTACCAATTGCAATAGCAATTCCCGAGAGGGCAACGATATTGGCATCTACTCCAAAAAATTTCATAGCAATAAAAACCATCAACACCGCAACGGGCAATAATCCCGAAATAAGTATAGATGCCCGAAGGTTAAATACCATTACAATTATTACTAAAATGGTAATTAGTATTTCTAGAGATAAAGCCTCGTTGAGCGTTCCCAATGTTTCTTGAATGAGTTCGGTTCGGTCGTAAAAAGGAACAATTGTTAGTTGGGAAGTTCTACCATCGCTCAAAATTTTAGTGGGAAGTCCGGGACTCAACTCCTTAATTTTATCCTTCACATTATTTATCACCTCCATTGGGTTAGCGCCATAACGGGCTACAACCACGGCTCCTACAACTTCGGCGCCTTCTTTATCCAAAATACCACGTCTTGCTGCAGGCCCTAAAGAGACATTTGCAATGTCTTTAATTCTAATGGAAGTATAGTTTTCAGATGTTACGACAGCATTTTCAATGTCTTCAACAGATTTCACATAACCCAAGCCACGCACAAGATATTCCGCCTGGTTAATTTCTAAAGTTTGTGCCCCAATGTCTTTATTACTTTCCTTTACCGCTTTTACAACTGCGCCCAAGCTTATGTTGTATTGGCGCATCAATTCAGGCTTCACGTCTATTTGATATTCCTTTACGTAACCACCAATAGATGCCACTTCCGAAACACCGCTTGCAGATGCCAAAGCATATTTCACATAATAATCCTGAATGCTTCTCAGTTCTTGTAAATCCCAACCGCCCGTAACATTTCCATCTTTGTCACGACCTTCCAGTGTGTACCAAAATATCTGCCCCAAACCTGTGGCATCGGGACCCAAAGCAGGATTTATACCTTCTGGCAACAAACCACTTGGCAACGAATTCAATTTTTCAAGAATGCGGCTTCTACTCCAATAAAACTCAACATCTTCTTCAAAAATGATATAGATGCTTGAAAAACCAAACATAGAAGAACTCCGTATCGTTTTCACACCAGGAATTCCCAACAAGCTTGTTGTTAATGGATAGGTAATTTGGTCTTCAATATCTTGTGGGGAGCGACCGTCCCATTTAGTGAAAACAATTTGTTGATTTTCGCCAATATCTGGGATGGCATCGACGGCTACAGGATCGCTTGGCAGAATTCCTGTGTTCCAATTGAAAGGTGCGTAAACAGTTCCAAAACCCACAAAAACGAGGAGCATTAAAACGGCAACGAGCTTATTTTCTATAAGAAATTTGATGCTTTTATTTAGCATGAACTTTGATAATTAGACTATTATAACTATTTGGTTTTAACTGTATCCATAAAATTGAATACAACAAAATGTGCCCAAAACGAGAGAACCGCTGGGCGAATCCCGATAGTAATCGGGTTATAGTCTAAAAATCAAATTAGGTAAGTCTCGTGAAGCTTTTGTAAATCCTGTTCGAGAAAGGGAGGTGCATAATCTCTAAAAGGAACGATATTAGTATCTAACGCCTCAAAAAGATTTATATATGAATAGAAAAATGAAGCAACAAAAACTTGTTGCTCGAAAGATATCTTATTAAAAGATGTTTTAATGTCATCCTGCCCGTCAACAATTAATTGTTTATCGGAACAGCAGGATTTTTCTGAAACTTCATTTTCACAATCCTTTCTAGATTGTTGTTTTTCCATTCCGCAGGTTTTCACATTTTGAAAAACTGAAAAATCAACCAATGTAGCTCCACAATAATGTACGTCTACAGTGAACGACATAGTGGTAAATAACACTAAAGTCGCCAAGGCTACAGATATAGTTTTATGGAAAATTGATTTCATTACCTCGCAAATTTAGCGAAAATCGTTCGTTCTTTCTATAAGCTATGTACAATTATTTGTTAAATGCTAAAAGAAGTACATCAAATCCTCCTTTCTCCAAGAATATTTTAGCAAATTTTTAAGTATTTTATTGGCACTATTATTAAACTCCAATTGCTGGTAAAGCAAGCTGAATAAATTTTCGACGCAATTTTTGGATCTTTTTTTTAGCTTAAAATTTCCACGTTCGCTTTAACACTTTGTTTACAGGGCTGCATAAACCTATCTTAAAATCTTGGATTAAAGCAATACGATTAAGTAACTTTAGACTAATCATCTAATTATCAACTTAAATTATATGGAGATTATTTTATTTTTCGCACTTTAATGCATTGCTTTATTTGCAAGTTTGAAATTACTTAATAAGATGTAAAGTGGATAAACTAAAACACAAAAAAAGAATTACTCATTTGCGATTTAATAGCGATTCGCAAAAAAGCAATTTATTTACTAACAACTAAATTTTAAACCTATGTCCTTACTTACAATTATTCTAAATATTTTCTTACCACCTGTCGCTGTATATATGAAACACGGCATAGGAGGAACATTTTTTATAAACCTAATTTTAACCATTATCGGTTGGTTACCTGGAGTTATTCACGCTTTTATCGTTAATGATTAAAACTTCAATTCTTAAAAAGCCCATTTAAATAATGGGCTTTTATTATATATCATATTTATATTACTCTTAAAGTTTTGTTTAACGTTTCATTGCTCACATTAAACATTTGTACCTTTAACATTCTAAAGATGTAAGTACATTATTGTATAAAACTATATTATGTTTGGAATATTCAAGAAGAAAACAGAAAAGGAAAAGTTAGAGGAAAAATATCGAAAATTACAGAAAGAGGCCTTTAACCTTTCTACCACCAACAGAAAATTGAGCGATCAAAAAACTGCTGAAGCCGAAGAAGTTATGAAACAACTCGAAAATCTAAACTGAAATTAAAACCCCGAAACGACCGAAGTGAAAAAACCTGACAACGTAGTTTTCAATTCTAAAATTCAACATGATGATGCTTCACTAACCTCAAAAAAATGAAGTTCAGCAATAAGCCGTTTTAAATGCTCTCTTCAAGAATAGTTACCCCTACGTTAGCGTAAATGAAACGCCTGATTTTTAGGTGCTAAAATTTATTATCTCCTTTCGACTAAATTCTTCTGAAATTTTACATTTCAGAAGAATTTTTCTTCCATAAAAAGCAATCAACACGCATTCAGCTTCGAGAGCGCTGAAAAGAAATTCGTCACAAAATTTGTCTTTTAGTTTTAAGAGTCGTCATATTTAGATATATTTCTGAATCCAAAAAAAAATTTCAGAAATACTCCGCAAATCCATATAAATATGAGCAATTACCACATTAAAAATTTAGAAGAATATTTTCAGGTTTACAGAAAATCGATTCGTGATCCCGAGAGTTTTTGGGAAGAAATTGCGGAGGAAAACTTTATGTGGCGCAAACGGTGGGATAAAGTGCTGGAGCACGATCTTTCAAAACCTGAAGTTTCATGGTATAAAGGCGCAAAACTGAATATTACCGAAAATTGTATCGATAGACATATTTACAGCCGTGGCGATAAAACTGCTATTATTTTTGAGCCAAATGACGCTTCCGAAGAAGCGGAGCATATAACTTACACGCAGCTACATGAGCGCGTATGTAGATTTGCCAACGTTTTGCTAGACCACGGGGTGAAAAAGGGCGATCGGGTTTGTATCTATTTGCCTATGATTCCAGAATTGCCGGTTTCATTATTAGCTTGTGCGCGCATTGGCGCAATCCATTCCGTAGTTTTTGCAGGATTTTCTTCTACGGCACTTCACACGCGTATAAACGATTCAGATTGTAAAATAGTAATTACCAGCGATGGCTCGTATCGCGGCAATAAAACAATAGATTTAAAAGGAATTGTAGATGAAGCTTTAGAATCCTGCCCAAATGTGAAAACTGTTTTGGTAGCCAAACGCATCAATTCTGAAATACCGATGAAACCCAACCGCGATAAGTGGCTACAACCTTTACTCAATGAAGCCTATCACGATTGTGTGCCAGTAGTTATGGATGCTGAAGATCCGCTGTTTATTTTATATACTTCTGGTTCAACCGGGAAGCCAAAAGGAATGGTTCATACCACCGCTGGCTATATGGTTTTTACCGCTTACACTTTTAAAAATGTGTTTCAATATCGCGAAAACGATGTGTTTTGGTGCACTGCAGATATTGGCTGGGTTACGGGCCACAGTTATATAGTTTACGGTCCGTTGGCTAACGGAGCAACAACCGTATTATTTGAAGGAGTTCCCTCCTATCCAGATTTCGGACGCTTTTGGCAGATTGTGGAAAAGCATAAAGTAAATCAGTTTTATACCGCGCCCACCGCCATTCGTGCATTGGCGAAAGAGCGATTAGATTTTTCGGCCAATTACGATCTTTCTTCCCTAAAAATTTTAGGTAGCGTTGGCGAACCAATTAATGAAGAAGCTTGGCACTGGTATAATGACAATATCGGGAAGAGAAACTGCCCTATTGTAGATACGTGGTGGCAAACCGAAACGGGCGGAATTATGATTTCACCTATTCCCTACTCTACGCCTACTATTCCTACGTACGCCACACTACCGTTACCAGGAGTGCAACCCGCATTGATGGACGAAAATGGCGAAGAATTAAAAGGAAACTTGGTTAATGGTCGTTTGTGCATAAAGTTCCCTTGGCCAGGAATGGCGCGAACTATTTGGGGAGATCACAAACGTTACAGCGAAACTTATTTTTCAGCTTATAAAAACAAGTATTTTACAGGCGATGGCGCATTACGCGACAGTACAGGCTATTACCGCATCACGGGTCGTGTGGACGATGTAATAATTGTTTCTGGCCACAATTTGGGTACAGCTCCCATTGAAGATGCCATCAACGAACACCCAGCAGTGGCAGAAAGCGCGATAGTAGGCTTTCCTCACGATATAAAAGGTAATGCACTCTATGGCTTTGTAATCTTGAAAGAAACTGGCGAAGGCCGTGTGCACGATAACCTGCGCAAAGAGATAAACCAAATTATTACAGAACACATTGGGCCAATTGCAAAGTTGGATAAAATTCAATTTACCTCAGGCTTACCCAAAACTCGAAGTGGAAAAATAATGCGCCGTATACTTAGAAAAATTGCTGAAAAAGACACAAGTAATCTTGGCGATATTTCTACCCTATTAAACCCAGAAGTGGTGCAGGAAATTATGGATGGAGCGGTTTAAGCAAGATTATAAAACAGCGATGCTTTTTCTTCCAAAAGATAATATTTGGAAATAAATTAAAAAAATATCCTTACGGGATAACTATGGTGAAAATGTTGAGATAATCTGAGACTCACTCTACTTTTAGGCGCTACTAATGGTTCTTATAAATTTACCCGCAACTGTTGTAATACGGAGACGTTAACTCCAATCTAATAAAAGACATTTTATGAATTATATAGTATTTAGTATTACAATTACATTCATTTCATGGTTAGTGGCAATGATTATAATTGCTGGAATAAAAAATACATCTTTCTACAATAATTTGTCAAACCTCAATTTTATAAAGAATGAAAATCATAACAAAATTATTGGACTTGGATATTTCAAATGGATTGTAACAAATACCTTTTTCAAATTCTTCAATCAGAAAATTAAATTGAAAGCTGAAAATACTGATTTAAACGAAATTCGAAAAGAAATGACAATTGCAGAAATTGGTCATTTAATCGGTTTCATATTCATGACAATTGTTGCTTTATACAAGGGTTTTTCAAACAATTATTTATTCGGATTCACAATAATGATATTTAATATTTTAATGAATTTATATCCTTCTTTATTGCAACAGGATAATAAACGACGAATTGACAAACTGATTAAAAGACAAAGAAAAATTTAGATAACACCTATAAACTTTATTGCTTTTTATATTTATTTACCAATCTCGAAGTGTCGAAAGTTGCCGGTTTTCTATTTGGTTTTTATTTGCTAATTTAGTTGCTTAACCATCCTCAAACACATTCGCCCTATTATAAAATTTAATATTGAAATAAGGTTATGAAAAAAGTAATTGTATTGCTCCTTTGTCTTTACTTTTCAGTGGGAATTAAAGCGCAGAGTATTATTGGTGCTTGGGAGTCTTTTTCAATTTCTGAAAATGGTGACAAGCTTAGAAATGTGGTTCTTTTTGGAGATGGGTATCAAGTATCAACAACCTATAACGCCAAGACAGGAAAGTTTATTCAGGCCGTTGGAGGTTCTTGGAAATTAGAAGGAGATACGATGACAGAAAAAGTAGAATTTAATGCATATAATTCTGAAGACGTTGGTAAAGAGCTAAGTTTTGAGGTAATTGTACAAGATTCCATTTTGGATATAGTTGGTAGTGAAATAAAACTCAAGAGAATTGATAATGGTGAACCAGGAAAATTACGAGGCGCATGGATAATGTCTGGTAGAATAAAAGACGGCGAAACACAATTAAGGGATACAAGTGGGCCAAGAAAAACAATGAAAATTTTAACTGGAACTCGTTTTCAATGGATTGCATACAATAGTGAAACAAAACAATTTATGGGAACTGGCGGTGGAACCTACACCACAATTAACGGTGAGTATACTGAAAACATCGAATTCTTTTCAAAAGACGATTCCAAAGCAGGGCTTAGCTTACAATTTAATTATGAACTTATAGATGGTGATTGGCACCATTCAGGCTTATCGAGTAAAGGAGACCCAATACACGAAATATGGAGTATTCGAGAATAATTAAAAAATTATAAAAATCCACAAATGGTAAAAATGTATATAATAGCGATATCACTTTTTTTAGTAATCACTTTTCTCTTTTGGAAGTTTACTAATGGCTATTTCAAAAAAGAATATGGTATAAAGTTGTGGAACCATTGGGGAACGAGACTTTTTTACTGGCAAGGTGCAATATACTCCAGTACGGGAATAACGATTTTACTATTGTTTCTTCTAAAATGGACAAATGTTTTGACATATTAAAAGTCATAGAAATATAGAAATAAGGATATTGTCTAACCATCGCTCAAATGAAAACTGCAGAAAACATAGCGCTCGAGTTTAACGATTTTTCAAAAAACTATACCAATGACATGATTGGTTGCGTGCCACATTATTTGCAGCAAATTTCAATTTTCGCAACAAACCTTCCAAATAATTTTAAACCTAAAAATATTCTAGATTTGGGTTGTGGCAATGGCAATGTAACCGCTCAACTTCTTCCCTATTTTCCAAATGCTACATATACATTGGTTGATGCATCTGCTGAGATGATACATTTATGTCAAAATCAATTTAAAGCGTACGATGTTATATATGCGAATAAGTACTTCAAAGATTTTCTATTTAATACTAATAGTTATGATCTTGTTTTAGCCGGATTTAGCCTCCATCATTGCGATGAAAACGAAAAACAAGTTGTTTTTAAGAATATCTATAATTCCTTAAATGAAGGGGGGATATTTTCATATAGTGATTTAATGATAAATAAAACAAATCCAGATCACGCAAACTTATTAGTACAATGGGAAGCGTTTGTAAATGGTAATTTTCCAGATGGCGAAAAATGGACCTGGGTTATGGAACATTACAAAGCATTCGACAAACCAACAGATTATTTACTTCAAATAGAGTGGTTAAAGCAGGTTGGTTTTAGTAATGTTGAAATTTGCTTTAAAGAAGATTATTGGATACATCTGCAAGCAAGAAAATAAAATTATTTAATATTTTTTCAGAAACAGGCATCGAATTTAGGCGGTGTATTTGCCATTTCTATATCTTAGCCCAATAAAACCGCTTTGAGTTATTCGAAAAAATGAATAAAAAATACCAACATCAAATAACCACCTATTACGACGAATCTTTACGTGATTATGAAATAGTTTGGCAATTAAAAGATTCTATGGCTTTGCATTATGGTTATTGGGATGAGGACACCAACACCCACCGCCAAGCACTTTGGAATATGAATTATCAAGTTGCAAAGCAAGCACAAATAACTAATAAAGATCTCGTACTTGATGCAGGTTGTGGCGTTGGAGGCACCTCTTTTTTTCTTGCAAATAATATAGGTTGTTCGGTGCATGGCATTTCGCTTGCAGAAGCACATATTGAACGTGCATTGCAATACAAGAAAAATAATGACCCCAATGATTTAGTTGCATTTTCAGTGCAAAATTTCTGTCATACTTCGTTTCCAGATAATTCATTCGATGTTATTTTGGGTATAGAAAGTATCGTGCACGCAGAAAATGAAAGCGATTTTTTTACCGAAGCTTTTAGAATTCTAAAACCCGGAGGCAGATTATTAATTTCGGACTATTTTACGAGACCTACTCAAAGTAAAATTGAAGCAGAAACATTGAAAAAATGGGGCGATTCATGGGCGATTCACAAATTTATTATTGAAAAAAACTTTTGTGAAACAGCTGAAAACATTGGGTTTAAATCTGTACTATTAAAAGACATTACTAAAAATGTTTTCCCGTCCATCAAAATCTTGCATCGATCTTATTATCCTGGAATATTTATTAGCAGAATATCTAACTTCTTTGGAAATAGAACCAACGTACAGGTAATAAATAGTAAATCTGGGAAATTTCAGTATCAGTCTTTCAAACAAGGTATTTGGAAGTATAAACATTTTCTTGCATTTAAAGGGGCAGTACAGCCATATTCTTCAATTGACGATTATGTAAAAACTCCGAAACCGTGCAATGTTTATATAGATCAAGAAAAATTTAAAGATCGTTTTCCTATCATTTCTAAAAAAGGAATTTCAACAAGAAACACTATTAAAAGACTCATGCATTTCTACCTAGAAACAGGCATTAAAAATGACGAAAAATGGTTTTAGTAAAAATTCAGATTTATTAAATATTACACACTTTTATAACAAAAACCACTTCTTTTTGAAATGTGTTAAAGATTATTCGAAATAAATTAGTTAAAAGAATTACCATTCAATATATTTATAAAGTTGATAGCGAAACATTTACAAACCAATAATCTCCTCACAATGATTTGGACCATCTTGTTTCTTTTTCTTGCAGCAGTGACCGCAGTCCTTGGGTTTTTAGGCCTAGGATTTGGCCCAATTGAACCAGCCAAAACAGCATTTTATGTTTTGGGTATTTGTCTGTTATTTTCATTTATCCTTGAACGGCGAAAAAAACGCAAAAGATATTACGAATAACACGCAAAACTTCACAGAAAACCGCCAAAACTGAATTGGGCGGTTTTTTTTCTAAGGCAAAATCTGCAAACTAATTAGTATCCAAAGCGTAACAAAAAGAACATTAATGCTAACAATAACCGTATATGTGGTAATCTATTGAGTAGGAAATAGTAATTTGCTACCACAAAACAACCAACAAAATGAATTGCATTCAAGTAAACTCACTTCCCCTAAGAGAAGTTATTAGAGACATTGCCGCCAATTTTGACATTAATTATACCGAAAATTGCGGCGAATATTTACTGCAGCTGCCTCCATCAGTGGGCGAAGGTAGCATTCGCGGCATCAACTTCGATGGCGGATTGGGGCTTATTCAATACGACTGTATGTTTAATAAGGATATGGAAATACATTTTGTTGTGAATAATATTCACCCACTTAAATTTCTATATACGGTTAATGGAACGCTGAAACATCGCTTTGAAAACGAAGATGAGCTACACGAAATTAATCAATTTCAAAATGCTATTGTTGCTAGTAGTAAGCACAACGGCCACGTTTTATTTTTTAAGGCGAACCAGAAAATTAAGGTGAACAGTCTAGAAATAGAAAGAGGAACGTTTCAGGCAAAAATGGAATGCGATATTAATAGCCTTAACGACGAGCTTCTACAGCTTTTTAAAGATATTGAAGGCAACGGAACCTTTTATTACAACGGAAATTATAGCCTCAACATTTCAGTGATTCTTGACGAAATGACGGAATTTACTGGAGAAAATTTTATGCGAAAACTCTTTTTAGAAGGTATGGCTTATCAAATACTATCGCACCAAATTCTACAATACCAAGACGATAGCATAGAAGAAAGCAATCGTACTTTACTGCGTTCGTCTGAATTGAAACAAATTTACCTCATTGCAAATTTGATAGACAACAATATTTCGCAAATACCAACTGTTGAAATTCTGGCTAAAGAAGCGGGACTTAACATCAATAAATTGCAGGAAGGTTTTAAAAAGTTGTACGGTGCGACGGTAAACAACCACATTCAGAAAAAAAGGTTAGATGCCGCTTATGGACTTTTAACCCAAACTGATTTAACCATTTCAGAAATTGTGAATGCTATAGGGTTGAGCAGTAAAAGTTACTTTTCGAAAATCTTCAAGGAAAGACACGATATCTCTCCCTCAGATTTTCGTAAAAAGTACAGAAGCAAATAAAAAAAACCCCGCTGAAAAATTTTCAGTCGGGGCTTTCTTCTTCATAGCATTTCTTTTCGAGGCTAATGTAGCAATTCCTAAAACTACATATTAACTCAAAAGAGTTAATCATTAACCCATATCATCTCTTAGTGAAATAGCTGAAAATAAAGCAATAAACTACCGTATTAGCTATTCTCCCAATTTCTAATTTCGTCTTCTAAATTTACTCTGGACTTACCAGTTTTTGTTTCCAACTTTTTAAGTGTATCTGAAAAAGACTCGCCTTTATATTCAGATTCACTAACATCTAAATTATAGGTCTTTTCAAAATCTTTTGAAATCTGTTTCCATTTATTTTTCAAATAATCGCCATCATCAGATTCATCCTTTTTAACTTCTTTAGAATTTTCAACATAGCTTTCTTCGCTATCAGCGTTATGTTGCTCTGCCTGTGCGCCTTTACCAGTGCTGTGTTTCGGACTTACATTTTTATCACTCATCTTTAAATTTTTTTATTGAATTAGTTTCAAATTTTCATCTTTCCCTTAAATAAACAGTAAAAGAAATATGCTAATATGCTAGCATCCAAGTTATTCTTTTATCTATTTTTACGATTATATTTTTTATCCCCACAAAAATGAAACCCCTTTCTCATTTCGATGATTAAGGGGTTTCACTGTACCCATAATCCCGGATACGAACATTTCTAATCCAAACGCCTATTCTTCTTCCTCTTCATTGCGTTGGTTCTGTGGTCTGTTTTGCGGATTCCTCTGCTGATTTGTTTGTTGATTTTGAGGATTCCTTTGCTCATTTTGATTTTGTGTACTCATAGCAAATTTGTTTAAATTAATAAATCATTTCCTTTTTCAAGACTAAATTAATCATTACTGAAAGTGCGTTGGCCTAACAAAATCATAAAAAAACTTAGACGTATTGTTAATTAACTATCCTTTATCTTAAAACTATAAATTATTGGCAATTCCTTCTATTTACAAATAATAGGCTTCATTTATAAGTGAAACCCTTTCTATTTAACTCGGTAGCGTTTTGTATATTTGCGCTTTTAAAATTTAAACCATGTATACCAATTCTTTACAAGCCATTTCGCCTATAGACGGCAGATACGCTTCAAAAACTTCAAGTCTTATTCCGTATTTTTCTGAAGAGGCGCTCATCCGTTACCGCGTGCAAGTGGAAATTGAGTATTTTATTGCTTTGGTAGAATTAGATTTGCCGCAGTTAGCAGACTTCGACCGAAGTCTTTTTTCGAATCTTCGAGATCTTTATCTTGAATTTTCAGTAACAGACGCTGTAATTATTAAGGAAACTGAAAAGGTTACAAATCACGATGTAAAGGCGGTTGAATATTTTATAAAAGAAAAATTTGACGCATTAAATCTTCAGAAATATAAAGAATTCATCCACTTTGGTTTGACTTCACAAGACATAAACAATACTGCGATTCCGCTTTCATTAAAAGATGCCATCAACAACGTGTATGTGCCACTTTTAATGGAAGTTAAAAATAAATTGAAATCACTTTCCGAAGATTGGGCAGATGTTTCAATGCTTGCCCGTACGCACGGACAGCCGGCTTCTCCGACCCGTTTAGGAAAGGAATTAGAAGTTTTTGTAGTGCGTATTGAAGAGCAGTTCGATTTAATGAACGATATAAAAAGCGCTGCGAAATTTGGTGGCGCAACGGGTAATTTTAACGCTCATAAAGTTGCATATCCAGATGTAGATTGGCGAGCATTTGCTCAAAAATTTGTGCAAAATACTTTAGGGTTACACCACTCCTTCCCTACTACACAGATTGAGCATTACGACCATATGGCCGCTCTTTTTGACTGTTTAAAAAGGATAAACAATATTTTGATTGATTTAGATCGCGATGTTTGGACTTATGTTTCGATGGATTACTTCAAACAAAAAATTAAAGAGGGAGAAATTGGTAGCAGCGCAATGCCACATAAAGTAAACCCAATTGATTTTGAAAACAGTGAAGGAAACTTAGGAATAGCAAATGCTATTTTTGAGCATCTTTCAGCAAAACTTCCTATTAGCAGATTACAGCGTGATTTAACAGATAGTACGGTGTTGCGAAATATTGGTGTGCCAATTGGACATACACTTATCGCTTTTTATTCAACTTTAAAAGGTCTCAACAAATTATTGCTAAACGAGCCAAAATTTAAAGAAGATCTTGAAAATAACTGGGCGGTTGTTGCGGAAGCAATACAAACAATACTTCGCCGCGAAGGTTATCCAAATCCATACGAAGCTTTAAAAGGACTTACGCGCACAAACGAACGTATCAACCAAACTTCGATGGCTAACTTTATTGAATCTTTGGAAGTGCCGGAAAACGTAAAGCAGGAAATGCGAAACATAACTCCGAGTAACTACACGGGGATTTAAGAATACACAACACAAATTTTTTAGAGGAAAAAACCTCAACAATTAAGAAATAAAAAAAGGCTTCAACCCAAATTGGGAGAAGCCTTTTTCAACTATTAATCAACGAAAATTAATCTTTAAATATTTCTCCGAAACCTGTTAGTTTGGAGACATCCAAATCGCCACGTTCGGCAGATTCCATAAGTTTTAGCATTTGGTCTGGGCGCATATTTTCTCCCAGCAATCTGAAAACCGCAAAACCACGATTATCATCACTTGCAAATACAATAACCTCATTTATGGCATCTTCATCGCCAGTATATTTTAAGGTGGCGTTCCAGTCATTGCTTTTAATTCGGGTTAATTCTTTGTATTGCTCTTGGTCTAAAATAGCTTTCAATTCTTGTCTTTCCTGTACGTAATCGGCTGTGTCGCCTTCTATAATTGGATACGCAACTACATTCACTTTTTTAATAGTTTTCAGAATGTCCTTTTCCTCTTGGGTAAAGTCGCTATTTTTTCCTTGCAGCAAACTAGCGGCAATGTCCATTTTCACAAACTTATCGTCGTCCTGCTTTTCCACCAAATACTTCTGAAGTGATTCGTTACTACAGGAAGTAATGGTTAATAATCCGAGCACTAAGGCTATAAAATATCTTACAAGTACCATATTATTGTCTTTTCTTTTTATCAATATTTTTCAACTCTTCACTCCCAGGAACTTTTAGATCTTCGGTAAGTTTAGATATTTGTTTTAAATCTATATTTCCGGTTATGCTCATAATTACGGTTGTAGGTTTTCCGTCCACAATGCCATCCATATGCATCAACAGTTCGCTTACAAAGTTCTCGCTCTTTCCTTCTTTGCTGTAAAACCGTATATTTCTGCCGTCTTCTTTTATGCGCATCAATTCGCCTAAATTTTTAGAGGTTGAAATATATTTTGTTACAGCAGCATCCATTCTTTGCGAAACAGCAGGATTATCTGTAGTATATATTTTAATGTTCTCTAAATCATTAACCATTTTCAGGTATGCTTGAGCTTCTGGATCGGCAGAGTTTAAATCCATCTTACTCAAAAGTTTGAACATATTTTTTGTAACCACTACCGAGGTTACATCTTTTTCGTTTTCAAAGGAATCGAAAGCATTCTGTGCCCACGAAACCATCGGCGCTATTGCCAGTGCTACTAAAATTGCTATTTTTTTCATCGTTATTTATTTATTTATGTATTGTTATTTCTATTTTTTATTGATTTTGAAATTTTAAATCACAGCGTCTTTTGACACTGCAAAGGATAAACTCCGTTAAACTATTCTTTATTCAAAAATTTTATCTTTAGTATCTTCAAATTGTCCCACGAAAGTAAGTCGTTCTGCACCTTTGTTTAAATTTTCGGAAAGTAGCAACATCGCTTCTTTGCTTTTTTCGAAAGCCGCAACTGCTTCTTTTTCTTCTTGGGTATAGTTGGGTTGCGAAAAATAAAATGTACCTACCCCAAATGCTACTACAAGTATTGCGGCCACAGAAAACCACCAACTTTTAACGCTCGTTGACTTAGATTCTGGCAAATTAAATTCCATAGTTGAATGTTCTGCTTTTGCAGCTTTTAAACCCGCAAAAATGGGTTGGTATTGAATAAATTCATCTGCAACGGTTTCATTGTTGAAATAATCTCGAAGCATTTTTTCTTCTGCAAGGCTGGTGTTACCTTCAAAATAAGCATCCAGCAGTTTTTTTATTTTAGCCAATTCCATAATTATATTTTTTTATCAATGCGTCCCTAACTGTTTTACGTGCACGGGAAAGTGCCACTCGTACTGCGGTTTCATTACTCTCAAGCATTTGCGCTATCTCGGAAAACTCAAATTGTTCCACATCGCGTAGCTGGAGTACGATTCGCTGTTGTTCGGGCAAGGTTTCCATTATTTTGAAAACCATTTCGACCCCGTCATTCGCTTCAATATTCTTTTCAATATTTTCAGAAGTTTGAAAATTGCTGTGTACAATCTTTAAATTTGATGCCTGTTTCGATTTTAATCGATCCAAACAATAATTCTTCGTCATTGTAATTGCAAACGCTTCGGGGTTTTT
The DNA here is from genome assembly GCF_058068205.1 of Aequorivita sp. IT1282. Lineage (NCBI taxonomy): Bacteria > Pseudomonadati > Bacteroidota > Flavobacteriia > Flavobacteriales > Flavobacteriaceae > Aequorivita > Aequorivita sp. IT1282. Next base: position 197,194 of record NZ_JBYRHR010000001.1, on the reverse strand, counting down.
ATAGTTTTCAATGTCCTTTTTACCCTTCCATAATTTCAAAAATACTTCCTGTACAGCATCTTCCGCTTCATCTTTGGAGACCAAAATCCTCTTTGCTAAGCGGTAAAGCTTATCTTTAAAAGGCATTATAATCGTAATAAACTCGGTCTTTTCCATCTTGGTTGGTTGTGGTTGGTGTGCCGTCTATTTAAATGACGAACAGGTTGAGTTTTTGTTACATTCTTTTTTTGAAAAAAATCAAGACCTTCCATAAATACTCTTTCAATTCTAAATTTATTCACTTTGAAAAGTCTCGAAACAATTTCGACTAAAAAAGCATATTTTTACCTTTACAATATAATCCCTAATTTACTTGTTTAAACAGAATACCTTAATAAACCTTTTTATGAAAAGAAAAATTTTCATTTCCCTTTTAGCTGTTTCAATCCTTTTTGTTTCATGTTTTGAAGATGCCGATGATAATCTTCAAACGGCTTCAACTCAAGAAATTCAGAATTTTATTTACCGCGGTCTAAATTATTTTTATCTGTACAAAGCGGATACGCCAGAATTAGCGAACGACGCCTTTGCAAATCAAGACGATTTAAACGCATTTTTAGACAACTATCAAACCCCTGAAACCCTGTTCAATTATTTATTGTCGCCTCAAGATAGGTTTAGCAGTTTATTCAGCGATTATACTTTAATTGAAAATGCGCTAAGTGGAATTACATTAAGCAACGGAATGGAATTTGGCTTAGTGTTTTATCCAGACAATAGTGGAAATGTTTTTGGTTATGTGCGTTACGTGCTCCCAAATACCGATGCACAGTCGCAAGGTTTAGTGCGCGGCGATCTTTTTACCACTATAGATGGCCAGCAAATAAACGAAAACAATTTTAATGATTTGCTCGCTGCAGATAGCTATTCTATCGGACTTGCAACTTACGATGGCACCAACTTTACCGCTACTGGTGAAACTGTGCTTTTAAACAAAATTCAATATAACGAGAATCCAGTTTACAAAGCCGAAACACTTACCGTGAATGGCAATAAAATTGGTTATTTAATGTACAACGGATTTATTAAAGATTACGATACTGAACTAAATAATGCCTTCGCACAATTTAAAGCTGATGGAGTAAGTAGTCTCGTTCTCGACCTTAGATACAATGGCGGTGGTTCAGTAGAAACTGCAACCGATTTGGCGAGTATGATTACTGGACAGTTTAACGGACAGATTTTTTACAAAGAATTTTGGAACGACGATCGTCAAGAGGAAAATGCAGAAGACGGTCTTTTTGATAACTCTATTAGCAACGGAAGCGCTATAAACAGTTTAAATCTTTCACAAGTTTATATACTTACAACCAGAAGATCTGCTTCTGCAAGTGAACTAGTGCTTAACGGACTAAAACCGTATATCGATGCTGTGCAAGTGGGCGACACTACTACAGGTAAGTTTCAGGCCTCCTTTTTACTTTACGATGCGCCTGCTCCACAATTTAGCAGAAGTGCAGCAAATCCAGGACATACGTATGCTATGCTTCCTTTAGTGTTTAAAACAGCCAATGCAGCTGGAACTACAGACTTTGTTGATGGTTTATTTCCACAAATTAATTTAAAGGAAAACTATTTCAATCTTGGTCAACTTGGTGATGAAAACGAACCATTGCTTGCTGCAGCACTATTCGAAATCGCTGGCAGACCAGTACCAAGAAACGCAGACGCTCCGCGTTTAAAGGAAATTTCAGACAGTAAAGCGAATTCTCCCATTAACGGAAAAATGATTGGGAATTAGATTAGGTAGCCTGTAAAAAATAAAGACTCCCTTAAATTTCAAAATTTAAGGGAGTCTTTTCATTAAAATCAGAAGCGTTTATTCGTTAAAATAAATTCCACCTGGAATTATACCAGTTTGCAAATCTTGAATTTCAAGGTTTGTAGAAAGATCAAATATTTTCAGCGAACCTTGGCTTGCAAAATCATTCGCATCAGTAGCATATAGCTTTCCATCTTTTGCTTGAAGCGCATAAAAGAAACCATTAATAATATCGCTTCCCGGTAAAGAGACTGATAAACTATTCAGTTTAGAAACCTTTCCATTCATTGCATATATAAGACTCGTTCCGTCCATTGTTAAGTTTGATGGGTGTTCAGTTGTTCCGAAATTATATGTGTTTGAAACTTGTCCGGTAGAAAGGTCAATTTTTACCAAAGAACCAGCTGTTTCGTTACCCGTGTAATCAGGATTTCCACCGCATAATACGAATAAGGAATTTCCAGAAACTACCATACTATTTGGCACATCGCCAACCGTAATTGTTCCGTCTAAACCGTTAGCAGAAATAATTGAAATCAAGTTATTCTGTCCGTAAGCTCCTTGATGAGCAACGTATACTTTCTCGTTATAAACAACCATTTTCTCAGGACCAAAAGCCACGGGAATTGTACTAGAAACAGTATTAGTTCTCAAATCTAAAACTGCCACATAATCGTCAGAATTATCATTTGGATCGCCCCAATTGGTTACATAGCCTTTGTTTCCATCAACACTCATAAAATATCTTGGATTGTTAATGCCCACTGTTATCGAATCTACACTCTCGAAAGTATAGCGATTGGCTATCATTATTTTATTCGAATTATTTACAACTATATAAGCATTCTCATCCTGAAAACCCATAGACTGAACTATATTACCCAAGTCAGATCCATTCACAGTTTTATAAATATTTTGAGAAACTGTACTGTAATCTTCAGATATGTATGTAATTGTTCCGCTTCCGCCACTAAACGGACCTTCATTAGTTATAAGGATTCCATTTTCAAAAGCTGCAGGAATAATTTCTGGTTGCACATCATCATCATCATTGCTACAGGATATAAAAAGCATCGTGGTTAAAGATAGAAACAATAGTTTTTTCATAATTTTCATTTGTTATATATTAAAGTTTAAGAATATTTGAAAGTTTCGGGAAGTCATTGGCCGATAAGCCACATTTTCGTAATAGGTATTAAAAACATTTTTGAATCTGCCACCTACCGTGATATTTGGATTAAATGGCAACACATATTCAGCTCCTAAATTAAAAACCGTAAAAGCATCGAGGCTCTCGCTATTGTCTGTAGTTGTGTATATTTCGCCGTTAAATAATCCTTGCGCATAAGCAGAGAAATTTGCGAAATTATATTGTAATGTGCCAGACGTTTTGTGAAACGGTACATAAATAAGCTGCTTCTGCTTTTCTAAATCTTCTGCTTTGGTATAGGAATAATTCGCACTAAAATCCAACGATTGCTGTTGGTTAATTTTCACAAAATAACCAACAGATGCTTCGAGGCCGTAATTTTGTGTTTTACTAATATTTATAGGCTCCCAAACATTGCCGCTGGCGGGAACCCATTTTATTAAATCTTCGGAAGAGATATAGAATGCCGCAAAATCTGCTTTCAAATTTCCAACGGAAAACTCCTGCCCCAATTCAATTTGATATGAAGTTTCTGGCTGCAAATTTAAATTGCCACCTGCGTACCAAAACAAATCATTAAAGGTTGGCACGCGATAGTTCTTTGAACCGTTTATACGAAGCGCATACTTTTCTGAAAGTCGCCATTTAGCATCAGCCGAAAAAAGAAATGGGTTGTCAAAATCATTCAGAAATTCTTTTCTAAAATTTAAACCGTAGCTAAAATCTTTCGAAATTTTATGATTTAACAGAATTACAGCAGCTAAAGTTTTTCGAAAATTCTCACCCACGTTGTCTCCAGTGGCATTTATGTATGTGTATTCAACTTTTGCGTTTAGCCGAAGTTTTTCCCGAAGAAAAACTTCAGATTGCAGGGCACTTATAAATGTGTTCGCACTGCCCTCGTCAAACAAAGGTTTTTCACTATTTGGATAATAGCGGTATTGTTCAAAAAGGTGCGCAACGCTAGCTTTTGTTGTAAATAACCCAATTCTTTGCTGCAATTGCCAAAGGTTACGTGTTGCAATATCTTTATAACCGTCCTTGCCGATAGTATTTAAACTGCCAGAAAAATTACGGTCGTTATAGGTGTATTCAGAATTCCACGTAGCAACGCCATTCTTCAATTTTTTGGCACCATTTACATTAGCTGCTAAGCGCAGAAATTCACCGTGTTGATTTTTTTGGTTTTTACCCACATAATCGTAATCGTTATCAGAACTAGTAAAATCTACGCCTACATTTAAATAAAGGTTATCCCAAGATTGAGTAGTGGTTGCATTTCCGCCAATTGTAGAAAAACTTCCGTAACGAAGTCCGATTGCAGTAGTATCAATCTTTTCGAAGGTATATGTGTTGTTTAAATGAATACTTCCGCCAACGGCACCGCTGCCGTATTGCACACCGCCGCCACCGCTTCTTATTGCAATTTCATTGTAATTTAAAGGTGAAATAGTATTGAAATCTGTCTGTCCCGTAAAAACCGAATTTATATTGATGCCGTTCCAAACCACAGCAGTTTGAGCGGCGTTTGTTCCACGGAAAGAGGGAGATGAAACCATTCCGAAACCATTTTCTTTAAAGTAGATTGAAGTATTGTAGCGAAGCGTTTCAGTTAAAGAAGTGGCATTTCTTTCAACAACAGAATCATTGAGTTTTTCTAGTTTGAACCCTTTTGAAAAATGAATGAGTTTTGCATCGGTAAGCATCACTTCCGGCAATTGCTGAATGCTATCCAGTTGCGCGTAGGCAGAAACCGTACACAGCAAAAAAAATAAAATAATATGGATACTAGTTTGTTTCATAATTCAACCTTTATCCCGAAAGTTTGATATTTTTAAATTATGAATCTGGCAGGTCTCCTGGCTTGTCTTTTGTGCTACCTTCCCATCAGCCTATGACTGACAGTGGTTTTTGAAGTTATGCACGCCCAAAATATATTGGGACGACTTACAGTTGCGGGAACAGCTTCGGGTTTTAACCGAATTCCCTTTTAAAAGCATTTTCCAGTGTGGAAAACTGCTTACCAAAATTCATCGCAAAAATAGACTTTAAATACTAGTACACCCAAACAAAACCATTATTTTTGGGGATGCAAAAATTTGTCTTCATTATAAGTTGCTTCCTTTTTTTTACCGCTTGTAAAAACACCAATAACGATATTCAATCATCCGATACCTCAAATGCTGAAGGAATATTGACGGATATAAAATACGCCAAAGGTTTTGAGATAGCCACTTTTGACGGTTACAAAACCATCACCCTAAAAAACCCGTGGCCCGGAACCGAGAAAACATTTACTTATGCTTTAATTGAAAAAAACGGTGCGATTCAAAATCCGGAAAAGTATGACGCAGTAGTTGAATTACCGGTAAAACGAATTGTTGTTACTTCCACCACTCACATTCCTTCTTTGGAAATGTTGGGGGAAATTGAAACATTGGTCGGTTTTCCTAATCTCAACTATATTTCTTCGGAAAAAACACGACAACTAATTGTAGCCGAAAAAGTAAAAGAGCTCGGTAAAAACGAAGATATCAATACCGAAATTTTAATCGAATTAAATCCAGAAGCAGTAATTGGTTTTGCGGTTGACGGAAATAATTCTGCTTTTGCCACCATTCAGAAAACAGGTATTCCTGTGCTTTATAATTCAGATTGGACAGAAACTTCACCTTTGGGAAAAGCAGAATGGATTAAATTTTTTGGAGTTCTTTTCAATAAAGAAAAAGAAGCTGATAGTATTTTTAATACTATTGAAACCGATTATAACGCTGCTAAAAAAATTGCTTCCGAAGCAAAAGAAACCCCCACAGTTATTAGCGGGGCAATGTATAAAGACGTTTGGTATATGCCGCAGGGCGATAGTTGGGGCGCACAATTTATAGACGATGCCAATGGTGATTATCTTTGGAAAGATTCAGAAGGCACTGGCAGCCTCGCATTAAATTTAGAATCTGTTTTGGAGAAAGGCCAAAATGCAGCATATTGGATAGGTCCCGGACAATTTACAAGCCTAGACGAGATGAAAAATGCGAGCCAAGTATATGCCCAATTTGAAGCGTATAAAACTGCAAACGTTTATTCTTACAGTATGAAAAAAGGCGAAACGGGCGGTGTGATTTATTATGAATTGGCACCCAATCGTCCAGATTTGGTTTTAAAAGATTTAATTAAAATTCTACACCCAGAGTTGTTTCCGGAGCACCAATTTTACTTTTTTGATAAATTGAATTAATGCAAACTACCCAAACATTTCGCCTTCAATTTGCGGTGCTATTTATAGCGCTCATTGCTGCGTTTTTGGTGAATTTGAGCATCGGATCGGTTTCAATTCCTATTGATGAAATTATTTCTGTCTTCATTGGCAACGGTGCTTCTAAAGAAACTTGGCGCTATATATTGATGGATTACAGACTACCAAAAGCAATTACAGCAATACTTGCCGGTGGCGGTTTGGCTGTTTCGGGATTGCTAATGCAGACCTTGTTTCGCAACCCGTTGGCCGGTCCTTTTGTTTTAGGATTGAGCAGCGGCGCGAGCCTGGGTGTTGCCATTTTAATATTGGGTGCAAGTACCTTTGGCGGAATTTTTGGAACTTTACTACTAAGTCAATGGAGCCTTGTCGTGGCTTCGGCATTAGGTAGCTTTTTAGTCCTTTTAGCCGTTTTGGCGGTAACTTTCAGAATAAAAGACACCATGGCAATTTTAATAATTGGTTTAATGTTTGGCAGTGTTACTACCGCTGTGGTTTCGGTTTTGTCTTATTTCAGTAATGCAGAACAGCTTCAGCAATACATTTTTTGGTCTTTTGGAAGTTTGGGAAATCAATCGTGGCAAGGCGTATTAATTTTAGGAATTTGCTTTTTAGCAGGTTTAACATTGAGTGTTTTCAGCAGTAAATCTTTAAACGGTTTACTTTTAGGTGAAAATTATGCGAAAAGCATGGGCTTACACATTAAAAGAACAACCTTCATAATAATTTTGGCAACTAGTATTTTAGCAGGAAGTATTACGGCTTTTGTTGGGCCAATTGCCTTTGTAGGGCTTGCGGTGCCACATTTGGTGCGTCAGTTTTATAAAACCTCAAACCATTTCGTCTTATTGCCCGCAGTTCTCATTTGCGGAAGTTTGCTGCTGCTGATTTGTGATACCGTGGCACAATTACCTTTTAGCGAATTTACGTTGCCCATTAATGCAATCACTTCGCTTATTGGTGCGCCGGTTGTAATTTGGTTGTTGGTTCGAAAACGAAAACTTTTCTTTTAATGAATTCAGAAGAAAAAAATATCATTTTAGAAGTACGTAACCTCTCTGTGGGTTACTCAAAAAAAGGAAGCGATTCTGTGATTGCTGATGCAATCAATTTTTCAATCTTAAAAGGTGAATTAGTTGGTTTGGTTGGCGCAAACGGAATTGGAAAATCTACATTACTACGCACATTAACGGGAATGCAGGTCGCTTTAAATGGCGACGTTTTTCTGAATAGTAAACGCTTAAACGAATATTCTTCCTTTCAACTCGCCACACAATTAAGTGTAGTTTTAACCGAAGCGCCCGCCTCAAAAAATCTTTCGGTTTTAGAAATGGTTTCGTTGGGAAGGCAACCGTATACTAATTGGATTGGCTCTCTTTCCGAAGAAGATAATAAAGCAATTCGTTTTGCTTTGGAAGCCACAGACACCGCTACCCTCGCCCACCGAAAATGTTTTGAATTAAGCGACGGACAGATGCAACGTGTGGCGATTGCACGGGCTTTGGCGCAGGATACGCCAATTATTATTCTAGATGAACCCACAACCCATTTAGACATTTATCACCGTGCATATGTTCTAAAATTACTGAAGAAACTAGCTTCAGAAACTCAGAAAACTATTTTCTTTTCAACCCACGAAATAGATTTAGCCATTCAACTTACAGACAAAATGTTGGTAATGGCAACGAACGAAACTTATTTTGACGATCCCTGTAAACTGATTGAAGCAGGAAGATTTGATGCACTTTTCCCCAAAGAAACTATAGATTTTGATGGAAAAACTGGTCGGTTTACCATTCGCAAATAGATATATTTACTTTAAATTTTACTGTAATGAACGAAACATTTCTATACCTCTTATTGGCTGCAATAAGCATTTTAATTGGAGCGTTTTTAGGTAATTACTTTGCGCGTTTAAAAAGTAAAACTGAAACTAGCAAACTAGAAGCGCAGCTTGAAAATGCGCAATTTCAAGAGAATAAACTAAAGGAGCGATTTGAGAAAGCTTTGCGCGAAGGTGAAGCAATTAGGAAGGAAAAAGAATTTCTCAACATGGAACTTACGCGGCGAAATTCAGAATTTAATAATCTTGAGATTCGCAACCGCGAACAGAAAGAAGAAGTTGAAAAACTGCAGGAAAAATTCACAAAGGAATTTGAAAACCTTGCGAATAAAATTTTGGATGAAAAATCTACAAAATTCACCAAACAGAATAAAGATAGTTTGGAGATAATTTTGAATCCACTTCAAGAAAAAATAAAAAGCTTCGAAAAACGGGTTGAAGATACCCATAAAGAGAGCATTGATCGACACGCAATGCTTCGTCAGCAAATCATCGGTCTTAAAGAATTGAACGAGCAGATGAGCAAAGAAGCTACTAATCTAACAAGAGCACTGAAAGGCGATAGCAAAATTCAGGGTAATTGGGGTGAATTAGTTTTGGAGCGCGTGCTGGAAAAAAGCGGACTGGAAAAAGACCGGGAATATTTTGTGCAAAACAGTTTTACCACAGAAGAAGGCCGCCGAGTACTGCCCGATGTTGTGCTGCACTTGCCCGATAATAAAAAGATGATAATTGATTCAAAAGTTTCACTTGTTGCGTACGAGCGCTTTGTGAACGAAGATGATGAAGATTTGCGCGCCCGCTTTTTGAAGGAACACATTGCTTCACTTAAGAAACATATTGAACAATTAAGCGCTAAAAACTATCACACGCTCTACGAAATAGAAAGTCCAGATTTCGTGCTACTTTTTGTTCCAATAGAACCCGCTTTTGCTGTGGCAATTAACCAAGACAATAATATTTATAATCAGGCTTTCGAAAAAAATATAGTTATAGTTACACCTTCAACGTTACTTGCCACATTGCGTACTGTGGACAGTATGTGGACCAATGAAAAGCAACAACAAAACGCCATTGAAATTGCCACGCAAGCCGGCCGTCTTTATGATTCTTTCGTGAATTTAACCAACGATCTTTTAAAAGTTGGGGCGCAATTAAATACTGTACAAGGAAGTTATGACGGCGCAATGAAAAAACTTACCGGACAAGGAAATCTAGTTTCAAGAGTAGAAAAACTGAAAAAACTTGGCGCTAAAGCCAATAAAAGCATTGACGATAAATTGCTGAATAAAGCCCTAAATAATGGGGATGAAGACTAATAAAATAATGATATATTTACCCTTTCAAAATTAAAAAACCCCAAATTAAATGAAGTCAAAATTACTCTTTCTAACTATTTTATTCTCAGCAATTACCGCTTTCTCGCAAACTAATTTTGAACCAGGTTATATTATTCAAACCAATGGTACAAAAGTAGATTGCTTAATAAAAAATGAAGACTGGAAAGGAAGTCCGACTACATTTATTTATAAACTTGGGGAAAATGGGGAGACTAAAATAGGAACTCTTGCCAATGTAAATGAATTTGGTTCCGGCCAATCTTTTAAATACGTAAAAGCAACGATTAAAGTAGACCAATCTAGCGATAATATAAATTCTCTTACGGATAATCGCAATCCTGAGATGAAAGAAGAAACACTTTTTCTAAAAACATTGGTGGAGGGTAAAGCATCACTTTATTTCACTTCAAGAGAAAACATATCGCTTTATTTTTATAGTAAAGATGGCGGAAAAATAGAACAGCTTATTCATAAGAGATATATGGTAACCCGAACTAAAATGGGTAAAAACGAACGCTATAAGCAACAACTTGCTACAGATTTAAACTGTACTTCCTTAAATGAGAATAGTTATGAAAGCCTTCAATACAAACACTCTAATTTGGTTAATATAATTATTAAATATAACAAATGCGAAAATGCTGAAACCATCGTATACCAAAAGAATTCGCAGAAAGCTAAATTTAATTTAAGCATACGTCCGGGGGTAACTTTTTCTTCTTTTTCAATGCAAAGAAGAGGTGATGAACAATTAAACTTTGACAGCAACACCGGTATTAGAATTGGGTTGGAAGCGGAGTATGTACTTCCCTTTAATAATGGTAAATGGTCTATTTTTATTGAACCAACCTACCGTAACTACAAATCTGAGAAGGAACATCTGTTTGTAGATATGCTTACGTTTCAACGATACACGCTTATATCTGTAAATTACGAATCTATTGAGCTTCCGGTAGGTGGGCGCCATTATATGTATTTAAATAAAGACGCAGCATTTTTTATTGATGCTGCAGTTATAATGGATTTAACAACGCTAGGTTCTGAAATTAATTCAAGCGCTGAAACCAGCTACGATCTTAATGTTATGGCTGATGCTGCGGTAGCTTTCGGGGTAGGATTTAGATTTAAAGATAAATACAGCATAGAAGCTAGGTACCACAGTTCGCGTAAGCTTTTAAACTACGACAATATAGATTCAGCATATAATTCATTTGCCATAATTGCTGGGTTCAATTTTCTATAAAAGCTGCGGATAAATTGATTATTTTTAGAGAATGAAAAAAGTTCTCTTTATAATCCTAGGAAGTATTTTGGCTTTGTATCTACTTTACTTCGCCTTTGTCTATTTTGTGCCTTACAGTGAAGGAACACGCGCAGGCGAGCTAATAAAGTTCAGTCATCGCGGAGTGGTTATTAAAACTTGGGAAGGCGAAATAAGCCAAGGTATTAGCGGCGCGCAGATTTTTTCCTTTTCAGTTTTGGACCAAGATAAGGACGTTATTGAAAATTTAAAGAAATTCCAGGGTAACTATGTGAAGGTTACTTATATTGAACGATTTGCAAGCTTTGCAATTTGGGGTGAGACAAATTATTTTATTACCGATGTTGAATTAGAAAATTCGCCTCACTTCAATCGAAATTAAATTAGGCTAACTTTCCCGAATTACTTTTTGGCGATTTTTAGGGTGGTTTGCATATTTTTTGAAATAACTTTCACAAAATACAAACCACTATTTAACCTGCTCATATCCACTTGGGTTACTTTGCCCATTCCTTTTCCTTCCGAAACAAGTGTACCCAATACATTATAAACTTGGTAGCTATCAATTTTGAAAATAGAAGAAATAGTAAGATTATTTTTTACCGGATTGGGGTAGAAATTTAGATTTTTTACAAACTTATCTTCAGTAGAAAGCTTGTTAACAACCGTAACTTTGCCGTGCATTAAAGGGTTCGAATCGTTTTGGTACTCCGTTACCCCTGTTTTTGAAAAAGTATACGAAAAGTCGTTATTCACGTCTTTTAATGTACCGCTATCAAAATATTCACTTCCGTTGGGAAGGGCAGTCACACTTTTTTGAGAAGCATCGATCCACGTCCATAGAACGGTGTCGCCAACCTCAATTGTTGGACTGGCAACAGATTCGTTAATCCCTTGTTCCCACGCAATTTCAACAACATTCTGCGCAGCGAGGATGTTAATTGCAATAAAACAAAAGAACATTGTAATTTTTTTCATAAATGAACGGTCTAGTAGGTTAGTAATCTAATTTACGAAAAATTATTAACACAAAATCTGATGATAACGAAATATACTGTTATTTACTTAGATACATTTTTCTACGTGCGTAAAGGTCGTAAAACGCATCATCTTTTAAACTATCTATAAAAAGTATGCTCTCGCCGGTACTTTTCATCTCTGGGCCTAATTGTTTGTTTACGTTCGGGAATTTGTTGAAACTAAACACAGGTTGTTTAATTGCAAATCCTTCTAGCTTCGGGTTAAAGTTAAAATCGGTCACTTTGTTATGGCCTAACATTACTTTGGTAGCGTAATTAACATAAGGTTCGCCGTATGCTTTCGCAATAAACGGAACCGTACGCGAAGCTCGTGGATTGGCTTCAATAATATATACTATATCATCTTTTATAGCGAACTGAACATTTATTAAACCAACCGTATTTAATGATTTGGCTATTTTAATTGTATGGTCTTTTATTTGTTGCATTACAAATTCACCAATATTAAAAGGTGGCAATGTTGCGTTTGAATCGCCCGAATGAATTCCACAAGGCTCAATGTGTTCCATTATTCCAATGATGTATACATTTTCACCGTCGCAGATTGCATCGGCTTCTGCTTCAATAGCACCATCTAAATAATGATCTAACAACAATTTGTTATTCGGAATTTTACGAAGCAAATCTACCACGTGCTCTTCCAATTCTTTTTTGTTGATTACAATTTTCATTCCCTGACCTCCCAAAACATAAGAAGGACGAATTAAAAGTGGAAAGTCAAGTACATCGGCAAGCGCTAAAGCTTCTTCCGTTGTTTCGGCAACTCCAAATTCTGGGTAAGGAATGTTATTTTCTTTTAAAATATTCGAAAAACTTCCGCGGTCTTCGGCTAAATCTAAAGACTTATAGGTTGTTCCAATAATATTTATACCGTAGCGATCTAGTTTTTCAGCAAGTTTCAATGCTGTTTGTCCGCCCAATTGAACAATAACGCCTTCGGGGTTTTCGTGACGAATTATGTCGTAAATATGTTCCCAAAAAACAGGTTCAAAGTAAAGCTTGTCTGCAACGTCAAAATCTGTAGAAACAGTTTCGGGGTTACAGTTTATCATTATTGTTTCGTACCCACATTCTGCAGCTGCCAATACACCGTGCACGCAACAGTAATCGAATTCGATACCCTGCCCTATCCTATTTGGACCAGAACCGAGTACAATAATTTTCTTCTTTGCAGTTACAATACTATCGTTTTCAGCGTAGGCTTTTTCACCCTCTAGCTGCATTTCATTCTCAAAAGTAGAATAGTAATAAGGTGTTTCCGCTTTAAATTCTGCAGCACAAGTATCTACTAATTTATAAACGCGTTGAATATTCATATCCTCACGTTTCTTATAAATTTGGCTTTCCAAACATTTCAGCATATGCGCAATCTGTCGATCGCCGTAACCTTTTTGTTTAGCTTCCAAAAGCAATTCTCTCGGAAGTGTTTCCAAAGTATATTTTGAAATCTCCTTCTCCAAAAGATATAATTCTTCGTATTGACGAAGAAACCACATATCAATTTTAGTGATTTCGTGAATTCTACTCAAAGGAATTCCGATCTGAATTGCATCATAAATCACAAATACACGATCCCAACTTGCATTTTTCAGTTTATCGAGAATTTGCTCGTAGTTAGTGTAGCTTTTTCCGTCGGCGCCAATTCCATTTCTCTTAATTTCTAGAGATTGTGTAGCCTTGTGAAGCGCTTCCTGAAAAGAACGGCCAATACCCATCACTTCTCCAACGGATTTCATTTGCAATCCTAAAGTTCGGTCTGATCCTTCAAATTTATCAAAATTCCAACGTGGAATTTTCACAATTACATAATCTAAAGTCGGTTCAAACAACGCTGAAGTAGATTTTGTAATTTGGTTTTTTAACTCATCGAGTCTATAACCAATTGCAAGTTTAGTTGCTATTTTAGCGATTGGATACCCCGTTGCCTTTGAAGCCAACGCTGAAGAGCGAGACACACGCGGGTTAATTTCAATTGCAATTATTTCTTCATCTTCATCAGGGCTCACTGCAAACTGAACATTACATCCACCTGCAAAATCGCCAATGCTACGCATCATCAATATTGCCATATCTCGCATTCTTTGAAAAGTGCGATCATTTAGCGTCATTGCTGGAGCCACTGTTATGGAATCTCCTGTGTGGATTCCCATTGGGTCCATATTTTCAATGGTACAGATAATAACCACATTATCATTATTGTCGCGAAGTAGTTCTAGTTCGTACTCCTTCCAACCCATCATTGCTTTATCAATCATCACTTCGTGAATTGGAGAAATCTCCAAACCGTATGATAAAAGCTCATCAAAATCTTCTTCTTTGTAAACGATGGACGCACCCGCGCCACCTAAGGTGTAAGAGGCTCTAATAACCAGCGGGAAACCAAACTCCTGCGCAATTTCTTTTCCTTGTAAGTATGAATTTGCTGTAGCTTGAGGCGCCATTTTCACGCCTATTCTTTCCATCAATAATCTAAACTTTTCACGGTCTTCTGTAATGTTTATGGCGTCAATATCTACACCTATTAGCTTTACGCCAAAATCTTTCCAAATTCCTTTTTCATCTGCTTCAATACACAAGTTAAGTGCTGTTTGCCCGCCCATTGTTGGCAAAACAGCATCTATTTGTGGATGCTCTTTTAATATTTTTACGAGTGATTTTGTAGTAAGTGGCAATAAGTAAATATGATCGGCCATAGAAGGATCGGTCATAATGGTTGCCGGATTGCTATTAATCAAAATGGTTTCTATCCCATCTTCGCGCAAAGAACGAAGCGATTGTGAACCGGAATAGTCAAACTCACAAGCTTGACCGATTACGATAGGACCTGAACCAATAATTAGAACTGATTTTATGGAAGGGTTTTTAGGCATTTTGTTTACTTTTTCGGTGCTGCAAAATTACGGCACATTAGGGTATAAAAAAAAGGTGTTGCTTAGTTAAACAACACCTTTTATATATAATTTATCAACATTATTTTTTGTGACGACTTTCAGTAGATACAGATAGTTTCTTTCTGCCTTTCGCTCTGCGGGCAGCCAATACCTTTCTTCCGTTTACAGAAGCCATACGCTCTCTAAAACCGTGTTTGTTTCTTCTTTTTCTTTTTGATGGCTGAAATGTTCTTTTGCTCATTATAGTATTCTTTAACTTCCGTTATATCTTTAGACACTCTACCCTCTTCAAAAGTTGGGCTCGTTTGCCAAAGCAGTTATTTGCGTAGGCGGGTGCAAAAATACAACAAGTTTTCACTTAGGCAAACCTTTTTTGAAAAATATCTGTATTTTTTTTCATTCCTAATTTAACGTCACTATATTAAATACGCAGATAAAAGAAATTCCCTTCAAAGCTACAAAATATTCTCAAAAAGCATTTGGTTTTTATACCTTTGCAGGCTCTTATAAAGATGACACATGTTTAACAAAAATATAAAATTAGTTTTGGCTGCATTGGTAATTGGTGCAGCTGTTTGGCAATTCACCGAAACAAATATCGGCAACGGCATAATGTTGATATTACTTGCATTGATGTTCGTTTTTCTCTACTTTAAAAATGAAATCATCCTGCTTGCCTTTCTTCGTCTTCGGAAACAAGATTTTCCAGGTGCAAAAAAATGGTTAGATAAAATAAAAAACCCAAGCGGCGCTTTAGTGGCTAAACAAGAAGGTTATTACAACTATTTAAACGGTTTAATGATTTCGCAAACCAATATGGTTGAAGCCGAAAAGCACTTCAAAAAAGCTGAAAAGTTAGGTTTAAATATGTCTGCAGACATGGCAATGACAAAACTAAACCTTGCCGGAATTGCGATGACCAAAAATCGTAAGCGCGAGGCAGAACAGCTTATGACCGAGGCTAAAAATCTGGACAAACACAATATGCTGGACGATCAAATAAAAATGATGAAGCAGCAAATGAAGAAAATGGGTCAACCTCGCCAACAATTTGGCAAGAGTGGTCGTGGCGGCGGCGGCAGAAAATTTTAAGTTAACTCCCTCAGCTTCCTGTTTTTAAGCATATTGCAGTTAATCGATTTTAAACCACCCTTGGTCGAATAGCCGAATAAGAGACTATGTAAAAGCTTATCTTCACTAAAAGCATTTTGCTTATGGAAAGAAAGCTACTTTACCTGTTCTTATTACTATTCTTTTCCGCACAATCACAGATTGAGCAAAGGACTTTTTTTTCTGAAGCTATTGGAAAAAACATAAAACATTACACGAGAAATTCGCAAAAAGCATACACCGAGCAGAATTTTGAACGTGCTGAGTTCTTATTTGATTCCCTAATAAATAACGTGGTAAATGGTAGTTATCTTGACAACTTCAAAGTGCGAAAACTTTCAAGTAGAAAAACTACGCTTTATAAGTTTGAAAAGCCAATTTTCTTAATGACCTACGCATCTTGGTGCACACCCGGTATTGGAGAAATTCCCGCTTTAAACGAAATTGCTGAAAAATATTACAAAGACATAGATTTTGTAATTCTGTTTTGGGATTCAAAAGAAAGTGTTCGCAAATCTACACACGATTATTCTAATAGAATAAATATAATCTACGTAGATGAAAAGGAGAATACAAACGACCACGTGGTCGAAATAATGAAGCACAGCCTTGGTTTTCCCACTTCATTTTTTATAGATGAAAACAAACGTATTGTAGATGTTCGGCGAGGCGCACTTCACCCTTATAACGAAAAATACGAGATTTCTTTCGAGCTAAACTACAATTCCTTTTTAAACGGAATTTCACTTCTGAAAACCTTGGTAGACGACGATAAATCGCGATTTGCTTCAAAAGAAAACCCGTAGAAATTTTACTTTATACGGGTTTTAAAATTTTATAATTAAGGTCTACTTATAATAACCCTTTTCAGGAATTTCAATAAAATATTCCTTTCCCGAAGAATTTTTAAGATACGTATCACGCAGCCACGGATTGTGAAGCTTCAAGATTTTATAGTTAATTCCATAGGGTTTTATCCATTCTGCCCAATCTTCAACCGCAGTATCCACTTTAACCTGATAAGTAGGAATGTTAGTATAAAGATCCTTTTCTCTAAAATTGAAACCATATTTTTGCGGATTCTCCATTATTTCCTTTATCGCCAAAATTCTAAATACATACCTGCTGGTTTCGGTATTTAGTAATAAATCGTAATAACTGGTTTCTTTCTGACGGTTTATTTGTTTGTTCATTCCTCCTACTCCCGCATTATATGAAGCAGCAGCCATAGTCCAGCTACCAAATTTATTTTTAGATTTCTTTAAATATTCTGCCGCTACCATTGTGGCTTTTTCAAGATTATAGCGTTCGTCTACATAATCATTTATCTCAAGTCCGTATTCTAATCCGGTGCCTTTCATAAAATGCCAAATACCTGAAGCACCCGCTGGCGAACTTGTAAATTCTAAGCCACTTTCAGCCACAGCTAAATATTTAAAATCATCTGGCAAACCATATTTTTTCAAAAGGGGTTCTATTAACGGAAAATACCTATTTGCCCGCTTAAAAAGCAGAAGCCCATTGGACTGCCAATAGGTGTTAACCAAAAGTTCCCGATCCATTCGCTCTCTAATATCTGGATTGTAAAGTGGAACAGATTCACCCGCAAATTCCATTTTTTCAGGTAATGGAAGCGCGTAAACATTATAGTCGTTAACTAATTTCTTCTCAAGATTTGCATCTGTCGGCGCATCCTGCACCGCGTTAATACTCACGGCGCTCACCGCTAAAATAGCGATACCTACTCCTATTTTACCTATCATTTTCATCTGTATAATCTTTTTATTTTTGAATATTTCTTAAGCCTTTATCATATTTTGGAATGCCTTAATTGCTAGTTTTAACTTTAAATAAGAGAGAATAACTTGCAACTTATAAAATACGAATTTTTTAATTAAAGATAGTGAATTCAGCTACTTTTTAAACCGGAATGCAATAATTATTCCTCGAAAATTTCCAAAAGTTTTTCCGAAATTTTCCTGCCTTTATTTAAAATCATAATATGTGTTCCGCCTTTAATAACTTGGCAATTATCAATATATTTTATTGGGAAGACCATATCTTTTTCACCGTGGAGATGAACAATGTTATTAATTTGTTCTTTCCGATCCCAAGTAATCATTTTTTCGAGTGCCCAGTCTAAATATTGTTTATCGCGAACGTGAAGATATTCCTGATAAAGA
Source organism: Aequorivita sp. IT1282 (assembly GCF_058068205.1). NCBI lineage: Bacteria > Pseudomonadati > Bacteroidota > Flavobacteriia > Flavobacteriales > Flavobacteriaceae > Aequorivita > Aequorivita sp. IT1282. The sequence goes on along the minus strand of NZ_JBYRHR010000001.1, from coordinate 179,322 downwards.
GACAACCTTTTCTGGGTTTTAGGTCCAATTGAAAACTTGGTTAAATCGTCTACACTTAAAACCAAACTCGTGGGAATTAACTTATATGCCTTGGTGAAACTAGCAAGCTTGATACGTCGTGGAAGCTCATTTCTAGATTTCACACTCGAAATAATAATGAGTTTTTTCAACTTTAAAAACTCGCTCATTTCTTGCACCACTACTCCTCCAAAAGAAACGCCAATCAAGATTGCATTCTTTTCTTTTACGCGCAAAGCCATCCTTTTTGCATAAACTTCTAAAGCTTCCCCAATTTCGGGAATTAGCCACTCCAAAATATGGATTTCGTATTTTTCAGTAAATTTAATGTTTCTAAAAATTTCACTTCCGGCAGCCAAGCCAGGAACAAAATAGACATGCATTGTTACAGAGTTCATAAGTCTTTTGTGAAGAAAATGGTAAAGCCCAAAGATTATTCGTAAATTTACGAATACAAAGATAGAATTATATACTAGTTTCTTATCAACTGAATAATATCAGTCATAATTTGCTTTGAAAACAAATCGAACAACCAGTAATTGCTTAAACAAAAATAGATTTTTATTCTACCAAATCATCTATATAATAGCCCATCCCCTTCACTCCATTACAAACACATTATTCCAAATCTAAAATAAATCATAATGATTGAAGATGTAGAAATTACCGATAACGAATTTTTAAGACAGTTCGAACTAGAAATTGGCGACAATATGGCTCGCATAGAATACGCACTGCAGGACCGAAAAATATTTCTTACCAAGTATGAAATGTCTGAAGAACTCGAAGAGCAAGGCTTTAGAGAAATTTTTATTAAAGCCGTTTTTGAGGAAGTAAAAAACCGAGGCATTAGCTTAGTACCAACAAGTCCAGAAGTTGCTGGTTTTATGCGAAAAAACCGTAGAAAATATAAGGATTTATTGCCAGTTGGTATAAATATTTAAGCCAAGGCAGCTTCCGTCACCTTAAACCGAACTAAACCATCTTCATCAATTTCGGTGAGTTTAATTTCTTGTAAAGTGTTTACTAATTCTGGATTCCAGGGTGCTTTCACTTTTACGTAGTTTTCGGTGAAACCGTGAATATAGCCTTCTTTATTTTCGCCCTCAAAAAGAACAGTTCGGATTGTTCCAAGTTGACTTTCATAGAAAGCTCTTCGCTTTTTTGCGGAAAGCCCACGCAACATTTTACTGCGTTTGCTTCGCACTTTTGTAGGCACCACATCTTCCATTTCGGCGGCAGGTGTATTGTCTCTTTCCGAATACGTAAAAACGTGTAAATACGAAATATCAAGTTCATTTAAAAAATGATACGTTTCTAAAAACCGTTCATTCGTTTCTCCTGGAAATCCAACGATTACGTCAACGCCTATGCAGGCGTGCGGCATTACTTCGCGAATTTTAGCAACACGCTCTGTGTAAAGCTCGCTCATATACCGACGGCGCATCAACTTTAAAATAGCATCGCTCCCACTTTGCAATGGAATATGGAAATGCGGAACAAAAGTTTTCGATTTTGAAACAAATTCTATGGTTTCATTTTTCAAAAGATTAGGTTCAATTGAAGAAATACGAAGTCGCTCAATACCTTTCACTTCATCTAAAGCCTTTACAAGGTCCAGAAAAGTGTGTTCGTGTTTTTTATTTCCGAACTCACCTTTTCCATAATCACCGATGTTTACGCCTGTTAAAACGATTTCCTTAATTCCCTGTGCTGAAATATCTGATGCATTTTGCAAAACATTATCCAAAGTATCGCTTCGCGAAATACCGCGAGCAAGCGGAATAGTGCAATACGTACATTTATAATCGCAGCCGTCCTGAACTTTCAAAAAAGCGCGGGTTCTGTCGCCAATAGAATACGATCCCACGTAAAAATCTGCATCTTCTATATCGCAGGAATGCACTTCGGCTTTCCCTCTTATTCGGTCGGGCACAGAAAGTAAATCGTTAATATATGAGGTAAGTTTAAATTTTTCTGTTGCACCCAATACCAAATCAACGCCATCAACATCTGCCAATTCGTGTGGTTTCAGCTGGGCGTAACACCCCACTGCTGCAACAAATGCTTCTGGATTCGCTTTTTGTGCGTGCTTAACAATGGTTTTAAAACGCTTATCAGCATTTTCAGTTACGCTGCAGGTATTAATAACATAAATATCTGCTTTTTCAGAAAAATCTACGCGGTCAAAACCCTCTCCTTCAAAACTTCTGGCAATTGTAGAAGTTTCACTGAAGTTCAGTTTACAGCCTAACGTGTAAAAAGCGACTTTTTTTGGTGCGTTCATTATTGTATTTTTGGCAATTGAGGGCACAAAAATACAAACTAAAATCGGTTCCCAAAAACACATGCAGAAGCCTTTAAAAAATCTAATACTACTATTTTCAGCCTGTTGCGCCTCACTCTTTTTGCTATCCTGCGGAAATGACATAGAAACAGATCGAGACCATCTCGTTTTCCGCTATAACGAGCACGGAAACATTCCAACGCTAGACCCTGCCTTTGCTCGTAATCCACAAGCTATTTGGCCAGACAACCAGCTTTATAATGGATTAGTTCAACTCGACGATTCGTTGAATATTAAACCAGACATCGCCAAAAGTTGGGAAGTGAATGATTCAACTTATACATATACATTTTACCTGAGAGACGATGTTTTTTTTCACCAAAACAAAGCTTTTGCACAAGATGGACTTCACGAACCAACCCGCTATACACGAAGAGTTGTAGCGCAAGATTTTGTATATAGTTTTGACAGACTTACTGACGAAAAGGTAGCCTCTTCCGGAAGTTGGGTGATGAATTACGTAAAAAGCTACAAAGCTCAAGACGACAACACATTGGTTATTCAACTAAAACAACCGTTTCCTGCGTTTCTGGGATTGCTTTCAATGCGCTATTGCTCGGTAGTTCCGAAGGAAGCCGTGGAATTTTACGGAAATGAATTTAGAAGAAATCCTGTGGGCACCGGTCCTTTTCAGTTTAAAATGTGGGAGGAAAATGTAAAACTGGTATTCCGAAAAAATCCTCTTTATTTTGAAAGAGATGAAAACGGAGAAAAACTTCCCTATTTAGAAGCCGTAGCAATCACTTTTCTACCCGATAAACAGAGTGAATTTTTACAATTCGCACAAGAAGAACTCGATTTTATTTCAGGTTTGGACGGTAGTTATAAAGACGAACTTTTAACTACTCACGGCAAACTTCAGTCAAAATATGAAGATATGGCCTACATGATTACGGGGCCGTATTTGAACACGGAATATCTCGGTTTTTTCCTCGGTACGAATACGCCCGAAATACAAAGCAAAACCTTACGCCAAGCTATAAATTATGGTTTCGACCGTCAAAAGATGGTAATGTATTTGCGTAATGGAATGGGTATTCCTGCCACTCACGGTTTTATTCCGAAAGGATTGCCAGGTTACGCCGAAATAGACGGATACTCTTATCAACCCGAAAAAGCACAGCAATTAATTGAACAATATAAAATAGAAACTGGCGATTCAAAACCAGAGATAACCATTGGTACGAATAGCCAATATTTAGATTTATGCGAATATGTGCAACGCGAGCTTGAAAAACTTGGAATTGCCGTAACGATAGACGTAATGCCGCCTTCCACGCTTCGCCAGATGAAGAGCAGCGGAGAGCTAGATATTTTTAGAGCTAGCTGGATTGCAGATTATCCCGATGCCGAAAACTATCTTTCACTATTTTACAGCCCTAACTTTGCGCCAAATGGCCCTAATTATATGCATTTCAAAAATCAGCTTTATGATAGTCTTTATGTGAAATCGCTTTCAATTTCAAATATTGACGAACGTAAAGTATTATACACAAAAATGGATTCTATTATTGTAGATGAAGCGCCCGTAGTGCCTTTGTTTTATGACATGGCTGTTCGTTTTGTAAACAAAAAAGTTTCGGGTTTGGGTATTAATCCACAGAATTTTTTGATTTTGAAGTACGTAAAGAAATCAAAATAATTTGTAAATTACTTTTTTAAAAAAATAAAAAGTAATCTATGGGATTTGGAGGTTCGGCAGCCGCAATGGCACAATCAATTCGCAATAATGCGAAGCAACTAGCCAAACGAGATAAATATTTTAAAAAAGACGTTGTCTCTTCCAACGAAAACTACGGCAAAATTGTTGACTACAAAAAAATGTCGCCTGCCCAGTTTACTGCCTTTAAACAAAAATTAAAAGAGAACGAATTACGCCGTCAAAAACGTTTAACTATTGTTTTTGGCGGCGTAATGTTGGTAGTAGTTGGTGTGTTGATTTACTTTTTATTTTTTCATTAGGCTTTTCGCCATTTTGCAGTTTCTTCAAAAACGTGCTCTAAAATCTTTGCCTCTGTTTCTGTGAACTCAATATTTCTTCGGCTCATAACCACTTTTGCAACTTCAAAAGCCTTATCGGTTTTGTAGGTTGTGAAACCTCCACTACCACCCCAACTAAAGCTGGGAATGTAATTTCGAGGAAAACCGCTGCCAAAGATATTCGCACTAACGCCTACAACTGTTCCAGTATTAAACATTGTATTAATGCCACATTTGCTGTGATCGCCCATCATCATCCCACAGAATTGTAATCCGGTTCTCGCGAAACCTTCAGTTTCGTAATCCCAAAGACGAACTTCAGCGTAGTTATTTTTTAAGTTTGAATTGTTTGTGTCAGCACCCAAATTGCACCATTCTCCTATAACAGAATTGCCTAAAAACCCATCGTGCCCTTTATTCGAAAATCCAAAAAGCACAGAGTTGTTCACTTCTCCCCCAACTTTACAATGTGGACCAATGGTAGTGTTACTATAAATTTTAGCACCCATTTTCAAAGTAGAATGTTTGCATAGTGCAAATGGGCCACGCACTAATGCGCCTTCCATAATTTCGGCATCTTTCCCAATATAGATTGGTCCTTCGGAAGCATTTAAAGTGCAAAATTCTATTCTTGCGCCTTCTTCAATAAAAATATTTTCGGGGTTTTTTGCCCAAACTCCTTCGGGAATAGGTTGCGATTCACGGTCTTTGGTAAGCATTTCAAAATCGCGCTTTATCGCTTCACCGTTTTTTGAGAAGATATCCCAAGTGTGCTCAATTCGCAGAATGTCGTTGTGCTCGTATTGAATTACATCAAAAGTGTCAAAATCTACTTCCTGTCCTTCTGTTGTGAAAAAAGCAATTGGTTCGTCATCAAAAAATACAGCTTGATTTTCTGATAAGCCTTTAATTATGTTCGCCAAATTTTCTGAAGGAAGAAAGGAAGCATTTATTAAAATGTTCTTTTCCAATTCTAAAAAAGGATATTTTTCAGAAAGATAATCTTCGGTTACTGTAGTTGTAGTGAAACCTAAAAGGTGTTCCCACTTTTCGCGAATGGTTAAAATACCCACACGGATATCTGCCACTGGGCGCGTAAATGTAAACGGTAAAAGCTGGTTACGGACGCTGCCGTCAAAAAGGATGTAGTTCATTTTTTGCTTTAAAATGTCGTTTAGACTCTGCTTAACGACCATTGATTCACAAAAATAATAAACAAAATGGATACTGAGCATTTCCGACCGCGCTCAATACAAACTTTCATAAAAAAAGCCTTCGATTTCTCGAAGGCTCTTATATATTGTACCAAACGGAAGACTATTCTTCTGTTTTAGCTTCTGTAGCTGCGGGCTTTTTAAACTTCTCGTATTTGTTTTTGAATTTGTCAATACGTCCTGCAGTATCGATAAGTTTTGCTTTTCCAGTGTAGAAAGGATGTGAAGAACGTGAAATCTCCATCTTCACCAAAGGATACTCAACACCATCTACCTCGATAGTCTCTTTTGTATCTGCAGTTGATTTTGTAAGGAATACATCTTCATTGCTCATATCCTTAAAAGCAACTAATCTATAATTTTCTGGGTGGATACCTTTTCTCATCTCTTTAATATTATTATTTAAAATGCGCTCTTCCGACCTTTCGGAATTGAGTTTGCAAATTTAAGTATTAATTGGAAACTAGCAACAAAATTATTCACTTTTTTAATTCATTTCTAAATCGCCTGCAAATGTAACGTTTTGCTATCTTTGTTTACTAACAAACCGAACCAATATAAACATTTCAAAATGGAAAATCAACCTATTTCAATTAAACAATCAGCAGCCAATTACGGCTTCATTCTAGGGGCTATTTTAGCGCTAATGACTACCTTAATGTATGTTTTAAACCCAGATTTATTTACAAAATGGTGGGTTGGCATTATTAGTTTTATTATTATAATTGCACTAGGAATCGTGTCTACAGGAAAGGGAAAGGGTTTGCTTGGCGGTATAATGACATTTAAACAAGCCTTTACAGTCTATTTTATTACTGTTGCAATTGGCCTAATAATTAGTACCGTTGTAGGTATCTTAATTTTTAATATTATTGACCCAGATATGGCTACATTTCTTCAAGAGAAAACGCTAGAAATGACTGCAGAATTTTTGCAAAAAATGGGCACACCACAAACTGCAATTGACGAACAAATGGCAAAAATGGCAGAACAAGATAATTTTTCTATTGCTACGCAGCTAAAAAATTACGTTTTCAGTCTTGCTTTTATGAGTGTAATCGGATTACTTGTTGCACTTATTTTCAAAACGAAGAATCCAAATCCGTTAAATTAATTAATGAATATCTCCATCGTTATACCTCTTCTTAACGAAGAAGAATCGCTAAATGAACTTCACCGTTGGATTGCATCTGTTATGCAATCCAATGGTTTTTTATATGAACTCATCTTTATTGACGATGGAAGTACTGATAGTTCTTGGGAAATAATTGAAAAATTATCTACTAATAACACCGAAGTAAAAGGTATCCGTTTTCAGAAGAACTACGGAAAATCGCAAGCGTTGCACGCCGGTTTTGCAATGGCTCAAGGCGATGTTATTATCACTATGGACGCCGATTTGCAGGATAATCCCGAAGAAATTCCCGACCTCTATAAAATGATTACGGAAGAAGGATTCGATCTGGTTTCAGGTTGGAAAAAAAAGCGCTACGATTCTGTATTGAGTAAAAATTTACCTTCCAAATTATTTAATTATGCTGCGCGTAGAACTTCTGGTGTTAAGCTCCACGACTTTAATTGCGGTCTAAAAGCATACAAAAGAAATGTTGTAAAATCCATTGAAGTAACGGGCGAAATGCACCGTTATATTCCTGTTTTGGCTAAGAATGCAGGTTTTATTAAAATTTCAGAAAAACCTGTTTTGCACCAAGCCAGAAAATACGGAACTACCAAATTTGGCGCAGAACGCTTTGTCCGCGGGTTTTTAGACTTAATTACCATTTGGTTTTTGTCACGTTTTGGAAAACGACCAATGCATCTTTTTGGAGCTTGGGGCGCATTTATGCTTTTTATAGGGTTCTGTTTCGCTCTGTATTTAGGCATCGACAAATTATTTATAAATCCTTCGGCAAGACTTATTACAGATAGACCCGAATTTTTTATTGCGCTAACCGCAATGATACTAGGATCACAACTTTTTCTTGCTGGATTTTTAGGCGAATTGATTCTTAGAAGCAAGAAAGACTCTCAAAATTATATAATAAAGGAAAAGGTTAATTAAGAATTCGAGATTTAAAAGTCAGAAAACTTTGCGTTTTTTGAATTTTAAACGTTGAACCTTCAATTTTTGAATTCTCCCCATTAAAATACCTATTTTTACAAATTAATTTAAGCGAATGATTTACGTAGATCCGAAAATTTTAGCCCGCGTTAACCAATGGCTCACCCCCTTTTTCGACCAAAAAACCCAGAATAGTATAAAGGAATTAATAGCTAACGACCCTGTTGGGTTGGAAGATAGTTTCTATAAAAACCTTGAATTCGGAACTGGTGGAATGCGAGGTATAATGGGCGTTGGCGATAACAGAATTAACGAATATACTTTAGGAAAAAACACCCAAGGGCTTTCAAATTATTTAAAACAGCAATTTCCAAATCAGGAGATTAAAGTCGCAATTGCATTCGATTGCCGTCACAATAGTAAAGAGTTCGCGAAAATTGTAGCGAATGTTTTTTCTGCCAACGGAATAAAGGTTTTTCTTTTTTCAGAATTGCGCGCTACGCCCGAGCTATCTTACGCCGTAAAGCATTTAAATTGTCAAGCTGGAATTGTATTAACAGCTTCTCACAATCCGCCTGAATACAATGGTTACAAAGTGTATTGGGAAGATGGCGGACAACTAGTTCCGCCGCAGGATGGTGAAATTATTACCGAAATAAATTCGCTTAAATACGAAGACATAAAATTTAAAGCAAACGAAAATTTAATTCAATTTATAGATACCGATGTTGACGAAGCTTTTGCAAAGGCTTCAGTTGAAAACGGCACTTTTAATACTTCAAATGAAGCAAAAGCCAATTTGAAAATTGTTTTCACTTCGCTTCACGGAACATCAATCACAATGATTCCGCAGGTTTTGGAACTAGCGGGTTACAAAAATGTTTTAATTGTTGAAGAACAAGCAAAACCGAACGGAGATTTCCCAACGGTAAAATCGCCAAATCCCGAAGAACCAGCAGCTTTAAAAATGGCTTTGGAATTGGCAGAAAAAGAAAATGCAGACATCGTTATTGGTACCGACCCAGATTGTGATCGTTTAGGCGTTGCAGTTAGAAACGATAAAAACGAAATGGTTTTGCTCAACGGAAACCAAACCATGGTTTTAATGACGCATTTCCTTTTAGAACAATGGAAAAAAGCGGGAAAATTGAACGGTAAACAATTTGTTGCCTCCACAATTGTTTCTACCCCAATGGTAGAAAAGGTTGCAAAAGATTTCAATGTGAAATATATTGAAGGTTTAACCGGTTTTAAGTGGATTGCCAAAATGATTAATGACTTTCCCGAACTCGAATTTATTGGTGGTGGCGAAGAAAGCTTCGGCTATTTGGTTGGCGATTTTGTACGAGACAAAGACGCCGTTACCGCTACCCTACTGGCTTGTGAGATTGCTGCACAGAAAAAGCACGAAAGCGGAAGTATGTTTCAATATTTAAATGATGTTTATAGTAAGTACGGAAATTACCGCGAACATTTAATTTCAATTACAAAAAAAGGAAAACAGGGTGCTGAAGAAATATCAGCAATGATGAAATCGCTTCGTGAAAATCCGTTTAAAGAAATTGTCGGAAGCAAAGTGACGCGAATGGATGATGTATCGAAAAACGAGACTACCGATTTTCTGAATCAGAAAACTTCGCCACTAAACCTTCCAAAATCGAACGTATTAATTTATTATACCGAAGACGGCAGCAAAATTGCCGCACGCCCAAGCGGTACAGAACCGAAAATAAAGTTCTACATTAGCGTGAATACTTCCGAAAAGGAAAATTTTGAAGAAATACTTCAGAAAAAAATAAACGCTATTGCCGCACAACTAAACATTAGTTAATGAGTTATTTCAAAAAAATACTGCGCTACGCATACCCTTATAAAAAATATGCTTTTTTAAACATCTTTTTTAACATTTTGTATGCCTTGTTCAGCACGCTTTCTTTTGTGGCGTTAATACCGGTTTTAGAAATAATTTTCAGCAATGATCGCGAATTAGGCGCCCCACCAGTCTACGAAGGAATCTCTAGTATTAAAGATTTTTCACAAGAATACTTAAATTACTTTATTATCGAAAACATCAATAATCACGGCGAGTTTCGGGTGTTGATGTATATGGTAGGGATCATTATCGCTTTGTTTTTGTTGAAAAACTTGAGCAATTATTTGGCAATGTTCTACTCTACTTTTATGCGTAATGGCGTGTTAAAAGATCTTCGGAATGCGCTTTACAGTAAGGTAATTCAGTTCCCGTTGGCGTTTTATTCCGAAAAGCGAAAAGGCGATACTATTTCGCGATTAAGCGTTGATGTTGATGAAGTAAAAAACAGCGTGCTTTCTGTGCTAGAAATGATTGTTCGCGAGCCTTTAACCATTATATTTTCACTGGTTACGATGCTTTTTATAAGTGCAAAGTTGACACTCTTTGTGTTTCTATTTTTACCCATTTCAGGATTTCTAATTTCTAGAGTTGGTAAATCTTTAAAAAAGGGCTCATTAAAAGTGCAGGAAGAACAAGGTGTTTTTCTTTCTATTTTGGAAGAAACAATGGGCGGATTGCGCATTATAAAAGCTTTTCACGCTGAAAATTTATTTCAGAAAAAATTCGAAGATAGTAACGAGAGGTTTTATAAACATTCTAATACGGTTTTAAACCGTCAAAATCTCGCTTCGCCGTTAAGCGAGTTGCTGGGTATTATTACTATTGGCGTTCTTTTAGTTTACGGCGGTTACTTGGTTTTTGTTGATAGAACATTGGAAGCCAGTTTTTTTATTGGTTACATTATGTTGGCATATAATATTTTAACTCCGGCAAAGGCCATTGCAAAAGCAAGTTATTCTATAAAACGTGCAGATGGTTCTGCGCAGCGTATTTTGGAATTGCTGGAAGCCGAAAATACAATTACTGATATTGAAAACCCTGTTCAAAAAGAAGGTTTTGACGGTGTAATTTCAATTAAAAATATTTCGTTTAAATACGAAGATCAGTATGTTTTGAAAGATTTTTCACTTGAAATACCGAAGGGGAAAACCGTTGCATTCGTGGGTCAATCTGGTAGTGGGAAAAGTACAATTGCTAACCTATTAACGCGATTCTACGACGTAAATAAAGGGACTATTGAAATTGACGGTGTAGATATAAAAAATATGTCGAAAAGGTCGCTAAGAGGCTTAATGGGCATCGTTTCGCAGGATTCTATTCTTTTTAATGATACGGTTGCAAACAATCTTAAACTCGGAAAACCTAATGCTACCGAAGCAGAATTGCGTGACGCTGCAGAAATAAGCAATTCCTACGAATTCATAAAAGACCTTCCTGAAGGTTTTGAAACCAACATTGGCGATAGCGGTAACAAACTCAGCGGTGGACAAAAACAGCGATTAAGCATTGCCCGCGCTGTTTTGAAAAATCCGCCGATTATGATTTTGGACGAAGCAACTTCTGCTTTAGATACTGAAAGCGAACGTTTGGTGCAGGATGCGTTAGATAAAATGATGAAAAATAGAACTTCCATCGTTATTGCTCACAGGCTTTCTACCATTCAAAACGCAGATAATATTGTGGTTCTTTCTAAAGGAAAAATTGTGGAACAAGGAAAACATCAAGAGCTTTTGGAGAAAAAAGGCGTTTATTATAGCTTAGTGGAAATGCAGTCTTTAGCATAACCCATATTTCTTTGCGAACCGCTATGTAATAGTTTTACCACAAAGTGGCACAAAGGAAATACGCAAAGTTTCACGAAGGGTTTTACTGATTAAACCTTTCTCGCTTTTTACAGTCCAAAAACCGATTGCGCAAACAATGGTTGAAGAAAAAAAACTGGTAACGGCATTACAGACCGAAGGAGCCAAAGAGGCCGCCTTTCGCGACCTAGTAGCGCAGTATAAAGAAAGGCTATATTGGCAGATAAGGAATATGGTTCTGGACCACGATGATGCCGACGATGTGCTTCAAAATACATTTATAAAGATTTTCAGAAATATCAATTCTTTTAAAGGGGAGAGTAAATTGCACACTTGGATGTATAGAATTGCCGCAAATGAATCTATTACTTTTCTCAACAAAAAGGCTAAACGCAATAATGTTTCCTTAGAAAATGTAAAAGATGAAGCGCTTCGGAATTTGGAAAGTGATGTATATTTTGAAGGCGATGCCATCCAGCTTCAGTTTCAGAAGGCGATAGCAACGCTTCCGGAAAGGCAGCGGTTAATTTTCACAATGAAATATTTTGAAGACCACACTTTTGAAGAACTCTCAGAAATACTTGAAACGTCAACAGGTGGTTTAAAAAGCAGTTATCACATTGCAGTAAAGAAAATTACACAATTCATAAAATCGAATGAAACATCCTTAAATTAGAAATGAATTAATGCAATAAATATAATTAGGATGTTCTATTTGTCCAATCAAAAAAAATAAGCAAGACAGATAAAACCTTATAAATTATTGAAAGTCAAAACTTAAAGTGAAAAAAGATAAAAACATACCAGATTTTAAAGTGCCCGAAGGTTATTTCGAAACTTTCGAGGAGCGTCTTTTCAGTAAAATTGCAGAAGAAAACTTTCCGAAGTCTGCTGGCTTTAAAGTTCCCGACAGTTATTTTGAAGTTTTGGACGAACGTATTTTGAAAACGGTTACAATTTCAGAAAAGCCTAAAAAGGTTATTCCACTTTTTCCGAAGAAATACTACGGTTATGCGGCAGCTATTGCGGCTTGCTTATTAATTGGCTTTACTATTTTCAATAACGATAGCAATCAATCGGGTCTCGATGCGCTACAATTAGCTGCAATTGACACCTATATTGAAGATGGTAATTTAAATTTTGATTTGTATGATTTAACCACTTATATAGACGACAAAGACATTAAAGACATTGATTTTGACACGCAGCAGTTTTCAGACAATGCGTTAGAAGATTACCTTTTAGAAAACCTGGATGCAGAAACTATAATTAACGAGCAATGAAAAAATTAGTAATATTGTTCCTCTTATTAGCCGCCACTGTGCAGGCGCAAGACGGAAAGCACGAAAAAATAAAAGCTTTAAAAACGGCTTATATAACAGAACGATTAGCGCTTACCTCTTTAGAAGCCGAAAAGTTTTGGCCAATCTACAATAGCTATCACGACAAATTCCACGTGCTTCGACTTAAGGAGCGCACCGAGATTTTCGAAAAACTTCGGGGAGGTTTAGACAATTTAACCGATACTGAAGCTAATGAACTTATAGATAAAAACCTTTCAATTGAATCTACTGAATTAGAATTGAGGAAACAGATGACAGCGGAATTGCGGAAAGTAATTTCGCCAAAAAAAATAATCTCCCTTAAAAAAGCAGAAGACGATTTTAAACGAGAGCTTTTTAACCGATACCGAAATAGTCGAGAAAAGTAAAAAATGGATAAAAAAAAGCCCCGAAATTTTCGGGGCTTTTTTTATATAATGAAACCAATTAAATTACATGGCTCCCCATTCTTTTAAAGACTTCTCATTTAAAGCTACATAATCAGTATTACCTGCAGCTTTTGCAAGTTCCAACGATTTTTTAGCCGCTGCAATTGCACCTTTCTTGTCTCCAGCTTTTGCGTAGATCAAAGATTTTTGGCGTATTTGATAGAACTTTGGATCCTTGTTCATATCAATAGCCTTGTCAATCCAAGTTTTAGCTTGGTTTATGTCTTTACCAACTTCTAAATAATAAACTGCAGCCGAGTAATAATCGTTTGCAGATGGACCATTCATTGTTTTTAGAATACTTGCAGAAACTGTTTTGTCTGTGTTAAATTTAATTGGCACACCAACATAAGTTTTTTCCCAAAGCATACCTAATGTAGCTCCATCATTTGATAAGTCATCAAAACTCATTGTAAATGATTCAATATTCATTGGCATTGGGTATGATTGCGTTGTTACTTTAGCTGCAACTTTGTTATCATCCCATTTTTCTGGAGTTCCCCAGTTATTAGCGTCGCTATAAAAATAAACATCCCAGCTTGTAGCACCTGGTTTTGTGTAAATAGCATACGATCCTGCTTTTAAGGTTTTTCCACCAACCTCAACGTCATCGCTAAATGTAATTTTAGAATTAGCATTTGCACCAGTACGCCATACAGCGTCATAAGGCACCAAACTTCCAAAAATAGTTCTACCTCTCATGGCAGGTCTAGAATATTCTAAAGTTACATCTGTTAAGCCAACTTTCTGTTCAATTTTCTGAAATGGACTTGATTGTGGTGTTTCTATTTGAGCTTGAATACTAACTGTTAGCATTAAAGCAGAAAAAAGTAAAATAATCTTTTTCATTGTAATGGTTTTAAGAAGGTTATATTTTTTACGAAGTTACTCTTTTGAAAATTTTAGAAGAGTTAAGGAAAACTTAAATTAACATAAAAATTAAGATAATACAATTGCCCGAATACTAAGCTATAGAATGAATTACGAACAATAGTTAATGTTTTGTTTAAACTTTTTTAAATATGGTAAAACAAAGTATTTTTAGAGAAAATTTCAAAAAAATGCTAAAGTTATTTAAAAAATTATTTAGACCGGGCTTTCGTCAAGCAGACGTTAGGGCAAATACGTATAGGTTATTACGCATGAATCGTAAATTAACACTCGATCAAGAAAAATAAAGATTGAATGAAAATTTATACGCTACACGCAAAACAACACTTACCTATTACCATAGAAGAAGCTTGGAAATTTCTGTCAAATCCTAAAAATTTGAAGGTTATAACCCCAGATTATATGGGATTCAATATTCAGTCCGGCGCAGACAGACCAATGTTTGCTGGGCAGATTATTGAATATATTGTAACCCCAATTTTAGGTATTAAAACTAAATGGGTTACCGAAATAACGCATTCGGTAGAAGGTAAATACTTTGTAGACGAACAGCGCTTCGGTCCCTATGCACTTTGGCACCATAAACATTTTATAAAAGAAATTGACGGCGGCGTAGCGATGGAAGATTTATTACATTATAAGTTACCCTTTGGTTTTTTAGGCCAAATGATTCATCCCTTTTTGGTGAAACCGAAGCTGGACGAAATTTTTAAATACAGACACAATAAATTGGTAGAGCTCTTCGGCACTATATAACTTCAATATTTTTAAGATGCGGAAAATAATATTACTAATTGTTGGCTTTTGTGGAAAAAGAGTGGTCTTTCAACTTTAAAAATAATTTAAATTTTGGTGGAAAAAGTAAATGTATTTTGGTTTCAAAGAGATCTGCGATTGGATGACAATGTTGGTTTCTACGAAGCCTTACACGGAAATTTTCCCGTAATTCCCATATTTATATTCGATTCAGAAATACTCGGTGAACTTCCCCAGGACGACGCACGAGTTACTTTTATTTTTGAAACACTTCAAAAAATGCGCGATGAATTGCAGAAACACGGCAGCAGTCTTGCTATGTTTCACGGCAAACCAGAAGCTATATTCAAAAAAATAATTTCAGAATTTGATATTCAAAATGTAATAATAAATCGTGATTATGAGCCTTATGCGAAGAGTCGCGATGAACAAATAGAAAAATTACTTTCTGAGGAAAATATCGGTTTTCAAACATTCAAAGACCAAGTTATTTTTGAAAAAGATGAAGTGGTAAAAGGCGACGGCGATCCTTATATAGTTTATTCTCCCTTCATGAAAACGTGGAAAGAAAAGTTTAAAAAGGAATACAACGAGAAGATTTATAATACCACAGAAGTTTTAAAAAATAACTTTCAAAATTCACAGTTACCAAATCTCACATTAAGCGATATTGGTTTTCGTAAATCGAAAATTGAGATCACCGATTATGTCGTAACGCCCACTACTATTCAAGAATACGAAAAAAGAAGAAATTTTCCTGCGGCCGATGCAACTTCACATTTGGGCCCACACTTACGCTTTGGTACTGTTAGCATTCGGAAAATTATGAAAAAAGCAACTTCCGAAAAAAACGAAGTCTTTTGGCAGGAATTAATTTGGCGCGAATTTTTTATGCAAATTTTGTGGCATTTCCCAGAAACGGTTGAAAATGCTTTTAAAAAGAAATACGACCGAATTGAGTGGCGCAATAACGAAATTGAATTTAAAAAGTGGAAAGAGGGTAAAACTGGCTATCCAATAGTAGATGCAGGAATGCGACAATTAAATGAAACTGGCTATATGCATAATCGGGTGCGGATGGTTGTTGCCAGTTTTCTCTGCAAGCACCTTTTGATTGACTGGCGTTGGGGCGAAGCGTACTTCGCCGAAAAACTTTTAGATTATGAAATGTCCAGCAATGTTGGCAATTGGCAATGGGCTGCAGGAAGTGGCGTTGACGCCGCGCCATATTTCAGAATTTTTAATCCAACAACTCAAATTGAAAAGTTTGATAAAGATTACGAGTACATAAAAAATTACGTTTCAGAATTTGGAACTGACTCCTACCCCGATAAAATAGTAGATCATAAAGAAGCACGCGAACGCTGCTTAAAGGTTTATAAAGCTGCCGTTTCTTAGCAAATAGCTATTCCGCTTATTTAAATTTGTTAAAAAAAAGGTAAAGGGATTGTATTTTTATGCCATTCAGCACAATTTTGCTACTCTTGCACAGTTAAGATATGCACTACATCAAACCAAAAGACATGAAGAAGATTTTTATATTAATCTTTCCCCTATTTCTATTTGCCTTAAATGTTTCGGCTCAGGATTCTATACAAGTTATCAAAAACAGTCTGAACGACCAAATGACCGATGCTTTTGATAATAGCAATAGTTATCAAGAATATAAAGTTATTAAAAAGACGCAGTTGGCCAAGCTGAAAAGAAACGTTTTAGACTCCGTTTCTTCATTGGAAAAAAATATAAGTAATCAAGAAATTGAATTAAGACATCAGAAAAGTGAGATTGATTCACTTCGTCAGAATTTAAAAAACACCCAACAAAATCTATCTAAATCGAAGGAGAAAGAAGACGGAATTGAAGTTTTCGGTATTCTTACTTCTAAAGCTACCTATAATACAATATTATGGGGTATCATTTTAGTTTTGCTTTTAATTAGCGGACTTCTATTCTACAGATTTTTGAATAGTCATAAAATCACCAAGGACGCCCAACTTAAAACGGCAGAGATGGAAATTGAAATTGAAGACTATCGCCGAAACAGTTTAGATCGCGAACAAAAACTTCGTAGAAAATTACAGGACGAAATTAATAAACACCGAAAAGTCTAATTAATTAGGGCTCGGTTCGAGTTATTTTTGCACCCAGCGCTCTAAGTCTTTCATCAATATTTTCGTACCCACGATCAATCTGCTCGATATTGTGGATAGTGCTGGTTCCCTGCGCAGATAATGCTGCAATTAAGAGTGAAATTCCCGCACGAATATCTGGTGAAACCATTGTTGTAGCTTTCAAGTTAGATTCAAAGTTATGGCCTATTACTGTAGCGCGGTGAGGATCGCAAAGAATAATTTTTGCACCCATATCAATCAACTTATCTACAAAAAACAAGCGACTTTCAAACATTTTTTGGTGAATAAGCACACTTCCTTTTGCCTGCGTACAAACTACAAGAACTATACTTAATAAATCTGGCGTAAAACCTGGCCATGGTGCATCTGCGACAGTAAGGATAGACCCATCAATGTAGCCTTGAATCTCGTATTCATCTTGTGCAGGAATATATATATCGTCTCCTACTTTTTCGAGAATTATACCGAGTTTTCTAAAAGTTTCAGGAATCAATCCCAAGTTTTCCCAGCTTACGTTTTTAATAGTAATTTCGCTACGTGTCATAGCCGCAAGGCCAATCCAACTTCCTATTTCAATCATATCTGGCAAAATGCGATGCCTACAGCCTCCCAATTTCTTAACGCCTTCAATAACCAAAAGATTAGAACCAACCCCGCTAATATTAGCGCCCATTGAATTCAGCATCTTACAAAGTTGTTGAATATACGGTTCGCAAGCGGCATTGTAAATGGTTGTTGTTCCCTTAGCCATAACAGCTGCCATAACAATATTGGCAGTTCCTGTTACCGAAGCTTGGTCTAAAAGCATATAAGCACCTTTTAAACCATTGGGAGCTTCTACACCGTAAAAACGCTCTTCTCTGTTATAGCGGAATTTCGCGCCGAGTTTAATAAAACCTTCAAAGTGAGTATCAAGCCTTCTTCTTCCTATTTTATCTCCTCCTGGCCGCGGAATATATCCTTTGCCAAACCTTGCTAATAAAGGACCCACAATCATGATGGAACCGCGTAATGAGCTTCCCTCCTGTTTAAAAAGTTCTGATTCTAGATAATCTAGGTTGATTTCGTCTGCAATAAAAGCATATTTGCCTTTAGCCAACTTTTGGATTTTTACACCTAGATTTTCTAAAATTTTTATCAGTTTATTGACATCCAGAATATCTGGAATATTCTCAATAATAACTTTTTCTGGAGTTAATAATACGGCACAAAGAATTTGTAGCGCTTCATTTTTGGCACCTTGTGGAGTAATTTCACCCTTAAGTTTATGCCCGCCCTCTATTTGGAAAGTTCCCATAAATACTGGTTGGAATTTTAATAACGTTTACGGTTGCGGTTGTTATTGCTTGGTTTGTAGTTTTTCTTAGCAGAAGAATTACTCGTGTTAAAACGTTTTTTATTCTTCAATAAATCTGAAGCATCGCTCAAATCTTCATCGCTGTTTTTCAGATTGATTTTCCCCTCGGAAAGTTCCAAAAGATGTGCAAAGATTACGTCGTCTTCTACGGTATCTTTGTTCCAATTCAGAAAACATTTCTTCATGTGGTTCGCGATAGTAATAATAAGTCCATCTTTTTTATCTCCTTCTTCCCAACTTACCGCAACATCAATCATTCTTTTGATGTTATTACCGTAAAAACGATATTTAGGAAAGTTTTGAGGATAACCCAATGGTTCTGGACGCTCCATTAATTCCTCTCTCGAAGGAATTGGATATGGAGAATCTACATCAAGTTTAAAATCTGAGATTATAAAAAGTTGATCCCAAAGCATCGGTTGAAAATCTGGAACATCGCGAAGATGCGGGTTTAGATTTCCCATTACAGCAATTATGCCTTTGGCAATTTTATTTCGTTCGTCTTTATCTTCTGTGGCAATGGCGTGATCCACCATTTTTTGAATATGACGCCCGTATTCTGGAATAATTAGCTTTGGGCGTTCTGTATTATACTCTATTTGGGCTACTTCTTGTATCAAAATGTTTTTATTAAGGAAAGAATATTAACGTACTCGGAAAGATTGAAAATCATTTCAGACGCAAAATACTAAAAATTATAGTGAAATAACGCCTTCAACCTTGGAAACTTCAAGATATTTCTTTACCACTTGGTCTGGGTTTTCCATCGTAACATTCACAGATAGGCTTGAATAGGTTCCTTTGGAAGAATCGCGGGTGCTTATTTTAGCATCGGTGCCATCAAAAATTCGTTCTATCTCAGCAATTTTTTCGAGCTCGGCAGGTACTATAAATTTAAAAAGATAGGGCGCGGGCCAAGTAGTATCTTCTTCGAGTTGCTTTTTTAAACGGTCGTAAAATTCTGAAGTGTTCTTATTTTGATCCATCAAATAATTTTGCTCTGTGAGCAACAAAGATACACTTTCACCTCAAATATTTATTTACTTACTTTGCATAAAATTGAATCTTTTGAAAACGAAAAAAATTGTAATAACTGGCGGACCTGGCACAGGGAAAACAGCGCTTATAAAATACTTGGAAGAAGAAGGACATGTAGTGATGCACGAAATTTCAAGAGCTGTAACTTTGGAAGCTCAAAAACAAGGGATTGAGCAATTATTTCTGGAAAGCCCAATTCTATTCAGCGAAAAATTGCTGGAAGGAAGATTGAAACAATATCACGAAGGAAAAGAATGCGCCGCATCCATACTTTTTTATGATCGTGGCATGCCCGATGTTACTGCATATATGGATTATATGGGAACGGATTACCCCGAAAATTTCTCAATAACCTGTAACGAATTTCGGTATAATAAAATATTTCTTCTTCCACCCTGGGAAGAAATTTACAAACAGGATAACGAGCGTTACGAGAGTTTTGCTCAAGCTGAAAAAATATTTCATTTTCTGAAAACTGGTTACGAAAACTATGGCTACAAAATATGCGAAGTGCCCGTAGGTACTATTGAAGAGCGGGCAAATTTCATATTAAGTAAAATTTAGTCATTAAGTGATTGAATTTCTTAAATCAATCACTTTTACACAGGCAACCTACTATCTTTACAATTTAATAACGCATTAACCCAATGAGAACAATTTGACAAATGTCCACGACATCCTGAACAAATATTGGGGGTTTACTTCCTTCAAACCAATGCAGGAAGACATAATTGCGTCTGTGTTAAATGGAAAAGACACGGTAGCATTATTGCCAACCGGCGGCGGAAAATCACTGTGTTTTCAGGTTCCCGCTATGGCAATGGACGGTATTTGCATAGTAGTTTCGCCACTTGTTGCTTTAATGAGCGACCAAGTAAATGCATTAAAAGATCACGGCATAAAAGCTTTAAAATTGACCGGCGGAATTACTTTCGATGAGTTAAATACCTTATTAGACAATGCTCTTTACGGAAATTACAAATTTCTTTACCTCTCTCCCGAGCGACTGCAGCAAGAGATAGTTCAAAATTACATTCGGCAGATGAATGTTAACTCCATTGCGGTAGATGAAGCACACTGTATTTCGCAATGGGGAAATGATTTTAGACCAGCCTATAAAAACATAACGGTACTTAGGGAAATTCATCCCTTGGTTCCCATTATAGCACTTACTGCCACTGCGACGCCCGAAGTTTTAGAAGATACTATTTCTGAATTAAAAATGGAACTTCCTGTAATTTATAGGAATTCATTTGTTCGCGAAAATCTTTCGTATCAAGTTTTTAAAGAAGAAGACAAACTATATAAAACCGAGCAGCTGCTAAAAACCAATACTGGCTCTGCAATTGTATATGTTCGAAATAGAAAAAGCACCGTCGAAATAAGCGAACAGCTTAACAGTTTAGGAATTTCGGCAACATTTTATCACGGCGGAATTTCAGCTAAAGAAAAAGCTCAAAAGCTACAGTCGTGGCGCAATGGATCGTTTTCTACAATGGTTGCAACTAATGCTTTTGGAATGGGAATTGACCATCCAAATGTGCGTTTTGTAATTCACCTTCAAATTCCCGAAAGTTTAGAGAGCTACTTTCAAGAAGCCGGTCGAGCAGGGCGCGATGGCAATTATGCTTCTGCAGTGCTTCTTTATAATGAATACGATAAAATATACGTAAAGCAGCAATTTATAGAATCGCTGCCTACCACTGCAGATTTAAAAAAAATCTATCGCACGCTGAACAATTATTTTCAGATTCCCTACGGTGAAGGAGAATTTACAAAACATAATTTCAGTTTTTCTGAATTCTGTAAAATATACACCTTAAATACTTTGCTTGCCTATAATGCCTTAAACAGCTTAGACCGATTGGGCGTTATTCAGTTGTCGCAGGAATTTGGACGTAAATCCATGGTCCATTTCTTAATTTCTTCAGAACAGGTTTTAACCTATTTTGCAAAGGACATCACCGCCTCCGTCATCGGCAAAACAATACTAAGAATTTACGGTGGAATTTTTGAAATGCCCACTTCAATTAATTTAGATTTAATTGTTACCAAAACGGGGCAATCCATTGAAACAGTTATTGCTGTTTTGAATAAAATGCAACGCGACCAAGTTGTGGAAATGACTTTGCAGATAACCGATGCTACGCTCACCTTTTTAATACCGCGCGAAGACGACAAAACTATCAATGTTATTTCGCGCGAAGTAGAAGCATTAAATCGTAAAAAAACGGCCCAAGTTAATTCGGTTTTACAATATATTGAAAACACCAAAACCTGCCGAAGCGTGCAATTAGTCAACTATTTTGGTGAAACTACTGCTTCAAAATGTGGTATATGTTCGGTTTGTAAAGGGCAAACTTCAAAACTTTCAAAAGGTGAAGTTCGGCAGATGGCAAGACAAATACTTGCATTTCTTGAAGGGGAAGAATTAAGTTCGCGCGAGATTTCAGAAAAACTTACTTTTGCCGAAGCTGATGTTTTAAAGGTTATCCGTCTTCTAATGGATGCCGAAAAGATAAAAATAAATCCGAAAAACCAATATTACTTAAACTGAAAAAATGCATAACGATTTGAGAATAGTATTTATGGGAACTCCCGATTTTGCTGTTGGGGTTTTAAAAGCGATGGTTGAAACGGGCCAAAATATTGTGGGCGTCATTACCGCTCCAGATAGACCTGCGGGCCGCGGCAGAAAGCTTATGGGTTCTGCGGTAAAGGACTATGCCGTTTCGCAAAACTTAACCGTCCTTCAACCCACAAATTTAAAGGACGAATCTTTTCTGAAAGAGTTGAAAGATTTAAATGCAAACCTTCAAGTAGTAGTGGCTTTCCGAATGCTCCCAAAAGCAGTTTGGCAAATGCCGCAATTAGGCACCTTTAATCTTCATGCTTCGTTGCTTCCACAATATAGAGGTGCGGCGCCAATAAATTGGGCTATTATTAATAAGGAGGAAAAAACAGGCGTCACCACATTTTTTATTGACGAAAAGATCGATACCGGTTCCATAATCGCGAATAAGGAAATTCCTATTGAAAAAAATGAAAGCGCTGAAACCCTTCACGATAAGTTAATGCTTAAAGGCAGTGAACTTGTATTGGAAACCTTGAATTTAATCGAGAAAGGAAATGCTAATCCAAAACCACAACCCGAAAGCGGTGATTTAAAAGATGCTCCAAAACTTACTCCAGAGAATACAAGAATAGATTGGACAAAACCTGGACTAGAAATAGATGCTTTTATAAGAGGTCTTTCTCCCTATCCTGTGGCGTGGTCAGTTTTGTATAATAATAAGGAGGAATTAAAAGCGAAAATTTATGCGGCTAGTTTCGAAATGGACGACCATAATTTAGAAATGGGAACTATCCAAGCTTCAAAAAAAGAACTGAAAGTAGCATGTTCAGCGGGTTTCATCATTATTAAGGAAATACAACTCCCCGGAAAACGAAAAATGGATGTTTCTGCGCTGTTGAATGGGTATTCTTTTGAGGACGATTCGAAACTATTGTAAACCCTTGTTATCACTGATTTGGTTAAATTTCTTAAAAAACACGTCATGTTTATTAACAAACAGTCTAAGTTATTAACAATAATAATGATTTCCTGCGTGGTTACTTGCCTGAACGGATATTCCTATTAAATTTGTAGAGCAATTAATCGAAGTTTAACCAACAATTTAATTTAAAAAAATTATGAACAAATCAGATTTAATCGATGCAATGGCAGCTGATGCCGGAATTACAAAAGCTGCTGCTAAGAAATCCTTAGAGTCTTTCTTAGGGAATGTTGAAGGTTCTCTTAAAAAAGGTGACAGAGTATCACTTGTAGGTTTCGGATCTTGGTCAGTATCAAAAAGAGCTGCCAGAGAAGGAAGAAACCCTCAAACTGGTAAAACCATCAAGATTGCTGCTAAAAAAGTAGTTAAATTCAAAGCTGGCTCAGATTTACAAAATAGCGTAAACTAATTGTAAAATATTTTACAAAATTTTAAGTCCTTCTTTTCATTAAGTTGAAAAGAAGGATTTTTTTTATAAGACTGATTTTGAGCAAATTGAAAATTCGTAACATTTTATCATAATTATTCAATTAAATTTAAATTAAACATCAGTTTAGTAATTTTTTGGTATTTTTAAAATTATTACTTAGATTTAATGTATTGAATATATTCTATGACCACTCTAAAACCCGCCAAAGGCCTCCTATTAGTTGCAGAACCATCAATAATTGGTGATGTTTCTTTTAATCGTTCAGTAGTACTTTTAGCCGAGTATACTGAAAATGGATCTGTTGGGTTTATTCTCAATAAGCCCTTACAATACAAGCTTCGTGATTTTGTGCCGGAGATAAATTCTAAGCTTCCTGTCTTTAACGGAGGTCCAGTAGAGCAAGATAATCTGTATTTTATTCATTGCATTCCTGATATTATTCCCGACAGCATAGAAATATCTAGTGGTATTTATTGGGGTGGCGATTTTAGTGCAATTGTTGATCTTTTAAAAGAAGACAAATTAAAAAAAGACCAAATTCGTTTCTTCCTTGGCTATTCTGGTTGGGAAAGCGAGCAACTGGAACAGGAATTAGAAGTTAATAGTTGGGTAGTAGTGCCAAACGATTATGACAATAAAATTATAGGCAAAACCAATATAAATTTTTGGAAAGAAAAAATGATTGAATTTGGTGGAGATTATATATTATGGTCTAATGCCCCAGAAAATCCCAGCTTCAACTAACTCATTCTTGCCTTAAGGTTCAATTTTGGCAATAACAACTTCGCAGTAGCATTTACAAATTCTTTTTTCCGATATTTTGTTACGGGAACAATTCCTTGAATTGTATTTGTAATAAAAATTTCATCAGCTTTCTGCAATTCAAATGGTGAAACCGAGATTTCTTCAAGCGAAAATTCTGGCATCAATTTAATAATTGCAATAAGTTGTTTGCGCAAAATACCGTTTAAACAACCATCTGCAAGTGGCGGTGTTTTGATAGAATTGCCTGAAACCAAAAATATATTTCCGTTCAGTGCCTCAACAACCTGTTTCTTTTCATTTAACAAAAGACAGTTTTTATAATCATTTTCTTTAGCGTAAATGCTGCCAAGTATATTTATAAGTCGGTTAGATGTTTTAAGGGTGGCCAGTAAACTAGAGGTGATAAAATGATCTTTATACAGCTCAATTTCGTAGTTCTCTTCACTTAAAATGTAGAATGGCGTCTCAAGTTTTTCAAACGAAATTGTATATTCAACATCGTTGGTTTCGGGCGTATATTTACCACCAGTTTTACGCCATACTAGCATTTTTACACGAAATGTAGCGTTTACTTCTTCAGAAGAATTAACGGTCTTCATTATTTCTTCTTCCAGAAATTCCATAGTAAAATTCATAGGGATTTCCATCCTCAGAATTCGCATAGAAGCCATTAAACGAAAGTAATGGTCTTCCCAGAAATAAATCTTTCCGCCACCATATCGCAACGTTTCAAAAACGGCATCGCCATAATTGAGGCCTCTATTATCTGTTGTAACCGTTGCCTGGTTATTCGCTACTAATGTTCCGTTTAAATTTACCATAAAAAAAACCGCCCATTTTTATTGGACGGTGCAAAGGTATTATAATTTAAAGGGATTTTAAACGGATCCCAAGATTGACTTTAGATTGGAAACCATATTTTCCCATAGCATTTTTCCTTCTTCTATTTCATCCTCTTCCGCATAATCCGTTACCATTAATGAAACATCTTTTGTTATTTCATCAACTTGAATACGCAATTCAAAATAGAACTCTTCGCCCTCATCTTCTATCCATCTGAATTTGATTCGTTCTGGACTCTTTTTACTTAGTAATTTTGCGCGTTCTTCACTTCCAGACCAGATGAAAGTGTAGAATTCGCCCCTTGAATTTACATTGTCGGCGTACCATTCGGAAAGTCCCGAAGGCGTTGAAATATACTGATATAAAAGTGAAGGGGAAACCTGTATAGGGAATTCCATTTCATATTTAATTTTATCTTCCATAGCTTTTTGTTAGTTGATGCCCAATATATAGATATTAATCTTAAACTCAAATTAAAGATTGAAATTTTTTATTTTAAAGAGCGTGTTGAGAAAGATGCAATTTTTATGACAAATATTGAAACTTAAATTTGCCACACATAATTTTGTTTCTATCTTTGCACCCGCTTAAGCATATAGCTTGAGTTTTATTACAATAATAAACACGGCGAGGTAGCTCAGTTGGTTAGAGCGTCGGATTCATAACCCGGAGGTCGGGGGATCGTGCCCCCCTCTCGCTACTAAAAATCCCCAAAGATAATTCTGAGGGGATTTTTTTATGGAAGAATTTGAAAGCTCTGCGCTACCTTCTGCTATTATATTTTACTTTTTACCAGAACACACATATTTATTCCGTTTATCGAAAACATATTGCAGTTGTAGCTATTTTACTTACATTTGTTAAGAATGCGTTAATAAGTTATTGCTCAACCTATTGATATCTGTCGTTTGAAGGCTTAAATTTACATTTAATCCTTAAAACTCAATATCATGAAAAATTATGTATTCGCAATTGTAATGCTAGCCGGTCTAACCTTTAGCTGTACCCCAGAAAATCAAATTAGTGATGAACAACAAATCGACAAGCACAAATCATGTCCCCCAAGCGACAGAAACTGTAATGGGATTCCAGACCACTTGGAGCCACAAGATTAATATATATTTAATATTTTTATGTGTAGCGGCGATTTTATCACCTTTTCTACACATGATATATCTTATTGAAGACAAAGAGGGCTTATTCGGTTATGCGTATATGTCCTCTTTCTTATTTTCTATAAGTCTACCAATTATGGCAATTTCATCTGGTTTGTTGTTGAAATTTGTATCGGGCTATATTATAGCCGATTTAAAAAAGCCCATTAACTATATAGCAAATGCATTCCTCTTTGTAGGCTTCTTTTTTGCAATTTATATTTTATTGCCTATTAGAGATTATTCCATAACAACTTATTATGTAACTCTTTTGGCTCTTGCCGTTGTGCTTACCATAGTCGCACATTATATACATAATGCAGTGTTAACTACAGAGCAACGTCTTAAAAAAATAATTTCAAAACTATTTGATTTTATAATTCTTGAAACTCCGCAAAAGCATGTTTCAGAAGAAAAACAAATAGATTACGTTATTTCTTACGAGAAAATAATTAATGAAATTGGAGATGAATGATACTTTAAGCAACATAACGAAACTACAAATAGCTGGTTTGCTATCTGAGTCTGCGCGCTTAGAAGTTGAAAACAGGTTAACGCGAAAACCTCATAGAGCCAATTCTCCATCGGGTTCACGGGTGGAATTGGGCTAAGCTAAGTGCTTTTCTAATTCTGAATAAGTTATTTGAAACTGTTCGCCACTTTTCATGTTTTTAAGCGTGAAAGACTGCGCCTCCATTTCTTTTTCACCAGCCAAAGCAGTATAAGGTATTTTACGCTTATCTGCATACCCCATTTGCTTACCCATCTTTGCTTCATCAGGATACAATTCTGCTTTAACACCTACTTTTCTCAAGTTAGTGATTGCTTTCATTGCATACAAAGCCTCCTTTTCACCGAAATTTATAAAAAGCGCTTTGCTATTTTCTGAAACAGTTTCGGGAAATAGACTCAATTCCTCCAAAACCAAGTAAATACGGTCCAAACCAAAGGAGATACCCACACCGCTCATATTTTTTAAGCCAAAAATTCCGGTGAGATCGTCATACCTTCCGCCACCACCAATGCTTCCCATATTCACTTCTGCAGGAGCTGAGACTTCAAAAATTGCACCTGTGTAGTAATTCAATCCTCGGGCAAGTGTAACATCAATTTGCAATGAAGCAGCCTGCAAACCAAGTGTTTTAATATTATTTGCGATAAATTCGAGTTCTTCCACACCTTTCAGCCCAATTTGCGAGCTGTGTAGCAATTGCTTTAAAGAATTAATTTTTTCATCGTTACTTCCCTTAAAAGAAAAAAGCGGTTGTAATTTTTGAAGTGCATCTTCCGAAATACCTTTTTCTCGCATCTCTTTCTTCACGCCGTCCTCGCCTATTTTATCGAGTTTATCTAGCGCCACAGTAAAATCTATTAACTTGTCCTCCGCACCTATGGTTTCTGCTATTCCACTTAAAATTTTTCGATTGTTGATTTTAATTGTTACATCTTTCAAACTAAGTTTGCTGAAAACGGCATCGTAAAGCTGCACGAATTCCACTTCCTGCCAAAGTGAAGTTGAACCCACAACATCGGCATCGCATTGAAAAAACTCACGGAAACGTCCCTTTTGAGGTCTATCTGCTCGCCATACGGGCTGTATTTGGTAGCGTTTAAAAGGAAATGTTATTTCGTTTTGATGTTGCACCACGTAGCGTGCAAATGGCACTGTTAAATCGTAACGGAGCGCTTTTTCAGAAATTTTTGAAGTTATTTTATTACTATCCTTTTCGGAATATAACTTATCATCAACTTTTGATAAATAATCGCCACTATTCAAAATTTTAAAAATCAATCGATCGCCTTCTTCGCCATATTTCCCCATTAAGGTATCACTATTTTCGAAAGACGGCGTTTCAATTGGTTGAAATCCATAAAGCGAAAATGTATCCTTTATAGTACTGAATATATAATTGCGACGCGCAACTTCATCTGGATTGAAATCGCGGGTGCCTTTAGGAATTGATGGTTTTTTTGACAAAATTCTACGTTTTTTGAATTTGTATTTTGAATTGACAAATATCCTAAATAATAATGAAGTTTGCCACAATAAGATTACGTAAAGGCGATTCATGTCTTCGAAGGAATTCTGTAACTTTATCCCACTTTTGCAGTCTAATGTAAAATACACACTAATTATATGTTTTCACTTTTCCGGGAAAATGTCCGTATTGCGATGGACAGCATTAAAAGCCAACTCTTAAGAACCATTTTAACAATAGTTATAATTGGGATTGGTATTTGGGCGCTCGTTGGCATTTTAAGCGCAGTGGCTGCGCTGGAAAATACCATTTCAGGCAATTTTGCTTCCATGGGCGCCAATACGTTTAATATTCAGCAGTATGAATTTTCGGTCCAATCCAGAAATGGCGGCGAACGCGAAAAAATAAACCCCATAATAAGTTATAATAACGTTCGAGAATTTACGGATAAATACAAATACCCCTTCACCAAAACATCGCTCTCTTTTATAGGAACAGCAGGGGCCGAAGTAAAATATGGTTCTGAAAAGACCGATCCCGAAATTCGCGTTTATGGAGTGAATGAAAATTATTTAGACAACACCGGAACCGAAGTGGATCGTGGAAGAAATTTTACAATTTTCGATATTGAAAATAATAATAAAGTCTGCTTAATAGGCTCAGATTTTACGAAAAACCTCTTTGAAAACGAAGACCCCATCAACAAAACAATTAGTATTCGCGGAGTGAAATTTAAAATTATTGGTCTTTTAGAGTCTAAAGGCTCAACT
This sequence comes from Aequorivita sp. IT1282, assembly GCF_058068205.1. Lineage (NCBI taxonomy): Bacteria > Pseudomonadati > Bacteroidota > Flavobacteriia > Flavobacteriales > Flavobacteriaceae > Aequorivita > Aequorivita sp. IT1282. Next base: position 150,583 of record NZ_JBYRHR010000001.1, on the reverse strand, counting down.
TTTGGAAACAATCAAGATTTAAAAGTGCTAATCCCCGTACAAGTTGCCCGCGGCATTTACACACAACCTAATATAAATTACAATATAAGTGTAAAAGTAGACGACAAACAAATGATGGAGGCCGCCCAGGACGATGCTATTATAACATTCAGAAATATCCGGGGACTAAACCCGATTGAAGAAAATAACTTCGGAATAGAGCGCAGTGACGATTTAATTAATCGAATTTCGATGATAACTGGTTATTTGCAAGCTGCCGCATGGATTATTAGCATCATCACTATTCTTGGCTCTTCTATTGCGTTAATGAATATAATGTTGGTTTCGGTAACCGAACGCACCCGCGAAATTGGTGTGCGGAAAGCACTTGGCGCTAAACGTTCTACAATCTCCACCCAATTTTTTATGGAAACGATTGTAATTGGTCAGTTTGGTAGTCTTTTAGGAATTATTCTCGGTGTACTTACAGGTTTCGCCTTTGCAAAAATCTTTGAGTTCGATTTCACTCTTCCTTGGACAGCAATGATTTGGGCGACAATTATAACCTTTGTTGTAGCTGTAATCGCAGGATCTTATCCGGCATCAAAAGCGGCTGGATTGGACCCTATAGAAAGTTTGCGATACGAATAAGGTCTGTAAATTTTTAAAACACAAATATTACATTCCAAATTCCGAATAATTTGAAAATTGATTATTATTCTTTCAGAAGATCCCCAAAATAATTATAAAGCTCTCCTTTAGTAATTACGGCACCTTGTTGAATCAATACAAAAATATCTTTGTTGCGATCGTCTGTAATTGCTTTGGTAGACGTGTAAAGGTTTACCGAATCATCATGTATGTTTTGCTGAAGCCATTTGTAGCCAATTTGGGTGGTAATGTCTATAGTTTCATCTTCCACTTTTATAGCAATCAACTCCATAAACGCATCTGTAATATGAAAAAGCATTAACTGGTTAGGCGAAATGTGCTCTATATACTTCACTTTAATTAAAACCCCTTCCCAAATAAGATCGCTAAAAATGTCGAGTTCCTGTTCGGCAACTTCGGGTGTTTCAGTTTTCAACTTTTTCCATTCATCAGCAGTGATGGATTGCGTAGCAAGAAAATTTATAAATTCTTGATGTAGCTCTTCAAATTGTTCTTTTGTTAATCTGGCGTATTTCATATCAGTTCTCTGTTGACAGTTATCTGTAATCCGTTTGCTTTACTTTGTAATCTTCACTCTTTTCTTTGAAAAAAAAGATAAAATAAAAAAACCTTCCCCGTAAACGAGAAAGGTTTTAATACAATTAATCGTGTTATTTAATTTGCTTCAGAATTATCTTCTGTTTTATCATCAGACTTTTCTTCTGTTTTAGCTTTTACTTCTGGCTTAGCTTTCCCTTTAACTTCTGGTTTAGCTTCTGCAACTACTTCGAAAGCGAAGTTAGATACTACATCTCTGTGGAAACGGATAGTAGCATCGTACTGACCAGTACGCTTAACAGCGCCACCAGCTACAGTAATATACTTCTTCTCGATAGAAACACCTTCTTTTTCAAGTGCGTCAGAAAGATCTCCGTTAGTAACAGAACCGAATAATCTATCACCTTCGCCTGTTTTGGCGATGATTTTAATTTCAAGTCCGTTTAGTTTCTCAGCCTGTGTTTTAGCTTCGTCAACAACTTTCTTTTCTTTGAAAGCACGTTGCTTCAAAGTTTCAGCCAATACTTTTTTAGCCGATGGGGTTGCAAGAACTGCGTGCCCCTGTGGAATCAAAAAGTTTCTTCCGAAACCGTTTTTCACGGTTACAAGATCATCTGTAAATCCCAGATTTTCTACGTCTTTTTTTAATATAAGTTCCATACTATCTCTGGTTTTTTATTTTAATAAATCGGCTACGTAAGGCATAAGTGCTAAATGGCGTGCTCTTTTAACGGCAACAGCCACTTTGCGCTGATACTTCAATGAAGTTCCGGTAAGTCTTCTTGGAAGAATTTTACCTTGTTCGTTTACAAATTTCAATAAGAAATCTGCATCCTTATAGTCAACATACTTAATACCAGATCTCTTGAAACGACAGTATTTTTTAGTTTTGTTGGTTTCTATATTAAGAGGAGTAAGATATCTGATCTCTCCGTCTTTTTTTCCTTTTGCTTGTTGTTGTAGTGTGGCCATAATTTATGCTGATTTTTTATCGCGGTTTCTTCTTTTTTCTGCCCAAGCAATTGCATGCTTGTCAAGGCTCACTGAAAGGTAACGCATAAAACGCTCATCCCTTTTGAATTCAATTTCTAATTCATGTACAGCTTCACCATCTACGGTGTACTCAAAAAGGTGATAAAAACCACTTTTTTTGTTCTGGATTGGGTAAGCAAGTTTTTTCAAGCCCCAATTTTCTTTGGATATCATCTTAGCACCTTTAGAAACAAGAAGATCTTCGTATTTCTTTACTGTCTCCTTTATCTGATCTTCAGATAAAACGGGATTTAAGATGAAAACAGTTTCGTAATGATTCATAAAAAATCTATTAAAATTAATAATTAAAACCTTGGCCTTCTGCCAAAGAGGGTGCAAAAATAATACTTTATTTGGTATTATCAAACCTTATTTTAAAGAGACTTTAGAAATAAAAAACATAGATTAAGTGTGTATTTTTTACGATTAAACACAAAATAGTTGCAGTTCATCGATAATTTCCATATTATTGCCTTAAGTAAAACCTACTATTATGGAAAAAACCATATTAAAGTGCGCAATTGTAGATGATTCTACCCTGCAGCGACTTTCTATTGTGAAGCTTGTTCAAATGCACCCATCTCTTGAACTTGTTGGCGAATATAAGAATGCCATCGAAGCTAAAATGGGGCTTGCCTCTACAGAAATTGACCTTATCTTTCTAGATATTGAGATGCCAATTCTTTCAGGATTTGATCTTTTAGACGATATCCAGAGAAAGCCTCAAGTAATTTTTGTTACTGGAAAAACGAAGTACGCTTTTAAAGCATTCGATTATGATGCCGTAGATTACCTCAGAAAACCTATTGCCAAAGATCGTTTTTTAAATGCTGTACACAAAGCAATTACTAATTATAAATTAAAAAATGAGGAAGGCTTTGACGATGAAGATTTTATCTTCGTAAAAAGCAACCTCAAAAAACGAAAAGTTTTTTTAAACGAACTACGTTACATTGAAGCTTTAGGCGACTATGTAAAATTAGTAACCGAACACGAATCTCTTGTGGTGCTTTCTACCATGAAGGCTTTTGAATCATTATTACCTGGCGAACGTTTCCTTAGAATTCACAAATCTTATATCGTGAATTTAGACAAGGTACAGCGCTATAATAGCAAAACAATAGAACTTGATAAAGACAAATTGCCATTAAGCCGAAATAGAAAGGCCGATTTGGTTGATGCCTTAGCCGCAACGCACAACATTTAGTAATTATCTACATCTATAGTTGTCTGCACACTTGAAAATTCTTTTATAGAATTGAAAGTGCGCAAAACGTTTTCAATGTATTTTTTCGTTTTCTCCAAAGATTGCTTCTTGGGGATTTTAACAAGAAGATTAATGATGTATTTATTCTTTATTCTACCCACTGGTGGCGGCTCTGGCCCCAATATATTTTCCTTAAACTGAATTTCTAACGCTTGCCCAAACCAGATTGAAGCTTTTTGAACGCGCCCTAAATTTTTATCTTTAAAAATAATTTTGATCGTCCTGTAAAAAGGAGGATATTTAAAATTATAGCGCTCTTCCAGCTGTTCCTTGTACATTCCTTCAAAATCATTCACACTTACTTGCTTCAAAATTTGATGGAACGGGTTGTACGTTTGTATTAAAACTTTGCCGCGTTTCTGCGTGCGGCCTGCCCTACCCGATACTTGTTGAAGCAATTGGAAACTTCGCTCGTGGGCTCTAAAATCTGGGAAATTGAGAAGATTGTCTGCATTCATGACTCCAACCAAACTAATATTTCTAAAGTCTAAACCTTTGGCAAGCATTTGCGTGCCTACCAAAATATCTATCTCCTCATTTTCTAAAGCTTCAATTAATTTTGAATAAGAATTTTTCCCCTTGGTTGTATCTTGATCCATTCTAGCCACTTTGTGGTTTGGAAAAAGAGTTTTTAATTCAGTTTCAATCTGTTCGGTGCCAAAACCTTTAGTGTCCAGTGTTTCGCTTCCACAAGCCATACAGCTATGCATCATTGCCATATGGTAACCACAATAATGGCAACGCAATTGATTTTTTTGTTGATGAAAAGTCAAACTCACGTCGCAATTTGGACATTGGGGCGAAATTCCGCAGGTTGTGCATTCAACCACTGGCGAAAAACCTCTTCTATTTTGAAAAAGAATTATTTGTTCGCCATTACTTAAAACTTCGCGCATTTCTTCTAACAAACGATCGCTAAAATGGCCAGTCATTTGTTTTTTACGCGTTTTTTCTTTTATATCTACCAGTTCAATTTCTGGCATCATAACATTTCCGAAGCGTTTTTTAAGCGTCACCAATCCAAACTTCCCCGATTTTGCATTGTGATAACTTTCCAACGAAGGCGTTGCAGAACCCATCAATACCTTAGCTTTATGAAGATTTGCTAAAACCACAGCGCTATCGCGAGCATTGTAGCGTGGCGACGGACTGTATTGTTTAAAACTCGGTTCGTGTTCTTCGTCCACCACAATAAGTCCTAAATTTTTAAAAGGAAGAAATAAAGACGAACGCGCGCCAATTACTACTTGTGCTTTCGGTTTTTCTGCAAGCACATTCTTCCAAACCTCAACTCTTTCATTAACCGAAAACTTGGAATGATAAACAGAAATTTTTTCGCCAAAATACTTTTGAAGTCGAATAATTAGCTGCGTGGTTAAAGCAATTTCAGGAAGCATATATAAAACCTGTTTTCCAGAATTAATTACTTCTTCAATTAGCCGAACATAAATTTCAGTTTTTCCACTTGAGGTTACTCCGTGAAGCAAAACCACAGCGTCTGTTTCAAAAGATGTTTTTATTTGTTGATAAGCCACTAATTGTGCTTCGTTCAACGTTTTTATTTCTGTTGAAGCATCACCAGAAAATTCTACGCGGTCGTGCTGAATGTAATATTCTTCTAAAATTTCCTTATCCACCAATGTTTTCAAAGTAGCGGCTGAAGCTTCACTTTTCTTTTGAAGTACTGTAGAGCTAATAGGTTTTTTAGTTTGGCTGCTCAACATAAATAGATGCATTAGCACATCGCGTTGTTTTGGAGCTCGGCTTAAAGTTTCTAAAAGTTGGCGTAGATTTTCTTCGGAAGTATAATCAGAAGATAATTTTATGTAGCGTTTTAGTTTGGGAGTGTACTGTTCATATACAGTTTCTTCGACTTCAATTATATTTTTCTCCAACAATTTCTGAATCACAGAAACAATATTTCGTCTATCCAGAATTGATCGCGCATCATTGATGTGCAAAGAAGATTGATGTTGCAAGGCTTCGTATAAAACATATTCATCATCACTTAGCGTAGCTTCATCTTTAAATTCTTTCGAAGAAAGTTTAATAATTGTTTCACTTTCCAGCATAAAGGCACTCGGGAGCGCCGCTTTGATTACTTCACCCAAAGAACACATATAATAATGCGCCATCCACTCCCAATGTTTTAATTGATGCGCTGTAATAATAGGTGTTTCATCTAAAATATGATCTATAGATTTAGTTTCGTAACCTACCGGTGCTTGGTCATGAACTTGATACACAATGCCCGTATAAACCTTTGATTTTCCAAAGGGAATTGCAACTCGCATTCCAGGCTGCAAAAAAGCAGCTTCGTCCTTATTCACACTATATGTGAATGCTTGTTTCAGTGGAATTGGGAGAATGACGTCTATAAAATACAAATGGAAAACTATTATTTATTACTATTATAAATTCTTTATTGGGTCGCTTTGATGTTGAAAATACGGTCTCAGTTTTCACTGCCTTCTTTCCTACTTCCCGAATAAAAAAGCCACCAAAATTGGTGGCTTAAAGATACTATTTTTAATAATTTTTAATTAATGCGACTCCAAGTTTGTGTTCTTCCAAAAAGAGAGAAGCCTACATATCCGCGAACATTCAATTTGTTAGCGCCATCGAGTTCAATGTAGCATTTGTACACTTTTCCGTTGTTTGGATCCATTATGGTACCATCGTTATATTCATCGCCATCTTTTTCAAGACCTTTAATAATTACTAATCCCAAAATTGGTTTCCCTTTATCAGAATCCGGGCATTTATCGCAGACGGCGTTTTTCTTCGCAGGATTTAAAATCTCTACTACTTTTCCATAAATTTTACCATTGTCTTTGTAGATTTCAACGATAGATTTTGCTTCGCCGGTTTCATCATCAACGGTTTTCCATTTACCTGTTACATCTTGTGCAGCGGCAGTAATTACTGTTAACGCAATAAGTGAGAAGGTTAAAAGTATTTTTTTCATAATTTTAAATGTGTTAAATTCAGTTTTAAAGTTTTTCTTTTAGTCGCTTTATTGAAACATTTAATTCAAAACCAAGCAACAACAGGTTTGAGTTAATCCAAATATATAACATCAATATCAATAGTGCACCAATGGAACCGTATAACTCGTTGTAATTTGAAAAATTATTGATATACACCCCAAAAAAATAGGTTGTTAGTACAAATAGCACCGTGGTTGTTACTGCTCCAATTGAAAAGAATCGCGAAGATTTACCTTCTTTGGTGCCGTAATAATACAAAGTTGCGATAACTACGTATATCATTATTAAAAAGACAATAAATTGAAAGAACGAAATCCAAAAAGTATCATTAACTATATAGGCTTTTGACTTTAGGTCGTGAATTATATATTCGCCATAAAGAATAACCCCAACTGATGTTAACAACAACAGTGCCAAGGAGATTGAAACCACTAACGCCACAAAATATTGTCTAAAAAAACTTCGGTTGATAGTTACATGAAACGAATATTCAAAAGCACTGAAAATAGCATTTACTCCGTTTGTCGATAAAAATATGGAAAGGAAAAACACAAAAGACAACAAGCCTGCCCTGGGATTTACCGCTATATCTGCAATGATTGGATAAAAGAACTGCGTTGTCTGTGCAGGCAAAAGCGCTTCAATAAAAATTAAAAATCGCGTTTGAAATCCATCAATGGGGATTATTGGAATCATATTTAGCAAAAACAAAAGAAATGGAAAGAGCGCAAGAAAAAAGCTATAGGCAATTGAACTAGCACGAAAGGAAAAAGTTCCCTTTAAAATTCCAGTTCCATAAACATCCAGCAAATTATACAACGAAAACTCGCCCATTGCGGGTAGTTTTATCTTTTTACTAATTCGTACAAGATCTCGAATTACAGGAATGTTTATTTCCTTTTCGCCTTCTTCGTTCATTTAATAGCTTTTAGGCTAAGGTCCATATTGTAAACCGAATGCGTCAATGCGCCACTGGAAATATAATCTACCCCACATTCTGCGTATTTTCGTGCAGTTTCAAGTGTTATTCCACCGCTCGATTCCGTAAGGCATTTGCCATTAATTAAGGTTACCGCCTTTCGGGTATCTTCGTAATTAAAGTTATCTATCAAAATACGATACACGCCGTCACTCTGTAATATTTCTTCTATTTCGGTTAGGTTTCTTGCTTCAACAATTATTTTTAAGTCTAAGTGACGACTTTTTAAATACTGCTTCGTTTTCTCAATTGCTTGCGTTATTCCACCACTAAAATCAATATGATTGTCTTTCAACATCACCATATCGTAAAGTGCAAAACGATGATTTTCTCCACCGCCAATTTTTACGGCCCATTTTTCCAAAGCTCGTATTCCGGGAGTTGTTTTACGGGTATCGAGAATTTTAGTATTCGTTCCCTCCAGCAATTTTACATATTGGTGTGTTTTAGTAGCAATGGCACTCATACGCTGCATGGCGTTTAGCACCAACCGTTCCGATTTCAAAATAGATTGTGATAAACCTGACACATAAAAAGCTACATCGCCATATTTTACTGGGCTGCCGTCCCTTATTTTTATATCGAGTTCTAAACCGGGGTCTACATATTCAAAAACTTGGCGGGCAAATTCTACCCCAGCTATAATACCTTCGTCTTTCACCAAAAGTTTTGCGGAGCCTCTGGCATCTTCTGCGATGCACGCCAGTGAACTGTGATCGCCATCGCCAACATCTTCTCTTATAGCGTTGGCAATGATGATGTCTATTTCTTTGTTGAATTGTTTTTCTGAAATCATAGCAAGGAAATTTCAGCTAAAATACTTTAAAAAGTTTGAAGGACGATGCTTCGGCTCCGCTCGGCACCGCAAAAATTTAAAATTATAGTAATTTATCTTTGTATTTTTGAATTTTGAAATAAAATGCAATGAAAATTACACTACTCGCAATAGGCAAAACCGATAATAAACAACTGCAAACCCTGATGGATGAATATACCAGGCGGTTGGGGTTTTATATTTCGTTTGAAATGGAAATTATTCCAGATATAAAAAACGCTAAAAATCTTTCGGAATCGCAACAAAAGCAAGCTGAAGGTGAAGAAATTTTAAGACGAACTTCCACTCCCGATGTATTAATACTTCTCGATGAAAAAGGAGAAACTATTACTTCGGAAGGCTTTTCGAAGTTTCTACAAAAGAAAATGAACAGCGGACTAAGAAACCTCATCTTCGTAATTGGAGGCCCGTATGGCTTTAGTGACGCGGTTTATGACCGTGCTAACGGAAAGGTATCCCTCTCATCCATGACCTTTTCGCACCAAATGGTTCGGCTTTTCTTTATTGAACAACTTTATAGAGGTTATACAATTCTACGGAACGAACCGTATCATCATCGGTAGAGCAACAAAATAAATCGAAATTACCACTGACAGTCTATAAAGTCTGTTAGCATATGGAATAACAATCCTACGGCGATGATTCTGGTCTTTTTGAAGAACAATAAAACTATATACACAGCCATTGCCCAATAAGTGTGCAACGGGTGAAAATTAATACTACAACGGCCAGCATCAAAAATGGGGGAGGCAAAAAGATGATCTACATCTACCAGCATTGTGGCCAGCATAATGAGCCAAGCTTTTTTCCATTCTTTCCTAAAGAAAACATACGCGATTAGCCCAGGGACTAATAGATGCAGCGTATAATGTACCAAGGATTGCAACATTGGGTAAATTTTTGCGCAAAGATAGGGAATCAGTGATTAGAAAATTGTTTCAGAAGAAGTGTATAATAACACAAAAAGTTGCTCGAAATATATATTTTGCTAAGATTTTTAAAAAGATTATTTTTCAACATAGAAATACTTATTAAAGGAATACATATGAAAAAAATATACGCAGTAGCTCTTTTATTTTTAGCCACTTCATTTGCACCGAATATTATATTCGCGCAGTGCGACGATGTAACAATTGAGAGCTTAACAAATCCTGGACCGTACGATGTTGCCACACTTACCGAAGCAGATGGCCTTAGAAATGGTCCAGATTATGCAGGCGCAACCGTATATTATCCCACAAATGCCACGCCTCCTTTTATGAGTATCGCCATTGTTCCCGGGTTTACAGCATTGCCTTCAAGTGTTGCAGAATGGGGTCCTTTTTATGCTTCTCATGGAATAGTTACTATAATTATTGGAACCAATTCACTATTTGATAATCCAGAAACTAGAGCAATAGCGCTTATTGATGCTTTAGAAACTATGCGACAAGAAAATACGCGAACCTCCTCTCCGTTAGAAAACCAACTTGATGTAGATAAATTTGCAGTTAGCGGATGGTCAATGGGCGGCGGCGGAGCACAGCGTGCAGCAGTTTTAGACAATACGATAAAAGGCGTAGTTGCTTTGTGTCCGTGGTTACCAAACCCAATCTTAAATCACGACAGTCCTGTGCTAATTTTTAGTGGTGAAAATGATCCTACCGCTCCTCCCGCGCAGCACGCAGATATTCATTATAACGTTACTCCTAATACAACCAATAAACTTCTTTTTGAAGTTGCTAACGGAAACCATTCAGTTGCAAACACACCAAACGGTGGTAACGGTGCTGTGGGTAAAATTGCACTTTCGTGGCTTAAATTATATGTAGATGAAAATAACTGCTATTGTCCGTTATTAACTGAATCACTGTTGGTTAATCCTCCTGCAGCTTCTAAAGTTGAATCTAGTTTTGAGTGTGAGTCGGTGCTGGGTATAACTGAAAATAATTTTGATGTAAGCGTATATCCAAACCCAACACAAGACTTTGTAACAGTTAACACCACCAATACAGCACATTTTGAAGTATATTCTGCACTCGGGCAACGATTACTTTCAGGTGAACTTACCCAAAACGAAAAGCAGATTGACTTTTCAAATCTTTCTAAAGGAATTTATTATGTTCGGGTAGGAAATGAGACTTTGAAGATTGTTAGGAATTAAGTACCAAGGTTTCATTCGGGCTAAGGTGAGCAGTACCCTAAATTAATAATTCGTAAAGCACTCAAAATGAGTATTTTTACACTACCTTTCTACTTAGAGCGGAACAATTGTTTAGGCAGTTATGTAATTTTCTTCTAAAATAAAAATGCTACAAATGTTTTCTCCAGGGATGCGACTATCCTGCCTAACAAAAGAAAACTATTATGAAAGTAGCAAAAGATGACATTGAAGTGAAATTAGAAATTCCGGGGGCAATTATTAGGCAGAAAACCAATTTTGGAGATGCCACAGGCCTGGGAAAAATAAGTGCCGAGTATTTTAGTCTTTCTGCGGGTGTAGATACAACGCCATTATTTATCGGGCTTGAAGGTAATTTATGCCAGTGTCCGCATTGGGGATTTCTTATAAGTGGTCAAATTACCACTACGGATGCAAAGGGTATTGAAGAGCAAGTAAATGCCCAAGAACTATTTTACTGGCCTTCAGGTCACAATGTAAAGGTAAATGCAGATGCTGAAATTGTGATGTTTAGCCCTCAGCAGCAGCATACACCTGTAATTAACCATATGATTGATATGACCAAAGGGTAAAATTGCCGTGTTTTGAAATACACTGCATACCTAAGAGGGGGAAACTGTTGCCCTTTTTGAAAGCCTCTTTTACTTTTAAAATTTTGAACTTTCTAAACACTAGCGGGCCGCACGTGCTTGCAGGGATTGAGAGACTGTAAATCTGCTTTACTAATAATTTGGATACTCGCTTGCAAGGTCTATAATCTAGCGTGTATTCTATCTACTAATTCCTCAATATTTCTGGTAGTAGCAAGCTCCACCATTGGGATATCTAAAGATAAGCTCTCCAAAGTCATCATCACGATTTCGGCACGGTCTATAGAATTTGCTCCCCAATCCTTTAGTGAATCGGTTATAGGGATGTCTTTACCTTCTAATTCTGGTATTACCTCCGTTGAGATGTCAATAATTAATTGAAATATTTCGTCTTTATCCATAATTTTTATTGCTTAAGTTTTACGATACTTTTCTCCTTTTCGCTGGCATTATTTTTACGTCATAATTTCTTTACCATAATTGCCTTCTTAATATATTCGAGTTTTATAATTATGAAGAATATCGGGGAAAAATTTATATAAACGTAAGTCCAATCTTTCTATTTAATCCCTGTTCAAATATTCGTATTAAGGTAGAAAGTTGGATATTTCCTTTTCCGTTTTCCAGTTTTGAAATATAACTTTTTTTAGTCCCAGCTTTTTCTGCGAGTTGTTCCTGTGTAAGGTTTGCTTCCTTTCGAGCCGCCTTTAGCATTTCACTAACAATAAACATTTGAGCGCCTTCTTCATACTTGTTACGGCTTTCAGAACCAATTTTTCCATGTTCTAACTCAGTTAACTCATCGAATGTTTTTATGTTTTTATAATCCTTCATAGTTTTAAATTTTGCTTTCAAAATATTCTCTCCATAATCGCACTGCTTTTTCAAGTTCAGATTTCGGTATTTTCTGTGACTTTTTCTGAAACCCATTGAAAAGGACAACCAATTTGCCTTCGTCAAAACAACAAAAAACCCTGTATATGTTTGATTGGTATTCTATCCGGATTTCATAAAGTCCATCGGTTCCTGATAAATGTTTTAAGAACTTTGAAGGTACCTGATCCACTTGTTTTATTAACTCAAAAACATATTGAATCTTCGCTTTTGCTTTATGATCCAACTTTTTATAGAATTCGAGAAAATGATTTTCGTAAAAAATTATGGTTCTAACCATTCGGTAAAGTTATCTTAAAGGATAACATTTTCCAAATAATTTAGATTTTTTTTGATTTTCTAAAGTTGCAGGCGCTTAATCAAAAAACAGTTCCATAAAAGAATATGTGAAAACCAAATTCATTACAACAGTAAAAAAACTGAGCGCTAAAAATTGTCTATAACTTTTAAACCTTTTTAAGAAGAACAGTATTATTGAAATAATGAAGATAACCACTGTAAGAATCATTAGCCCAGCAGTAATAAAATCACTAACATCAAATTCTAAATTGTTCAAAATTTTAGATTGTAATAAATCTGCAAGATATTCAAGGATTGTTGGCAAAAACAGAAATACAATGAGAACACATATTAAAACTATCCAATGGTTGCGGGAAATGCCTAAATTTTTCTTTATCAATAAATAGATCATCATTACAGATTGCAAATAAATCAGAAAACATATAACGACCCAAGGATAATAAAATCCCCAATAGCGCATTATTGCAGAATCTTCTCTACTGTATGCGAAAATAGCTTCCGAAAAAACATTTCTAAAATGGACATCTGGGTTTGAAATGTATTTCCAATTTAATATTATAAAAAGACCAAATGCACCGCAAACTAACAACAACGCAATAAACATCAATATGTTGATTGTTTTAGAATGGTCTGGTTTGGTCATTAAAAAATATTATGTTGCAAAGGTTAACTAGCGCGGAAGTATACTTTCAATATACTTTTTCTTTTTTAAGCTTTCCATCCGGGTAGTAAGTTCTCCACACCCCACTCTTTCTACCGTTAGTAATTTCACCTTCCTTTTTTAAGTAGTATTTGCAAAGCTTGTTTGAAAATAAATAACGTTTTATATCACTAACGAACCTAAGGTGTTTATCAGATTCAAGAAACTCATAAGCACTTAATGCTGTGGTAGAAATGTATTTTCTTTTATCTTCATAAAGCACATTCCCCTCTGAATCAAAACCTCTGTGAAGCATTATATTCCCAAAAGCATCATAATCGGTTTCATTCCATTGACCGCCTTTAAAATAGAGATAATGTTTCCCGGTTAGAAATGAATATTCTCGGTTGTTTACGGTATAATATATTTGCCAGCCTGAGTCTTTTATTTTGCCATCTTTATATTTATGCTCAACTTTAATTGAATCTCTTGGAGCGCTAATTTTTTCAACCAAAGTTTTATACTCCGCTGAGTATTGAGAATACATTGAAAGCTGAATGAAAAATATCAAAAGAACGAAGATTTTCATTTGCTTGTTTAGGTTAAGTATATTAACAGGCCTTGGATAGTTAAATTCATGTTTTTTGCGGGACACATTGCAAACGTACGCGAGCTTGGATCAAAAAGGAAGATTATCTTCGGGATATTCTGCCACAAAAGATATTAGTTCGTCCTTAAAGTCACTGTCTTCACCATAATTTTCAAGAATCCAATTATAAATTAAAACATTTCCATTTAATAATTCTAACTTGAATATATCCTGAAAATTTTCTCCGAAAAATAATTCTTCTTCTAATTCTTCTAAATAATTTCCAAAAAATTGTAAAACAAATTCTTGCCGTGCTTCATCTCTCGATTTAAGTGCTTCAAGTAATTTCTTTGCGATTTCATTTTTTAATAGCGATTTATTTAATATTTCGGTTAGCCACGAAGCATAAGAGCCATATTCATTTGTTTTTTCATTTGGTCCAATTTCTGCTCTTTCCAGTGTTTTTATAATTTTATGTTCTGCTCTATATCTAGCATCCTCATCTATTTTTTCCCAATCTTTCTTAAATAAAGCAATACACTTTGTAACATTTGATAATGATTCAGTAAAACGTAATTCTTCAGATACCAATTCAAAAAGTTCTTCTAGTTCTTCTTTTTTTAGTTTTTTTACAAGACTTCTCCAAACATATTTTATATTATGAATTTTACCTATATTTTTTTTATTGAAAACTTCAATTGCTACTTCGTGAAATTTATTACTCGGAATATCTTTTACTAACAAATCAGCATATTTTTGACTAGGAACAAAATCGCTATCAAAAACACGTTTTAAAAATATGTCTGCTGAAAATTTACCCTTTGAAACGTCAATAATTTTCAATAAATGATTTATGAAAATAATTATTTCAAAAGCCTCAATTTCGGTATCTTCGATAGATGAATGAGTTCTCGGGTTCCTATAGGCTGAATAAATTCCCCGAAGAATACTCTCTATTCCTTTTTGAATATTTTTTTCAGATTCAGTATTTAGTTTATTTATTTTTATTTTAGGATTATTACCTCCAAAGGCATTTCCAATTAACTGATTACCATCGTTATCTAGCCCTGATTTTTCCCTAATAACATCTCCAATGAATTGTATTGCATCCAGAATTGCATTATTATAGCTTTCTGCAATATAATTTCTCTTAATAACGTTCCAGAGTCGTTCTTCTAAATGCTCTTTTAAATTTTCCATATTTGAAATAAGTTTTAACTTACCCCCGCAATTAAAACCCCCAACATTTCAATAGCGGCATCGCTAATACGGGTTCCTGGGCCATAAACTGCCACGGCTCCAGCATCAAAAAGGTATTGGTAATCTTGGTGTGGTATAACACCGCCTACGATGACCATTATATCTTCGCGGCCGTACTTTTTTAGGGCTTCAATTACTTGTGGCACTAAAGTTTTGTGGCCTGCAGCAAGAGACGAAACACCAAGAATGTGTACGTCGTTTTCCACAGCCTGTTTGGCAGCTTCGGCAGGCGTTTGGAACAATGGACCAATGTCTACATCAAAACCTACGTCGGCATAGCCTGTAGCTACTACTTTGGCGCCGCGGTCGTGACCGTCTTGACCCATTTTGGCAATCATAATACGTGGACGGCGGCCTTCCAATTCTGCGAACTGGTCTGCTAGTTGTCTTGCTTTTTCAAAACTTTCGTCTTTCTTAATTTCTTTACTATACACGCCGCTAAAAGATCTAATTTGTGCTTTATATCTGCCGAATTCCTTTTCCATTGCGGTAGAGATTTCGCCAAGTGTCGCCCTGTGACGGGCAGCTTCTACGGCTAAAGCTAATAAATTTCCCCGACCTGTCTTTGCACATTCGGTTATATCTGCTAAAGCACTTTCTACCTTTTTGGTATCGCGCGTCGCTTTTATTTGGTTTAGTCTTTCAATCTGCGAGGTGCGCACTTTTTGATTGTCCACATCAAGAATTTGCAGCGGGTCTTCTTTAGCGAGGCGATACTTGTTTACGCCTACAATTATATCTTGTCCGCTATCAATTCGCGCTTGCTTTCTAGCCGAGGCTTCTTCAATGCGAAGTTTAGGAATCCCAGCTTCAATAGCTTTGGTCATTCCGCCCAGTTCTTCAACTTCTTCAATAAGCGCCCAAGCTTTGTCTGCGATTTCGTTGGTAAGTTTTTCTACGTAATAACTACCTGCCCAAGGATCAACCGTTTTGGTGATTTGGGTTTCAGTTTGAAGAAATATCTGTGTATTTCTAGCAATTCGCGCAGAAAAATCTGTTGGCAAAGCAATGGCTTCATCTAAAGCATTTGTGTGCAAAGATTGGGTTCCCCCGAAAACTGCTGCAGCTGCTTCAATGGTAGTTCGTGCCACGTTATTAAACGGATCTTGCTCCGTAAGACTCCAACCACTGGTTTGGCAGTGGGTACGTAGCGAAAGTGATTTATCGCTTTTTGGATTAAACTGTTTTACAATTTTTGCCCACAGCATTCTGGCAGCGCGCATTTTTGCGATTTCCATAAAATGGTTCAAGCCAATTGCCCAAAAGAAGGATAATCGCGGCGCAAACGTATCTATGTCCATTCCCGCTTTAATTCCGGTGCGAATGTATTCCAAACCGTCGGCAAGCGTGTACGCAAGCTCTATATCTGCTGTAGCTCCAGCTTCCTGCATATGGTAACCAGAGATGGAAATACTGTTGTACTTGGGCATATTTTTGGAAGTGTATTCAAAAATATCGCTAATAATTTTCATCGATGGCGTGGGTGGATAGATGTATGTATTCCGCACCATGAATTCCTTTAGAATATCGTTTTGAATAGTTCCCGCTAAGTCTTTTGGTGAAACTCCCTGCTCTTCCGCAGCAACTATATAAAAAGCCAGAATGGGAAGCACGGCCCCGTTCATCGTCATGGAAACGCTCATCTTATCCAGCGGAATTAGGTCGAAAAGAATTTTCATATCCTCAACGCTATCAATCGCTACACCTGCTTTCCCAACATCGCCTTCTACCCTTTCGTGGTCGCTGTCGTACCCGCGATGCGTGGCAAGATCGAAAGCCACGGAAAGGCCTTTCTGACCTGCGGCAAGGTTTCTTCTGTAAAAAGCATTACTATCTTCTGCCGTCGAAAAACCCGCATATTGGCGAATAGTCCACGGACGGCGCACATACATTGTGGAATACGGACCGCGAAGGTTTGGCGCAATTCCCGCAACGAAATTTAAGTGTTGAAGATTTTCTATATCGTCTTTACTATAACTTTTCTTTAGCTCAATATTCTCGGCCGTAGAAAAAGCTTCAGGTTTTTGGTCGCTTGTTTCAGGGTGCAAGGTTGTATTTGCTTCCGTCTTCAGTCTCCCGTCTCCCGTCTTTAATTCTATATGTTGTAAATCTTTTCTACTCATTGCTTATTCTTTGCTGTTCAACATTTTCTGCCAAGCGTTTTTCAATGATTGGAGTGATTAAAGTTTTTACAGGGTTGTGTTTTACGAAAGGAAAAAGTTTCAGATCGTCTTTCATTCGGTCATTTTTATTAGGATGATAATTGGTTCCTAACAATTTAAGTTCGCCGCTATCAAATAGTTGTTGTTCCTTTTCGGCGCTTTCCTTTATTTTTTTCTGAATATTTCCGTCTTTTAATTGCTGAAGAAAACCGCCGCCTTTTTCTATTTCTTTTAAAAGTTGCAGCGCTTTTTCGGCAAGCTCTTCCGTTAGACTTTCAATATAATACGTGCCATCTGCGGGATTGCTTACAGCATCAAAATAGCTTTCGTGCTTTAAAATCAATAATTGATTACGAGAGATGCGTTCGCCAAATTCGTTGCTTTTATGATAAAGCGCATCGTAGGGTAAATTGCAAACTGAGTCTGCGCCACCCAAAATGGCACTCATACATTCGGTGGTACTTCGCAGTAAATTTACATTGTAATCGTAAAGTGTTTTGTTTCTTTTTGAAGGTGTAGCAATTATGTGGCAGCTTTCTTTAACGCCGTATTCCTTTGCTAAAGTTGCGTATAATTTGCGAAGTGCGCGGATTTTCGCTATTTCGAAAAAGTAGTTTGGGCCGGATGCAACTTGGAAGGTCATTTGTATTTCACTCCTATCGGCATCACTCAATGGCGACTCCTCCGAAACGAAATGATTTAAGTATTCATTAGCATGCGCTAAAGCATAAGCCAATTGTTGCACCATATTTGCACCTGCGTTTTGGTACAAAGTTGTATCTACCGAAAGTAAATTTTCAGAACTGTTTTTTTGAAAAACACTTTCTAAAAGTTCATGGTCTCTATTTAAATTATGAAACCAATTTCCGGTGCGAGCTAGATTTCCTATTACATCTATATTGTAATAAACAGTCGCTTTTTTAGAAGAAAAAAACTGGATGAGTTTGTTGTAAAACACTTCAGAAAGAAATGTTAGATTGAAATAAATTGAAACGTCTTTATAGGTAAAATCTTTAAAAACAATCTTCGTATCAAAATCTTCCGCCGCTGTAAATATTAGCGCCTCTGCGCCTCTGCTTAAAGAATCCAAAGCAATTTTGTTGGCTATCTTTTCATCATCAATAAAGATTTTTTGGGCTATTTTCCAAGACTTCGGCTGCCCGGGAATAAGCTGAAAATCTTCCGTAAAATTATCTTGATGATAAAACGGTTTTACATTGATGCCTTCCGGACTTTGCCAAACTAAAGTTTCGTTGTAGTCTGCACCTTTTAAATCGACCTGAATTTGCTGTTTCCATTGTTTCGCGGAAACTTCATCAAAGTCCTCAAATAAAAATTTACTCATCGTTTTTCTTCTTTTTTGATGCTGTCTTCGTGTTCAATAATATAAATATCTTCGTTTTCTCTTTTCAGGTAATATTTTTCGCGCGCAAACTTTTCCATCTGGTTACTGTCCTCCATTTTTTGGATGAAAACTTTATCATTATTTATTTCCTTTTGATAAAATTCAGCATTGTCCTCCAAACCATTGATTTCATTATCTAATTCGTGATGAATTAAAAATGAATTGGCATCAAAAAAAATCATCCAAACAATAAATAGCATTACAATAAGCACGTATTTATTGCTTATAAATCTAAGCCATTTGTTCTTTTTTATTTTAGACAGTTTCACAGTTCAGAGTAACTTATTTTTTGGTGAATAATACTTCTAATTACGTTAACAGCAACGCTATTGTATCTATTTGTGGGAATAATTATATCTGCGAATTCTTTGGTTGGCTCAATGAACTGTTGGTGCATTGGTTTTAGCGTGGTTTGGTACCTATTTAAAACCTCTTCCAAATCGCGGCCACGGGTGGCAATGTCGCGTTTTAATCGTCGTATAAGTCGTTCATCGCTATCTGCGTGAACAAATATTTTAATATCGAACATTTCTCGAATATCGGGATGCGCTAGTATTAAAATACCTTCAACAATAATAACTTTTTTCGGGAAAGTGGTAACAGTTTCACCGGTTCTATTGTGCTCTACAAACGAATATACAGGCTGCTCAAATGCGTTGCCGTTTCGCAATTCTTTTAAATGACTCACCAACAAATCGAAATCGATTGCTTTTGGATGGTCAAAATTTATTTTTTTGCGTTCTTCAATAGAGAGATGACTCGTATCGTGATAGTAGGAATCCTGCGAAATAACACACACTTCGTCAACGGGAAGTTCTTCCACAATTTGGTCTACAACAGTTGTTTTTCCGCTCCCAGTTCCGCCAGCGATGCCAATTATGAGCATAGTTTTAAAGTTTATACAAATGTAATAAAAGGTTTATAGTTTATAAGGTAGTTTATGAGTCGATGAATTTATAAGTTTTGAGAAATTTACCCCAAACTCAACTTAGCGACTTCAATTTAGATTTTTCTTTTCTTTTATCTTTATTCACTCCTCCTTTTTCTTTTTCGCTATTTTTGAAGTCTTTAAAATTTGAATGAAAACAATACTGCTACATCCCTCCTATTTTCCGTCCATTGAACAAATGGCAGCCGTGGCGCAAGCTGGAAAAGTGGTTTTTGAGGTTGAAGATAATTACCAAAAACAAACCTATCGAAACCGTGCATTTATTGCGCATAGCAACGGAAAGTTACTTTTAAATATTCCTATAAAACACAATAAAAACGGAAAGCGCCAAAAATCGAAAGATGTGATGGTTGAAAATGATTTTCCGTGGCAGGAACACCACTGGAGAAGCCTGCAAAGCGCATACCGCACTTCACCATTTTTTGAGTATTACGAAGACGATTTAAAATTATTATTTACAGAACCCGTTGGAAATTTAATGGAGCACAATCTTAAAATCTTCGATTTGCTCTGTGAACTTATCGGCATTGAAGTGGAAGTTTCAAAAACAACAATATTCGAAACAACTCCTGAAATAATGGATCTCCGCATTTTAGTTAATGCCAAAAGAAATTCACCTTTTAACACCGAAGCATATACCCAAGTACACGAAGCAAATCATCCGTTTTTGCCAAATCTTTCGGTTTTAGATTTACTTTTTAACGAAGGCCCGAATGCATTAAATTATTTGGAAAGCCAAAAACTAGTTTCCCAAACTGAAGTTTAAAAATAGATTACCAACCAATGGTAGCACGCACTGCGTAGTGATCTGAAAAGGTTTTTGTTAAAGTTTCGAATGATAAAACTTCTAAATCTTCGGAAGCTAAAATATAATCTATTCGCATTGGAAATTTTTCAAATTTGAAGGTAGTTCCTAACCCATTTCCGCGTTCGCGAAAAGCATCTTTCATCGGGCCATTCAATTTTCGGTAGATATACGAAAATGGCGTATTGTTGAAATCACCACAGATTAAAACGGGGTTCGAAGTATTTTGTTTATGCTCTAAAATAGATTCCACTTGAAACTGTTGCTTTCCAAAGCCTCGTGAAAGACGTTTTCTAAGTTTATCGTTATCACTTTCTTGTAAAAAACTTACGCGCGGAATAATACCGAGCGACTGCAAGTGGACACTGTAAATACGAATAGTGTCTTTTCCTTTTACAACATCGGCATAAAGGGTATTGTTGTAAGTATCTTTAAAGTCGAAGGCTCCAGTATTCACTAGCGGATATTTAGAAAATATGGCATGGCCAAGTTTTGCCTTTTCAGATTTAAAGTGAATGTATTGATGCGGATACCTCGAAAAATCGATTTTATTCGCTTTATAAAACTCTTGTAAGCAAACAATGTCTGGGTTTTGTTCAGCTAATATTTCAGAAAATATTTGGGCCGCATCAGTATCGGGATCTTTTTCGTAGGCATTAAATAGACGAACGTTATAGGAAAGAACACTTAATGAATTTTCGTACTGAGACGCATCACCTTCAGAAGATACTTCGTAAAATACATTAAAGTAAAAGTAGGAAAATATAAGTACGGTAAACGATACGAAAAACCTCCTTCGAAACTGAACTGCCCAGTAAATTGCGAAAATGATATTCACAATTATTAGCAACGAAACTATCAAGCTAAGCAGCGATAGTGTGGGAAAGGTTTTTGGTGGTAAATACGGCAGAATAAAGGATATCAACAAAAGAGTAGCCGCGAGCAAATTGCCCCAGTAAATCATCTTATTGAAAAATTTCCGCATAGGTTAATCTTCTTTTCCAGCCTTAAAAAGAAAGTCCTTTTCTTCCTTTGTAAGACTTTCATAGCCACTTTTACCAATTTTGTCTAAAATACCATCCACCTTTTTTTGATGACCAGATTTTGCCTCTTTTGTCTTAGAACGCTTTGAAGTAGCATGTGTTGTGCGATGTACTTTTTTGAATGGATTATTCTTTTGCGACTTAAAAAGATTCGCAACCCAATCCAAAATATTTTCAAACCACTTGCCTATATCGTTCCCTTTTGCCAGCTGAATTGCATAAATATAACCGAAGATCGCACCACCAACGTGCGCCATCAACCCACCAGCATTACCAGAAGTAGGAATTCTAACCAAGTCGAAAAGAAATAGAAAAAGCGCAATATGCCACAACTTTATTGTAAAAGTGAAAATACGCACTTCAGTATTTGGTGTATAGGTAGCAATAAAAACCATGATAGCTGTTACTGCGCCAGAAGCGCCAATTAGAAAACCGCGACTTTCTGCAAAAGCAGGAAATAGATTGTAAGCTATTACAAATAGTAACCCACCAAAAAGGGCTCCCAGTAAATAGACCGTTAACAATCGTTTCCCCGTGAATAGATTTATAACTATTTGCCCAAACCAATAAAGCCAGACCATATTAAACAGTGTGTGTAGAAAGCCAAAATGCAGAAAACCGTATGTAATTAAAGTCCACGGACGGAACAATAGCGTATCAAAATTATCGCTCAACACAAACCAACGCGAAAAGTATTGTGGGCTGGTACTTAAAATAAAGGATCCCAAATAGACCGCCAAAAATACAGCTACATTGATAACAATGAGCTTTACCAAAAGGTTGGCAGTTTTATATTGATTTAAAAAATTAGTAGTAGCCATAGTTAATTCCAGCGATGATCGTTAAAACTATTTTTTTTCCAGTACCAAGCCATTATAAAACCGAAAAGCGCGCCACCTAAATGTGCAAAATGCGCAATGCCCGTTTGTGCACCTGAAATTCCAAGAACCAAATCCATAACTATAAGACCAGGAATGAAATATTTAGCTTTAATTGGTACCGGCACAAACATTAGCATTAGCTCCACATTAGGGAACATAACACCGAAAGCGACCAAAATACCATAAACAGCGCCAGAAGCCCCTAAGGCCACGCCATGGTATGATTGAGCCATAGACTGAATGCTTTCCATAGAAACCGTATCTAATACAGCCTGACTTCCTCCATTACCACCAGATAAATAGCTCATTATTTCAGCTTGACTCCACCCACCTGCTAATAGTGAATCCATAACGCTATGAATGTGAAAATAATTTACCGAAGTATGTATTATTGCCGCCCCTAAACCTGCAGAAAAGTAAAAGAACAAAAACTTTTTCTGTCCCCAGCGCATTTCCAATGGCGAACCAAAAGCCCATAGCGCATACATATTAAAAAGTATGTGAAATATGGAAGTAGGGTCATGCATAAACATATGCGTGAATGGCTGCCAATATTGAAAATTCGGGTTTTCAAAGTAATAAAGCGCAAACAGTTTTATTGATAAATCACCAATTATAAATGACCCTATATAAAAGATCACATTCAGTATTAAAAGAAATTTTATAGTATCGGTTATTTTTCCCATATTTATTTCCCGCGTAGGCTGGAATCTTTTTAAACCCTCCGAGGGTTTGTTTTACATAAATTTTTTATCCAATTCACTCACATCCATAGTAGTGAAAACTGGTTTGTTAGTAGGGCTAACTGTTGGTTCCTTGCAAGCAAAGAGTTGATTTATTAAATGTTCGCGTTCTTCTTTATTCAGCGAAACACCCGTTTTTATTGCCATACTTGCCGCCATAGATTTTGCCAGCATATCGTTTTGGCTAAATCCGCTATCGGGCACTTCTTCTTTAATATCGTGCACCAATTGGCTCAGCAAATTTACAACATGGCTTTCTAGTATCAGCACTGGAATTCCGCTAATCTCAACCGTTTCTTCTTTCAATTCTGAAAAAATAAAACCCGTGTGTTCCAGTTGTTCGCGCACCTTTTCAATAATTTCTACATCGGGCTTTGAAAAATGCAGCTGCAGCGGAAACAACAATTGCTGACTCACGGCTTCTTTAATCGTTATATTCTTCAACAATTCTTCATAAAGAATTCGTTGATGCGCCAAATTTTGATGAATTACCATCATTCCGTTTTTCAACGGACTTACAATATATTTATTCTGAAGCTGAAGCGTAACTTGTCCGGTTTCAGTTTCTTTACTTTCAAAAAGACTTCCGGTTACTTCTTCGCTTTCAAATTCAATATCACCAACTCCCGAAACTGCTGCGGTATCATCTTTCAACCCAACATACAGAGATTCCCAAGACTGAGTTTGTTCCCTTTTAAAAGGAAAGTTAATATTACCCTGTTTTGGTTTTTCTTTAAACGGATTAAAATCGCGATCTACATCTATTGATGGCACGGTGGGCGATTTTTTGCTGTATTCATAAGGCGTGTCAAAACCTTTGTCTCTTTCAAAATCCAGCACCGGAGCAATGTTAAACTGCCCTAAACTATGCTTTACGGTTGCACGAAGCATTGCATAAATGGAATGCTCATCGTCAAATTTTATTTCAGTTTTTGTGGGATGGATGTTTATATCGATGGAATGCGGATCTACTTCTAAAAACAGAAAATAACCTGGATGGATTTCATTTCTCATCAACCCTTCAAAAGCAGAAGAAACGGCATGGTGCAAATACGGGCTTTTTATAAATCGATCGTTCACAAAAAAGAACTGCTCTCCCCTACTTTTCTTTCCATATTCAGGTTTTAAGACGAACCCTTCTATTTTTAATATTTCGGTTTCTTCACTTACCGGAACTAGTTTCTCGTTGGTTTTACTACCAAAAATATTTACAATCCGTTGTCTCGAATTAGTTAACGGCAGATTAAAAACATCACTTCCATTGTGAAGCATTTGAAAAGCAACACTTGGGTGCGCCAAAGCCACACGATGGAATTCATCAATTATATGACGATTTTCTACAACGTTGCTTTTTAAAAAATTGCGCCGCGCAGGAATATTATAAAAAAGGTTTTTTACTGAAATTGTAGTTCCCTTTGGAACCACCGCAGGATCTTGCGAAATAACTTTACTTCCTTCAATTGTGAGGTGCGTGCCTATTTCTGAAACATCGGTTTTTGTTTTAAGTTCAACGTGCGCAATTGCAGCGATGGAAGCCAATGCTTCGCCACGGAAACCCTTCGTATGCAGATTAAAAAGATCTTCTGCCGATTTAATTTTTGAAGTTGCGTGCCGTTCAAAACTAAGCCGCGCATCGGTAACACTCATTCCAGAACCGTTGTCGGTAACTTGAACGAGGGTTTTTCCGGCATCTTTAATTACGAGTGTAATGGAAGTTGCATTTGCATCAATAGCATTCTCTAACAGCTCCTTAACTACCGAAGCGGGCCGTTGCACAACTTCCCCAGCTGCAATTTGATTTGCAACGTGATCTGGTAATAACTGAATAATGTCTGCCATTAAAATTTATGCGTAGAAAATAGATAAATCAAAATCGATTATAAATAGGAAAAGTAGCACGAGTATCGCAATTATCACAATCAGCCTTCGGTTTGCGGTTCTGTCTGAAGATTGTCGCAAATCTGACCACGCAGTTTTAAATTTTCCTTTTAAACCTTTGTTGTCGCCAACAGTAGTTCGATATTCATCAAACTTATGCCCCATTGCAAACGGGCTGCTTTCACCATCAAATTCGTAATGACGCGGTTTGTAGCTGTACTTTTTGTTTTTTCTCTTGCCTATTAGTCCCATAATTGTCGTGCTTCAAAGTTACTTAAAATAGTGTGTTTTCTAAAAGTAATTACGAAGCCATTTTAAACAATTACTGTACCAAGGATAAGTGTTCAGTAATCCGAAGCATTTGACAGTAGTCGGGGTAATTTGAGATTTGGGAATTAAATAAAGAAAATTAAAACTTAGACTCTTTCCGAAGTTGCGCCATTTTTATGGCTGCAATTGCCGCCTCGGTGCCTTTGTTGCCGTGTTTTCCACCGCTTCGGTCTATGGCTTGTTGCATATTATTATCTGTAAGCACGCAGAAAATAACGGGAATATTACCCTGCACATTTAAGTCTTTTATGCCTTGGGCAACTGCTTCACAAACGTAATCGAAGTGTTTTGTTTCACCCTGAATTACGCTTCCAATAGCTATCACTGCATCGAGCATATCGTAACTTTGGGTAATTCGTTTGCTACCGTAAATAAGTTCAAAACTACCGGGAACATTCCAACGAACAATGTTTTCGTTGATAGCTCCGCAATCCTTTAAAGCGTCAAAAGCGCCTTGAAACACACCTTCGGTGATATCGTGATTCCATTCTGAAACAACAATCCCAAACCGAAAATCTTTCGCGTTTGGGATTGTGTTTTTATCATAAGTCGATAAATTAGTATTTGCTGTAGCCATTTATTTTTTCATTGCTTCCGCGCGACCTGTATAAATTTCAGCTTTTGTAGCTTCGGTTGCTTTTGGATATTCGTCAGCTATTTTTTTGAAGTGCGCTAATGCTTTATCATTTTGGTTTAAAGCCATTGCAGCAATACCAGCTTTCAAAAGAAAACGTGGGGTTGTAAAATCGTTTGTGCGCATTGAAGCTGCTTCTTCGTAATATTTTAAAGCGTCTTCATTTTGTCCTAATTGAACAAATGCATCGCCAATTGCGCCTTTTGCCAAAGGTCCCAACATATCATCATCGCTGCTAAATTTGTCTAATTGTGCAATAGCATCTTGATATTTGTTAGTGTTCAAATAAGCCATTCCAGCGTAATAATGCGCAAGATTGGCAGCGTTTGTACCACCGTAATTATCAATAATATCGATAAAACC
This sequence comes from Aequorivita sp. IT1282, assembly GCF_058068205.1. NCBI lineage: Bacteria > Pseudomonadati > Bacteroidota > Flavobacteriia > Flavobacteriales > Flavobacteriaceae > Aequorivita > Aequorivita sp. IT1282. Next base: position 124,665 of record NZ_JBYRHR010000001.1, on the reverse strand, counting down.
GTATTTTCCTTCACCACCTTGTAACGAAAGATTGTAAAGTGAATCTTTTGCTGGAGCGGTTAACGCTTGTTCCCAATAGTTTTGAGCTTGGAACATTTCGTTCATAGCCTCAGTTTCCTTTGGAGCTTTAATATATCGATCGTATGCAAAGTATCCCAATACACAAACAGCAACCAATATGATAAAGGCCAAAATGCCTTTTTGGTTTTTTTCTACCCAAGCTTCCGTTTTTGATGCACCCTCGTCGAGTGTATTAAATACTTCTGCCGTAGTACTGTTATCTTCTAGCTGAGCATCTTTGTCAGCCTTTGTAGTTGGTTTACCTCCGCGTTTCTTGTACGTTGCCATAGTTATAGGTTATAGTGGCGCAAAAATAAAATTTTTAATGGAATTTAAAAGGATTAATATTTCTTATTTTTTAATAATTTGCAAAGCGGTAATACCTCCTTTTCAGAAAGCATACCGAAGACCAACTCTCTCATTTTTATGATATTACAAAAACTCTCATTACTCAACTATAAAAACTTTGAAGCAGAAAGCTTCGACTTCGACCCTAAAATAAATTGTTTTGTGGGAAATAACGGTGTGGGAAAGACAAATGTGCTCGATGCAATTTACCATCTTTCCTTCGGAAAAAGTTACTTTAATCCTATCACTACCCAAAACATAAAACACGGTGAAGAATTTTTTGTAGTTGAAGGATTTTATGAGAAAAAAGACGCTACCGAAAAAATTGTAGTGAGTGCCAAAAAAGGACAGAAAAAGATTATAAAACGAAACGGGAAAGCGTACGATAAATTCAGCGAACACATAGGGTTTTTGCCTTTGGTAATCATTTCGCCGGCAGATAGAGATTTAATTATTGAAGGAAGCGATACGCGCAGAAAATTTGTTGATGGCGTTATTTCGCAACGCGATTCGGAATATTTGCTCACGCTTATTAAATACAACAAAGTACTAGCGCAACGTAATTCACTCTTGAAATATTTTGTGGCAAACAATACTTTTAGTCAGGATACAATTGATATTTACAACGAGCAACTTCATAATTTTGGCACTTCCATTTATGGAAAGCGGACTGCTTTTTTAGAAGAATTTCTACCTATTTTTCTCAATCGTTACAAATCTATTAGCAGTGGTGACGAAAGTATAAATTTGGTTTACGAAAGTCAATTGCAAGAAAACGATCTGTTGACGCTGCTTCAGAAAAATATAATGAAAGATAAAATTTCGCAGTATACCAACTTCGGAATACATAAAGACGATTTGGTTTTTGAAATTGACGGACATCCAATCAAGAAATTTGGCTCGCAAGGGCAACAAAAATCGTATCTTATAGCTTTAAAGTTGGCGCAATTCGACTTTATAAAAAATCATTCAAAAACGAACCCTATCTTGCTTTTGGATGATATTTTCGATAAGTTGGACGAAACCCGCGTAGAGCATTTAATTAGCTTGGTGGATAATGAAAATTTTGGACAGCTTTTCATTACAGACACCCATTCTGAACGCACTGAAGAAGTAATTAAGAAAGTGCATCAGACTTATAAAATGTTTCCGTTGGCATCCAACCAATAAATAGTAACTTAAAAATCTTAGCGTGCTTTGCGGCTTTGCGGTAAATTCTCAACCACCAAGCCACAGCGAGACAAAGAAGTCCATAAAAAATAGTAATTATGAATTCAAAGTTTATAATCGTTTTAGTTTCGTTATTAGCACTTTCGTGCGAAAAACCAAATCCCGAAGCCCAAAAACAAAACCTTAGTGGCTATTGGGAAATAAAAACAGTGAAAATGCCCGATGGCGAAAAGAAGGAATTCAATATAAATACGATTGTTGATTATATTGAAATGAAAGGAGACAGTGGCACTCGAACAAAGGTTTCCCCAAAATTTGATGGTTCTTTTACAACCAACGGAATTTCGGAAGATTTCACTTTAAAAATTGAAGAGGACAGTTTGCGAATGTACTACAAAACCCCTTTTAATGAATGGAAAGAAACTGTAATTGAAGCCAAGGACAGTACGCTCACAGTGATTAATAGAGACAATAAAATTTACACATATTCAAAATTTAAAAAGTTCGATTTAGCGAAACCGGCTACTGAAAACTGAAAACTTACAACTGAAAAATGGCAAAACGAAACGCAGAAAACATATCAATTGGCGATGCTTTAAAGGATTTCATTGGCTCCAACCGCCTGGAAAAAGGCTTGGATAAAGTGAATGCAAAAGAATCGTGGGATTCGGTGATGGGTGTGGCAATTTCTAAATACACAACCGATATAAAATTAGATCGGGAAACATTATATGTGCAGCTTTCTTCCTCAGTTCTGCGCGAAGAATTGGGTTATGGGAAGGAAAAAATTATAAAATTACTGAATGAAGAATTGGGAAAAGAATTGATTCAGAAATTGGTGCTGCGTTAAATTTCAAATATTTTAAAAACGTAGGCGCGTGATTAATCGCGCGACTACAAATAAAAAAAACGCCTTCCAAATTGGAAGGCGTTTTCAATTATTATATATCGTAAATGCTTAGAACATTTCGCGACCTGCAAAATGAAAAGCACCTTCAATAGCTGCGTTTTCATCGCTATCACTTCCGTGAACGGCGTTTTCGCCAATAGAAGCTGCGTATAATTTACGGATAGTACCTTCAGCTGCATCAGCAGGGTTGGTAGCTCCAATTAAAGTACGGAAATCTTCAACAGCGTTTTCTTTTTCAAGAATTGCTGCAACGATAGGACCGCGTGTCATATATTCTACCAATTCGCCATAAAAAGGGCGCTCACTGTGTACTTCGTAAAATGCTTGTGCATCTTGCGTAGTCATGTGGGTAAGTTTCATCGCTACGATTCTAAAACCTGAAGCGTTAATTTTGTCAAGAATGGCGCCGATGTTTCCTTTTTCAACCGCATCTGGCTTTAACATTGTAAATGTTCTGTCTGTTCTCATTTTGTTTTTTAAAATTTCGGCAAAAGTAGGTATTATATTTTCAACATTCAAAAGTTATCTTTTTCAATTACAAAAAAACAAAAACACCGATCATCCAAAAAACTAAAAATTCTTTTGAAGTATTGATTTCATTGAGGGAAAAGCAATTGCAGTATCAACTGCTCAACCTGGCAGACTTTTTTACTTTTTTATATTCGAGATAAATTTTTAAATTTCCACGTAAATATGCAATTGTTCGAATTCCCCCTTTGGGGGTTAGGGGGCTTTTATTGTATCTTCGCCCCTTATGAAAAAAGACACTACTCAAATAGTTGAAAAACTGCTAGCCTCTCCACAAAATATTGTAATTGTGGGCCATAAAAACCCCGATGGCGATGCAGTTGGCTCGTGTTTGGGACTCTCCTTTTTTCTGAAAAGTTTGGGTCATAATACTACTGTAATTATGCCCAACGATTTCCCCGAATTTTTAAAATGGCTTCCCGGGGTTGAAGAAATTATCATTTTCGAAAAAGAAAAAGAAAAGAGCACCAAATTGATAAACGCATCAGAATTGGTGTTTACGTTGGACTTTAATAGTTTAGACAGAGTTGGCGATCTACAAACGGTTTTCGAAAACTGTTCTGCTAAATTTGTAATGATTGACCATCATCAGCAACCTGCAGATTATGCAGTAGCAACTTATAGCGATGTGAAAATGAGTTCCACTTCCGAAATGGTTTACCATTTTATGGAAGCGCTAGGTCTAGCAGAAAAGCTTTCGAAAGAAATTGCTGTAAATCTTTACACAGGAATTATGACAGATACGGGTTCGTTCCGCTTCTCCTCCTCTAGCCCAACTACACACAGAGTTGCTGCAAAATTGATTGAAGCTGGTGCAGAAAGCGCAATTATAAATCAAAATGTGTACGATACTAACAGTCCAGATAGAATGAAATTGCTGGGTGTAGCTTTAAATAATCTGGTAATTTTGCCCGAATTGCACACTGCATATATTACATTAACCCAAAAGGAACTGGACGAAAATAATTTCAAAAAGGGCGATACCGAAGGCTTTGTAAATTATGCGCTTTCAGTAAAAGGTGTTTATTTCGCAGTGATATTTATTGAAAATAAGCAGGAAAGTATTGTGAAGATTTCCCTTAGAAGTAAAGGTAAATTTTCAGTGAATGATTTTGCTCGTAACCACTACAGCGGCGGTGGCCACATTAATGCTGCCGGTGGAAAAAGTTCGCAAGACCTTAACAAAACAATAAACGAATTTATTAGTATCTTGCCCCGTTATAAAAATGAACTCACAGATGCTTCGTAAGCTGCTTTATAGTACATTATTCTTTACCTTAGTTATTTCCTGCAAAAGTCCGGAGGCTAGACGCCCAGCGCAAAGTGCTTCAGGATCATTTATTAAGGAATCTGCAGAACGCAACAAAAAAATCTACGACGAAGAGAAAAGTTACATCGAAAAAATGATGGCTATCGACTCTACTACAGATTATATTTCTTCCGAAAATGGTTTTTGGTACTATTACAACCGAAAAGATACCGCAAATACAGAAATGCCAGATTTAGGCGATATAGTAAAATTTACGTACGATATAAAAAATCTCGACGGCAGTGTAATTCTTTCAGAAGAAGAAAACGGCCTACAACAATATAAAGTTGACCAAAGCAACCAAGATTTAATATCTGGCGTTCGCGAAGGCATAAAGCTTATGAAGGAGGGCGAAAAAGTAACCTTCCTTTTTCCTTCCTATAAAGCATATGGCTATTATGGGATCGAAGAAAAACTCGGCACCAACATACCGGTGCAGAGCACTATTACATTACATTCAATAGAACAATCAAACTAAAATTAATTTTAAAAGATGAAAAAACTAACATTTTTATTTTTATTACTTACCCTTGCTCTTGCCTCTTGTCAGGAAAAATATCCTGAGCTAAAAGACGGTGTTTATGCTGAATTTGTTACCAATAAAGGAACTTTTGTTGCACAGCTTAAAAACGAAACCGCACCACTTACGGTTTCTAACTTTGTGGCTTTAGCCGAAGGAACCAACGGAATGGTTGACTCACTTTACAAAGGAAAACGTTTTTATGACGGTCTAACTTTCCACCGTATTATTAAGGATTTTATGATCCAAGGTGGTGATCCAAAAGGAGATGGTACTGGTAATCCAGGTTTTGCATTTCCTGACGAACCAAATGACACGATCCGTTTCAGCAAAAAAGGACTTTTAGCAATGGCAAATTCTGGCCCAGATACTAACGGTAGCCAGTTTTTTATCACACTAAAAGAAACTCCGTGGCTTGATGGAAGACACACAATTTTTGGCGAAATAGTATTGGGACAAGAAGTTGTAGATTCAATAGGAAATCTTGAAACTGAAAAGCCAGGCGATAAGCCAAAAGAGCCAATTATTCTTGAAAAAGTGAATATTATAAATAAAGGAAAAGTAAAAGTTCCTTATTTCACTGAAGAAATGGCGAAGCTTGAAAAAGAAAAGAAAGAGAAAGAAGAACGCATCAATAAAGTAGCAACAAACAAAGCTAAGGAGCTTGAAGCTTTCAGAGGAAAAGCAGATTCACTTCCTTCAGGTATTAAAATCTTTTTCGCGAAAAAAGGAGAAGGCCCACAACCCAAAGAAGGCGATAAAATCTTGATGAACTATGCAGGATATCTTGCAGACGGACATTTATTTGATTCGAATATTCTTTCAAACGCAGAACAATTTGAAATGGTTGACGAAATGCGCAAAGCTGCTGAACAATATGTGCCGGTACCAACAGATTATAGTACTGAAGCAAAATTGATCCCAGGCTTCCGTGAAGGTTTATTGAATATGAAAGTAGGCGATGAAACCATAATTTTCATTCCTGCTCATTTAGCTTATGGCAAAAGAGGAATTCCAGGAGTTATACCTCCAGATTCTGAATTGATTTTCAACCTTCAGATTGTTGAGATAGTAGAGTAATTTCAGACAAAATACAATTGCAAAAAAGGAATCGATCTCTCGGTTCCTTTTTTTTTGCGTAAATAAGTTTAAATTTATAATAGATTAAAGTACTACTAATCTTAAGTCCAAAAAGATAATGAGACAATCACACAAATATGGATTGATCAAACATGTATCGATTGTCACATTCTTCTTTTTATTACTATTATTGAATAGTTGTAATAAGGATGATGATAGTGTGAAAGATTCTATAATTGGTTCATGGCAAATGATAGAGTTCTATGGAAGTGATGGCTCAAACTTTCCAGAGTGGTACTCAGTGGCGAATGGCTTCACTTATAATTTTCAGAGTAATGATGTAATTACTTCAAATGACTTTACGTGTAATGGGGTTTGGACGTTCAATTCATCCAACAATATTAATATCACGTTTGATTGTCTAGAAGCTGGTTCACTCGGGGATTACGATGTAACATTTGAGGAAGGAAATTTGATATTAACACCAAACCCATCGTCCTGCGACGAAGGTTGCGCAGAAAAATTTAAACGATTGGACTAGTAATAAATACAAAAAGAGGAACCAGTTTTTAAACTAGTTCCTCTTTTTTTTTGAAGCGTTACTCAAGGGAAACACTACTATTTCTAATAATCAATAAACTTATTATTAAAGAAGAATCCGTCGTGCCTCGTATAGCGCAGCGGTCTTGAGTCTTGGTTCTATTTTTTCGGAATGTTCTTCAATATTTCCAATACAAATTCCCAATATTTTTGAGCGGAAGAAATACTTGCGCGTTCATCGGGAGAGTGTGCTCCTCTAATTGTTGGACCGAAAGAAATCATATCCATTTCAGGATAATTCTGACCTAAAATACCACATTCCAATCCGGCGTGGCAAGCAGCTACTTCGGCTTTTTCGCCGTTCATTTTTTGATAAAGACCGTCTAAAACCTTTAAAATTGCGCTGTCCATATTTGGCGCCCAACCAGGATAATCGCCATCTAATTTTACTTTATAGCCTGCAAGTTCAAAAACTGAGGTTAATGCGTTTGCCAAAACATCTTTAGAAGACGCTACTGAACTACGAGTTAAACATTCTACTTTAATGTTGCCATTTTCAACTGAAACCTTCGCAATGTTATTTGAAGTTTCCACCAAATCTCCAATATCTGGGCTCATTCTGTAAACGCCGTTATGTGCAGCGTTCATTACATTAAAGAAATTTCTTTGATCGGCTTCACTCATTACTTTCGTACTAGCTTCATCAGCTTTTTCAGCAGTAATAGAAAGATTTGGATCTAAAGATTTGTATTCTGAAACAATAACTTGCTTCATTTTTTCAATTCCCAAAAGAAAATCTTCTTCCGAAGTAACTACAACTTTAGCTACACTTTCGCGCGGAATTGCATTGCGAAGACTTCCGCCTTCCAGTTTCGCCAATTGCATAGAATCTTGCACAGCGAAAAGCAAACGATTCATTAATTTGTTGGCGTTACCCAAACCTTTAATAATTTCCATTCCACTATGACCACCGCTAAGACCTTTCACTTTTATAGTAAAGCTAGTTGCATTTTTTGGAGCGTCAACTTCAGAATAGTTACCAGTTGCAGTAACATCAACACCGCCGGCACAGCCAACGCCTATTTCGTCATCTTCTTCTGTGTCAAGATTTAAAAGAATATCGCCTTTTAGCAAACCGCCTTTTAATCCTTTGGCACCCGTCATTCCTGTTTCTTCATCTATCGTAAAAAGCGCTTCAATTGCAGGGTGTTCAATTTCGTTGCTTTCAAGAATCGCCATAATAGTGGCAACTCCCAAACCATTGTCTGCGCCCAGCGTTGTTCCTTTTGCACGAACCCAATCTCCATCTACATACATTTCAATTCCCTGTGTATCAAAATTGAAATCGGTGTCGTTATTTTTTTGGTGAACCATATCAAGATGGCTTTGTAAAACAATCATTTTACGATCTTCCATTCCTTTGGTTGCAGGCTTGCGAACTATAACATTACCCACTTCATCTTCCATAGTTTCCAAACCGAGCTTCGTTCCGAAGTCTTTCATAAAAGCAATAACGCGTTCCTCTTTTTTAGAAGGGCGCGGCACAGCGTTTAGGTCTGCAAATTTGTTCCAAAGCGCTTTGGGCTTTAGGTTTCTTATTTCTTCGTTCATAGTTTATAATTTATAATTTGAGTTGTGATTTTTTTTACCACGAATACACGAATAACAATAAATTCTCTTTGTTGTGTTTTTCCAAATATTTTAAAAAATAATTCATGCATTAGTGGTTAAATATCCATCACGAATGCGCGAATTATTTAAACTAAATACAATGAAAATACATTCGTGTATTCGTGGTCAACTAATCGCAAATTTACGGTTTTGTGATCGCTATAAAAATTATGTAGTGAAAGAATTCCTTTGTAAGTTTGGATTATGCAAAAACGAACCTCAGCATTCCTCGCTTTATTTCTATTTGTGCAGATAATTGCACTTCAGGTTTTAAAGCATTTTCCAGCGTTCGTTGAAAAATATTACAGCCTCGGAATCTACCCTTGGATTTCAAAAATCTCCCGCTACCTTTTTGGCTGGGTTCCATTTTCTGTTGGCGATTTGTTTTATCTACTCATAATTATAGTTGCCATTCACTGGCTCTATAAAAATGTGAAAAGACTAAAAAACGACAAATTGTATTTTTTTGTAGATATTCTGGCGGCTGTTTCGGTAGTGTATTTAATGTTTCACGTGCTTTGGGGGTATAATTATTACCGGCTTCCCTTACACAAATCATTGCAGTTAAAGAGCGATTATACCACTGAACAACTTTTAAACACAACCAACCGTTTTATTGAAAAGAGCAATGCATTGCACCGCGAATTGGGCTATGCCGATAGCGTAAAAATTGAGCTACCGTACACTCAAAAGGAGATATTCAAAAAAACATTGAATGGTTATGAAAATCTGGAGAAAGAATTTCCGCAGCTGGCCATTTCGCCGCGAAGCATCAAAAAAAGTGGTTGGAGTTTAGGCCTTACCATTATGGGTTATAGTGGCTATTTAAACCCTTTTTCAGGCGAAGCACAAGTAAACAACCTCATCACAACCTACAAGTTTCCGGTAGTAACTTGCCACGAAGAAGCGCACCAAATAGGCTATGCCGCAGAAAACGAAGCCAATTTTATAGCCACACTTTCCACATTGCACAATGACGACCCGTATATTCAGTATGCTGGATATATTTTTACACTGCGTTATTTAATTAATGAAATTGCCCGCAGAGACGAACCAAAATACTTCGAACTATTAACCACGATAAACCCAGGTATTTTGGAAAGCTATAAAGAAATGCGCGATTTCTGGGAAAGCTATCAAAACCCATTGGAGGATTTTTCAAAAATATTTTGGGACAACTTTTTAAAAGCAAACAACCAAAGCCGCGGAATCATGAGTTATGATTATATGGTGGCTCTGGTTGTAAATTATTTTGAAGATAAAACGCTGTGAAATCAAAATCGAAATCGAAACTGAAAATCGCACTTCTCACGTCTCACGTCTAAAATTTCAAGTCTATTTAACGTATTCTGCCTCGGCAGGTTTTGCGAAAACAGAAGCATCGAGCATCGTTTCGGTAGCTGTGATTTTATCGAATTTATAAGTTAACTTTTTATCTTTTGGCTTATTGTTTTCAACATTCCAAAAAGTAAATCGCTCTGGAAGCAACAATCCATTTACATTTTCCCATTTGTCGTATTTTATAAAATGCCAGTCATCACTTTTCTTTTGGTCTCTGAATGTTACTGTATAAGCCAACCACGTCATTTGGTTTGTTACGGAATCGAAGTATAAAATATACTCATCATCGGGCGAATCGCCCACGCCGTCGTTATATGAAATTTTAAAACCATTGTACATTTTTCCGTCTAATTCAGTTGCTTCAACGGCGGTATAATTGGTTCCGGGATCTGCGATTATAAAAGGCATTGCGTAAAAGTAGAACATCAAATTATGATAGAAAACAGGATTGCCTTTGTAGCCTAATTCGTTTTTTAGTAACCAAACGCCCTTATCGTCAAGACCAATGCTCCAATCTTTAGATTCAATTTTGGTCTTCCTGTCTGGCAATGAAATTGTGTGGATTTCGTCGCCATTTTTGCCTTTCATTTCAAAACAAAGATTGTTCATTTTTTGCCATTGCTTCAGGCCTCCGTGAGCTGTAAATATGTTTTGAAGTTGAGACGGAAATGTTTTTTCAACATTCATTGCCGTGTTTTTCGCTTCCCCATCGGGCGCTTCTATTCCGGTGCTGTCTAGTTCTGTTCCTTCTATCCGTGGATCTTCGCCACTCGTTTTTTTGTCGTTTTTACATGCCCAAAGTGAAAGGACAATTGCAGCTAATAAAATCAGTTTTTTCATAATTGGTTGGTTTATTAACCACTAAATGTAAAAAAGCTTCCCGTGTTGGGGAAGCTTTTTAGAAATGTTTATGATTAATAGATGTGAGATTGGAGATCTAAGATTTTAGACTTGCGTGATTAGTGCTTTATAATTTTCTTCACTGTTGAATTTCCTTCCGAAGAGATTTTCACGAAATACACTCCGTTTTCCAAAACAGAAACATTCATCTTCAACTTGCCGTTTTGCGGGAGCATAGTTTCAGAAAACAATTGTTTCCCTTGAATATCATAAAGTGAAATGGTTGTTTCTAAAACCAATTGGGACGATTGTACTGTAAAGTTTTCAGCAGTTGGATTTGGGTAAACACTTAAATCTTCAAAACCGAATGAATTTACAGAAAGGAACACTTCATCATCCAAGAAATCTGGAATGCTATTTCCATTAATATCGTCGTCTAATGGTGTGCCGTTGTTGTTATAGTCTTCATCAATAGTTAAAGTACCATCGCCATCATCGTCGTTGTCTAAATAATTTTCTACGTCGTCGCCATCGGTGTCAATATAGATATAAGACGGTGCAACGCCAGCGCCAATTCCAGTTGTTTCTACCAATGTTAAAACTGAATCGCCGTCGTCATCATCATCTAAATAATTTGGAATACCATCGCCGTCGGTGTCGTCATCGTTTAGGTTGCCGTTGTTGTTTATGTCTTCATCTTCATTGGCAATGCCATCACCGTCTGCATCGGGGGCTAGTTCATCTGTAGCGATTTCAAAAGTAGTTACAACAGAGCAGCTCGTATTTATATTTTCAACTCGAACATAAATTGTCTGTGGGTTGGAAGAGTTGGTGTACGAATTTGAATTCATTATTGGATTTAAACTGTTTAAGGCATCTGCCAGTGTTATATAAAACCCTACTATATAATCAGAAGGGTTCAACCCAGCCAAAATCACCGGAATATTCACCGTAAGATCAAAAATTGCAAACCCGTCGCCATCGCCTTCATTTATAAAGAGGTTGTTAGGTGGGGTTATTAAAGGATGATTAATTACCCTTAGTTCCAATTCAACAATAGTTGCACATTGAATTTGGTTACCTTCAACACGAACATAAACAATTTGTGAGTATGCTACTATATTTTCATATGGGCTAGGCAGTGGGGATGTTGCGTTCTCTGCGTCAATTAACGTTTCATGATAAGTAATACTAATATTAGATTGTCCATTGCCAATTTCAACATCCTTCACTGTAAGATCGAAAATAGCAAAGCCATCATTATCATCATCACACATTTCAAGCGGATAGGGGTTTTGATTGGGGCTTGGATTTGGCATTACAACCAACGTAAGCGTAACAAGGGTTTTGCAACCGTTAGTGGCTGCGACTCTACCAATTACGGTTTGTGGGGTAGAAGTGTTCTGAAAAGAATTTGGATTAGGAATAGGTACATTCGCCGCTTCATCGGCAGCGTTCATAAACCATACAACTGTTAGGCTGGGATCGCCATTTGTTACTTCATTGTGGACACTGGTAAGATCGAAAGTAGAGATTTCATCGGTTGGTGTGCTGCCGTTGATTTCATCATCACACAGCATCATTTCAAAAGGGCCCAGGTTTGGTGGTGTTGGGTCTATTATTAATTCAAAATTAGTTGTATCAAAATCGCCTGTTACAACAATTTCAATTCTAGCAAAAATAGTTTCTCCAGCACTTACATAGCTCTCAGGGTTTGCTATTGCATTTGTACCATTTAAAGCATCAATCAAAGTTTGGTAATAAGTAACACTATGTTCCGCGGGATTTTGAGTGCCAATAATAATAGTATCGTTTACTGTTAAATCAAACATTTCAACGCCGTCATTATTTAAATCGCAAGCATATAAATCTAGAGCTGGATTTGCCACTACTTGGGCAGATATTGTAATGGTAGTTATAAGAAAGCCTACTAAAAGTACAAATTTCTTCATAAGAAATATTTTTCTTGCAAGATATAAAAACAATTCAAAGCGTTAAGAAAGTTTTAACACTGAGTGCCAAAAATCAAATCGGTTCTAATTCCTGAAAGTTCAATCTGATTCTATGCTGAAATAGAAAGCAAAAAGCTTCTTCATAAATAATTTTCAGTAGCGTATCTTTGCGCAATGCACAAGTCCATTACAAGTTTTCATAATCCGTTGATAAAGCAGATTGTCCTGTTACAGGAAAAATCGCGCGAACGCCGCAAAACAAGTCTTTTTATTATTGAAGGCTTTCGCGAAATTTCGCTAGCAATAAAGGGCGGCTATCTCTTTAAAACCTTCCTTTTCTGTTCCGAAATTATTTCCGAAGAAGAAATATTCACGTTGAAAGAATCGGCAAATAACGAAGCAGAATTCATCGAAATTACTTCAGAAATCTATGAAAAACTCGCTTATCGCGGTTCTACCGAAGGTGTTTTGGCAATTGTGCATTCTAAAACTTTGGAACTTGCCAACCTGCAACTTGCAACCAAAAACCCTTTAATCCTAATAGCCGAAGCTCCCGAAAAACCAGGCAACATCGGCGCCCTACTTCGCACTGCAGATGCGGCAAATGTGGATGCTGTAATTATTGCCAACCCAAAAACAGATTTGTACAATCCCAACATCATCCGCAGCAGTGTGGGGTGTTTGTTTACCAATAAAATTGCTACGGGAAGCACTTCAGAAATTATTGCGTTTTTGAAAGCAAACAAGGTCAATATTTATTGCGCCGCATTACAAGCTTCGGTACCTTACCACACTTGTAATTTCAAAAAAAGTACAGCGATTGTTGTTGGAACTGAAGCCACCGGACTTTCGGATGAATGGCTCGAAAACAGCACCCAAAATATCATCATCCCAATGGAAGGTGAAATAGATAGTATGAACGTTTCCGTAGCTGCGGGAATCCTTATATTTGAGGCGAAGCGGCAACGAATTGCCCCCTAAGCCCCTTAGCCCCCAAAGGGGGAACTCGCTCCCAGTCTTTGAAAAAAAATGAATTTTGAATTTTAAACCTTGAATCTTTCCATTTGAAACCCGAAACCCTTTTCCTCATAATAATAGCAATATTAATTGTCAGTTTTATAATTGATCAATTGCTTGATTTTTTAAACGCCAAACATTTTAATGATCCACTTCCCGCAGAATTGCAGGACGTTTTTGATGAGGATGAATATAAAAAATCGCAGCGCTATAAAAAGGAAGGTTACAAATTCGGGATACTCAGCTCAGCAATTTCACTTGTTGCTACCCTCCTATTTTTCTTTTTTGACGGCTTTGCGTATGTAGACGAGTTAGCGCGTTCCTTTGCAAACAATGAAATAATTATCGCTTTAGCTTTCTTCGGAATCATAATGATTGCTAGCGATATTCTCAGCACGCCTTTTAGTTATTACAGCACTTTCGTTATTGAAGAAAAATACGGTTTTAATAAAACCACTCGTAAAACTTTTTTTCTCGATAAACTGAAGGGGTGGTTGATGGGCGCTGTTATCGGCGGTATTATTTTGGGTGCCATTATTTGGTTTTACCAAACTACGGGCAAAAACTTTTGGCTGTACGCTTGGGGAATCGTCACCGTTTTTACCGTTTTAATGAATCTGTTTTATGCACGTTTCATCGTTCCACTTTTCAATAAACAAACTGCGCTGGAAGAAGGTTCGCTGCGTTCACAAATAGAAACGTACGCGTCACAAGTGGGTTTTACGCTCGATAAAATATTCGTAATTGACGGCAGTAAACGCAGTACAAAAGCAAACGCCTATTTCTCTGGCTTCGGAAGTGAAAAGCGCATAACCCTTTACGACACCCTAATAAAAGATTTAAACGAAGAGGAAATAGTAGCCGTCCTCGCGCACGAAGTTGGACATTACAAACGCAACCATATCATCATCAATCTATTTGCCGCAATCCTAACCACAGGATTTACGCTTTGGTTACTTTCACTATTTATCGGCAATCCTTTATTTTCTGAAGCGCTGAATGTTTCGCAACCTTCGTTTCATATCGGGTTGGTTGTTTTTGGGGTTTTATACAGTCCTATTTCTGGGATAACAAGTCTTTTGATGAATTTCCTTTCCCAGAAATTTGAATACCAAGCAGACAATTTTGCGAAACAAACGTATGCCGCTCCCCCATTGATTTCAGGTTTAAAAAAACTTTCAAAAAATAGTCTGAGTAATCTAACTCCGCATCCATTGTATGTTTTTGCCCATTACTCGCATCCTACGCTTTTGCAGCGGTTTCAAAATCTGAAAAAATAAACTACCTTTCCTAGACCAACTAAGAAAGGTAAAGTGAAAACCACAATCACCCGCACCGTTTGGATTCTCTCCCTCGTCAGTCTGTTTACAGATATGGCCAGCGAAATGCTTTACCCAATAATGCCCATTTATCTAAAAAGTATTGGGTTTTCCATTATTTTAATTGGTGTTTTGGAGGGATTGGTGGAAGCCGTTGCTGGATTGAGTAAAGGTTATTTTGGACAGTTAAGCGATAGCAAAGCCAAGCGCGCTCCTTTCATCCAACTTGGCTACGCGCTCAGCGCTATTTCAAAACCGATGATGGCGTTTTTTGTATACCCACTTTGGATTTTCTTCGCAAGAACTACGGATAGATTGGGAAAAGGAATCCGCACTGGCGCACGGGATGCAATGCTTTCCAGAGAAACTACTAAAGAAAACAAAGGTAAAGTTTTCGGTTTCCACCGATCCATGGATACTTTTGGCGCCGTGCTGGGTCCTGCACTTGCACTACTCTATTTATATTTTTATCCCGCAGATTATATAAATCTTTTTTACATCGCTTTTATCCCAGGAGTTTTGGCTGTTGTTGCCTCTTTTCTTTTGAAAGATAAAAAAGTTGAATTCACTTCTGAAAAGAAAAAAATCAGTTTCTTTTCATTTATAAAATATTGGAAAACAAGCCCCCCCGAATATAGAAAAGTAGTACTCGGACTTTTATTTTTCGCGCTTTTTAATAGCAGCGACGTTTTTCTATTGTTAAAAGCGAAAGATGCTGGATTGGACGACACTTGGGTAATTGGCATTTACATTTTTTATAATTTAATATATGCCCTCACAGCATATCCTTTGGGTAGTTTCGCAGATAAAATTGGACTTAAAAAAATGTTCGTTTTTGGATTAGTAATTTTCAGTCTGGTGTATTTTGGAATGGGTTTAACCACAAACTTGTACGTTATTATTGCTCTTTTCTTTGGTTACGGAATATACGCCGCAGCCACCGAAGGCATTTCCAAAGCATGGATTACGAATATTTCCAAAGACGAAAATACCGCCACCGCCGTGGGCACTTATTCTGCTTTCCAAAGCATTGTTGCAATGGTTGCCAGTGTTATGGCGGGGCTATTGTGGTTTTATTTTGGCGCAAGCGTAACGTTTTTTGTATCTGCTTTTGCAACATTAATAGTCGTTATTTATTTTCTGGGGAATATTTCATCGTCGGTTAAACAATAATCTTTAGTGAAGACCTACAAGGTTTTTGAAACCTTGCAGGAGGTTTTAATAATACTTGTTTCGAATAATTCAACAAACGGCCACATTTCCAAAAAACAATAAACGATAAACAATAAACAATAACCAATAGAATATTATCTTTGCCCACTGTTTAGAATTTTACACTTATGACAATTTCATTTAACTGGCTAAAAGAATTTATCAACCTACCTTGGGACGCCGAAAAAACTGGCGAACTATTAACAGACCTCGGTCTTGAAGTAGAAGGAATAGAAGATTTTTCTTCCGTAAAAGGTGGCTTAGAAGGCGTAGTAGTTGGTTACGTTTTAGAATGCACCCAACACACCAACGCAGACCGATTGAAGGTAACAAAAGTAGATGTGGGCACAGGCGAACCAATTCAGATTGTTTGTGGCGCTCCTAACATTGCCGTTGGTCAAAAGGTTCCTGTAGCCACTGTGGGCACTACACTTTATGATGCAGATGGAAATCCTTGGCAAATAAATAAAGGTAAAATACGTGGCGAAGTTAGTGAAGGAATGATCTGTGCCGAAGACGAACTCGGCATCGGAAAATCGCACGACGGTATAATGGTTCTTAGCTCTAAATTAAAGCCTGGAACTGCATTAGCCAAAGTTTTACAAATTGAAAACGACAAAGTTTTTGAAATAGGTCTTACCCCTAACCGAGCCGACGCAATGAGTCATTGGGGAGTTGCTCGCGATTTAAAAGCGGGACTTCTTCACCATGGTATTTCAACAAAACTGAATACACCATCTTCTAGTAATTTTAGAATAGACAGCCGCACATTAAAAATTGATGTAAAAGTTGAAGACAATGCGCTCGCACCAAGATATTGCGGAATTACAATTAGCAATATAAAAGTTGGTCCGTCGCCTGCATGGATTCAAAATAGACTGAAAGCCATCGGGCAAACACCAATTAACAATATTGTGGATGTTACAAATTATGTGCTCCACGAACTTGGTCAACCCCTGCACGCATTTGATGCTGCAAAAATTTCTGGGAATACGGTACATGTAAAAACACTTCCAGCTGGCACAAAATTTACTACCCTCGAAGGTATTGAACGCGAACTTCACGAAGAAGATTTAATGATTTGTGATGCCGAAAAACCTATGTGTATTGCTGGTGTTTTTGGCGGAATGAATAGTGGGGTAACCGAAGAAACAACCAGTATTTTCCTAGAAAGCGCATATTTCAACCCTGTGAGCGTTCGTAAAACTGCAAAACGCCACAGTCTTAGTACAGATGCCTCTTTTCGTTTTGAGAGAGGAATTGATCCTAATATTGCAGATTATGCACTTCGCCACGCTTCTATTTTAATTCTTCAAATTGCTGGCGGACAAATAACCAGTGATTTGATTGATGTTTATCCAAAAAAGATTGAAGACCACCAAGTTTTTCTACATTTTGAAAAGGCGAATAAATTAATTGGCGAGGAAATTTCAAAGGAAACCATCAAGGAAATTCTTACATCGCTAGAGATGAAAATTATCAACGTAACTGAAACCGGAATTGGGATGACTATTCCAGCATACCGCAACGACGTTACCCGAGATGTGGATGTTATTGAAGAAGTTCTTCGGGTGTATGGTTATAATAACGTGAAATTCACCCAAAAATTAAACGCTTCTATTTCCACTATTTTGCCAGGTGGAGATTATACGGTTCAAAATAAAATAGCTTCGCAACTTACGGCGCGTGGTTTTCACGAAATGTTGAACAATTCGCTTACCTCACCAAATTATTCAGCTTTAAGCGAAACGTTAAAAGATCATTATAATATAACAATGCTTAATCCGCTAAGCCAAGATTTATCGGTGATGCGCCAATCTATGTTATTTTCTGGCCTTGAAGCAATTGAATACAATAGCAATAGAAAAAGTAGCGACTTAAAGTTTTTTGAATACGGAAAGACCTATCATAATTTTCCTGGCGGCAGAACCGAAACAAAGCATTTATCACTTTTTATTACAGGATTAAAGGCAGACGTTAATTGGGCTTTACCTGAAGCAAAGAGCAATTTTTTCTACGGAAAAGGTACCGTTTCAAGTTTAATGGAGCGTTTGGGTCTTGATGGTTATTCGGAAGAAAATACTGAAAATGATATTTTTTCCGAAGCAATTGCTTTCAAAAGAAACAAAGAAATTATTGTTGAATTCGGTATTGTGAAAAAGAAAATCACCAAAGAATTTGATGTTGATGCGGAAGTTTTCTATGCAGATTTTAATTGGGATGAAGTGTTGAAACAACTTACCACTAAAAATTTCAAATTAAAACCAATCGCGAAATTTCAAGCTGCACAACGCGACTTTGCATTGCTTTTAGACGATTCTGTAAAGTTTGATGATCTCCGCCAAGCGGCCTTTCAAACTGATAAAAAACATTTAAAAACAGTAACGCTTTTTGATGTTTACAAAGGTGAAAACCTTCCCGAAGGAAAGAAGAGTTATGCGCTTAGCTTCACCATTCAAGATGACGAAAAAACATTGACAGATAAGCAGATTGACAAAATTATGAGCAAGCTAAAGCAAAAATTCGAAAATGAATTTGGTGCTGCGCTGCGATAGATAAAACTTAAAATTAAAAAACGGCGACCCGAAAAGGTCGCCGTTTTTAGTAAAGGATTTTTTGGCAATATTACATTGGCAAAACCACGCTGTCAATTACGTGTATAACTCCGTTAGACTGATTTACATCGGCTATAGTAACTGTTGCCATACCACCGTTTTCGTCCATTAGCATTACTTTTTTACCTTTCATCATTACAGTTAAAGTTCCACCACTTACAGTTTTGTAAGTTGCTTTTCCGTTTCCTTTTTTTATGTCCATCATAATATCTGCAGCACTGTGTTTTCCAGCAACTACATGATACGTAAGTATAGATTGTAGTTTTGCCTTATTTTCAGGCTTCAACAATGTTTCCACTGTTCCTTTTGGCAATTTTTCGAATGCCGAATTGGTTGGCGCAAATACTGTAAATGGCCCATCACTTTGAAGTGTTTCAACTAAATCTGCTGCTTTTACCGCTGCCACTAGTGTAGTGTGGTCTTTTGAATTTACCGCGTTTTCAACGATGTTTTTGCTTGGGTACATTTCGGCACCACCTACCATTACTGTTTTTTCATTACTCATCATTTTGCTTTGTGCAAAACTAGAAGTTGTTCCTACTAAAAGTGCGATAGCAAATACTGCTGCTGTAAAAATGTTTGTTTTCATAATATGTTTTTAGGTTTATATTTATGTACCTATAAACGAAAGTCCCGAAGTTGCGGTTTCGCAATTTCGGGACTTTAATGTTTATTTAACTTTTATAAAACTAGTTTGCCGCTGGCGGAAAAACTAAACCATTCACTATATGAAAGAAACCATTTTTATGGTAGAAATCTGAAGCTATTAATGTTGCCGTATTATTATCCTCATCGAAAAGCATAAGTTGCCCAGCCTCCTCTTTTATTCCTAATTTTTGCCCTTCAACTGTAGTTAAATACGCAATACCACCATTTTTTTCAACCGCCATTATAAGGCTGTTGCTGTCTAATCTTCCTGGTACGGCTAAATATTTCACAACTGAATTTATCAACCTAGTATTTCCCAATACCGAATCTCTACTTTTCTTAGATAAATTAGTAAAAGCTTCATCTGCGATTGCGAAAATTGTAACCATTTCCTGAGCTTCCAACGTTTTGCGCAGCGGGTCGTTCTTTAATAATTTCGCCATAATTGTGAAATCTGGCGCTTCTTCCAGATTTTCATAAAAAGTTTTACTAGATGTAAAAGTACTTTCACCCAGTACTTTTGAAACTTCATCATTATTGGTCGAAATGTATTTCTGGGCCGAAACCGTGGTTGCGAAACATACTATTAAAAGCAGTAAAAATGTATTCTTGAGTTGCATAGAAAAAATTTAAGATTGTAAATATAACAAAGCCAACACTTCTATAAACGTAAAAGACTTGTACTTATTAAAAAAATGATTCGAAATGTGTTAAATTGTTGTCATGCTGGAATGTACTGTGTAATTTTAGTAATCTAAAAAATAGTTTCCATGTTTTCGAGGACCAATATTGAAAAGCAGCTTCTAAAGTCTCGATCTAAACGAATTGAAGAAGAAGCTATTATGGACGAAATTCAGTGTATATTTTCTGAAAACGAAAAACAACGCAAAGAAATTCTTTCTAATTTAACCGAAAAAGCTATTGAAGTTGAAAATCATTTCAATTTTGATTTATTGAATAGCACACATATTTTTCACATTGAAGATATTAAAAACCTCTGTATTACTTACAGATTACGCTTTTTAGACTCGCATTATTTTAAAGGAGATTTTCCCGAAGAAGCAATTTCAGAAATTAGAAGCCTTGAAAATTCACATAATATTACACTTAAAAACTTTAAAATAGTTGCTCCCTCAAAATTGATGAAATTAGAGAACGCAGACGACCCGATGCTTTTTGCACCAATGGGTAACGACTACTTTTACTTAATTTATAAATGGGGCAAAGACCTGCATCCCTTTAGAAAATTGATGATGTGGCCTTATAAAAATTTTGAGAACCTTTTATTTACTGTTACATTGCTGAGTGCTTTTATTACCACAATCGCACCTATGCATTGGTTCAGTAAAGAACCAAATTTTTCAGAATATTTATTTCTGTTCTTGTTTATTTTTAAAGGTGTAGGCGGAATGGTGATTTTCTATGGTTTTTCAAAAGGAAAGAATTTTAATGGCGCTATTTGGAACAGTAAATATTATAATGCCTGATTTCAATAGTCAGTGGTCAGTGGTCAGTGGTCAGTGGTCAGTGGTCAGTGGTCAGTGGTCAGTGGTCAGTGGTCAAAAAACATAAAAAATATATTAACTCAATAACATAAAAAATGTCAGATAACAAAGAAGAAACAATCCGCATATACACCGGATCAGATATTATGGCCGCAGCCTTAGTAGGAAGATTAAAAGACGCAAATATTACCCCAATACTTCGTGATGATGAACAAAGCGGCGTTATGTTTGGTTCCGGCAGCAAATATGACGATCAAGTGCGCGTATTTGTGCGTAAAGACGAACTAGCCACTGCACAACCTATCGTGGATGCATATCTTAAAGAAATAGAAGAATAAATGAATTAACAGTGAGCGGTGAGTGAAATACTTTTTTTTAACACGTTTACTATTCTACCTTTACCAAAAAAAACTATGTCTGAAACAAAAAGAATTTATACCGGCCCAACGCTTATTGCCAAAGGTTTGATAGCACGCTTAAATGAAATTGACATCAACCCAATTGAACGCAATGATCACGACAGCAGTGTACGCGCAGGCTTTACAATGAGTATTGCTAACCAAACTATGGTTTTTATCAGAAATGATGAATATGAAAAGGCGCAAAGCACCATAGAGGAGTTTTTAGTAGAAATTACTGAAGAATAAAATGAAGGTCAGTATTAATGAACTTTAACAACAAAAGAATATTCGCGTTTTTAATCGACTTACTGATTATCGCAACGATCTCGGCGCTATCTTCAGGGTTTTTTGAGATTGAAAGAGAGTTGGGCACAACGACAATTTTCGACACAACTTTTACCTACGGAATCAGTTGGTCCTTTTTATTCTATTCGATGTATTTTATTATTTTCGATATTTTCAACAATGCAATTACAGTTGGGAAGCAAGTGATGAAAATAAAAGTTGTTCTAAAAAACAATGACCAATTAAGCCTACAATCACGAATATATCGGACAGTATTAAAAATGATAAGTATTCTATTTCTTCCAATTAGTGCACTTGTATTTCTAATAAATGGAAATACTCTTGAAGACAAATATAGTAATACGAAAACGGTTGAAACTTCATTTAGTTTCTCCAATTAAAAAAAAGTCAGTATTGATTTGAAGGTTTTTCAAATCAATACTGACTTTTTAAATTTTTGATTAAAGCTATGCTTAAGCTTCTACAGCGTACATTTTATCGCGCTGCTCTTTCAATTTTTTATCGTTCATATACTCATCAAAAGTTGTGTAACGATCTATTGCGCCGCTTGGAGTAAGTTCTATAACTCGTGTTCCAACGGTTTGTGCAAACTCGTGATCGTGAGTTGTAAGCAAAATCGTTCCCTTAAAGTTTTTTAATGAATTGTTGAAAGCCGTAATAGATTCCAAATCTAAGTGGTTTGTAGGCTCGTCTAGCATTAAAACGTTTGCACGCTGCATCATCATACGGCTAAGCATACATCTTACTTTTTCACCTCCAGAGAGCACATTACTCGTCTTAAGTGCTTCTTCACCGCTGAAAAGCATTTTTCCTAAGAAACCACGGATGAAAACTTCTTCGCGCTCTTCTTCCGTTTTAGTGTATTGACGCAACCAATCTACTAGCGACAGATTATTTTTAAAAAAATCTTCGTTGTCTAGTGGCAAATAACTTTGGTTTGTAGTAATTCCCCATTGAAAAGATCCAGTATCTGCTTCCATATGGCCGTTTAATATTTCATAAAAAGCTGTAGCAGCACGAGAATCTCTAGAGTAAATTACTACTTTATCGCCTTTCGCTAAGTTGATATTCACATTTTTGAAAAGCACTTCGCCATCTATAGAGGCCGAAAGATTTTCACCAGTTAAAATTTGATCGCCAGCTTCACGCTCACGTTCAAAAATAATTGCTGGGTAGCGACGGCTTGAAGGTCTAATTTCTTCAATATTCAATTTTTCAATCATTTTTTTACGCGAAGTTGCTTGTTTGCTTTTTGCAACGTTTGCACTAAAACGCATAATAAATTCTTGAAGTTCTTTCTTCTTTTCTTCAGCTTTCTTGTTCTGCTGCGAACGTTGACGTGCAGCTAATTGGCTACTTTCGTACCAGAAAGTATAGTTACCGCTGTAATGCGTAATTTTTCCGAAGTCAATATCGCTAATGTGTGTACACACCGCATCTAAGAAGTGACGGTCGTGAGAAACAACGATTACGCAGTTATCGTAATTGGCTAAAAAGTTTTCTAACCAATTGATGGTTTCGTAATCCAAATCGTTGGTAGGCTCATCCATAATAAGCACATCTGGATTACCAAAAAGCGCTTGCGCTAAAAGCACTCGCACCTTTTGTTTTCCATCCAAATCTTTCATCAAAGTAAAATGAAGGCTTGCATCAATACCTAAGTTTGAAAGCATTGCTGCTGCATCACTGTCTGCATTCCACCCGTTCATTTCTTCAAAAGTTACTTGAAGTTCGCCAATTTTTTCGGCGTTATCATCGGTATAATCTTCGTAAAGTTTGTCTATTTGCGTTTTTATTGAAAACAATTCCTTATTCCCCCTAACAACGGTTTCCAAAACCATATAATCATCATAGGTGTTGTGGTTTTGTTCGAAAACAGACATACGTTTTCCTTTTTCCAAATGCACGTGGCCAGAAGTAGGATCTTGTTTGCCTGAAATAATTTTTAATAAGGTGGATTTTCCGGCGCCATTAGCACCAATAATTCCATATATATTGCCCGTAGTGAACTGTGTACTCACCTCGTCAAACAATACACGTTTTCCAAACTGTACTGAAAGATTTGAAATTGAAAGCATAACTTTTTAAATTTTGCGCAAAAGTAGGTATTTAAGCGACACCCCGAAAAGATTAACGTTTTAAAAATCCTTTTAACTACCATTTAACACATTGATGCCAATGTGTTGCTAAATTTGTTAGCTATCTTTAAATTAAAATCGATTGTTCAAAAAACTACTTCCTCTCTTAATATTTACACTATTGCTTTCCTGTAAAGATAAGGAAGAGAACATTGTAGAAATTACTTGGATAAGCGGCCAAATAATAAATCCAACTCTCGATTATATTATTTTTTCCAAAGGAGATAAAATATTAGACACCGTTAAATTAGACTCCAATAACTTCTTCTTATACAAAACCGATAAAATTAAGGCTGGACTTTATAATTTTAAGCATAACGAAACTCAAGTATTTTTTATTGAGCCCGGTGATAGTTTGTTACTCCACGTAAACACTATTGATTTTGATGAATCGCTAGCCTATTCTGGAAGAGGTGGCGAACAGAACAACCTACTAATGTATCTGTATTTAAATAATGAAACTGAAAATCAAAAACTTCCAAATTGGTATACACTCTCTTCTAAAGATTTCACAAAGAAGATTGACTCTTTAAAACAGATTAAACTTAAAGAATACAAAAATTATATAGCTCAAAACCCTGTTGCAGACGGTTTCAAAAGAACAGCCTTGGCAAATATTACTTACGATTATTATATAAAAAAAGAAAAATACACCGCAGCGAATAGAAAGAATATAGCCGAATTCGATAAAAACTTTTTCGACTATAGAAAAAAAATAAATTTTGAATTAGACGAACTTAAATTTTACTATCCATATTACCGATTTATGAACCGATATTTTGAAAATCTAGTGTTTTCAGAATACAAAGCAAATACAATTGTAGACCGTAACTCGTACAAATTTAATTATAGAAAAATTCAACTTATTGACAGCATAGTTACTTCAGACACGCTAAAAAATAGTTTGCTTCGTTCTAACGCTCTTTATTATTTTCTAAATGCTAAGAATGCCGACGAGGAAGGTAAATTTCTAGAGGCATTCACAAAAATGAATACGGATGAAAATTATCTGAAAGAGGTTCGCAAAATGTACAATACAACTGTTAAACTCACGCCTGGCAACACAATTCCCAACGTTACTTTGGTAAATGCAGATAATATTGTAAAAGATTTATTAAGCGTTATTAAAACACCTACGGTTCTTTATTTCTGGTCTGGAAAATCGCCTACGCTGTATAAAAACATACATAGTCGTGCCGCAGAACTAAAATCTAAATATCCAGAATATACCTTTTTGGGAATAAATACCGACACTCACTTTAAAAAATGGCGACAAACTATAATCAATGCTGGTTATAATCCATCAAACGAATTTCAAATTGAAAATTTAAATGATGCCGAAAAGAAGTTGCTCGTAAAATATATGAATAGCGCCATAATATTGGATAAAAACGGAGTAATACTTGAAGGGAAGATCAATTTGTTCAACACTAATTTTGAGCAACTACTTCTTGGTTTTCTAAATAAGTAACCGCTCCAAAAGATAATCTTTTCGTCTCTGTGCAACGCCTGCTATTAGATTGCACACAATAAACAGAATTGGCAGCCAAGAGGAGCCGAAGCAATTAGTGTCATTCTGACTCCGCTCAATTTCCCAAAATATTAATTACCCTTTTTATAATCTTCTAAAAATTGCTTTAAACCGCTATCGGTCAATGGGTGTTTTAGTAAACCTTCTATTGAAGAAAGCGGGCCTGTCATTACATCGGCGCCTATTTTTGCACAGTTAATTACGTGCATTGTATGGCGAATTGAGGCTGCAAGAATTTTTGTTTCGAAACCGTAATTATCATAAATCAAACGAATATCTGCAATTAACTCCAACCCGTCGGTCGAAATATCGTCCAAGCGTCCGATAAACGGCGAAACGTACGTTGCTCCCGCCTTTGCAGCCAACAATGCCTGTCCTGCGGAAAAAACCAAGGTACAATTAGTACGAATGCCGTGATCTGTAAAATATTTAATCGCCTTAATACCTTCTTTTATCATCGGTACTTTTACCACAATTTGTGGATGAAGTTCAGCAAGTTCCTCGCCTTCTTTTACCATTCCTTCAAAATCTGTTGCAATAACTTCTGCCGAAACATCGCCATCAACAATATTGCAGATATCAACGTAGTGCTTCAGAATATTATTACGGCCAGTAATGCCTTCCTTTGCCATCAACGATGGATTAGTGGTTACGCCGTCGAGCACCCCTAAATCTTGGGCTTCGCGAATTTGGTCAAGGTTTGCAGTATCGATAAAGAATTTCATAGGTAAGGTTTCAAATTAAGTTTAGCAAAAATAGCGAAGAATGTGTAAATTAAATACCGTTGTTTACAAAGATTGATAAGTTGAAAATTCAACAATTTTACTTCAACCCATAATGCTTCAAAAGCATGCGCTCATAAACTTTATCTGGCAAAACACGTTTCAGTACAATTGAAAATTTCTGTAGTGATGAGCCTACTTTATAATGAATTCTCGGATTCGGGTTTTCAATAATTTTATATACCACCTTAGCCATTTCCAACGGATCACCACCATTATCTACGTGCTCGTTCATCATTTTTAGCGTGTTGCCGTAGTTTTTGTTGTAAGGCGAATTTTCTAACACTGGCGCATGATAACGACCAGCGGCAATGTTTGTAGCAAAATCGCCCGGAGCAATATTCGCCATTTTTATTCCAAATTGCGAAGTTTCCATTCGCATTGCTTCTATGGTAATTTCCAATGCAGCTTTGCTCGCAGAATAAATTCCGCGGTACGGAAGTCCCATATATCCAGCGATAGAAGTAATATTTAAAATATGCCCAAAACCCTGTTTGCGCATTTGTGGCAAAACGGCTTTAATTACATTTATAGGTCCGTGAAAATTGGTTTGGAAGGCATTTTTAATTTCGCTTTCGGGAGTTTCTTCAATTGGGCCCGTAATCCCGACGCCAGCGTTGTTTATTACAACGTCTATCTTTTGGGTTTTACTAATAATTTCAGCAATTACCGCTTTAATGGAATCAGTTTCGTTCACATCCATTTTCAGAAGTGGAAACGCAGAATTAGTAATTTTATCGGGGTTTCGGCTAGTTCCGAATACTTGGTAGCCACGTTCAGAAAGATATTCGCCAATGGCTTTACCTATTCCCGAAGAACCGCCTGTAATGAGTACTACTTTTGGCATAAATGGTTGTTGAAGGGCAAAGGTGCGCTTATGTGCTGGGTTTTCCAAATAGTTTTTGCAAAAAGACACAAGAACCAATATCGCTTTGCTGCAAGAATCAAGACGGGTGTGAGATATTTTTTTGGAATCTGTCCTGTTTCCCTTCAGTCCTGTTTCGTGCTTCCCTTTCAGAACGAAAGTTTAGCGCACAAAAAATGGCAAGCTACCTACATCACACCGCTCAACTATTTACCTTTGCTGCGTTCCCGCCCTGGAGGATTCAACAGGAGCTGGTTGTGTAGGACTTGCCGCCGCAAAGATAAGGCTTTTTCAAGTTTTTGCAAGTATTTTTACATTTCAATTTTAATAAATACCTTGCAGCAAATTAATTGTTACACATGAAAATATATAACGTTTTAGCTCCTACACTTTTACTTCTTTTTTTGAGTGGCTGCGGAAGTAATTCTGAAGAAAAAAAAGATAATTTTTCATTGAAAATTGAGAATCCAAAGAAGACTTACACCACCAAAGATGTGCTAACAGTTTCATTAATCAACAAAAAGAATATTGAAACCGATTCTATCCTTTACTTTTTGAATAAAGACAAAATTGAAGTTTCTGGTAAAACCATTTCCCTTTCGGGGAAAAAGTTAGGCGAAAAAATGCTAATAGCTAAGATTTATAGAGATGGAGAAGAATTTGAAGCTTCACAAAACATCACTATTTTGTCCGCTATAAAACCAAAAATTTACACTTATAAAATTTTAGAAACCTATCCGCACGATATAAATGCCTACACTCAAGGTTTAGAATTTGAAAACGACACTTTGTACGAAAGTACCGGACAATACAGAGAATCTTCGCTGCGAAAAACAGATTATAAAACAGGCGAAGTATTGCAAACAGTTGGTTTAGCCGCACAATATTTTGGCGAAGGACTAACTATTTTAAACAACAAAATATACCAACTTACGTGGCGCGAAAACACAGGTTTTATTTACAATCTTAAAACCATGGAGCAAACAGGAACATTTGTTTACGGACAAAGTCGCGAAGGTTGGGGGCTTTGCCACGATTCCGAAAACAATATTTATAAAAGTGATGGCACCGACAGAATTTGGACATTAAATTCGAACACACTTGCTGAAAAAGATTACATAGAGATTTTTACAAATACCAGCAAAATAAGCAGTGTAAACGAGCTAGAATGGGTTGAAGAGAAAATCTATGCAAATGTATATCAGCAGGGGTCCATCGCTATTATTGATCCTACAAACGGTGCGGTAGAAGGTGTGATAGACTTAACCGATTTAAAAGATAAAGTTACCCAACACCCAAAGTTGGATGTGCTTAACGGAATTGCTTACAACGGCGAACCAAACATACTTTATATAACAGGAAAAAACTGGGACAAGCTTTTTAAAATCGAGATAATTCAGAAATAATTAGCTGTTTTTGATTAGCAAAGCGGAAAAATTTTACCACGAATGCACGAATAATTATTTAAAAATATTCGTGCATTCGTGGTTTGTTTTTTAATAACACTTTTCCCTCACCCAAATAGCTAGTTCCCTCAAAAGCTATTTTTTCATGGTTCAATATTTGATTTCTTTGAATCAACAAAACCATCGAAATCATGAAAAAATCTATCACAATCCGCATTCCAGAGCCTTGCCACGAAGATTGGGCTAAAATGACTACTACCGAAAAAGGCAAATTCTGCGGGGTTTGCACCAAAGAAGTGGTCGACTTAACTTCAAAAACCGATGAAGAATTGGTGAAAATTCTTTCGAAAAGTAAAAATACCTGTGGAAGGGTGAAAAAATCACAACTCAACCGCGAAGTAAAATTAGAGCGCAAAAGCGGACAAAGCTTCGCTCCCATTGCGGCTTCAATGTTACTTCCGTTGACGTTGCTTTCAAATAATCCAAAAACTGAAACTAACTCACTTTCAGAAAAACCGATGATTTCATTGGGAATTGGTCGTTTTAGCAAAGCACTTGATAGAATTCAAATAATTACCGAAGGAGTTGTAACTGATGAAAACGGAAACCCATTAAGAAATGTTGAAATAACTTCCAACGAAACGGGAGCACGTGAATGGACCAATAAAAAAGGCGAATACAGAATTGTAACACTGGATAACGAACGTCTTTCCTATAATCTAAAGGATTACTATACCAAAGTAATTAGTTTAAGTAGCTCCTCAAAAACAATTGCTGTTTCAATGAATCGTGAGGTAATTATAGAAAGTATCATGGTTGGCAAAATAGCTCCCACTATTGAAAAGCCAATAAAGCCTGATTCAATATCCAACTTCACAAAAGGTGTAGTTGCAGATGACACGGGCTTGCCGCTACCCGGGACAAATATTATAATAAAAGGAACTTCCACTGGAACACAATCAGATTTTGACGGCAATTATAGCATTGAAACTAAACCAGGCGATATTTTGGTTTTTAGCTACGTAGGATTTGAAACCCAAGAAATAACGGTTTCAAATATTTCAAATACTATAAATTTAGAACTTTCGGGAGCAATGATGGGCGAAGTTGTTGTTACTGGTGGAATTTCTTATAACGACTATTATGTACCTGATAAAGATCCTAATTGGTACGAAAAAGCAAAAGCTGCTTATAAAAACACTATTAAATTCAATAAACTTCAAAGAGCTCGCAAAAAAGCGGCGCGTAAAAACAAGTAGCGGGATGCAGCAAAATGGTGAAGCTCGAGATTATTTAGAAATAGTTATTCGTTTCTGATTAGAAAGGAGAAAATTTACACCACGAATACACGAAATATTTTTTTTTTAAAATATTCGTGTATTCGTGGTTATTCTTTTTTCTGGCACAGGATTCTCTCAATACAATCCCGACAGAAAACTTCTACCAGCATTACAATAATTAGCTTCATAAAAAGTTATATTTTTACCAAAATTATAATTGAATGAGATATTTATACGGTTTGGCAATTTTGTGTTGCCTAGTATTATGGAGTTCTTGCCGCAACGATTTTGAAACCGTTGCCAGCACCGGAAACTTAGAGTTTTCAAAAGACACGGTTTATTTAGATACTATTTTTTCAAACATTGGTTCTAGCACCTATAACTTAAAAGTTTATAACCGAAGCGATGAGGATATTAACATTCCTACCCTTCGTTTGGCGCAGGGCGAAGCTTCTAAATATCGCTTGAATGTTGACGGAATGCCCGGAAAGGTTTTTGAAAACGTACAAGTTTTGGCAAAAGACAGTATCTTCATTTTTATTGAAACTACATTCGATATAAACAACCTACCTACCAATCAACTGGATTTTCTTTATACAGACGAATTGCTTTTTGATAGCGGTGGAAATCAGCAAAAAGTAGATCTGGTAACCCTTGTAAAAGATGCCATTTTCCTTTTCCCTGAAAAATATGCCGACGGAACTACCGAATCACTTTACTTCGGTCTTGACGAGAACGAAGAACCAATATATATAGAAGGATTTTTATTAGACGATGACGAATTAACCTTCACAAATGAAAAGCCATATGTAATCTACGGTTACGCAGCTGTTCCCAGCAATAAAACGCTGACTATTGAAGCAGGTGCTCGCGTACATTTTCACAATGGCAGCGCTCTTTTAGTCGCTGAGAACGGAACAATAAAATCCATGGGTGAAAAAAGTGACGATCCCATTGCTTTAGAAAAAGAAGTGATTTTTGAAGGAGACCGTTTGGAGCCTGGATTCGCTGACATTCCGGGGCAATGGCTTAGCATTTGGCTAACATCTGGTAGTGTAAACAATGAATTTAATTATACCACGATAAAAAATAGTAGCATTAGTCTGAATGTGGAGGATAGCCCCGTAACCTTAAGAAATGTGCAAATTTATAATAGTTCATTTTACGGCATACTTGCAAAAACTGGTGTAATTGAAGGTGAAAATATGGTGATAAACAATAGCGGACGTTCCTCATTGGCAATTGAATTAGGAGGTAGCTATGAATTTAGACATTGTACTTTTGCTAATTATTGGACCAACAGTTTCCGCTCCTTCCCTGCTGTTTCAATAGATAATAGCCTAGAAAGTGGTGATGATATTTTTGTGGCAGATTTAATAAAAGCGAATTTCAAAAACTGTATAATTTACGGTAACGAACGCCGAGAATTCTCCGTTTTTAAAAATGATGCGGCCGCTTTCAATTTTAATTTTGAAAATTGTTTAGTCCGTTTTGAAGATCCAACGGGAGAGTTTAGCGACAATCCATTATACGATTTTAGCAATAACAATTTGTACACTGCAACTCAATTAAACTTAGATCCTATTTTTCAAAATACAGATATGAATAATTTCAATATTGAAGCTCAAACTTCTGGTGCAGAAAATATTGGTAAAAATGGTGTTGGTCCAGCATTAGATTTAAATGGAACTTCGCGTAGCACTCCGCCAGATGCCGGAGCTTATGAAACTACAATATTTCCCGAAGGTTAAGAAAAAGAAGTGTATAAAAAACCCGTCCAATGTGGCGGGTTTTTTTATGCTCAGTTTTTAAATTTGAAGTTATTGTGCTTTTAACCACTTCAGCTTTAGTTTTGAGTTTTTTCGCTCCACAGGCTGCATTATCAAAGTATCGCCACTAAAGTAGAAACGTCTTTCTGCCGTTAACCCAAATTCGGATGGGTTTGAGTGCGAAAGTTTGAAATGCGAAACAATACTATCTGCTTCAGAAACTTTGTAATTCCCCACATAATAGTATGATTTCGTGATATACTTTAAAGATTCCAATGGAATGGTATCGGTAAAATTTGGAAATTCAATTCCCGTGTTTTCGTAGCCTTTATCATATAAATGAAGCGCCACATGGCCACTATCATCATAAAGCAGATAACCGTCCATTCCACCGCGATAATGACTCCAAGTGTTTGTCGCGGTGTCGCGCACTTGCATACTTTCGAGCTTCCAAAGACCTTTAATTAATGGGCTTGTTGGTTTTTCGTTTTGACAGGAAATTGCAAATGCAAAAATTCCAGCGGCAACGATGTATTTTATTTTGTTCATTTTAGAGAAGTAATTTTGTTAGATACTGAAAGACCTACAAGGTTTTAAAAATCTTGCAGGATGTATTTATTTAATAGTCAATTTTTCCTTCTTTCGCTTCCCACTTTTTGAAAACTCTTCGGCCCTCTTCCCTATCCAGATTAATAAATTTAACCGTTCGGTTCTCGATATTTTTTTCTATTTCATCGTAAATAAAATCATCGTCGAAGCCTATTTCCGCGGCATCTTCCTTTGTACATGCATAGAAAACGGCTTTTGGTCGCGCCCAATAAATAGCACCTAAACACATGGGGCAAGGCTCGCAGGAAGTATAAACGATACAATCGTCTAGTTGAAATGTATTTAAAACAGCGCAAGCTTTTCGGATTGCAACTACCTCAGCATGTGCGGTTGGGTCGTTACTGGATGTTACTTCGTTGAAACCTTCGGCAATTATTTCGCCATTTTTTACCACTACTGCGCCAAAAGGGCCGCCAGCGTTGTTGTTCATCCCTTTTTCCGAAAGTTCTATGGCGCGTTTTATAAACTGTTTGTCTTTTTCTGTGATCATTTTTTAATAATTTTATTTTATGTATTTGCTTCTAAAAATCTATTTATAATGTTGACAATCTTTTCAACTGGGGCGTTTTCAATGGGATGTTTCAAATTTTCAATTTCCTTAAATGTGCCATTTGGCAACCATTCCGCTACTTGTTTTGATTCTACTTGGGTGGACATAGTATCCAACTCGCCGAGACAAATAAGTGTTGTATGATTAATTTGCTTAAAATCTGTTGCTTTTAAAGTTGGATTGTCGCCTAAGCGACCCATCATTTTAGCAGTTTTAATAACAACGCCTTTCCAGTTATCTATTCCATGTAATTGCTCCAAACGGTTTGCAAAAGCTGGGACTTTAATTTGGATGGTTTCCGGATTAAGCATTTTAATTTCACTTTGGGCAAAAGACGGTGTCCATTCAAATTTAGTGCCCAGAGTTATAATTTTTCCCACAAATTCGGGATAGTTTTTTGCCAGATTTAGAGCTACATATCCACCCATGCTAAATCCAAAGATATTCACTTTTGCAATTTTTATTTCGTTCAAAAAACTGATTATATTTTCAGAAAATAGGTCTATTGAAAATTCTGCATCGCTATTAAAATTGCCGTGTCCTTCAAAATCCAAGACGAAAACATCATAGTTTAATGATAGTTTTTCCTGAAGAGAAACCAATTGTTGGCTGCATCCCAGTGCGCCGTGTAATAATAGGATTGGATATTTCAAAGCAAATTTTATTACTATTAATTTGAAAACAGCAAAAGCTCCTCGCCATCTTTATAAACATAAGTTCCAATTTCGGAAAGACCTAATTTTTTTAAAAGATTTATGGAAGAAAGGTTAGTTTCAAGGGTAATAGCTAGTAATGTTTTGAGTTTTAAATTTTCCGAAGCAAACTGCATAACTACTTTTGAAGCCTCGTAGGCATAACCTTGATTTCCGAACTCTCGCAAAAACGCAAAACCAATATCTGGGTGGTCTAAATTGTCTCTTTTATAAAGTCCCGCGGAGCCGATGGGTGTTCCATCTTTTAGAGAAACTAAAAACGGACCGAACCCATTTTTTTCATAACTACTCAGGTAAAATTTCTGCATATAAGCCTCGGCATCTTCAACAGTTTTGATCTTTCTGTCGCCAATATTCTTTAGCCATCCTTCGCTATTCATCAACTCAAAAATGAATGGAGCATCGTTAATAGTATACTCCCTCAATTCAAGTCGGTCGGTTTCTATTTTCATATTATTAAAAGCTATTGAACAATGTTCAAAGATAAATAATTGCCAGATTGCTTACCATTACAAATAAAAAAACCTTCGGCTGCTAACCGAAGGTTTTCATTCAATATTCAAACAAACTACTTTAATCGAATTGTTTTGAAACTCCTTCATAAAAACCGTTTTCTGGAATTTCATACACTTTTCCTTGGATTCTAAATTCCAGAATATCTTTATATGAATTCAATTCGCTGTAATGCATTAATGATATCGAACCCAGCGGCAATGTTTCAAAACCATTTAATTCTGGGTACGTTCGCTGAATATTCAACCGTAAGTTTTCTTTTGAAAAAGCTACCTCAGGCGCAACTTCGCCATAAATGCTGTGGGCAACAGATACAGTTTCGTTGGTATTGGATCCTCGGAAAATTATATTATAAATAGCAGCATCGCCACTAGTGGTAATATTAAAATTTGCTGGGGATTGGTTGTTTACCGTAAAGCTTATTTGGGGAGTGGCAACAGTAGTTGGAATGGTAGCTGTAAGCATTTCATTAAAATACTGAAAATTAGCATCTCCGAAACTAAGTCGAAATAGAAAAACATCAAAAATAGAATTGGGCACAGGAATAGATAGCGAAGTATGACCATCGGGGTAATTGCCCTGCCTGATTGAATGACGAATCCCGTTGGTGCCTTTAATACCTTCAAGACCGAAACCGTATATAGTATTTGAAGGAATTTGTACATTTACACTGCTTTGAATTTCTGGCAAAGTGGCGTAATCTATATTAAAAACAGAACCTTCAGGAATGTCTCTTTGCCAAAAATATCTATCAAATTGATCGTTCGGGCTTTTTAAAGTTATGTAGAAATCACTCGTTGGCGATGCCGCTAAATTTCCTCGATAATTATAATAGCCGCCGTTTTCGGGACCAAAATTTCCTGCGCCAGACGTGCTAGAAGTTACTTCGCTCGGATAACCGGTATTGATGAAGTTTAAATAAATTTCATCATTTGAGTTTTCAAGCGTCGGTCTTGAACCTATTAAATATTCACCCGAATCTATATCTGAAAAAGTGATTAACGTATATAATTCTTCGCCAGCAATATCAATATTTGCATAATACATATAGCTTAAATCGTGAACTGATGAAGGCTCTCCTTCAAAATTTAGAGTTAACGATTGCCCTATTTGAAGTTCGCCACTATCTAATATGTTTCCGTTTTGATCGCTTAGAAAGGCTTAGAGGCTTTGGGTAAATTGGCTGAAACGATATTCCGGATCAACGTTTAATGTAACTGTAAAATCCTGTAATTCGGGAGCTGTGTCGTCAGCATCTTTTGAGCAACTAATGAATACTGCAGAAAGCACTAAAAGAATGAACCAGTTTTTCATAGCGATAGGTTTTTATGAATTTTTAAATTTTAAACTCTTTACCCTATAGTCTGAAAAAATTTAAATAGTTGCGTCGAAAAACAAAAAAACCTTCGGCGATCGGCCGAAGGTTTTATAAAAATTTGGTGCTGTTTTACTTAACTTTTAAAAAGAGGCAAGCCAGACATCATTTCATTTACTTTCACTGCAATGCTTTCTAATTTGGCTTCATCTTCTCGGTTCATAATTACTTCATCAATTAAATCGACGATTTTACCCATATCTTTTTCAACCAAACCTCGCGTGGTAACGGCTGCCGTACCAATACGAATTCCGCTAGTAACGAAAGGTGATTTATCATCAAAAGGCACCATGTTTTTGTTTACCGTAATATCTGCTTTCCCTAAAGCTTCTTCAGCTTCTTTTCCTGAAATATTCTTGTTACGAAGGTCTATTAGCATCATATGATTATCTGTTCCGCCAGAAATAACACCATAACCTTTTTCAACAAATTTTTGCGCCATTACAGCTGCGTTCTTCTTCACTTGCACCATATAATGAAGGAAATCGTCAGTCAAAGCTTCACCAAAAGCGATTGCTTTTGCGGCGATGATATGCTCCAATGGTCCTCCCTGATTTCCAGGAAAAATAGCGCTGTCCAAAAGACTGCTCATTTTACGAAGGTTACCGTTTTTCAATTTTATTCCGAAAGGATTGTCAAAATCTTTACCCATCAAAATCATTCCGCCACGAGGACCTCGAAGGGTTTTGTGAGTGGTTGTTGAAACAACGTGACAATGCGGAAGCGGATCGCCCATAATTCCTTTGGCAATTAATCCCGCAGGATGTGCAATATCCGCAAAGAGAATTGCCCCAATTTTATCTGCAATTTCTCTAAAACGTTTGTAATCGATTTCACGAGAATATGCGGAAGCTCCGGCAATAATCATTTTTGGTTTTTCCTTAAGGGCTATTTCTTCAACTTTATCGTAATCAATATAGCCAGTTTCTCTATCAACACCATAAAACACGGGCTCATAAAGTCTGCCCGAAAAATTTACGGGAGAACCGTGCGTTAGGTGCCCACCGTGTGAAAGGTCGAAGCCTAAAAATTTATCGCCGGGTTTTAAGCAAGCTGCAAAAACAGCGGTATTAGCCTGTGAACCACTGTGTGGCTGCACATTCGCATATTCTGCTCCAAAAAGCGCTTTGGCTCTATCAATAGCTATTTGTTCAACCTCATCCACCACTTCGCAACCACCGTAGTAACGTTTTCCGGGGTAGCCTTCGGCGTATTTATTGGTAAGTACAGAACCTGCAGCCTCCATTACTTGGTCGCTTACAAAATTCTCTGAAGCAATTAGCTCCAAACCATTTAATTGGCGTTGTTTTTCTTCTTCTATAAGTTCAAAAATTTGTGTGTCGCGTTGCATAGTAAATGTTAAAATTTTGAAGTTTAGTGTTTAAAATATGTGGAATTTATTGCTTCAGAACCATAAACTGAAACCATAAACACCTTTGAAAGTTAATTAAATCCAAAAATACTAATTACATTCGGTAACTATCATGAAATATATATATTTGATGCAGATTTTTACTAACAAATACTAGTTGAAGATAAAATCTAATTATCAATTAAATCTTTGATTTCTAACATTCTGAGTTTTTTTACTTAGTTTTATTTTCAACAAAAAAAATAACCATTCACATGCCTATAACTGCTAACGACCCCACACGAAAAACTTGGCTCGAAACCGCGCCAGACACAGATTTCCCTATTCAAAATATACCTTTTGGCGTTTTCTTGACTAGCGACGATATAATTACCATCGGTACACGTATTGGTGATTATGCCATTGATCTTGGCGCCCTACACCAATTGGGATATTTTAAAGGAATTGAACTCACAGACGATATATTTCTTCAAGATACCTTGAACGATTTTATTAGCGATGGAAGAAAAACTTGGCGTTTGGTACGTAACCGAATTGCCGATATTTTTGACAAAGAAAATCCAGACCTTCGCGACAAAAAAGATCATAGAAAACACATCCTTTTTACAATGGATGAGGTAGAAATGCAGCTTCCTGTGCAAGTAGGAGATTATACAGATTTCTATTCAAGTAAAGAACACGCCACGAATGTTGGTACTATGTTCCGCGGAAAAGAAAACGCGTTGATGCCAAACTGGCTTCACATTCCGGTGGGTTACCACGGAAGAAGTTCTTCAATAATCCCAAGCGAAATTAATGCTCGCAGACCTTGGGGACAAACCATGCCCGATGGCGCTACAGAACCTGTTTTTGGTCCGTCGAAATTGGTAGATTTCGAATTAGAAATGGCTTTTATCACAACAGATGCAAATGTTTTGGGTGAACCCATTCCTGTTAATGAAGCTGAAGATCATATTTTCGGATTAGTACTTTTCAACGATTGGAGCGCGCGCGATATTCAAAAGTGGGAATATGTGCCACTTGGACCATTCTTGGCTAAGAATTTTGCGTCTTCCATTTCTCCATGGATTGTTACATTGGATGCGCTACAACCTTTTAAAGTAGAAGGCCCGAAACCAGAAATGGAGCAACTGCCATACCTTCAATATAAAGGGAAGAAAAGTTATGATATAAATTTAGAAGTTTACATTGCACCCGAAGATGCGGACGAAACAAAGGTTACAACTTCTAATTTTAAATATATGTATTGGAATATGAGCCAGCAATTGGCGCACCATACCATTAATGGATGTAATGTAAATAGTGGCGATATGATGGGCAGCGGTACCATTTCTGGTTCTACTCCAGACTCATTCGGTTCTATGTTAGAACTTACTTGGCGAGGAGAAAAGCCCATAAAACTCTCTGATGGTACTGAAAGGAAATTTATAAATGATAACGATACCGTAATCTTAAAAGGGTATTGCCAAAATGAAACTGTGCGCATCGGTTTTGGAGAGTGCAGAACTAAATTATTGCCTGCAATTAAACAATAAATACATAATTTATTAAAAAAATAGGGCAGCTTTTTAAAAAAAAGCTGCCCTATTAGATATTTATATTCTACACAAATTTTAATTACAATTTAGACAATTTGAATCCAAACTGTTAGGATTTCAAAATTCTATAGGCATGGGCCTTCAGTGCATCCATGAGCCAAATGGGCTGCAACAGCATTTTCACTAATATAAATAGTTTGCTTGTTGGATGGATTGCCAGGAGGACTATGACAAACGTAAACTTTATGACCCACATCGGTCTGACCTTCGCTAAAACTAGAAGACATACAAGCCACTAGTAAGATTCCAAAAAATAAAGATAAATTTTTCATAAGCACTGGTTTTAAATGAGTTAGACTTCTTAAAGGTAATAAATTAATTATAATAAGGATGTTAAAATGAAGATTTATTCAGAATTAAAAACGTTAAGAATAATGATCTCAAAAAATATTTTTGATAAATCATCTGTTGGTGTTTAAATATTTCAATTGGAAATTATCAATCAATATTGGCACCACTATTGTACTTTAGCCTTCATAACCAAATCAATTTGTTATGAAGGCTTTCTATACGCTATTATTCACGATGTTTTTCATTATTTCTTGCAACAGCGTGAAGCGAACCCAAAAGTTTGTTTCTCAGGGAAATTATGATGAGGCAATAGAACTTGCCACTAAAAAACTTCAAAAAGATAAAGGAGCAAAAGAATATGATGCGCATATAAGTGTTTTGGAAGAAGCATTTCTAAAAGCGAAGGACGAAGATACTCGCCATCTTGCTTTTCTGAAGAAAGAAAATAGTCCTGCAAACGCTAAGGAAATTTATTACACCTATTTAGATCTTCAATGGCGACAAAATTTAATTCGACCTTTACTGCCGCTATACAGCGTTTCAATGGGGAGAAAAGCAAATTTTGTGTTTTCTGATTACAATAATGATTTGTTGCAGGCAAAGGATTATTATGTGAAATCTTTATATCAAGAGGCCGTTGTTTATATGCAACGCAACACTAAGCTAGATTTCCGCAGTGCATATAATGTTTTGTGTGAATTAGATGAAGTACAACCTAATTATAGAGATGTTTTTCAGCTTAAAGAAGATACGCACTTTCGAGGGACCGATTTCATTTTTGTTGCTTTAAATAACCATACAGGGCAATTTATACCTTTCCGTTTAGAGCAAGACTTGCTCGATTTCAACACTTATGGTTTAGACGATTTCTGGACTGAATACCACAGCCAGCGGGAGAATGGAATTAATTATGATTTAGGCATCGATTTGAATTTCCAAACCATTCAAATCTCTCCGGAACGTATTGCAGACAGACAATTCACCAGAAAACAACGTATAAAAGATGGTTACGATTACAGACGCGATCGCGCAGGAAATATAGTGCGCGACAGTTTGGGGAATCCTTTTAAGATTGAAAAATTTATAGACGTTTCTGCTACGGTTTATATTACCACTCAAGAAAAAGCCGTGTTAGTTGGTGGAGCAGTAATTT
The DNA here is from genome assembly GCF_058068205.1 of Aequorivita sp. IT1282. NCBI lineage: Bacteria > Pseudomonadati > Bacteroidota > Flavobacteriia > Flavobacteriales > Flavobacteriaceae > Aequorivita > Aequorivita sp. IT1282. The sequence goes on along the minus strand of NZ_JBYRHR010000001.1, from coordinate 85,428 downwards.
ATAAAGATTTAAACAAAAGGCGAAACCTTAACAGTTTTCCGCTTTCTTCCGAATTTGTTTTTGAAAATGCATACGCCACCTTTCGTGGCGATGAACGTGCATTAACAGCCGATGACCGCAGACTTGTGAGCAATCGCCCTATCCCCTTCCCCAACAACGAACAAATGGTTTTTGATGCTGGGCAGGATATTAAAGAAAGGTTTAAGGTGATTTTGCGGGATAATACTACTTATTAAGATTTATAAGTTTTTTTTCTCAGGATTTTGACGCACATCGAAAAGAGTTAATATAATAATTCGATTGCCTTTTATTCTATAAAAAATTCTAGTTTGTTTACTGAATTGAAAACCGCGGATACTTTTATCGGCAACTTCCAAACTCCCCAATTCTGGATAATTTTTCAAAATTTCCAAAAAATCAATTAATTTATTGGCAAAAGCATTGCAGTTCTTAAGCCAAATTTCGTTTGTATATAATCCGTAATAGAAGAATAGTTTTTCTGGGCACGCTTGGTAAATAAAATTTCCATTGAAATTACCTGAAGATTTCTTTGTAAGGAATGAGCTCCTCTTCATTTTCAGATTCGTCATAAGCTAAAAGAACTTGCTCCTTTTCAAAGTCTGATAAACTGCTCCAAAGATTTGAAGACTTGCTTATTTCACGGCTTTTTAAAAAATCATATAATGATTGAATCAGGCGTTCATCCTTAATATTGCCCATCATTTCCAATAAATTGCTTTTTAATTCCGCAGTTCCCATAAAATAAGTTTTAGCTAAATTAAGGAAAATTATTGAACAAACTTCTCCAAATGCGCAGCCTCAATAGAATGATGCGAATCGTTATGAACCACTATTCCATCTTTAATCACAATCATTTGAGGACTTTCGTGAGGCACTTTAAAGCGCGCTGCAATTTCATTTGAAATATCGCGATTTTGAATAAGATCGAGGTAATACAGTTTTAATTTGTCATCGGCAAGATTGTAACTTTTCTCAAACATCTTCAAAACACCTCTGCTAATTCCGCAGCGAGTGGAATGTTTAAATATAGCAACAGGAATGGTTTTGGATTGTGCTACTAATTCATCCAATTGTTCCATATTGCTCAATAAATTCCAAGGCAATTCTTTTATTTCTTCCTTTACAATATCTTTTGGTGTTTTAAAAATATCAAATAATCCCATAATTATAATTTTTATTCAAAATTACGAGAATCATTATGGTTTTAGTCTAAAAGAAATGATAAAACTAAGATAGCTCAATCGGTCAAAATGTCTGTTGAATTGTAGTGATCGCCCGACATTTTGTCTTAATTTTACCATGGCTTTGTATTTGTATTTCGAATACACTCAATAACCTCTTCTTCCCTAAGCGAAGCCGAAGGGAATAATTATAAAGCAAACAAAACATTTTTATATATGAACTTTAACAACTTTACAATAAAAAGCCAGGAAGCCATACAGCAGGCGCAGCAAATTGCGCAAGGATACGGGCACCAACAGATTGAAAACGAACACATACTCAAAGGAATTTTTGAGGTAGATGAAAATGTAACCCCTTTCATCTTAAAAAAATTAAACGTTAATCTCACCACTTTAAAACAGATTCTCGACAAGCAATTGGAAAGCTTTCCAAAGGTTTCTGGTGGCGATATTATGCTGTCGCGCGACGCAAACAAAACCGTGCTTGAAGCAAGTAATATTGCTAAAAAAATGGGCGATGAATATGTTTCCATCGAAAACCTTCTTTTGGCAATTCTCAATTCTAAAAGCAGTATTGCACAAAGCCTAAAAGACCAAGGTGTAACTGAAAAAGGAATGAAAGCCGCCATTCAGGAATTGCGAGGGGGTGAAAATGTTTCTTCGCAAAGTGCCGAAGAGACGTATAATTCATTAAACAAATACGCAAAAAACCTCAACCAACTTGCTCGCGACGGCAAGTTGGATCCTGTAATTGGACGTGACGAAGAAATTAGAAGAATACTTCAAATCCTATCGCGAAGAACTAAAAACAACCCCATGCTCGTGGGTGAACCCGGAACTGGTAAAACCGCTATCGCCGAAGGTTTAGCGCATAGAATTGTAGATGGCGATGTGCCCGAAAATTTGAAAACTAAAGAAATTTATTCTTTAGACATGGGCGCGCTAATTGCCGGTGCAAAATATAAAGGTGAATTTGAAGAACGCTTAAAAGCTGTAATTAAAGAAGTAACTTCTAGCGAAGGCGATATTGTGCTTTTTATAGATGAGATACATACTTTGGTTGGCGCCGGTGGCGGACAAGGCGCAATGGATGCCGCAAATATTTTGAAACCCGCACTAGCCCGTGGTGAACTTCGCGCTATTGGTGCGACAACTTTAGATGAATATCAAAAATATTTCGAAAAGGATAAAGCGCTGGAGCGTCGTTTCCAAAGAGTAGTCGTGGACGAGCCCGATACTGAAAGTGCTATTTCAATTCTTAGAGGAATTAAAGAAAAATATGAAACTCACCACAAGGTTCGTATTAAAGACGAAGCAATTATTGCTGCCGTAGAACTTTCGGAACGCTATATCACCAACCGTTTTCTTCCCGATAAGGCAATTGATTTAATGGACGAAGCCGCTAGTAAACTTAGAATGGAAATTAATTCCAAACCTGAAGAACTGGATGTTTTGGACAGAAAAATTATGCAACTCGAAATAGAAATCGAAGCCATTAAACGTGAAAAAGACGAAACGAAACTGAAATCACTTCACTCAGATTTGGGTAATTTAAAAGAAGGACGCAACGAGCTGAATGCAAGATGGCAAAGCGAAAAAGAGGTTGTGGACAATGTTCAAAATCTAAAAACACAGATTGAAGATTTTAAATTAGAAGCCGAACGTGCAGAGCGCGATGGCGATTTTGGAAAGGTTGCCGAGCTTCGTTACGGAAAAATTAAAGATGCACAGGCTGCATTGAGCGAATTAGAAACGCAACTTGCCGAAAACGATGAAGGTACTTCTATGATAAAAGAAGAAGTAACGCGCGAAGATATAGCTGAAGTTGTAGCAAAATGGACTGGAATCCCGATTACCAAAATGCTACAAAGTGATCGTGAAAAACTACTCACCCTCGAAGACCATTTACATAAACGTGTAGTTGGACAGAATGAGGCCATAGTTGCTGTGAGTGATGCTATTCGCCGAAGTCGCGCAGGATTGCAGGATGAGAAAAAACCAATAGGTAGCTTCCTTTTTTTAGGAACAACCGGAGTCGGTAAAACCGAGCTTGCAAAGGCTTTGGCAGAATACATGTTTGACGATGAAAACTCGATGACCCGTATAGATATGAGCGAATACCAAGAACGCCACAGTGTGAGTCGTTTGGTGGGTGCCCCTCCAGGATACGTGGGTTATGAAGAAGGTGGCCAGCTCACTGAAGCCGTGCGCCGTAAACCGTATAGCGTAGTTTTGTTGGACGAGATTGAAAAAGCACATCCCGATACCTTCAATATTTTATTGCAGGTTTTAGATGAAGGAAGATTAACGGATAACAAAGGTCGCTTAGCAGATTTCAAAAACACGATTATCATTATGACCAGTAATATGGGAAGCCAGATAATCCAAGAGCGTTTTGAAGCTGTAAAAGATCCCGAAACCGCAATGGAAGGCGCAAAAGTAGATGTGCTTGCGTTGCTGAAACAATCCGTGCGGCCAGAGTTTCTGAACCGCATAGACGACATTATAATGTTTACGCCTCTTTCTAAAAAGGACATTCACAAAATCGTGGAGCTACAATTAAAAGGAGTTTCCAAAATGTTGATGAAACAGAACATTGTATTAGACGCTACGCCAGAAGCAATTACTTATCTTTCAGAAAAAGGGTACGATCCACAATTTGGGGCAAGACCTGTAAAAAGAGTAATTCAGCGCGAAGTGTTAAACGAACTAAGTAAAGAAATACTCGGCGGAAAAATAACTACCGACAGTATTATTCTGCTCGATAGTTTTGATGATGCATTAGTGTTTAGAAACCAAGAAGATTTGGTTAAGTAATATAGGTTTTTAAATATTTGAAATATTAACCCCCAATGCGTTTGCTTGGGGGTTAATATTTTTATTAGGGTTGCTATGCATTTCGAACTTGCTGTAACGGAGCTCACCTAATTTCCACAGAATTTTATTTAATGAGTTGTATGCGAAATATTGTATATTATTAACTTTGCACTTTTATGAAGAAGATCGAAAATAAACCTAATAAAACAAATAAGCCTTGGCCAACAAAACAGGCTATGGAGCAAGTTTATGAGATGAATCTTTGGGGTGGTGAAAAATCTGATTTCTATTCGGGGTCGGGGTCGCATAATCCTGAAATTGTAAATCCGTATTTAGAGGCTGTAACATCATTTCTCAACTCTTTTAAAAGTCCGATCACGGTTTGCGATTTAGGTTGTGGAGATTTTAATGTTGGAAAAGAACTGGTAAAGCACACTAAAAAGTATGTCGCTGTAGATATAGTTGAAGACCTTATTATACGTAACAAAGCGAAGTTTAAATCCGAAAATTTAGAGTTCCAGTGTTTAAATATCGCGGTAGCAGATTTGCCATCTGGGGATTGTGCTTTATTAAGGCAAGTGCTTCAACATTTATCGAATGCTGAAGTGCAAAATATAGTGAATAAGCTATCAGCTTTTAAATATGTTATCCTAACAGAACATATTCCCAACGGAGATTTCACACCAAATAAAGAGCTTATTTCAGGGCAAGGTATTAGACTTAAAAAGCAAAGTGGCATAAACTTATTAGCTCCACCCTTTAATTTGAAAGTTAAAGAAGAAAAACAATTATCGGCTGTTGTTGTGAATGATGGTAAAGGGGTTATTGTAACTACGCTTTATGAAATATTTTATTAAACCTTTCAGGAAATTCATCTATTAGAAAAACTTCTTCATTTGTAAATGGATGTGTGAATTTTAAAGAATAAGCGTGCAAATACAGGCCTTTCCCGTTTAAAATTAGTTCTTCAATTCCGTATTCTTTATCTCCTAAAATCGGATTTCCGATACTTGAAAGATGTATGCGCAATTGATGTCTTCTTCCTGTTTCAGGTTCTAATTGTACCAAATTGAGTTTGCCGAATCTTGGTGAAAAGACGGATTCGCGCACCCAAAAATTCGATTCTGTTTTTTTACCATCTATTTCTGAAATGATTTTTCCACTGTCGTTCATTTCACCAATAGTAACTGCGTAGTACGTTTTTTTAACGGCTCTATTTTCAAACAATTTATTTAGTTCACGAATGCTACCATTCGTTTTTCCAACCAATAAAATACCGGTGGTTGCAAAATCTAATCGGTGAACAGGTTGAGGTGTTGATGCATCAGATAGTTTGCTTTTTGTTAAGTTTTGAGCCAAAGCATTCGCAACGGTTTTAAAACTATTGCCGCTCACCAAAATACCAGCGGGTTTATGAATTACGGCTAAGTAATCGTCTTCAAATAAAATTTTTAGTGGAAAGATTAGTTTTTTCTTCGGAACGATTTCTTCTAAAATGGTTAAACGAATACATTCTCCTCCGTTTATAAATGTAGCCGAAGTAGCAATTACATTATTAACCGTAATATACTTTTTCTTTAATACTTTCTTTAAAGCTGATTTTGTTAATGCTGCCTGGAAAATACCCACGCCATATTCTTGAAGCCGAATAGGAGTTAGCAGTTTAGGAACAATATGGGTTTCTGTGGGGTTGATATAGTTTATATTGTCACATTTTAGAGTCGTGTCTAGTATCACATTTACTCAATTTTTATAATTTATTCTAATGTCAAATATAACGAAATATCCCGCCCACTTGCCAAAGCACTATCTAACTTGATCCTTCGCTAACATTTTCAAACGAAAAAAATTTCACCTAAAAAAAAGACTCCACAAGATTTCAAATAGTGAAATCTTGTGGAGTCCGGCTTCAAACAAAGCGGTAATTAAAGTTTAAATAAAACTACCACTTGTCAATTTGGTCTTTTATTTCTTCTTTGGTTTTACCCGTTTTTTCCTGAAGGCGTCCAAGTAATTCGTCAGATTTCCCTTCTGTGTACATTAGGTCATCATCGGTAAGGTCTCCATATTGTTGTTTGAATTTACCTTTTACTTGTTTCCATTTTCCTTTAAATTGATCCTCGTTCATAGCTTTTTGTTTTAAGTTAATTAATTCATTCTTTTTCGAATTATAAAATTACAACAGCAAACCGTCCGTATATTATAATGAAATATTAAAGATTCAATCCTTTTAGTTATAACTTTGCCAATGAGTCTTAAAAACTGTTATTTAATTATTTCCATATGAAAAACATCATCTTACTTCTACTTTTACCCCTTTTCACATTTTGTGGTCAGCAAAATGAAAAACAAGAAGAAAACAAAACTGTTGAAACTGAAAACTTAAACACTCCCGAGACTTATAGCGCTATTTATTACCTACTTCGCCACGCCGAAAAAGATCGCACAGACCCCAACAACCAGGATCCTAATCTGAATATTGACGGGATGATGCGCGCCAAACGCTGGGCTGCTTATTTTGAAACGATTAAAATTGATGAAATCTATATAACTAAATATGTGCGTACCAAACAAACTGTTTCATTAATCGCACAGCAAAAACTGATTTCGCCAAAACGTTACGAACCAAATACTATTTATTCGGATGAATTTTTAAAGCAAACTAACGGCAAAACAGTTCTTATTGCTGGTCATAGCAACACCACTCCACAATTGGTAAATAAGCTTATTGGCGAAGAAAAATTTAAGGATATGGATGATAGTGAAAATTCCACGCTTTATAAAGTTACCATTAATGGCAACGATAAAAAAGTAGAAACTATTACGGTTGAATAATTTAATCTATAGTACTCATTATTCGTTAATCATTATTGATTCTGCAATATTCAATCTATTTTTGCACTTATGGCAATTCAGAAAAACGTAAAAATTAAGAACCGCAAGGCAAGGTTTGAGTACGAAATCCTCGATACTTTTACTGCCGGCATTGTGCTTCGCGGCACCGAAATAAAAGCGATTCGCGAAGGACAAGCTTCTATAGCCGAAAGTTTTTGTGAGTTTAGCAATGGCGAACTGTTCGTTATAAATATGACCGTGCAGGAATACAGCCACGCCACACATTACAATCACGCCCCCAAAAGTGAACGCAAACTTCTCTTAAATCGCAGTGAACTCAAAAAGCTAGAAAAGGAAGTAAAAAACAGCGGACTTACAATTATTCCCTTAGTTCTTTTCACCAATAGCAAAGGCCTTGCGAAAATTGATATCGCTCTTTGCCGTGGTAAAAAAGAATACGACAAACGTGAAGTAATTAAAGATCGCGACTCCAAAAAGCAGCTTAGCAGAATTAAGAAGGCATTTAATAATTGATTGCGGAAGATAGATGTCATTTCGACTCCGCGCCCAATAACCTGCAAGGCATTGCCGACAACGGAGGCTTCCTTGTAGGTTTATCTACATTGCCGTGAGCATATATATCGGCAGAAAACCTAAGTCAACCAAAAACCTTTCTTTTACAAATTTGAAGTATTTTTATTAGTAATTTGCAATCGTTTAATCAACTTTTGAAAATACCGAATGCAAACAAAGCTTCTTCTCCTTCTACTCTTTTTATCCGCAACCCTTTCCGCCCAAATAGTTGGAAAAGTAACCGATACCAAAGGTGAACCGCTGCCTTACGTGAACATTTACCTTCAACATAGCTATGTTGGCACTACTACAAACGACGATGGTAATTACTCTTTAAACGTTTCAGAAAAAGCTGAATACGAAGTTATTTTTCAGTTTTTGGGTTATAAAACTTTGAGTAAAACGGTTGCTCCCGCTTCATTTCCATTCATTTTAAATATTTCACTTGAAGAAGAATCTACGAGTTTAGATGAAGTAATAGTAAACACTTCCGAAGATCCCGCATACCGCATAATCAGAGAAACGATTGCGCAACGAAAAGAAAATTTGGATAAGCTAAGCGAATACACCGCCGATTTCTACTCGCGCGGATTATGGAAAGTGAAAAACGTTCCGGAAAAAATTATGGGCCAAGAAGTAGGCGATTTTGATGGAATGCTTGATTCCACCCGAACCGGCATCATTTATCTCTCGGAAACTATTTCGGAAATCGCATATCAAAAACCTGATAAATTCACCGAAAAAATTATTGCCAGCAAAGTGAGTGGCAACGATAATGGCTTCAGCTTTAACAGTGCCCAGAGTGCTAATATTTCGTTTTATGAAAACACGGTGGAGCTAAATGCTGAATTGGTTTCGCCCATTGCTAATAATGCGTTTAATTATTACAACTATAAACTTGATGGTGTTTTTTATGAAGGTCCAAAACTCATCAATAAAATAAAAGTCATCCCTAAAAGACCTAACGATAGGGTTTGGCAGGGTTTTATTTATATAGTTGAAGATGACTGGCAATTGTACGGCACGGAACTTTCCGCTACTGGCGCAGCAATTCAAGTGCCTTTTGTGAACAACTTATTGGTGAAACAGAATTACAAATACGATGCAAAAAATGATTTTTGGATCAAGATTTCGCAAACTATCGATTTCGGTTTTGGTCTCTTGGGAATGAAGGGCGAAGGTGGATTTATAGCGGTTTATTGCAACTATAATTTTAAGCCAGAGTTTTCAAAAAAGACATTTACAAATGAAGTGCTTTCGTTTAAAGCGGAAGCCAATAAAAAGGATAGTCTTTTTTGGAAAGGAAGTCGCCCTGTGCCACTTACAAACGAAGAATTAAAGGATTACATTAAAAAAGATAGCCTTCAAGTGTTGCGGCAAACAAAACCTTATTTAGATTCATTGGACGCAAAATCAAACAAACCGGGCATTCTCAGTTTGATTACAGGCTATTCATATAAAAACTCCTTTGAAAAATGGTCGGTTGGTTATGAAGGACCTTTACAAAAAATCAATTTCAACACCGTTCAAGGCTGGAATAGCAAAGCTGGGTTAACCTATAGCAAATGGTACGACGACAACCGAACAAACACACTTTCTGCAGCAATTCGCGCAGATTATGGAATTGCTGAGGACAGACTTAGATTTACGGCAGGCATACTTCGGAATTTTAATTGGAAAGACAAACTGCGCCTTTCCCTTTCGGGAGGAAGCGAAGTGGCTCAATTTAACAATACGGAGCCTATTTCACCCCTGATAAATACTTTTGCCACATTGTTCTTTGAACGAAACTATTTGAAGCTGTACGAGCTTAATTATGGAAGAATTGGCTACAGCCAAGAAATTTTTAACGGGCTTCATCTTTACGCCGCTGCGGGATACGAAAACCGACAGCCGCTTTTCAATAACACCAATTACGTAACAATTCCTTTTGAAAATGTAAGCTATACGAGTAATAATCCACTAGCTCCCAACAATTTTAATAACGCTGCAATTGCGGAACATAACATTATAAAAAGTAAAGTGCGGGCGCGTATCAATTTTGAACAGAAATATTATTCCAACCCTGATATGAAGTTTAATATGGGCGATACAAAATTTCCAGAATTGACACTCTCAGTGGAAAACGGTACTGCTATTACTGAATCTAATTACGGTTATACGCAGTTTGAAGCAGGTTTAAACCAATCAATTTCCCTCGGAAACAAAGGTCAGTTTTACTACAATTTAAAAGGTGGTGCCTTTGCAAACGGCGATGGAATTTCGTTTGTAGATTTCAAACATTTCAACGGAAACCAAACGCGGGTGGGCACTTCGGCTAATTACACCAACGTTTTCAACTTGATGCCGTATTATGATTTCAGCACCAATAAAAGTTATTTTGAAGGACATGTGGAACATGATTTCCGCGGTTGGATTTTAGGAAAAATTCCCGGAATCAATAAGCTAAATCTTAACTTGGTAGCCGGCGCACACTTTTTGAGCACCGAAGAAAGGAAACCGTATTCCGAAATTTCCGTAGGAATTGACAATTTAGGTTTTGGAAAATTCAGATTGCTTCGGGTAGATTATGTTCGTTCTTATTACAACGGCGGCAGCGATGGAGCATTTATTTTTGGGCTGAAGTTTTTAGACATATTCGGACTTTAAATCGAGGTGAATCACAGAGTTTCACAAAGAAAAAATACTATGGCTATACCTTTCCCAGTTATTATCACCGAAAGATTAAATCTTCGGAAAATTGTACCGTCAGATTTAGATAGAGTTCATTATTTCCGTTCGGATAAAGAGATTAATAAATTCATAAAAAGAGAACCGCAAACACGTGAATTGGCGATTGCACATATTGAACTTATAACTGCCGATTTAAGAAAAAATAAATCCATCACTTGGGGAATTACAATGCAAGAATCTAATGTTTTGATAGGCTCAATTTGTCTATGGAATTTTTCGGATGATCGGAAAACTGCAGAAGTAGGTTACGGCCTCGATCCCGAATTTCAAGGCAAAGGAATTATGAGCGAAGCTCTGAAAGCTGTTTTACATTTCGGCTTCAGCCAAAGCGGTTTTGAAACCATTGTAGCTTACACAGATTATAGGAATATTCCTTCAAAAAAGCTTCTAAAACTCCATGGATTTATTCCAAGTTCAACCACTAAAGACCCTGATAACCAAAATAATGAAGTATTTTATCTAAACCGTTAGTTCTTGTCTTCTAAAAGAGGTACGAATCTAAACTCACCATACTCTTCTTTCTCGAATTCGGTTTCAGACTTACGTAAAAAGACGGTCATTATTTGCACATTTTCACCCACGGGAATTACTAATTTTCCCCCAACTTTCAATTGTGCCAACAGCGGATTTGGAACAAAAGGCGCTCCTGCTGTAACAATTATTCCATCAAAAGGAGCCTCTTCCGCAAGCCCAATATAGCCATCGCCAAACACCATCCGTTTTGGTTTGTAGCCAAGTTTTGGAAGAAATAATTTCGTCTTTTTAAAGAGTTCGTTTTGTCTTTCTACGGTATAAAGCGTTGTACCGATTTCTAAAAGTACAGCTGCTTGGTACCCACTTCCCGTTCCTATTTCGAGAATTTTATCGCCCTTTTTAGCCTCCAAAAGTTCTGTTTGTCGGGCAACAGTATAAGGCTGCGAAATGGTTTGATCTGCCGCAATTGGGAAAGCTTTATCTACATATGCGTGACCTTCAAAACCAGAATCCATAAAAAGATGTCGCGGAATCTTGCCTATGGCTTGCAATACATTTTTATCCAAAATCCCTTTCTTTTTTAGGGTTTCGACCAGTTTTTTCCGCATTCCTTGGTGAGTAAATGTATCTTTCACTTTTAGTTATATTTTAGTCCCGAAATTATCGGGAGGAGACTTGATATTTTAGACTGTACAAAGTAACCAAATTCGAGGATGAAGCACCAAATTTCCAGCATCAAATTTTCATATTTCAAATGGTCGAAACACTTAATAAAACCAATACACTAATCTTCAAACAACAAAGGATAGCAATCTAAAATTTGTATCTAGTTTTTAATGCAATCATTTCATCCTAATAACACCTAAAACTCTAAACTTTTAAACCCTCAACTTTTAATCTTTCCCTCTAAAACCCGTACATTTGTGAAAAACAGATATCAATGCTAAAAGCGGGAGTTCTGGGTGCTGGTCACTTAGGAAAAATACATTTAAAATTGCTGCAGCAATCCTCAAAATACGAACTTGTGGGTTTCTACGACGCCAGCAAAGAAGCTTCAAAAAAAATAGAAACTGAATTCGGTTATAAAAGTTTTCCATCTATGGAAAGCCTTATTGATGCTTGCGAAATGGTAGTGGTGGTAACCCCTACGAGCAAACATTTTGAATGTGCCGAAAAAGTAATCAATGCTGGAAAGCATCTTTTTATTGAAAAACCAATAACACAAACCGTTGCCGAAGCTGAGCAAATTCGCGACTTGGCAAAACTAAAAAAGGTACGCGGGCAAGTGGGACAGGTTGAACGTTTCAACCCTGCTTTTCAAGCCATTAAAGATAAAATACAGAATCCGATGTTCATTGAAACGCACCGATTGGCAGAGTTCAATCCGCGTGGAACGGATGTTTCGGTGGTTTTAGATTTAATGATTCACGATATAGACGCTATTTTAAGCGTTGTTAAAAGTCCCGTAAAAGCGGTAAGCGCAAGTGGAGTTTCGGTTATTAGTGAAACGCCAGACATTGCCAACGCTCGCATTGAATTTGAAAATGGATGTGTTGCCAATTTAACAGCGAGTCGTATTTCACTTAAAAATATGCGTAAAGCACGCTTCTTTCAGCGCGATGCTTATATTTCAGTAGATTTTCTGGAGAAGAAATGCGAGGTGGTAAAAATGAAAAATGCTCCCGAAGAACTTGACGATTTCGCAATGGTATTAACCAATGCCGAAGGAATTAAGAAGCAAATTTATTTCGAAAACCCAAAAATTGAAGCTAACAACGCCATCCTCGATGAACTTGAAAGTTTTTATGAAGCAATAAAAGCAGACAGAACCCCCGAAGTATCGCTTCGACAAGGCACTGAAGCATTGCGAGTTGCAATGTTGATAATTGAAAATTTTAAGAAAATATAGTTTAATTTAAAAGATACCCGCCTTCGCGGGCATTATTTATGAAGAATATAGCAGTAATAGGCGCAGGAACGATGGGCAACGGAATAGCCCACACCTTCGCGCAATTTGATTATAAAGTAAATTTAATTGACCTTTCACAGCCATCCCTTGATAAAGGAATGGCTACTATCACCAAAAATCTTGATAGGATGGTTGCGAAGGAAAAAATTTCGGAAGAAGATAAAAACCGTACACTTAGCAATATATCAACTTTTACAAATTTAGAAGAGGGTGTAAAAACCTCCAATTTGGTAGTTGAAGCCGCAACTGAAAACTTAGATTTAAAGTTGAAAATCTTCCGTGATTTAGATAAATTCTGTCTGGAGGAAACTATTTTGGCGAGCAATACTTCATCTATTTCAATTACTCAGATTGCTTCGGCTACTTCACGTCCCGGACAAGTTATCGGTATGCATTTTATGAATCCTGTGCCAATTATGAAACTGGTTGAGATTATAAAAGGATACAGCACTAGCGAAGAAACTTTCAAAACCGTTGAAGCTCTTTCAAAAAACCTGAATAAAGTTCCCGTAGAGGTAAACGATTATCCAGGTTTTGTAGCAAACCGTATTTTAATGCCGATGATAAACGAAGCCGTTGAAACACTTTATAATGGCGTTGCAGGCGTTAAAGAGATTGACACAGTAATGATGTTAGGAATGGCGCACCCAATGGGCCCGTTGGCACTAGCCGATTTTATTGGTTTGGATGTTTGTCTTTCAATCTTAAATGTGATGCATGATGGCTTCAAAAACCCGAAATACGCTCCATGCCCATTATTGGTAAATATGGTAATGGCTGGAAAACTGGGCGCTAAAAGCGGCGAAGGTTTTTACGATTACAGCCAAAACCGAAAGGCAGAAGTTGTTTCTTCACAATTTATAAAGTGATATTTTCAGTCACGTAAACATTTAAACTTCTAAACTAAAATCTTGGCCAAAATAATCCCTTTTAATGCCGTTCGACCCACCCGAGACAAAGTAAGTCTGCTCGCAGCACGATCTTACGAGAGTTACACGGCAATGCAAGTGGAGTCGCGATTACGAGACAATCCGTTTTCATTTTTGCACATCGTAAACCCTGGTTTTAAATACCAAAAGGAGATATCTGGCGTAGAACGCTACGGACTTGTGCGCAATAGGTATCAAGAGTTTAAAGAAGATGGTATTTTTATGCAGGACGAAAAACCTTCGTTCTACATTTATAAAATAGTAAACCGCGACGGATTAGAATTTCAAGGGATTGTTGCTGCTGCAAGCGTTCAAGATTATGAAGACGACATTATTAAAAGGCACGAAGACACGCTGGAATTTAGAGAGATAATCTTTAAAGAATATCTAAAAACAGTTGGCTTTAATGCCGAAGCCGTGCTCCTAACCTATCCCGACAATCCGGAGTTAGAAGAAATTATTAATAAGGTAATGGAAAATCGTCCAGAATATGAATTTACCACTACCTATCGCGACACACACTATCTTTGGAATACAGATGACGAAGCGTTATTAGAAAGAATTCAAAAAATTTATGGAGAAATGCCGGCTTTATATATTGCTGACGGCCACCATCGCTCCGCTTCCTCTTCTTTATTAGCGAAAGAATTAAAAGAAGAAAATCCGCACCATACAGGTGATGAGGCTTATAATTTTTTCATGAGCTTCTTAATTCCCGAAAGCGATTTAAAAATATATGAATTCAACCGTTTGGTGAAAGACTTGAACGGATTGAAAAAAGAAGAGTTTTTGATAAAACTGGACGAACATTTCAGAATCGAAAATCGTGGGATGGAATACTACAAACCTTCCAAACTGCATCATTTCAGTATGTATTTAGATGGCGAGTTTTATTCATTGTACCTTCGCAAAACTAAATATGAAATCAACAATGCGCTAGACGCGCTAGACGCTCATATTTTATACGTTACAATTCTAAAACCACTACTAGGGATTGAAGATTTAAGAAACGACCAGCGTATAGAATACTCCCACGGGAAAAGAGATTTGGCGTTCGTTAAAACAGCTGTCGATGCAGGAACATTTGCCGTAGGTTTCGGGTTAGTTCCAGTTACCACAGATGAGATGAAACAAATTGCCGACGAAGGCCTGAAGATGCCCCCAAAAAGTACTTATATCGAGCCAAAGTTAAGGAGCGGTGTTACTATTTATGAATTCTGAAAAAGAAAGAAAATAGAGGAAAGAGAACATGACGATACAGAAAAATTTAAAAAAATTTAAATCTCAATTACCCGAAAATGTAACGCTGGTTGCGGTTTCCAAGACCAAACCCGTAAGCGATTTGATGGAAGCGTATAATGCGGGGCAACGTATTTTTGGTGAAAATAAGATCCAAGAAATGGAGTCTAAATGGCAAGAAATGCCAAAGGACATTCAGTGGCATATGATTGGTCATGTTCAGCGTAACAAGGTGAAATACATGGCGCCATTTGTAAGTTTAATTCACGCTGTGGACAGTTTCAAACTTTTAAAGGAAATAGATAAAGAAGCCGAAAAAAACAATAGAACTATTAATTGTTTGCTTCAAATAAAAATAGCAGAAGAGGATAGCAAATTTGGAATGGAAAAAGCAGATGCCGCAAAACTGCTGGCATCCGAAGAAATTAAAAACCTGAAAAACGTAAAAGTTGTTGGTTTAATGGGAATGGCGACATTTACAGAAGATGAAAGTCAAATTTCAGCAGAATTCCAAAAGTTGACAAAAATATACAATCAATTCAGAAAGGAATACCAAGAGTCTGGGACAGAATTGAGTATTTTAAGTATGGGGATGAGCGGCGATTACAAAATTGCCATCGAAAACGGAAGTACCATGATACGAGTAGGTAGTTCAATTTTTGGCGAACGAAATTATTAGGTTGCCTTGCGATTTATCGAGCGCCTACTTTAAGAAATAAAAATACAGAATAGTTAATAGTAAGAATGTACGCAATATTAGACATAGAAACTACAGGCGGAAAATACAATGAGGAAGGAATAACCGAAATTGCAATTTATAAGTTTGACGGTCACGAGGTGGTAGATCAGTTCTCCAGTCTCGTAAACCCCGAAATACCAATCCAGCCTTTCGTAGTGAACCTTACGGGTATTAATAACGAAATGCTTCGGCACGCGCCTAAGTTTTATGAAGTAGCAAAACGCATTATCGAAATTACCGATGGTTGTATTATGGTTGCGCACAATGCGTTATTCGACAAGAGAATTCTTACCACTGAATTTGACCGATTGGGATATCAATTTGATAAAGAAACCCTTTGCACGGTAGAACTTTCTAAAAAATTGATTCCAGATATGGCATCGTACAGTTTGGGAAAATTGGTTCGTGCTTTGGGTATTCCACTCAGCGATCGCCATCGCGCACAAGGTGATGCGAAGGCTACGGTAGCACTTTTTAAATTGTTATTGACCAAAGACACTTCTAAAGAAATAATTTCTGAAAGTCTTCGGAATGACCCGAAACGGAAATTGGAACCAAAACTGATTGATTTAATTGAAAGCGCTCCTTCGGAAACAGGCGTTTATTATATGCGTAATGAAGCTGACAAAATAATTTATATTGGCAAAAGTAAAAATATTAAAAAGCGTTTGACGCAACATTTTACTAGCGACAACCGTAAATCGAAAAGAATTCAACTGGAAGTAAAATCAGTTTCTTTTGAAAAAACAGGCAATGAATTAATTGCTCTTTTAAAGGAATGTGAAGAAATTAAGCAAAACAAACCACTTTACAACCGTGCGCTTCGAAGAACACTTTTTACGCATCAGCTTACTTCTTTTGAAGATGAAAACGGTTATATCAATTTAAAAATTGAAAAGACAGACGGCAGAAAAAAAGCAATAACAACCTTTAGCAATTATCAGCAAGCTAAAACGGCACTTTTCAAAATTACCGAGGAGAATCAGCTGTGCCAAAAACTAACAGGGCTATACGAAGCAGAAAACCAATGTTTCAATTATACGCTCGAGGAGTGCTACGGAGCCTGTATAAACAAAGAGGCCGTTGACGAATACAACAATCGTGTTAATGCATTTTTGGAAAAGTGCAGTTACGAAAACCAAAACATGCTGGTTATTGACCGAGGCAGAGATATTGAGGAGCGTTCCGTTATTTTAATTGAAAATGGGGTGTATAAAGGATATGGCTTTTACAATCTGAATTATCAAATTAACAATCCAGAGATATTGAAATCCATCATCAATCCAATGCAGGATAATCGTGATGCACAACACATAATTCAAAATTACCTGCGAAAAAATAAAGTACTGAAAACAGTAAACCTTTCTACCAACTCAGTTAATTAGTATAAAGTTGCTTATTTTTAGCATGTCAAACACCCTAACTTGAAACCATCCAATAAAAAATCCTGGCGTTTTAAAGCTCATGAGATAATTTATGAAGCAGATACGCCCATGGGCAAGTTTTTCGACATTATTCTGCTGATATTGATTCTGCTTAGTGTGGTAATTGTAATGCTGGAAAGTGTGAATTCCATCGATATAGAATACCATCGCTTGTTTTATATAATTGAATGGATCATAACTATTTTTTTTACAATTGAATATATTGCTCGAATAGTTACTGTAAAAAAACCCCAAAACTATATTTTCAGTTTCTATGGGATTATCGACTTTCTATCCACAATACCTTTATACCTTTCGTTTATTTTAGTTGGAAGCAATTATTTACTTACTGTTCGCGCTTTACGACTCTTGCGTGTTTTCAGAATTTTAAAAATTACTCGATATATTGGCGAAGGAAATAAACTTAGAAAAGCACTTGTTGAAAGCAGAGCTAAAATCTTCATATTCATATTTGCGGTACTAATAGTAGCCATTATTGCTGGTACACTAATGTATTTAATTGAAGGCCCAGAAAGTGGATTTGACAATATTCCTATTAGCGTTTATTGGTGTATCGTAACACTTACAACTGTTGGATTTGGAGATATTACTCCTATTACTCCCGCTGGGCAATTATTGGCTACGATTATTATGATACTTGGTTACGGTGTTATAGCAGTGCCTACGGGTATTGTAAGTGCGCAATATGTAAAAAAAGCTAGTGATGATCTTGTACACGTAAACTCTCAATCTTGCAGAAATTGTGGCGCATCAAAACATAGTGATGGCGCTCATTTCTGCGACAATTGTGGTAATGAATTGCGACCAAATAATAATCCCGAAGCCTAATGTCTTCAAAAAAACCGTTGCTTATCTGTGTAGTTGGCCCAACGGCAATAGGCAAAACTTCTCTGGCAATTGCACTTGCCAATGCTTTTTCAGCTGAAATTATTTCGGCAGATTCACGACAGTTTTTTAAAGAAATGCCCATCGGCACGGCTGTTCCAAGTGAAGAAGAATTAAGTGCTGCGCAGCACCATTTTATTCAAAACAGATCCATTTTTGAAGAATATTCCGTTGGAGATTATGAAAGAGACGCTATTGCTTTTTTAACTAACTACTTCACCAATAAGAAGATTGCAATCATGGTTGGTGGTTCCGGACTTTACGTAGATGCGGTTGTAAAAGGTTTAGATAATTTTCCAGAAGTGCCTTCAGAAATTAGACAGCAGTTAAATACTGAATTAGACGAAAATGGAATTGAAGCGCTTCAAACTGAATTAAAAGAAGTTGATGAAGCGTATTTTGAAAAAGTTGATATTCGCAATCCACACAGATTGGTACGAGCATTAGAAATCTACCGATCTACGGGAAAACCTTATTCGACTTTCCTAAATAGAGAAGCTGTTGCACGAGATTTTGAAGTGCTTTTTATAGGTTTAACCGCTGAAAGAGAAACTATTTATAATAGAATAAACCTTCGAGTAGACCAAATGGTGGAGGCTGGATTAATTGAGGAAGCCGAAGCATTGCTTCCGCACAAAGACAAGAATGCATTACAAACAGTTGGGTATCGAGAGCTGTTTGAATATTTTGACAACAAAATAACGTTAGAAGAGGCAATTTCTGAAATAAAGAAAAACACGCGCCGATTCTCAAAACGCCAAAATACTTGGTTCAAAAAAAACGAAGCCATCCATTGGTTCAATTTTGAAACTGAGCCTACGGAAATCATTAATTTCATAAAAGAAAAAAACGCCCTATAAGGGCGTTTTTTTACACTTATCTTAAGCTAAGAATACTGATTAATTGTCTACTTCGCTCTTTACAACCAAACGGAAACCTTCCCCGTGGATGTTGATAATTTCTACACCGTCGTCTTGACTAAGGTATTTACGGAGTTTCGCAATGTATACGTCCATACTTCTTGACGTAAAATAATTATCATCTCTCCAAATCTTGGTAAGTGCCAATTCCCGTGGCATTAAATCGTTTTTATGAAGAGCCAAAAGACGCAATAATTCGTTTTCTTTTGGAGATAATTTAATAGGAGTTTCCTTATTGTAAGTTAAAAAGCGCAATTTAGAATTTAAGTGGAAATTACCAACTTGAAATTCAAATTGTTTGCTGTCTGCAATAGAATCTGTCGCTTTTCTTTGAATAATTGCTTTTATTTTCATTAGCAATACTTCACTATCAAAAGGCTTGTTTAGGTAGTCGTCTGCACCTACTTTATAACCTTTAAGCACATCTTCCTTCATTGCTTTTGCAGTAAGGAAAATGATTGGCACATCTTCGTTTTTTTCACGAATTTCCTTCGCTAATGTAAAGCCATCTTTGTAAGGCATCATTACATCTAGTATGCAAAGATCGAAATCGTCTTTTTTGAATTTTTCAAAACCTTCCATTCCGTTTTTAGCATGTGTAACGTTATAATCGTTCATTGCTAAGTAATCTTTCAATACTGTTCCGAAGTTGGGATCGTCTTCAACAAGAAGTATTTTTTTGTTTTCTGTTTCCATGATTTTAAGATATTAAGTGTAATTTTATTATAAAGGTGCTACCTTTTCCTTTTTCGCTTTCTACGAATATTTCCGCGTCGTGATCGTCTAAAATACGTTTAACGTAGGCAAGACCTAAACCGTGACCCTTTACGTTGTGTATATCGCCCGTGTGTTCACGGTAAAATTTTTCAAATATTTTCTTTTGAACGATTTTACTCATCCCCATTCCTTGATCTCGAATTTTGAGAATAACACTATTTTTTACGTTTTCTGAATAGATATCTATTTTAGGTGTGTCTTCAGAATATTTAATAGCATTATCAAGTATGTTTACTATCACATTCGTTAAATGCGATTCATTCGCAAGAACGGCAGATTTTAATGCCCCGTAATGTGTGTTTATATAACCTCCTCTATCTTCAACTATAAGACTTACGTGCGAGATGGAATCTTCAACAATGTCTTGTAAATCAAAGCGATCTTTGGGCAAATCCAACTCATTCTTTTCCAGTTTTGAAATTCGAAGCACGTTTTCAACCTGTGCGTTCATTCTTCTGTTTTCATCCCGTATCATTCCTAAATAGCGATCCAGAAACTCTTTATTGTCTTTGACTTTTGGGTTTTTAAGTGAATCCAAAGCCAAATTAATTGTTGCTATTGGAGTTTTAAACTCGTGGGTCATATTGTTTATAAAATCAGTCTTAATTTGTGAAATCTGACGTTGTTTATAAATCTGTGAGATTGCACTAGCATATGCTAAAATTATCACTGCTGTAAAAACAAGTGAAAGGATAGCCATTCCTAAAATGCTATTTAGCACGAGCCTTTCCCTTTCAGAAAAGGTTACATAAAGTTCGTAATTATTTTTGTTTTCACTTACAAAAAGTGGAACCATATACGTGCTTCCTTTATCAAGCTTAAAATTTTTAGAGCGTACTTTAGTTTCTAGATTATTACTGTAAACTGCAAATTCAAATTTAGATTTTAAACCTCTTTCTTTCAGTTCCTTTTCAATCAGGCTCCACACCTCTTTTTCATCTACCCTTTTATATATTGGGACCATTGCAGATACATTGCTCACAAAATCTTCAAACTGTTTACGTTCATAATCCTTCATTCTGGTAAAGGATTCTACGCGTGTATCTGTTATTGTTTGCCCATCAAGACCTTCTGAAATTTTAGTCTTTGTTTTTCTACTTGTAAGTTTTCTAAACTGAACACTATCCATTTCTGAATCAAAAAATCCCGAGGAAAGTTTATAATCTTGTTCTAGAATTCCGTCTGTAAAAATATAAGTTTCGTTTGTGGCTTTATTTTGAATTCGATAAGCCAACTCAGTAAAACTTTGATTATCTGGCACTTGAATACTGTCCACATACGCACTATAAACTTGATAGTACGCTTCGTTTTCTCTTAATTGGATTTCTTTTGCTACAGACAAAAGAACCTGTTTAGAATTTATAGTAAATTGCTCTGCTTTTGTTCGGTAAGCATTTGATATCCAGTATCCTTGAACAAATATTATTCCCAATAATGAGAGGCTCATCAGCGCTATCAGCAATACGAAAAGCTTTTTGTTCATTCCCCAAAAGTAAGATTTTAACATTTAGCTAATTGATTATTTAACCAAATGTTAACAAAAGAAAGAAATACGCTTAAGGATGGTTAGAAATAAAGGATTTGTGAATTTCAGAAACTCTTTTTTTGGTTGCTTCAAGGTCTATGTTTTCAACGATTAAATGAGCTAATTTACGTTTTTTTTCATCGCTCCATTGATTGTTCATGCGTTGTTCTATTTCAGCTTTAGAAGAATTATCTCGAGCTAAAACACGATTTATTCTAGTTGCCTTGGGCGCAGTAACAAGAATAATAGAATCACAATCTTTATAACTACCATTTTCAAAAAGAATAGCGGCTTCTTTTATTACATAAGCTGCATTTTGCTTTGAAGCCCATTTTTTAAAATGTGCAGCAACCCTAGGATGAATAATTTTATTGACCGCTTGCAGCAAATCTTTATCATTAAAAATTTTGTCTGCAACATACGCGCGATTTAAACCCGTTTCATTATAAACTGTTTCGCCTAATAGTTTAATTAATTCACGACGAATAATCTTCGATGTATTGGTAAGTTTCTTTGCTTCCACATCGGCTATATATATAGGCACACCAAGTTCAGAAAACATTTTTGCTACCGTTGTTTTCCCGCTCCCAATTCCGCCGGTAAGGCCTACAATTTTCATTAGTATTAAACTTTTGTGAATTTATTTTTCGATTTATTTAAAGATAAAGAAATCGATTTTTTTAGGTTCAAAAACTACATTTAGAATACTGGACGGTTTTTTATCTAAAACGGGAAGCATAAAATTCCCTTCTTTGTTTCTTTTAGAATAATCACATATTACCCTGAAGTTTTCTTTCGAAATTTTTGAGAATTCAGTTACCGATACATCAAATGAAACTGTAACGGAAGCACTCACCAATTTAATTTCCAAATCTGGTGGTAAATTTATAACCTCAACTGGAAGTATAAATTTTCCTTGGGAATATTCGGCAACATCCAGGCTTACCGTTACCATATTTGGTTTTATAGAAACAATTTCAGAATTACCGCTAACCACTTTAACAGATTTTGAAATATTCTTTTCAATATTTTCTATTAAAATCTCTTCGGTTCCAATTGTGTTTATTTTTTTCAAACTACCGGAGGGTCCGGAAATGGTTACGGAATCTGGAACTACTTTTATGCTGTCCATAGGCTTAAAGCCATCTTTAAAGCTAAGATTTGCCTTGGGTACAACCAGAATTCTTTTCAAAACAATTGGATCTAAAGCTACATTCAGTTCTTCAATAGAGAGATTTTTAATCGCCAAGTTTCTATTAAAATTAGAAGATACCATCCTGGTTAAATTGCTTTTATTAATGGTGAAGTGATCCTCTTCTTTATCATAAAAATCACCTACTTGTACATCAATTGTAGGTTTCTTTAATTTGTAAAACAAAATTTCAAAACCATTTGCCGTAAGATCGAAGGTGATTTCGTGTAGATTTTCATCAGATAGCGCAGTGGTTTCTGGAATATTCTCATATTGAATTTTGGCGACCATAGTCGAAGTAAATTCTCTACTAAACTTCGTTAAAACCCAAAAAATAGCAGCGATTAATAAAAAGAAAAGGAATCGCTTCACTTTTATATTTTTATTCTTCTTAAAGATTCCTTTAGTCATACTAGTTTTATTCACCATCAATAAATTTACTTAAAAAATAAAAAGGGAAATTGTTTCTGTGGATCTTTCTTTAGAAAGTTTATTAAAAAGCTAGATTTAAAAAACGCGATGCCATACCCGAAAAACTGAACAAATACAGCTCGTAAAGAAAGTAGACCAATATAGACGCTTTTGTTCTTTATGCTAGAATCTATAAAAATTAAGACTAAATAAGATAATATTGGCAATAAAAACAGCGGAGTAAAAAATATGGCAAACAAAACTGAGAAAATTACGAATACTACAAAAAGTGTTGGAAACCAAAATGTTACTTTAGAAGCGGAAGGGTGCCATTTATTTAAAATTGGACGTACTAATCCAAATTTTTTAACTTGTAAATAAAACTTTTCCCACGAAATTCTTCGTTTGTGATAAACAAAAGCATTTGGAAGAAAGGTAGTATTGTATCCCGCTTTTAATATACGCTGAGAAAGATCGGGATCTTCTCCGGGATGAATTTTTGAGTAACCGCCGGTTTTTAGAAAAACTTCTTTTGAAATTCCCATATTAAAACTTCTGGGCTCAAAACTATTAACGCTTCTTGTATTTCCTCTAATTCCGCCAGTAGTTAAAAAAGAAGTCATTACGTAATTTATCGCCTTTTGTAAAGGTGTAAAATTGGCGTGAGCAGCGTCTGCCCCACCAAAGCAATGAAAATAATTTTTATGAAGAAATTCGTCTACAACCAACAAATAATGCGGAGGTAACAAACAATCGGAATCCAATATTATAAAATAGTTGCCTTTAGCGCGACTCATGCCATAATTTCGGGAATCTCCCGGGCCTGAATTTTGTTTAAAGTAATATGAAATAGAAAGCTTTTCAGAGAACTCCGCAATAACCTTTTCCGAAGTTTCCGTGGAACCATCTTCTACAATAATTATTTCGAAATCACTTCCAAAATCTAAACCTGTAAAACTGTCCAAAAGCTCCTTAACTTCTTGTGGGCGATTATATACAGGGATTATGAAGGAATAGCTTATTTGCATCGGTCAAAGTTAATCAAATATAAAAAGCCACCCACTTTCGTGGATGGCTTTTCAATTAGATTATAAAAAATTTAGTTTTTCAAAATCTTGTAGGTTCCTGTTTGTCCATCTACAGTAACTTGCATAATGTAGCTACCTGTAGTAAGTCCAGAAAGGTTAATATTAGATGTTGTAGCACCAATATCAGTGCGCAACACTTGCTGACCTAACAGATTGAAAATAGAAACTGATTCTATATTATTAACCGATTTCAAGGAAAGAACTTCGGTAACTGGGTTTGGATAATAAGAGAATCCTGCAAGTGCGTTCTCACTAACACCTAAAATAGGATCGCAACTTCCGCTCCAGATATAAACTCCATCCATAAGAGGATCTGGAATACCCCAACCAGCATCAAACTGAGCACTAGGATTGCCTACCATAGTAGAAGAAGTAACAACCCAGAATACACTTCCTGTTGCTCCACCATCTGTAACTGAAAGTTCAATCCAGTAAGTGGTAGGCAAAACCAATTGTCCCATAAAGGTAAAAGGAGCAACTGTCAACTCAATTTCGTTAACATCGAAACCGAAGTTAGCGCCGATAACTGTTTGGTTGTCGATTGTAGCAGAGGCTTGAGAACCAATTATTGTTCCTGGAAGACCAGCTGCATCGTCATAATAATTAACATCAACGTTTGTAATTCCACCATTCGCAAAAATACTAGCAGTAATGTTATTCAAGGTAAAGTTCTCACCAGCTGCAACAGTTACATCGTTAGCAGTCAGAAATGCAGTTGTAGATGAACAGTTAAAGCCATTTTCGAAAGTACCATCATTAGGGTTCTCTTCGTCGCAGGCTCCGCCTCCTCCTCCAATTGGATCACAATCTCCTTCCCACATATACACACCATCCATAAGAGGATCTGGAATACCCCAACCAGCATCAAACTGAGCACTAGGGTTACCTACCATAGTAGAAGAAGTTACTACCCAAAATACACTACCCGTTGCACCACCGTCGGTAACTGACAATTCAATCCAATATGTGGTAGGAACTCCAGCTTGTCCATTGAACATAAAAGGTGTAACACTCAATTGAATTTCGTTAACATCGAAACCAAAGTTTGCACCAATTACCGTCTGGCTATCAATAGAAGCAGAGGCTTGAGATCCAATGATAACGCCTGGAAGTCCAGCTGCATCATCATAATAATTAACATCCACGTTTGTAATGCCACCGTTTGCGAAAATACTAGCGGTAATATTAGTTAAGGTGAAATTTTCGTCAGCCGCTACAGTAACATCGTTAGCAGTCAGAAAAGCAGTTGTAGATGAACAGTTAAAGCCGTTTTCAAAAGTACCATCGTTAGGGTTCTCTTCTGTACAAACGGCTAAATAAGTTGGATTGTTATTACCCAATAAAGCAATGTCCGTTACTGGTGTTGCATTGGAAGGTAAAATTGTTGTTGGATTTACTTCGGTTCTTTGTTGCTCAAATTCAACCGGATTATTAGTTCCGAGCATCTTAATTTGTTCCTGGCTAAATCCAATAGCAGCAACAAAAAAGAACATCATAATAGTAATTTTCTTCATAATATTATAATTTAATGTTAATTACTACTAAAGATATTCAAAATAAGTTTGTCTTCAAAGTTTTATTCTAAACAATTTAAGAATAATTATGAAGATTGTATAAAATTAACGTGGTCTAGGTAGTAAATCTTTGATGAAAGTTATGTAGTAGCAGTAGTATTAATTTTTTCTCCACATATTTTAGTGGGATTGTATGATATTCAACTATTACCTACGTTCCATAATATACTTTGTAGTTACTATACATATGCATCAGCCTTGCAAATGGGACTATATTCGAGGTTTTAAGTGATTATTTTATGCAATGTAATTTTGCAGTAAAAAAAAAGCCACCCACTTTCGTGGATGGCTTTTCAATAGGATTATAAAAAGTTTAGTTTTTCAAAATCTTATAGGTTCCTGTTTGTCCATTTACAGTAACTTTCATAATGTAGCTACCTGTAGTAAGTCCAGAAAGGTTAATATCAGATGTTGTAGCACCAATATCAGTGCGCAACACTTGCTGACCTAACAGATTGAAAATAGAAACTGATTCTATATTGCTTACCGATTTCAAAGAAAGAACTTCGGTCACTGGGTTTGGATAATAAGAGAAACCTGCAAGTGCGTTTTCACTAACACTTAAAGCATCACAATCTCCACTCCAGATATAAACTCCATCCATAAGTGGATCTGGAATACCCCAACCAGCATCAAACTGAGCACTAGGATTTCCTTCCATAGTAGAAGAAGTAACAACCCAGAATACACTGCCTGTTGCTCCACCATCTGTAACTGAAAGTTCAATCCAGTATGTAGTAGGAACGCCAGCTTGTCCTGCAAAGGTAAATGGTGTAACACTTAACTCAATTTCGTTAACATCAAAACCGAAGTTAGCACCAATAACTGTTTGGTTGTCGATTGTAACAGAGGCTTCAGAACCAATTATTGTTCCTGGAAGACCAGCTGCATCGTCATAATAGTTAACATCAACGTTTGTAATTCCACCATTAGCAAAAATACTAGCAGTAATGTTATTCAAAGTGAAGTTTTCATCTGCTGCAACAGTTACATCGTTGGCAGTAAGAAAAGCAGTTGTAGATGAACAGTTAAAGCCATTCTCGAAAGTACCATCGTTAGGGTTCTCTTCGGTACAAGCACCGCCACCGCCAACAGGATCACCATAAACTTGAAATGGCATACCTTGAGGTGCACCTGATCCAGTGTCCATAGCAGGACCGTAAGTTCC
Organism: Aequorivita sp. IT1282; assembly: GCF_058068205.1. Lineage (NCBI taxonomy): Bacteria > Pseudomonadati > Bacteroidota > Flavobacteriia > Flavobacteriales > Flavobacteriaceae > Aequorivita > Aequorivita sp. IT1282. Next base: position 58,933 of record NZ_JBYRHR010000001.1, on the reverse strand, counting down.
AGCTATATTTTGCATAGCATTTCCTGTAGTTGCATTTCCTGTAATTACAATAGGTGGTGCCCAAGGTCCAGAAGCTCCAGAACCTTCAAAGCTATATTCAATCCAATAGGTTCCCGCAGTAAGAGAAAGTCCAGCAGTATTTGCTGTAACTAATTGAATTTCTCTGTTTGTATCACCAGGAGCGCTTTCTAATTGTCTAAATGCACCAGAAGTAACATTATTAGAAAGAACATTAGTTGTAAGGTCACCCCAGATAACTGAAGCTCCACCACCACTAGGATCTCCATCCCAAACTTGTAAGTAAAGACCTGTCATAGTTGGAGGTGCTGAACCAGTTTGGTAAGCATAAACATCAATAGATGTAATGTCGAAATCTCCAGTTAATACCATATCATCAGCCATACTATTTCCAGCTGTAAACTGAGCTCCAAAACCGAATAATGACATTCCTAATGAAGTATCTTGTAACAAACTAACAGGAGGTGGTCCAGGTAAGTTATATACAAGGCCATTATCATAAACCAACGCAGCTACTGCGTTATTTCCAGGATCGCCATAGGTCCCAGTAAAAGGAATACGAAGGTTTGGATTCAAAGGAGTAGTATTCATCCCTTGAACGCCATCTGCCACAGGCACAGCATTGGTATTATTAAAATACGCAGCTGGTGCTGGAGCGGTACGAACAGGATTGTTTACCACATTTGGTAAATCAGCAATACTTTGTGAATTCACAAGCCCTGTAAATGCTACAAAGCATGATAAAAGAAGTGTAATTTTTTTCATAATTATTTATAGGATTTAGTTAAACTGCATTAAAAGTATATAAAAAAGTACTATAAAACAAAAGTTTTACCGCGAAATAAACAGTTGCGGAAATAAAAAACCACCCGCGAATGGCGGGTGGTTCTAGTAATATAATTAGTGATTTAGAACTAGTCTTTCAACACTTTGTAAGTCCCTGTTTGTCCGTTCACCGTGACCTTCATAAGGTAGGTGCCCGTACTAAGTCCAGAGATGTCAATCTGTGAAGTCGTAGCGCCAACACGATTATTAACCACAATCTGACCCAAAAGGTTGTACAGCGATACATGCTCGATGTTATCAATACTCTTCAGGTTTAAAATACCACTGGTTGGGTTCGGATAATAACTAAATCCTGTTAGGGTATTTTCTGTAAGACCAAGGTTAGTACCGTCAATCACGATATCGGTAATAGCTCCACTGTTCAATACAAAAACATAGTAAGCCTGACCTGCTAGAGTATAAATTGATGCAGAAGTGCCAGGAGCACATTGGTTAGTGTTCTGTGGAACTAATACAAGATCGGTCTCAGTAGCATTCTCGTCTGGTGCAGTGTAGAACGTTACTGAACTAGCTCCACCTGGAATAACAATCATTGCATTGGCTTGGCCATCGCCTCCAGCTACAAAATTGTACCAAACACCATTTGCTCCAGTAAGATCACAACCTTGTGGATTGCCACCTTCCGTAGTAGCAGCAGGCATCGCAACAGAAGGATCTGTGTAAGGGAAACCTATTTCATCTACATCAATAGAGTTTGCTATCATATCGTTTGGCGGAGGTGTTGGCGTACAAGTAACATCCATTGTGAAGTTGCCCGTTGCACTACCAAAGCCGTGGATAAGAATATAATACTGTGTGTTCCCATCACTTGCAAAAGTAATTTCGGACTGAAGTCCACAAGCATCATCGTTGCCATCAACACAAACTAGGGCTGCACAGGTTCCGCTATAAACTGATATTTTAGAATCGAAATCTGTTCCGTTACATAGTGATAGGGTAATATCACCTGGAAGACCACTGTTATCATTCAATGAGTACCAAACTCCAGGAGCAGTTATAGTAGTACCACAAGTGGGTGCAGTATCTACAGTAGCACCAACAGTAGTACCTGTAACAGAACCGCCACAACTTACAGCTATAGCACCGCTACAACCATCGTTAGGTAGTGGATCAACACAACTAACATCTAAACTAAAGTTTCCAGAGCTAGAACCGAAGCCTTCAACCATAATATAATAGGTAGATGTACCATCAGAAACGAAGGTTAACTCACTCTGAAGACCACAAGAGTCATCGTTAAAAGCTAATTCATTCAGAAGATCACAATCGTCGAATACGCGAAGTAGAGAATCATAATCAGTACCACCACCGCAAAGTGAAATAGTAACTAACTGAGACGTACCGCTACCAGTAAATTTGTAGAAAACGTCTGGTGCAGCGTTTCCGCCAGAATTTGTCGCTGTCAAAGTTTCACCTACAACACTGTCGCCGCAAGCAAGCGCTATTGCACCAGCACAATCATCATAGGTCACTACAGGACCACCACAACTAACTGTACCAACACCTGAAATAGCATTTGTAAAGTCTCCAAAATCACCAGCGCTAAAGCCAGTTGTAATTAAATAATATTCTGTACCTGCTGTTAAGCTAACATCTAATATTTGAGAAGTTCCTATTCCACCAGGGCCATCATCATCACCAGCCACAAAGTTTGAAGTTTGATCTAATGGATCAAAACAAGTTTCATATATGAAAATATAACCATCCCAAGCACCTCCATCTTGATCACTGTCTACAGTGTAAAGACCAGTAACATCAACGGTAAATGGACCGTAAACGTCATATGATACAGGACCTAAACCTGAACAGCATGTTCCATCTGCAAAAGGTCTGTCCCAAATATCAGGGCTTGTAGCATCGTCTGGAGTAGTGTCAATTAAGTTACAGTCACTAACAATTGGACAGCCACCACCACCATCACAACTATAAGTTCTGAAAGTATAATCAAAATCTGGAAATGGAGTATAACCTGCATTAGCAAAAACATTTCCATTAGGATAAGGATTGGTTGTGTCACCCGCAATACAAGGTAAAGTAGGATCTCCTTCAATAACAATATAATATGTCGTACCAACCGTAACATTTACTACAGGATCCCAAAATACATCGGCCCAAACGGTACCATCGGTTTGACTGGTTCCACTAGCTAACATTGTTCCGCCCGCATTTGGAAGTCCATCCCATAAGGATAAATTCACATCAAGTCCTGTAGATGTAGCTGTAAACATTATTCCTGCTCCAGCAGATTCGTCTTCTAAAGGAATATAAGACTGTGCCAACCCACCTTGTGTAATATTAGCCATGCATGTATTAGTAGAATCTTGATTTATTTCAAGTATCGGAGTTCCGCAAACACCACCGCCTCCACCGGCTGCAGTAACATTCATAGAGTAATCCTCCGCTTGGCCAAAACCTGTTGCCAAACAAGGGTTTAAATAATTAGTCGTCCCAAATTGTTTCTTAACTCTCATTCTTGTGGTTCCAACCATAGCACCAGCGGGAACATCTATGGTTCCGTTAGATTGCTGACCATCGGTTCCTGTAGAGTTGACAAGAAGATCTGTTATTTCATATACTTCTCCCGCATCGTTCAAAACACCGTTTTGGTTCCAGTCAATAAATACAACAAATCGGTTTGTAAAGTTTCCGTCTGTATTACCTTCTAAGGCAACCGGGTAACTCATTCCAGCTTCCATATTGCCGCTAATAGCAGTAAAATCTTCGTGATCTGGGGTACCGTTTAGAACTGCGCTTGAAACATTGCTTATTCCTGCTACATCTACTAAAGTAATAGGTTCAACATTTGAAGTAAAATCAAGCGGTCCACAATAAGGAGCTGGGAATGCTCCGCCACCACCAGCTTCTTCTCCAACAATATTCATAACCATATGCTGATTCGGGAATCCGATTGCCGCTAGATCTGTAGGAGAAGTGATACCGCATGCAGCAGACATAATCCAAGAAACTCCAGTTTGTCCACTAGTATTGGAACCGGGGAACCACGAGAAAGTTGCACCAGCGTTTATCTTAAGCTCATATATCATAATTGCCCCCGCAGGAATAGTTGCAGTAATTGGAACTGAAACCACGATTCCAGCATCCGCAACAGTTGAAACATAATTAGCTGTTCCGCGAAGCGTAGCAGAACCTGGATATCCACCTGGGAAAACAGTTGTTGTAGAATAGATATTTATAGTCAAATTGGTTGGACCAGAAACAGCTTCCACCGCAAATTCAGCATTGCTTACATCAAAAGAATCCGTGATACCAAAATCGGCCGCTAAATTAAAAGCTCTGAAAAAACTGTTTTGATCAGGAATACCACCCGCATTACAAGTTACTGAATTATTAGCAACAATATTCTGGGTATTACTGTGTGTAATAGTCACAGGCGCCAAATTATTATTAACTGAATTAGACTGCGTATTTCTTGATGCAGTTCCAGCAGGAGGATTTAAAATAGTTCTCCGTGAATTATTTGAAGTACTCATCGACGTTGTTCCAGACATATTTCTTTGCACAGGAGCAACGCTCTCTTGATAAGTAGCAGAGCGACCTTCAGGAGTTACAAATTGAAAATTAGATTTTTGTTTCTTGTAAACAATGGGATTATTATCCCCTTTATTCTGAACGTTAGTAACGTTTGAAGACATAACAGCACTCGTTTTTTGCTGTTGATTTAATTGAATGGGATTGTTTTCACCATTCGTTTTTATTATCGGTTGCTGACCATAGCTGGCCGAAAACAACAGTAATAAAATTAACATCGTAAATTTTTTCATAATTTAAGTGGTTTAGTTAAATGCTCAGTTTTAAGGAATTAAAGCTATTCCAAAAAAAACACATTTCAAAGTTTTTGACTGTAAGAATTCAATTTTGATCAAATATATTTATCTACTAACCAGTTACCTACACCCATTTCAACCTAATAATTGATCGTAATTATACTATAAAAAGCTTGCCTGCATTGAGATTGTTGAAAAAATGAAGAGAAAACAAAAGTTTTTTTGAAATTCGAAACTTTAAATCTGAAGTTCATTAAAAAATTTAATTGACCCTTAAAACCAAAAAAGCAATCAATTAAAGAAAATAATAAGTTCAACCAAGTAGAATTTAACTCTAACATTTAATCAGAATTTCGCTTACAATTGAAGAATAATAAATAGCAGTCCTAATCGAGATATTCTGGACTTGACTAATATTTCTGAATAAATATAATGCTACAAAAAAACCACCCGCGAATGGCGGGTGGTTCTAGTAATATAATTAGTGATTTAGAATTAGTCCTTCAACACTTTGTAAGTCCCTGTTTGTCCGTTCACCGTTACCTTCATTAGGTAGGTTCCCGTACTAAGTCCAGAGATATCAATCTGTGAAGTCGTAGCGTCTACACGATTATTAACCACAATCTGACCCAAAAGGTTGTACAGCGATACATGCTCGATGTTATCAATACTCTTCAGGTTTAAAATACCACTAGTTGGGTTCGGATAATAACTGAATCCTGTTAGGGTATTTTCTGTAAGACTAAGGTTAGTACCATCGATAACGATATCGGTAATAGCTCCACTGTTTAGTACAAAAACGTAGTAAGCCTGACCTGCAAGTGTATATATAGATGCAGAAGTGCCAGGAGCACATTGGTTTGTGTTCTGTGGAACCAAAACAAGATCAGTCTCGGTAGCATTCTCGTCTGGTGCAGTGTAGAACGTTACTGAACTAGCTCCACCAGGAGTAACAATCATTGCATTGGCTTGGCCATCGCCACCAGCTACAAAATTGTACCAAACACCATTTGCTCCTGTAAGATCACAATTCAGTGGATTGCCACCTTCTGTAGTAGCAGCTGGCATCGCAACAGAAGGATCTGTGTAAGGGAAGCCTATTTCATCTACATCAATAGAGTTTGCTATCATATCGTTTGGCGGAGGTGTTGGTGTACAAGTAACATCCATTGTGAAGTTGCCCGTTGCACCACCAAAGCTGTGGATAAGGATATAATACTGTGTGTTCCCATCACTCGCAAAAGTAATTTCTGACTGAAGTCCACAGGCATCATCGTTGCCATCAACACAAACTAGGGCTGCACAGGTTCCGCTATAAACTGATATTTTAGAATCGAAATCTGTTCCGTTACATAGTGATAAAGTAATTTCACCTGGAAGACCACTGTTATCGTTCAATGAGTACCATACACCTGGCGATGTAATGCCAGGTCCACAAGCGGGAGCACTAGTATCTGTAGTTGCGCCTATTGTAGTTCCTGTAACAGAACTACCACAGCTTACTGCTATAGCGCCGCTACATTCATCGTTAGGTAGTGGATCAGCACAACTAACATCTAAACTAAAGTTTCCAGAGCTAGAACCGAAGCCTTCAACCATAATATAATAGGTAGATGTACCATCAGAAACGAAGGTTAACTCACTCTGAAGACCACAAGAGTCATCGTTTAAAGCTAATTCGTTCAGAAGATCACAATCGTCGAATACACGAAGTAGAGAATCATAGTCAGTACCACCACCGCAAAGTGAAATAGTAACTAACTGAGACGCACCGCTACCAGTAAATTTGTAGAACACGTCTGGTGCAGCATTTCCGCCAGAATCTGTCGCTGTCAAAGTCTCACCTACAACACTGTCGCCGCAAGCCAATGCAATTGCGTTTGCACAATCATCATTTGTGAAAACAGGAGGCACACAAATAGACATTGAGAACTGTAATACTTGGCCAGTGTCTCCACCTGCATCATCACAAACTTTAAAATTCCAAACACCTGCAATATCTTCACCTGCAAAAGCAGCTGCAAATGTACCGCCCATAGGTTGGTAAGGTCCAACGCCAAAAGGAGCCGCGGCAAGTGTAATATCTGCACCACCGTCTTCAAACATAGTTCCATTGTATCCATCATCTGTGCCTCCACCAAGGTCATTTGCAAGTAACAATTCTGTTCCGCTTGGCGAAACAAGATAAAGGTCTAAATCTGCACTAAAGGTATGTGCTATATCTATTGTAATATTTTCTAGAGTTGCACCAGAGCCTATTATACCTGTTTCACTTACAGTAATTGGTATAAGGTTCGGAGCGTTTGTACAATCTGCTGTTGAATTTCCTGCGCCATCAATATCAAACGGAACGGCTGTACTATCGTAAGCTGTGCTTACGCAAGTAGATCCGCCACCATCACAACTATAAGTTCTGAAAGTATAATCAAAATTTGGAAATGGATTATAACCTGGATTTGCAAAAACGTTTCCATCAGGATATGGATTGTTTGTAGATCCCGCAATACATGGTAAATTAACATCACCCTCTATTACTATATAATATGTTGTACCAACTGTAACATTAACTACAGGGTCCCAAAATACATCGGTCCATACAGTACCATCCGTTTGGGAAGTTCCACTAGCTAACATTATTCCTCCAGCATTCGGAAGACCATCCCATAAGGAAAGATCCACATCAAGCCCTGTAGATGCCGCCGTAAATTTAATACCTGCACCAGCAGATTCGGCTTCTGTTGGAATGTAAGACTGAGCCAAATCACCTTGTGAGATAGTAGCCATACAAGTATCTTCTATATCTTGATTAACTTCCAATAAAGGGCTGCCACAAGCGGTACCACCTCCACCACCAGTACCTTCTTCAATAGATAAAGAATCTATTCCTATATAATCTGAATTACTTCCAGCAGGACCACCATTGGTAACCCAATATCTAAAAGCAACCCTTGTATCAATTGCTCCTGTAAGGCCAGTAATAACAACCGTAAATTGTGTCCAAACTTCTGGATATACTCCTGTAACCAATGTAGGGTTTATCTCTAATAATAATCCTGTATACGAGCCAACACTAGCTGGACCCGTTGGATTTGTATTCGCTCCAGTAGGATCTATACGTACTTCCAATCTATCTGGAAAAGTGCTCCCGGTTACAGTACGAGTCCAAAAAATAATTTCGTCACCATTTTCCAAATTTAATTGGGGTGTTATCATAAAGTTGTTGATTACACTACCCGCTGTATTATTAAAATTAGCTCCAATATAGGCAGTTGCTGCTCCTGCTTGAGATGGAAAAACAGTGGCATTACCTTGAAACCACCCTGTTGAACCTGGAGTGTCGCTTACATTCACAAAGCTGAAACCAGCTCCTGGTAATGTTGTAATGTCATTAAAGCCTTCTGTAAGAAGTGTGGCTTGAGGTATTCTTTGACCTACACTTTGTGTATTTAAATTTTCTGAATCGAAAGTGGCAGACTGCGTCACATTCGTTTGAGCCACTGATGGACCCATCTGTTGTCTATTTTCAACAACAGTAGTCTTAGATCCGTAATCCAAGGCGTTCTGCTGTATAAATTGAGCCTCAACGGTAGCTATTATACCGATACAGGCAAAAATTAACATGGTAATTTTCTTCATAATTAAAATGGTTTAGTTAAATGTATAGTTTTTAAGAATTTAAAGCTATTCTAAAAAAAGCACAATTCAAAGTTTTTGACTGCATGAATTAAATTATAATAGACAATATTAAACTATTATTTAATTAAACGTAAAGGTCCAAACCCTTATTAGGCATCATTATACGCCGAAGTAATTTTGGTCGATAAATTATTCAAGAGAGATAAAGTCAAAAAATATTTTGCATCTCAATAGGCTTCGAGATAGAAATTATAAAATGAAATTAATTCCTTAAAACACTTATAATGAATTGCTTATCGATAAAACTAATATTAATATAAAACCACTTTAAAATATAACATTGTACGACTTATTCCTTAAAATCGAATTGTAAATAATTAATAGATATTAATTAAATTCACAAGCCACACTGAAAATTTCAAAAAAAAAACGATAAAAACAGGTTGTAAAAAAAAACCACCCGCGAATGGCGGGTGGTTCTAGTAATATAATTAGTGATTTAGAATTAGTCCTTCAACACTTTGTAAGTCCCTGTTTGTCCGTTCACCGTTACCTTCATTAGGTAGGTTCCCGTACTAAGTCCAGAGATATCAATCTGTGAAGTCGTAGCGTCTACACGATTATTAACCACAATCTGACCTAAGATGTTGTACAGCGATACGTGCTCGATGTTGTCAACACTCTTCAGGTTTAAAATACCACTAGTTGGGTTCGGATAATAACTGAATCCTGTTAGGGTATTTTCTGTAAGACTAAGGTTAGTACCGTCGATAACGATATCGGTAATAGCTCCACTGTTTAGTACAAAAACGTAGTAAGCCTGACCTGCAAGTGTATATATAGATGCAGAAGTGCCAGGAGCACATTGGTTAGTGTTCTGTGGAACCAATACAAGATCAGTCTCGGTAGCATTCTCGTCTGGTGCAGTGTAGAACGTTACAGAACTAGCTCCACCAGGAGTAACAATCATTGCATTGGCTTGGCCATCGCCACCAGCTACAAAATTGTACCAAACACCATTTGCTCCAGTAAGATCACAATTCAGTGGATTGCCACCTTCTGTAGTTGCAGCTGGCATATGCACAGCAGGGTCAGTATAAGGGAACCCTATTTCATCTACATCTATTGAATTCACGATTAAATCGTTAGGTGGAGGTGAAAGCGCGCAAGTAACATCTGCTTCCCATCCTGCTTGTGGTACCGAAGCATCACTCAAGAATACAAAAGTTAATGTACCAGTTGCGTGCGAAGATGTAAATGGACCAGGATTGGTTGTTCCATAATATCCTCCTGCAGGGAAACCACCATTAGTTGCTGGGTTACCGCTAGAAATTATTGGAGCAGAAGCATCTGGGCCATCATAAACATAAAGTGCATCCCATCCAGTTTCTACTTCAAAAGATGTAAACGTTACTGTAACCAATTCGCCAGCATTTGTAGGCGTGATAGTGGTTGTTACGTTTGCATTGTTTTCATAGTCGCCTGCTGCACCTCCCGTATCATAAAACTTACCACCACATGCTGGTGGAGTAATTAAAGTTTCAAAAGTAACAGGACCTGCGTAAGAGCTTAAGCCATCTACATCACAATCGGCAACTACATAAAAATCATATGCAATACCGTTTGTTAAACCGCCAGCGGTTGCAGTTGTTGTACCAGCTACTGTTGTGCCTGTGGATACCGCAGGGTCTACAGCTGGGTTTGCTCCCTCAAGGAATACATACCAAACATAACCATTACTGGCATTTGGCTCGGCACTCCAAGCAAGGTCCGCAGTTGTCTCAGTAATATTGCTTACAACCAAGTTTGTTGGTTCTGGACATGATGGAGGAGGAAGTGTTTCTCCTATAGATGACCAAGCTACCTGAGTTGTGGTTGCTGGAGTAATAATTTCACCTATTAAAGTAGTTGCTCCAGTAGTTGTATTTACTGAACGCCATTCAGCCGCAAATGCAGCACCGTTAAATGCCGACATATAAACCATATCGGTTGTTGGGTCGTAACACATTCCTTGTCCAAAATTGGCGTCAAAACCAATATTGCCAATTAATGTAGCAGTTGCAGTAGCAAGATCGATAGAATACAGATTGTCTGTTACTATTTCATAAGTATATCCAACTCCAGCTCCATCAATAGCAAGGGCTATAGGAAGATCGCTTGGGTTAATACCTGTTGCGCCTATCAATGTTGCAGTAACTGCAACTGGATCGATAGTATAAAGATCTGCACCAGCAATAGCATAAAGCGTACCGCTAACACGGTCAAACTCCATACCTACCCAGTCACCTGCGATGTTTCCTAACAAAGTATAGAAACCTGAAGTAACGTCAAAAGAATAAAATTGGCCTGCATTATCAAGTGCATACCCAGTAGTTGGGTTTGCAGGATCAATAGCTCCAGCGTTCTCAAAGTTGACAGTAACAGGAGAAGTTCCAAAAACTTCAGTAGTTCCTGGTGTTGCTACTCCAAAACCAATTAAATTTTGGTTAGAATTGTTGATACCGTAAACCGTAGTTAAGGCACCACCGCCACCACCGCCACTGGTGCCTTTTAAGGCTACTATTCCCATTTCAGCACAATCAGTGTTAACTGATCCCAATGAAGTAGCAACGCCAGTTGTAGTATTTACAGAAGCAAAAACATTTACTCCACCACCTAAATATGCTCCCATATAAAGGATATCTGTATCTGGATCAAAATCTGCATCCTGTGCAAAATTGATGTTAATACCTAATGCTCCCACTAAGGTAGCTGTACCAGTTGTTAAACTCACTGAATAAAGGCTGTCTAATCCAACATCTGCCATAAATGCATTTCCAGTAGAGTCTATTGCCAACCAAATAGGAACCCATCCAACAATAGTTGTGCTTCCTACTAAAGTAGCTACAGCTGTTGTAAGGTTAACCGTATAAACAGATCCAACATCACCAGCTCCTGCCATTAAGTACATTGTACTATCAGCTTCGTTCCAGGCAATACCTCTTAAACCTTCTCCAGCAAGTAATCCTGTTACTGGTGCTACCGTTGTTTCAGCACCTGTGGTTGTGTCTAAGGTTAACAAAGTTGCTGCAGTGCCGTTAAATGCATATAATGTACCGCTTCCATCAAAATCACCACCATAAATTGGTGTTATTGTGTTGCTTATAGGTGCAATATTATATGGTCCTGCTAATGGAAAAGTTCCAAAATCTGTTGAACAAGATCCTGCACGTAAATTAAGACCATAAACTACAGAAGGGCCTCCGCCGCCTCCGCCGCCGCCAGCGGTAAGTACTTCAACTTCCCATCCACAAGTGTTTACTACAGTTGTAGCACTAAATTCAAATGTTAATGCGCCTGAAGTAGAAGTAAAAACCCCTGAACCATTAGCGACAATCATACCTGCTAATGTATCTGTATCACCATTTAAATTACTATTATATATTTGAGGTGAACTCGTATCTGGACCATCATAAATATTTAAGAAATCAAAAGTTCCAAAAATTCTAAATGATAAGAATTCTACAGATAAATCAGTCCCTGTTAAGGTAGTTGTAGTAATACAACCACAGTTAGGGTAATCTCCAGGATTTCCCGAGCTAGTAGTTGAACAATCTCCACCTGGACCTCCAGTAGTACCATCTGATGGATCGAAAAAGAAATCTCCAGCAGATACTGCAAAACTTTCAACAGCTCCGGCTGTAGGCACAATGTCAGAAAGAATTCCTCTTCGTTGAGTTGTTGTATAATTTTGTACAGTAGTATTTGTTCTACTCATAGAAGCCGCCAGAATTTCAGCTTCTTCTTCAGCAGTAAAAGATTCGGGAGAAACAAATAGTGGTGTTTTTTGTTTAGAAACAATTCTGTTTTCTATAGAGTAATCAATCCCTGTAGAATTACCGAATTTATCAGTATAGTCTGTAGTCACGAACAAAGGAGTGTATTGCGCCTTTTTCGCAGCCTCTGTTGCAATAGGTAATTTGTTACTAAAATGTGTACGCAACATTCGTTGCTCCTCCATTGTAAAATGGTCGGAAATAGAACCGCTTTGATTTCCGACTCTATTATACCTTACCAACAAATCCTCAATTGAGGTGCCGGCCTTTTTTTGGACTTCTATTTTTGTCGTGCCCTGTTGGGTCGTCGAGATAGAAGGTTGAACAATCTGGGCTTGCATCGTCAGCGCTAGTAGGCCAACAAAACACCCCATAAGAGTACTTCTTTTCATAATTAGATAAATTTTAGTTAATATGTCCCTAAAAGTATCAAAAAAAACGTTAAACGCAAGTGAATACACCAACTACTTCTGTCAAGAATAAAAAAAATCCTGTCACAGAAAATCTGGACAGGATTAAATTAATTTTATGAAAGAAAAAACTACTTCCCTTCTACAAAAGCTTCCATAACGCCATCACTGACGCCCATGTTTGAAAAACCTCCATCGTTATATAAATTCTGAAGAGTTACTCTTTTTGTCAAGTCGCTAAACATCGCAATGGTGTAATTAGCACAATCCAAGGCAGTTGCATTTCCAAGTGGCGACATTTTATCGGCATAGCTTATAAAACCATCAAAACCCTTAACTCCTTGACCTGCAGTTGTTGGTGTTGGCGACTGTGAAATAGTATTAACACGAACTTTTTTATCCTTTCCGAAGAAATAACCAAAACTACGTGCAATACTTTCTAAATATGCCTTATTATCTGCCATATCATTATAATCTGGGAAAACACGTTGCGAAGCCATATAAGTAAGTGCAATTATGCTCCCCCACTCATTCATCGCATCTTTTTGGTAAAGTACTTGCATCGTTTTATGAAACGAAACAGCCGAAATATCCCAACCTTTATGGGTAAAATCGTAATTCTGATTTGTATAGTGATTGCCTTTTCGAACGTTTACAGACATTCCAATAGAGTGCAACACAAAATCTAATTTACCTCCTAAAATTTCGGTTGCCTTAGCTACCAAATTTTCCAAGTCTTCAATACTTGTTGCATCTGCAGGAACAACTTCAGAGTTAGTTTTATCTGCTAGCTCTTTTATCTGGCCCATACGTAGTGCAATTGGCGCATTTGTAAGTACAAATTTTCCACCTTCCTCGTGAACGCGCTCTGCGGTTTTCCAAGCTATGGAATTAGCATCCAATGCTCCAAAAATGATTCCCCGTTTTCCTTTTAGTAAGTTATAAGACATGTTTTAATGTATTTTATGGTTGAATAGATTTTTGATTTTTTCAATTTTTAACAGAAGAGTAAAGATACATTTTAATTCAATAATTCCTTCGCATTTGCTATTGCCGCTTCCGAAACATTTTTGCCACCAAGCATTTCTGCAATCTCCACGATGCGCTCATCTTTGTTCAAAATTCTAAGATAGGTAGCAGTTACTTCGTTATTGTCTTCCTTGTAAACTTTTATATGATGGTCGCCTTTTGCGGCTATTTGCGGTAAATGCGTAATACTTAACAACTGCATCGATTTACTCATTTGGTGCATTATTACCGCCATTTTATTAGCCACTTCTCCAGAAACACCTGTATCTATTTCATCAAAAACAATGGTTGGCAATTTTTTGTATTCGGCCAAAACCGCTTTAATTGCGAGCATAATTCTACTCATTTCCCCACCCGAGGCTACTTTTTTTAATGGCCCAAAAGCTAGTCCTTTATTTGCAGTAAACAACAATTGTAACGCGTCGGTTCCGTTGCTTTTAAATGTTTCAGAAGAAGTAAGTTCAAACTGAAACCGTGCATTTGGCAAGCCTAAAGGAAAAAGCGTTTCTTCCAACTTCGTTTTAAGAATTGGAATTGCCTCCATTCTTTTATTATGAAGTTTTCCCGCTATTTCTAAAGCAGTTTCGCGTAAGGCATTTTTCTGCTTTTCTAATTTTATTATCTGCTCGTCTAATCCGAGTGTAATATTCACTTTTTCCTCCAATTGCTCCTCTAATGCTATTAGTTCAGCAACGGTGGCAACGGAGTGTTTTTGTTGTAATTTATAAAGCGTTTGTAACTTTTCATTTATTTGTGAAAGCGTTTCGGGGTCTGCCTCTATTGCTTCCGCAGCCTTACTTATTTCGGCCGAAATATCTTCCATTTCAATAATAACGCTATTTAAACGTTGCCAAAAATCATCAAAGCTTTTTGAAAATTCTTTGATTTTGCCCAAAACAATACGCCCTTCTTTTGCGGTTTGCAAAGCGCCAATTTGTTCTTCGTCAATTAGTCGGTCAACATTGGCAAGCGCTTCCTGTATTGCCTCGGCATTATTCAACGTTTCGTAGGTTTCTTCAAGCTCTTCTTGGTTCAAGTTTTTTAAACCTGCTTGCTGAAGTTCATTAAAAAGAAAAGTATTGAATTCAAGCTCTTTTGAAGCATTTTCCTTTTGAAGTTTTAAAGCTGACAGTTTTTCTGAAATCTTTTTATAATCTTCAAATTGAAACTGGTACGATTTCAAGTCTTCAGAATTTCCCGCCAGCGCATCTATTACTTCCATTTGGAATGTTTCGGAAACAATTTCCAAAGTTTCGTGCTGGCTATGTACATCTACTAAATACGGCGCCAAGGCCTGCAGTTGCGTCAATGCTACCGGAGTATCGTTTACAAAAGCTCGTGATTTTCCGCCCGGCAATATTTCCCTTCTAATAATGGTAAGGGATTCGTAATCCAAATCATTATCGTCAAAAACATTTTGTAATCCGTAATTTTTTATTTGGAAATGTCCCTCTATTACACATTTTAGAGCAGGATCTTTAACGCTGCTTAAATCTGCACGTTTTCCTAAAAGTAGCCCCAAAGCCCCGAGGATAATTGATTTTCCAGCACCTGTTTCACCAGTAATAATGGTTAAACCCTCACTTAAATCCACGCGAATATCTTCAATAAGCGCATAATTTTTTATGGCAAGGCTGGTTATCAAATTTAGCTGTTAGATTTTAGAAGTGAGACGTTAGATTTTTCAAATTCAAGTAATCAAATTTGACCTTTGAATCTATAAATTTAAAGGAAAGATACTAATTGGTACAATCTCGATAAAATTAAAATTTAATTTCAGACCAATTGCTTCGTTTTGTGGGAGCCAATCTATTAAGATTCTCCATTAATTTGGTAATATCTACCTGTGGCCCACCGCTAAATACGGCTTGTATTTCGTCACTTTTCGCATCAAAAAATGTACGCACCAAGAAAGAATTTGGACGACGGTCATTAATACCTTTTAAATTGTTTATGGCTTCAGCAATTGTTTGTTTTGCCTTTTTTTGATCGCTCGCCATTGCATCCATTCCATCGCGGTGATATTTGTACATCACATCGTGAAATTCTTTATAAACTGAAGAGATTAAAGCATCGTTATAACGGTATCTAGACTGGTTGCCATCTGTGGCTTTCCAACCTTGAAAATTGCTAGAAGCAGCAGTATTAGTAATTTGTTTCGCGATTTCAAAATAAGGCTCTCCACCGTTTGGGGTAAAAGTATCTGCATCTAAACCTATAACCGTATAAACATGAAACGCCACTACAGAAACAAGGTTTGAACCAAAGCTATTTATGTTGAAAGTAAGCGGCTCAAATTCCTTATAACTGAATCTAACTTGTCTGTCAAAATAGTTATAAACTGGTGTGTCATAGGTAGATTGAAAAACGGGACGCGAAGACTGAACTTGCAATGTAGCAGTAAAAGAATCGCCGTCAAACTGACTAATAACCAGCGTCATATTACAATCTATTCGCTCCTGGTTTTTGTATTCTTTATCGGTCCATTTTGTGTTGTTTACAAACTCCCGTAACTGGGTTTCCAACGTGCGGAAAATTTGCAAATTGGGCTGTCCGGTTTGTTCGGCATCAATGGAAACGGTGCAATTAAGTTCTTGGGCCTGCGTAGAAAACGCAGCGATAGCACATAATAAGAAAAGTAAAATTTTACGCATTTGTCTGTTCTATAATATATTCTAAAATATCTTTTGCTACTTCTTTTTTAGGTTTAACAGGAAAAGGAAGTGTTTTATTGTCTTTGGTGATTAAAGTAATTTTGTTGGTGTCAGTTTTAAAACCAGCGCCTTTGTCTCGAAGCGAATTTAACACAATTAAATCTAAATTCTTTTTTTTGAGTTTCAATTTTGCGTTTTCTTCTTCGTTTTGGGTTTCGAGTGCAAAACCAACCAAAAATTGCTTTTTCTTAATTTCACCCAGCGACGCTAATATATCTTTAGTTTTTATAAGGTGAAGGGTAAGATCATCACTTTTCTTTTTAATCTTTTCTGTAGCAACTTCAGAAGGGCGATAATCTGCAACGGCGGCGCTTAAAATAGCAACATCACTTTTGTCGAAATATTCGTGCGCTGCAGTATACATTTCTGCTGCCGATGTAACGCGAACAATTTTCACGAAATCGTTTTCAAGCTTTAAAGCTGAAGGGCCAGATATTAAAACAACCTCAGCGCCAAGTTGGGCTGCGGCTTCAGCAATAGCATAACCCATTTTTCCACTCGAATGATTTCCGATGAAACGCACGGGATCAATTGCCTCGTAGGTTGGACCAGCAGTTATTAAAAACTTCTTCCCGCGAAGCGGAAGTTTTTCTAAAATATTATTTTCTAAAAAGGAAACAATTTCTTCTGGCTCAGCCATTCTACCCTGCCCCACTAAACCACTTGCAAGTTCACCAAAAGCCGCCGGAATTTGAATATTTCCGAAGCTATTAAGTTTATCAAAAGTATTATTTGTGGACGGATGTTGGTACATGTCTAAATCCATTGCTGGCGCGTAATACACCGGGCATTTTGCAGAAAGATAGCAGGCAAGCAATAGATTGTCGCAGGTACCATTCGCCATTTTAGAAAGCGTATTTGCGGTAGCTGGAGCTATTAAAAACAAATCAGCCCAAAGGGCCAACTCCACGTGGTTGTTCCATTCGGGCTCTTTAAAGCTATTTTCATCTTTTTCTTTTGTAAAAGATGAAAACACTTCGTTTTTAGAGAGTGTTGCAAGGGTAAGCGGTGTAACAAATTCTTTAGCAGAATGCGTCATAACCACTTTTACATTAGCTCCTTTCTTCACCAAAAGCCGAACTAAAAAGGCTGTTTTGTACGCGGCAATCCCGCCGGTAACTCCAAGCAAGATATTTTTCCCGTTCAAAACAGCCATTTTTCAGTGTTCAGTGTTCAGTAAATCAGTACGCAGTATTAAATTTGCTATTCCCAGAATTCCCCCTTGAGGGTTAGGGAGCTACTCTTCTACTACTTCGTCTATTGTATTTCTGTAGTAGATTTTATTTTCTAACCACTCTTGTACTGCCAAAGCGTGTGGCTTTGGAAGTTTTTCGTAGAATTTTGAAACCTCTATTTGCTCTTTGTTTTCGAAAATTTCTTCCAAACTATCGTTGTAAGTAGCAAACTCATCAAGCTTTTCAAGTAATTCTTTTTTAATGTCACCGTTTATTTGTGCAGCTCTTTTCGAAATAATTGAAATAGCTTCATAAATGTTGTGCGTTGGTGCATCAATCAAATTCTTGTCTAATGTAACGGTATTGATGGGGGCTTCTGAATTTTTGATATCCATAATATTAAATTAATTAAATAGTGGGTTCTGTTTCTAAGGGTACAATTTTGCTCTCTATATCCTGATATAATGCCGTTGCTTCGGGAGCCAAATCTGTGTCCTTGTAATATTTTATAAAATTATTGTAGTATCCTTTTGCTGAGCGCAAACGTTCCTGTACCAAAACCGGAACACTGTTAATCGCTAATTTATAGGCAGAAACAAATCTTCCGTAAAAAGCATCTTTTCTATAAATCGAGCCTGGATTATCTGTTATAAAATTGTCGAAAGCGCCAATTGCGGCCTTGTAATCTTCAACGCGCAAATATTGCTTTGCAACTTCAAATTCTTTCTTTTCTAACTTATTTCTCAACTCTGCAACAAGCGTATTTGCCTCGGTGCGTTTATCTGAATTGGGATATCTATTTATAAATTCCTGTAACTTTTCAAGTCCTTTATCAGTCTCTTTTTGATCCAATGAATATCTTGGAGAAAGCTGATAAAAACTTTTTGCAGATTTAAACGAAGCTACTTCTAAACTATCACTTAATGGATAGGCTTGCGTAAATCTTTCAAACTGGTAACCAGCTAAGTAAAAATCTTCTAGGTTGTAATAGGTGTTCGCATAGATAAACATTAGCTTTTCACCTTGAGGTTTCCCACGATATGCGGGTACTAACTGCTCCATTAATTTAAGTCCCTTTTTGTATTTGCCCATCCTATAAAGCGAATCGGCTAGGGTGTATTTTTTACCCATATCATCCTTTCGTAACACCTGTTGGTATTCACTACAGGACGAAAGAAGAATGGTAAGACAGAGAATTAAAAAAATAGGTAATCGCATGGGCTTAAAAAACATCGTGCAAAAATAGGGAATTAAACATGATTGAACAAACTTATTATTGGGCTAAAATATTGCGCTGAAGACTATTGTTAGCAAGCCTTTTGAAATATTTAACTACTAATTTGAAAAGCGTGATTTTATAAATTATCGACAAAAGCATCAATTTTACTTCTTAAACCGTCGGTAACGCCCACTAATGGAAGCCTTACAGTGTCTCCACAAACGCCTCTTTTTTTGAAAACCGCCTTTATTCCAGCAGGATTTCCTTCCGCAAAAATATAATCGATTGCTAGCGCAATTTTATAATGGATTTTATAAGCTTCATCTACCTTTCTGTCTAAACCAAGTTTTACCATTTGTGAAAATTCCTTCGGAAAACCTTCTCCAATTACTGAAATTACTCCCGCACCTCCCGCAAGTATCATTGGTAAAGTAATCATGTCATCGCCAGAAATAATCAAGAAATCTTTTGGGCAACCGGCAATTAGTTTCATTGCTTGTACCATATCTCCGGCAGCTTCTTTAATAGCAACAATTTTATCAAAATCATTCGCCAAACGAATTACCGTTTCCGGAAGCATATTTGAAGCTGTCCTTCCAGGTACGTTATACAAAATTATTGGTAACGGCGCAGCTTTTGCAATTGCAGCAAAATGCTGATAAACACCTTCCTGAGTAGGTTTGTTGTAATAGGGTGAAACTGAAAGAATGGCGATAAAAGCCGAAAGATCGCGAGTTTGCATTTCAGCAATTACTTCGTGCGTATTATTGCCGCCAATGCCTAAAACTAAAGGCAGCCGACCATTATTTGCAGAAATTACCGTATCGATTACAAGTTGTTTTTCATCTTTTGAAAGTGTGGCGTTTTCAGCAGTGGTTCCTATAACAACCAAATAATCTATTCCGTTCTCTATATTGAAATTGACCACATTTTTCAGCCCTTCAATATCTACGGAAAAGTCGTTTTTAAAGGGTGTAACAAGTGCTACTCCGGTTCCTATTAGTTCTTTCATTTTCTATATTTTAAATCTGTTGATAATGAGGTTTAAATTGTTAATGGCACTTAAATCTTTTTCAAGATTCGTAAGTATTTCTGCACTTCGGCTTTAAAAAGATCGGGCGTGTTAAGATTCACAGATAACAATAAATCGTAAAGACGCTCATCGGCACCGTGAAAACCTATTTTAAATTTCGCTTTGCTTTCTGCAACCATCAAACTTAAATATTCGTGTTTTCCTTTATAAAAACCTATTAAAACATCGAAAGGAATATCGAGGAATTCTTTGGCATTCTGATTTTGGATATCACCTTTCCAACTGAATTCTTTATTGGTTATCTGATTTTGGCGAAGCGTTGGTAATTTTCGGCGAGTTTCCACGAAAGTGAAAATCTTTACATCTTTTGGCTGTAAACCAAATTCGTTTCCAAAAGCATATAATTTTTCAAAATCGCTAAAAAAAGCTTCGTCCACCAAGAAACCCAAATGTTGTAATGGCTCGTTACGATTCGAAAAGTCGCGCGTTGCCAGACTTTTATCAATATGCTTTTTTAATGAATTTTGTTTTATTCTTTTCAACATGGATTGCCAATCTTTTGCACTTCAAAAATAGTTTTTTTCAAGATTTTTCAGCTTTAATTAGGAAATCATTTCTAAAAAATCATCTTCAGAAATGATTGCCACGTCTAAGCTTTCAGCTTTGGTTTTTTTGCTCGGCCCCATATTTTCGCCAGCTACCACATAGTTAGTTTTAGACGAAATAGAACTCGATACCTTTCCGCCGTTATCTTCTATCAATTTCTTTAGTTCGTCGCGCGACACTTTGGTGAATACACCAGAAACCACGAAGGTATTTCCTTTTAAAGTATCGGTTTGATTAGCGAGCTTATCTGCCGAAATTTCCAATTGAACGCCATAACTTTTCAAACGTTCAATGGTTGTTATATTTTCTTCGGAAGTGAAAAAGGAAACTACACTTTGGGCAATGCGTTCGCCTATTTCATCAACGGTTATCAACTCTTCTTCGGAAGCATTTTTTAACGCGTCAATTGTTTTGTAATGTTTAGCAAGTTTTTTCGCAACGGTTTCACCCACATAACGAATTCCCAATCCGAAGAGAACTCTCTCAAAAGGAATTTGTTTTGAAGCTTCAATTCCCTTCACAATATTTTCGGCACTTTTCTGCGCCATTCGTTCCAACGGAATTATCTGTTCTTCCTTTAAAAGGTATAAATCTGAATAGTTATTTATCAATCCATTATTCACTAAAAGCGCAACAGTTTCACCGCCCAAACCTTCAATATCCATCGCTTTGCGCGAAATAAAATGCTGAATTCGGCCAATAATCTGTGGCGGACAACCGTCAACATTTGGGCAATAATGCTGTGCTTCACCCTCATTACGAACCAATGAAGTTCCACATTCGGGACATTCGGTTATGTATTTTGTAGGATCGGAATTTGGATCACGCTGTGTAAAATCGACGCCAATTATCTTCGGAATTATTTCACCACCTTTTTCAACAAAAACTGTATCTCCTTCGCGTATGTCGAGCTTTTCAATTTGGTCTGCATTGTGCAATGAAGCACGTTTTACAATAGTTCCCGCCAATTCAACAGGCTCCAAATTTGCAACGGGTGTTATAGCGCCAGTTCGCCCAACCTGATAGGTTATTTGATTTAAAACTGTGGAAACCTGCTCGGCTTTAAATTTGTAAGCCATCGCCCAACGCGGCGATTTTGCAGTGTAGCCCAACTCTTCCTGTTGCTGCAGATTGTTCACTTTTACCACTACCCCATCAGTTTCATAGGGCAGCTCATGACGATGAATATCCCAATAGTTTACAAACTCTAAAACCTCCTCTAGGTTATGTGCGAGTTTAGCAGCTTCGGGCACTTTAAAGCCCCAATCTCGAGCATTTTGCAAACTTTCAAATTGTGTTTTTATAGGAAGCCTTTCACCCTGTAAATTATATAACAAACAATCCAACGGGCGTTTAGCAACCTCAGCACTATCCTGCAATTTTAAACTTCCAGAAGCCGTGTTTCGTGGGTTTCTGTATGGTTCTTCGCCCAATTCCACTCTTTCAGCATTCATCTTTGCGAATCCTTCAAAAGGTAAAACAATCTCACCGCGAATATCAAAAAGCGGCGGATAATCTCCCCGAAGTTGCAACGGAACGGACCTTATAGTTTTTATGTTTGCTGTAACATCGTCGCCCTGAAAACCATCACCGCGAGTTACGGCTTTTTTCAGCTTTCCATCTTCGTAAGTCAAACTGATTGAGGCGCCGTCGTATTTAAGTTCACACGTAAATTCTACTTTGCCATCCACCATTTTTTCGATACGCTTCTCCCAATCTTCGAGGTCTTCTTTGGAATAGGAATTATCCAAAGAATACATTCTATACGTATGTGGAATGGTTTCAAAATTCTTGGTTATTTCACCTCCAACTCTTAAAGTTGGTGAATTTGGATCGTAAAACTCTGGATGCTCTTTTTCAAGTTCTTGAAGTTGTTTCAGTTTTTGATCGAATTCAAAGTCGGAAATTGTGGGATTATCTAATATGTAATAATTATAATTATGCTCGCGGAGTTCGTTGCGAAGGGATGTTATTTGTTGTTCGATGTTCATGCAACAAATATAAAATTTTAAACCTCACAGCTTTTTAAAAACTGTGAGGTTTATCAATGAAATTTTCAACAAAATTTAAAAATCAATCATCTAAAAAGATATTGCGAACCAATGCCGCGCAAAGCCCGCCGGCGATAGGTGCAACGATAAACAACCAAAGTTGCTGTAATGCCATTCCGCCAGCGAAAAGTGCAGGACCTAAACTACGAGCTGGGTTAACGGAGGTTCCTGTAATTGGAATTACTACCATATGAATCAATGCCAAAGAAAGACCAATAGCAAGCCCCGCCATCATTGGCGAAGTGTGTTTTGAAGCCGTGGCTCCAAAAATTACCATTAAGAAAAGAAATGTGAATGCAAATTCTGCAATCAATGCAGATTTCATATCGTATTCGCCCAGATAGCCGGGACCCCAACCGTTTGCTCCCAAGCCCCATTCGGGCATTGAGAATCCAGTGCTTCCAGTAGCTAAAACATACAGCAACCCAGAAGCAGCCACGGCTCCAATACATTGAAAAACAACGTAGCCAACAGTGTCTTTAGCAGATAATTTTCCAGCAGCTAGCATTGCTATGGAAATTGCTGGGTTAATATGGCATCCAGAAACTGGGCCAATGGTATAGACCATCACCAATACAGCAAAACCAAAGGCTAATGAGATACCCAACAACCCGATTCCGGCTGGTCCAGAATGGGTTACGCTGGCAATAGTTGCTGCGCCACAGCCAAATAAAACTAAGGCAAATGTGCCGAGTGCTTCGGCGAAATACTTTTTTGTAGAATTCATTTTCAATAATTTAAGAGGTTAGAATACTTAAAATTAAGAAAATGAAAACCTTATAAAAGGATTGTTAAAAAGGAAGGATTAAATGTTGATAACCAATCAAGTTCTGTCAGAATTTAGCCACTTCGGAACCTCGGGCCTCTTAAATTCCTTCATTTTTTTTAATAGATTCAAAGGATTGGAATCTACTAAAAGCAGGCTGTAGTTATCCATAGAAAGAAAGCCTTTGCGCACCATGGTTTCAAGCATTTTTATAAGATCGTTGTAGAAACCATTAATATTCAATAGACCAATTGGTTTTTGATGTAAACCAAGCTGAAGCCAAGTTATTATTTCAAAAAGCTCTTCTAAGGTTCCCATGCCGCCCGGAAGCGCGATAAAGCCATCGCTTTCTTCCTGCATTTTCATTTTGCGTTCGTGCATGTTTTCAGTGGTAATAAGTTCTGTAAGGCCTAAATGAACCACTTCTTTTTTCTTTAAAAAATTTGGGATTATACCAATAACACTTCCTTTATTGTCTAAAACGCTTTTGGCTATTTCGCCCATCACTCCTATTTTTGCAGCGCCGTACACTAAAGTAATTTTACGCTCGGCAAAAATTCTACCTAATTTTTTGGCAGCATCGGTTATGGCAAGATCGTTGCCATCGCTACTTCCGCAGAAGACACAGATTTTTTTTAATTCGCTCATAAAATTTTATTAGTATTTCCGATTGTTATTTCCGCCGAATGGGTGCCTTACAATTTTTATAAAGCAGCCGGCATGTAATTTAAAGAGAGCATTTCAACATTCGGTCTTTTCCGAAAATGTCCTTTTTTACTTCAATATTTTTAAATCCTTCGCTTATTAAAAGCGCGGTCAATTCTTCACTAAGGTACTCATTAATCTCGAAAAAGAGTTTTCCGTTGGGTTTTAAATGGTTTTTCGCCAGTTGGGAAATCGCGCGATAAAACAACAACGGATCGTCATTACTAACATACAACGCCGACTCTGGTTCATACTTTAAAACGTTTTGCTGCATTGCTTCTTTTTCCAATTCGCGCACATAGGGCGGATTTGAAACAATTATATCGTAATGCTTTGGAAGCGTTTCGGTTTTTAAAATATCTGTCTTAATGAATGTTACTTCAGCAGTATTTATTTCTGCATTTTCACGAGCAATCATCAATGCTTCTTCGGAAATATCCAAAGCAGAAACTTCAGCATTTTGAAGATTTTTCGCAAGTGAAATAACAATACAACCACTACCAGTGCCAATATCTAAAATCCCCCTTGCCCCCGAAGGGGGAATTTCCGTGAGTATCCACTCAACTAATTCTTCCGTTTCGGGACGGGGAATTAGGGTGTGATTATTCACTTTGAAAGAAAGCCCGTAAAATTCGGTTTCACCAATTATATATTGAATTGGCTCATTATTTTTAAGTCGAAGTAATGCTTTCTGAAATTTTTTAGAATCTTCTTCAGAAACATTCTTTTCAGGATTTAAAGCGATTTCTATTCGGGTAAGACCCAAATATTCTTCCGTAAGAATATTGAAAAAAGATTGCACCTCTTCCGAAGGATATAATCCTAAAAGGAAGTTTTGAAAGCTTTTTTTGAGTTCTATTATTTTCATTAAACGGAGTTTAAAACCTATAAAGTGGTCGGTGGGCACACCTCGCAGTTTATAGCGTTTTCAGCATATGCACTGGGCAAGAATAATGGCCTGTGTCGCCCATAGCGGCGTCTATATATTCAAAACCGGCTTGTTTGTATAGTTTTTGGGCGTGCGTCATATAATCCATAGTTTCCAGATATATTTCTTCAAACCCAAATTCGCGTGCTTTGGTTACACAAAACTCCATCATTTGTGCGCCTACGCCTCTACCTCGGGCTTCGGGCAAAAAATACATTTTTTGAAGTTCGCAAACGTTGCCATCAAAATTATCTAATGGCGCCACGCCTGCACCGCCAATTATAGTATCGTTTTCTTCCACCACAAAATAAACCGCTTTGGGTTTTTGGTAGGTTTCAAACATGCAATCCAAAGCCGCATCGGCATAAGCGGTACCTACTTTTGGCACGTTAAAATCTACTAAAACGCTACGTATTACTTTGGCGATTTGCGGATTGTCCTTCTTTTTTATAAGTCGAATAATTGGTGTGTCCATTCTAATTAAATCCTTGTATTTTTACGCGGTGAAGATACACGAAAAATATATGATGCGCTGCATCCAACTAGCCAAAAACGGACTGGGAACCACCTATCCAAATCCGTTGGTGGGTAGCGTCATTGTTCATAATAATGAAATTATTGGCGAAGGCTGGCACTACAAAGCTGGGCAAGCCCACGCCGAAGTAAACGCCATTTCCAGCGTACGCAAAACCAAGGTTTTAAAGGAAGCAACAATCTATGTTAGTTTGGAACCTTGCAGCCATTTTGGGAAAACGCCGCCCTGCGCCAATTTACTTATTGAAAGCGGCATTAAAAAAGTGGTGATTGGAAGTTTAGACCCAAATCCGAAAGTAGCTGGCCGTAGTATTAAAAGATTAATGGAAGCCGGTTGCCAAGTTATTGTAGGCGTTTTAGAAAACGAATGCAACGAATTAAATAAACGTTTCTTCACTTTTCACCAGAAAAAAAGACCTTATATTTTTCTGAAATGGGCACAGTCGGTTGACGGTTTTATTGCTCCAAAAAGTGAAACTCGAAACAAAACAAAACCCGTTTGGATTACAAATGAATTTTCACGGCAACTCGTCCATAAAATGCGAGCGGAGGAACAGGCTATTTTAGTGGGAACAAACACGGTTTTGCAAGATAATCCTTCGCTTACGGTTCGGGATTGGGCTGGAGAAAATCCAACGCGGATCGTGATTGATAGAAATTTAAAAATTCCGCAAGATTTATCAGTTTTTGATGCAAGTTCCAAGACGATAGTTTTCAACGAAAAGGAAAGCAAAACTTCAGAAAACCTAGGTTATGAAAAAGTTGATTTCTCTGAAAAAATTACGCAGCAAATCTGCAACCTACTTTTCAAAAGAGAAATTCAATCAATTATAATTGAAGGCGGTGCAAAAACGCTTCAAACATTTATTGATGCCAATCTTTGGGATGAAGCCTTTGTATTTAACGGAAGCACAAGCTTTGGAGAAGGTATTAAAGCACCTAATTTTGAAGGAGAATTTATTTCAGAAGAAAAAATAAAAGACGACACATTACGAATTTTTAAAAACCCTAACTCTTGATAGCGTTAGTGCTCAGCATTCTTTCATCCACAATGATTTTTGTGGTTTTTAAACTGTTTTCTAAGTTTAAAATCAATACAATGCACGGCATTGTTTTCAACTACGTAACAGCTTGTTTTTGCGGCATTATCTTTCAAAAGGATTCGGTAGATTTCGCTTCAATTCCAAATTACAATTGGTTTCCGTTCGCCTTGGTTTTGGGCGCACTATTTATAACCGTTTTCAACTTAATGGCAATAACAACACAACGTAGCGGACTTTCAGTAGTTTCTGTAGCCACAAAAATGAGCGTTGTTATTCCCATCATTTTTGGGTTGGTTTATTATAATGAGAGCTTAGGTGTATTAAAAATTATCGGAATTATCTTGGCTTTGGCCTCTGTTTATCTAGCTTCCATAAAGACCAAAGACGGAATTAAAATAAAACCTTCAAATTTCATCTTTCCAGTTTTAGTTTTTCTGGGAAGTGGTTTTATAGACACTACCATAAAATATCTGGAAGGCGAATTTATTGCCGAAAACGACATCCCTATTTTTTCAGCGACAATTTATGCAATGGCTGGCATTATCGGGTTTGTTATTATACTTTTTCAGGCGAGTAAAGGGAAATTTAAATTTCAGTTTAAAAACGTGATTGGAGGAATTGCTTTAGGAATTCCAAATTATTTCTCCATCTATTTCTTGGTGCAGGCGCTGCGCAGTGGTATTTTTGACAGTTCGGGCGTCTTCACCATTAATAATGTGGCTATTGTTATGATTTCAACTTTGTTGGGAATTTTACTTTTTAAGGAGAAATTATTATTGAAAAACTGGATTGGAATTGCATTAGCAGTTATTAGTATATTTTTGATTGCTTTTGAAAAATTTTAGCAATCTGATAAGTTTTTAATGCGCTGGCTAACAAAATATAAACACGAATTTGGAGATTGAAAAAGACACATATAAAACAATTTTAAAGCCTTCAAAAGAGGTTCTTTTTAAGGAAAAAGGAAGCAAATTTTTTGGATATGCCTTTCCTGTAACTTCAGAAGAGGACACTAAAGAATTTATTGAAAGCCTTAAAAAACAGCACCATAGCGCACGGCATTGGTGCTACGCGTGGCAACTAGGCAAAAGCTATGAACACTATCGCGCTAATGATGACGGCGAGCCTTCAAATAGTGCTGGTATGCCCATCTACGGACAGCTTCAATCTTTTGATGTCACCAATATTCTCGTTGTAGTAGTTCGTTATTTTGGAGGCACAAAACTCGGTGTTGGTGGCTTGATTCAAGCGTACAAAACTACTGCTCAAATGGCTTTGGAAACTTGTAGAATTGTAGCACGTACTATCGATGAAACATTTCAGCTAAAATTTGAATATCCTGAAATGAATATCGTTATGCGAATTGTAAAAGATGAAGACCTAAAAATCATAGATCAAAAAATGGAATTGAATTGTGAATTCAAAATTTCAGTGCGTAAAAATGACGCCGAACGAATATTTAATTTGTTCGAGAATACTTACAAAGTGAGTATTAAACGATTAGAAAATTAACTACTCTTCGTTCAGCTTTTCAATAAGATAATTGGGTGCTTTTATTAGCTTTTTTGTCGCACTATTTATAAAAACTAAAATAGTAGTGGCCGTTACCAAAAGTTGTTTGGACTCATTATAAATTTCATATTGAAATTCAATTTTCACCCCCGGCATTTGCTTTAAAGATGTCTTTACGGTAAGTAAATCGTCGTAAAAAGCAGGCTTCTTATAATCAATACTGAAATGTACAACAGGCAAATGTATATCATTGGCTTCCATCCATTTATATGAAAACCCAAGCTCCCGAAGCCATTCGGTTCTGCCCTGCTCTAAGTACTGTGCGTAGTTACCGTAGTAAACCACACCCATTTGGTCGGTTTCACCATAACGTACTCTAATTTGTGTAAGTGTATTCTTCAAAGTTTTGTGTAGATTAAAGAAAGTTTTTTTGTAGTTTTATCCAAAGGGAAGTATGGCGAAAAAAAACTAATAATTCAACCCCTAACTGGTTTTTTTTATAACTTTTTTGTTCACATATTTGCACTGTTAATAAATAGCACGGAATTACTCCCTCCCCTATTTTTTGGCCATACCTTTTTAAACAAAAAAACACAAATTTTAACTATGAGCAAAACTGCGGAATCGGTTTGGAACAATTGTTTGGCTTTTATCGAAGATAACATCACTTCGCAGGCATTCAAAACTTGGTTCGAACCCATCAAGGCGGTTAAGCTAACCGACAATGCATTGAGCATTCAGGTACCGAGCAAGTTTTTTTATGAGTGGCTCGAAGAACACTATGTTAAAATATTAAAAGTTGCACTTACAAAGGAATTGGGTACCACTGCTAAATTGGTTTACATCATTAGAATGGAAAACACTTACGGCAATAAACAACCTTTTACTGAAAAAATTCCGAGCGCAAACCGAAGCAATCTCCGATCGCAAGACGTTGATGTTCCATTGAAAAACAAAAGTCCGGAACTTAAAAATCCGTTTGTAATTCCTGGAATTCGCAATGTAAAAATTGAGTCGCAACTTAATCCCAATTATAATTTTGAAAGTTTCCTTGAAGGCGAATCGAATAGATTAGCTCGCTCGGCAGGCTTAGCAGTTGCTAACAAACCTGGCGGAACTTCATTCAACCCATTGCTTATTTTTGGTGGTGTTGGTTTAGGAAAAACGCACTTAGGGCACGCAATTGGTGTTGATATAAAAGATAAATATCCCGAAAAAACGGTGCTTTATATTTCTGCGGAAAAATTTACCCAGCAATATATTGAATCGGTTAAAAAGAACAATCGCAACGACTTTATTCACTTCTATCAAATAATAGATGTGCTTATAGTGGACGACATACAATTGCTTTCTGGAAAAGCTGGAACACAGGATGTTTTCTTCCACATTTTTAATCATTTACATCAAAACGGCAAGCAGGTTATTTTAACCAGCGACAAAGCCCCAGTAGATATGATTGATATTGAACAGCGCTTGCTTTCTCGTTTTAAATGGGGCCTTTCTGCTGAATTAAATCACCCAGATTACGATACTCGTGTCGCTATTATAAAAAACAAATTATATCGCGATGGTGTGGAAATGCCAGATG
This sequence comes from Aequorivita sp. IT1282, assembly GCF_058068205.1. Taxonomy (NCBI): domain Bacteria; kingdom Pseudomonadati; phylum Bacteroidota; class Flavobacteriia; order Flavobacteriales; family Flavobacteriaceae; genus Aequorivita; species Aequorivita sp. IT1282. Next base: position 29,520 of record NZ_JBYRHR010000001.1, on the reverse strand, counting down.
ATATTGTAGAGTTTTTGGCGAATAATATAAAAACAAATATCCGCGAACTTGAAGGCGCAATAATTTCATTAATTGCCCATTCATCTTTCAACAAAAAAGAAATAACGATAGAGCTTGCTCGCAAGATTGTTGATAACTACGTGAAACACACCAAACGTGAAGTTTCTATAGATTATATACAAAAAGTGGTGAGCGATTATTTCCAAATGGATGTAGATACATTGCAGTCAAAAACACGAAAAAGGCATATTGTTCAAGCGCGTCAATTAGCTATGTTTTTTGCGAAGAAATTCACAAAAGCTTCCCTTGCTTCTATCGGTTCTCAAATTGGGCAACGCGATCACGCAACAGTACTTCATGCTTGCAAAACAGTTGATAATCTTTCAACTACCGACAAGCAATTCAGAAAATACGTTGAAGACCTTAACAAAAAGTTGACACTCTAGTCCTTCTCGATTCTTTACTTTTAGCACTATTAACTCAAGATTTTTCGAAAATGCAAACGAGAATATTAATGGTCTGCCTCGGCAATATCTGCCGTTCTCCTTTAGCCGAAGGAATTTTAAAATCTAAAATCGATACCTCAAAAACATTTGTTGATTCTGCCGGAACAGGGCATTGGCACGTTGGTGATCTTCCCGATAAAAGAAGTATTGCCATCGGTAAACGTTATAATATTGATATTGCCAATCAACGCGGAAGACAATTCAGTGCAGAGGATTTCGAAAATTTCGATTTGATTTACGTAATGGACAATAGTAATAAAGACGATGTGTTGGCTTTGGCTGAAAATGATTCGCAAAGAGAAAAGGTTAAACTAATTCTCGATGAAATTTTTCCAGGTGAAAACGTTGACGTTCCCGACCCTTACTTTGGCGTTGAGAATGGTTTTGAAAATGTTTTCAAAATGCTCGATGAAGCTTGCGATCAAATTGCGCGTAGACTTTAATGCATTATTTCGTCAGTTTTACTTATATTTAATTCTTCACTTAAAATTGGCCATGAAAAACGTATTCATCCTCCTGTCTTTCCTTATTTTTTCAACTTTAATGTTTTCCCAAGATGTAAGCATTGAATTGTTTAAGGATAACTTTGATCAACCTTTGAGCTTACAACATGCAAATGATGAGCGATTATTTGTAGTTGAAAAAGGTGGAAAAGTTAAAGTCATTCAAGCTGACGGAAGCGTGAATGTTACCCCATACATAGATATTTCGGCACAAATTTCAACAAATAGTGAACGCGGCCTGCTAGGCATGGCATTTCATCCCGACTATGCGAACAACGGCTATTTTTATGTGAATTACAGCAATACCAGTGGCGATACTCAGGTTTCTAGATTTTCAGTAAGTACTGGGAATCCCGATTTGGCAGACCCCAATTCAGAATTACCTCTTTTAGGCTATTCTCAGCCTGCTTCCAATCATAATGGTGGTAATCTGGCATTCGGACCCGATGGCTATCTTTATATCGCTTCTGGCGATGGTGGTGGCAGTGGCGATCCAAATGATAGAGGCCAAGACTTAAATTTTCTTTTAGGAAAAATACTGCGGATAGATGTTAACAACCCTTCGGGAGGAAATAATTATGGCATCCCTGCAGATAATCCATTTGTGGGAGACCCAAATGCGTTAGATGAAATCTGGGCCTACGGTTTGCGAAACCCATGGCGCTTTTCATTCGATTTTACTGAAAACAATATTTGGATTGCCGATGTTGGCCAAACCAGTAGAGAAGAAATAAATAGAGTTAATGTAACCGAAGCCGGATTAAATTACGGCTGGAGATGTTACGAAGGAACACAACCGTTTAATACACAAAACTGCCCACCGCAGTCTGAAATAACTTTTCCGTTGGCTGAATATACCCACGCTGGTGGCAATTGCTCTATTTCGGGCGGTTACGTTTACAGAGGCACTGTATATACTGATATTTCTGCACTTTACTTTTTTGCAGACTTTTGCAGCGGACTAATCGGCACAGTTGACGATGCTGGAACTTTAGTGGAACACGGCACTTTTACAGGTAGTTGGGTTTCTTTTGGTGAAGACGTGCATAAAGAGCTTTACATTATAGATTTTAACGGCTCTATTTATAAAATTAAAGGTGGCGAAACTGCAAGTACTGAAGATTTTTCAATTGAAAATACGCTGAGTATGCTTCCAAATCCTGCTTCGGAAAATGTTTCTTTTAGTTTGAAAAATGAAGTGCTTAGTAATATTTCACTTTACAATATTCGCGGACGTTTGGTTATTTCCGAAGAAAATATTTCAAGCAGTGAAAAAACAATTTCAATTTCAAAATTAAACTCGGGAATTTATTTCGCAAAAATTACTTCGGCAAAAGAGCAAACTACCGTTAAAAAACTAATCGTTCAGTAATATTTAATGACTTCAAAAAAAGGAAATTTATACCTTATTCCCTGCCCCATGGGTGATGTTCCGCCATTGGCAGTACTCCCTATTTCAGTAAAAAAGGCAGTTGAAAGAATAGACCACTACATAGTGGAACACGAAAAGAATGCGCGCCGATTTATAAAAAGCATTGTTCCCGAAAAGAAACAACCTACGCTAAAATTTCAGGAAATAAATAAATTCACCCAGCCAGAAGAAATTCCTGCTATGCTCAATCCATGTTTGGAAGGTTTTGACGTTGGCGTTATTAGTGATGCTGGTTGCCCAGGAATTGCAGATCCTGGAGCGAGAGCGGTGCATTATGCGCACGAGTTTGATATTAAAGTGGTGCCGCTCGTGGGACCGTCTTCAATTTTATTGGCTATGATGGCTAGTGGCTTTAACGGGCAGAATTTTGCCTTCAACGGTTATTTACCCATTGATAAAGGTGAACGAAAAACAGAGCTGAAACGTTTGGAAAAACTTTCTAAAGACTTAGACCAGTCTCAACTTTTTATTGAAACTCCGTACCGCAATAATCAAATGCTACAAAGTTTGATAGAAAACCTCAACCCACAAACACATATTTGTGTGGCTTGCGATATAACATTGCCTACAGAATATATAAAAACTGCGCCGGCCAGTTTATGGAAAAAAATAAAGGTGGACCTTCATAAAAGACCCACCTTATTCATTATTCAAGGATAAAATTTACATCACCCTTGGTCGCTTGTTTGCAACAATATGCGAAGTATCATAACCTGAAAACTTACTTAAGTAATAACGAATTGAAGTGCCATTTGCATCTTCAAAACGATTTTCGCCTGCGCTTCTAAGAAATTTTTTCACATTACCAGCACCTGCTAAATGCGCAGCGGCTAGAATTCCTGATTCAGTAACTTTTACGCCACCAATGGTTTTGCCTGAATAACGCTTAATGTCTCTGCGAAGCACCCATTTGTTTAATGAGGTGTAAGCTAAGAAAGCAGCTTCTTGCTGACGCGTATCGTATAGAAAATTATCAGTGTTCTTAAAACCTATCATTCTCAAGGTTGAACGTGAAAACTGATATTTGCCCATATAACCGTAATCATTTACGATATTGTAATCGCCTCTTGATTCTTTAAAACCAAGGGCTTCTTTGAATCCTACATAGGATTTACCCAAAAACAAATAAAATTTCGGGGTCACAGGAACTATTAAAGGGGTTAGTTCAATTTCTGTGGGAACGTCGTAATATAACTCCAACCCTTCCGTGCTAAACGCTGAAAGATCGTGGCCATCTTTTGAAATGAAACCTGTCCCTACTAGTACGGTAACAACAAGTAATACTGCAATTAGATATATTCTTTTTTTCATTAGGTTTAAAATTCGGATATAGAATTACATCCTCGTTTCAGCGGGCAAAGATAGTTCTTTTTTTAATAATCTGATTTGTAGGGTGTTAAATTAATATTAATAAAAAACCAGGCTTGTCAACCTGGTTTTTCTTAATAATTATAATGTCGCTCTGGCGTTGTTGTCTGGGAGTATTTCTGAAACATCGTAATCAATGAAACGTTTCATATATCTTGTTATAGGTACATGATTTGCGTCTTTAAAAACGGTTTCTCCATTGCTATCCAGAAATTTTTTCACATTTCCGGCGCCTCCCAAATGTGCTGCGGCCAAAAGGCCCGATTCAGTTATTTTAACACCGTTTATTGTTTGACCATTAAATTCATCAATATAATCTCGAAGTACCCATTTGTTTTTAGAAATCAAAGCTTCAAAAGCCTTTTCCTGCAACAAAGGGGAATTTAAAAATCGGGAAGTATTGTAAATCCCAACCCAATTAAGGGTAGAACGGCCAAACTGGTATTTGCCTAAATAACCCAATCTGTTCACAGCTCTGTAATTTCCACTGCTTTCCTTAAAGCCGAGGTCATAACAAAAACCAAGGAACGACTTCCCAAGAAAGGGAACACTATCTTGAGAATTCAAATTCACTTCATAATCGTAAGGAACATTGGCAACGCTCCCTACAGTATCTGTAGCGAATATAGAACTGCTGTAATCTACTTTTTCAGAAGTAAATGCCATTGCAGTAAAAACTGCAACAGACAGCAGCGCAGACAATTTCATAAAACGTTTTGTCATGTTTTACTTAGTTTTAAATTATAATTATCGCGCCATCGCTTTGTGCGAGACGAAATAAATTTTTAGTAATGTAAACACACATTTTGGCGAACAAAAGTTCGCCGCGCTATATGAAAATATTGTGCCAAAGAACGACTGACTATCGTAATTTAGATTGATAGTCAGCATTTTATAAATGATAAGATAGTATAAATATAGCGAACAGCTGCGGGGTTAACATTATTTAACCCGCTAATAGAAGTAGTTTTAACAAAAATTGAAGGAGACTTCGGTTACCTTTTTAACCCTTGATTATTCACCCAACGCACATATTCGGCTTTGTTTACGTTGTGTTGCGCTAAGTTTTTAGCGAATTTGTGGTAACCAAAATTAGTAACATCTGCCACAAAGTAGTAATAATCGTGCTTTTCAGGATTTAGCACGGCATCGATGGAAGATATATCTGGCATTGTGATTGGTCCCGGTGGTACGCCTGCATATTTATATGTATTGTAGGGCGAATCTAGTTCCAAATCTACATAGAGCACTCTTTTAATAATTTGGTTGTAATCGCCACTTTCACGTTTCAGTGCGTAAATAACTGTGGGATCTGCTTGCAGTAACATCCCTACTTTCAATCTATTTATATACACCCCCGCCACGCGTGCACGCTCGTCTACTTTGGCAGTTTCTTTTTGAACAATTGAAGCCAATGCCATCACCTCTTCTTTTGAAAGGTTTATTTTTTGTGCTTTTTCAATTCTAGCTTCGTTCCAAAACCGTTCGTACTCGGTTTTCATTCGGCTTCTAAAAGTTTCGGCAGAGCTATTCCAGTAAAATTCATAGGTATTCGGAATATACATAGCAAGCGCTGTTTCATCGTTCAAACCTACTTCCTTTAAAAATTCGGGACTGCGCATTGCTTTCAAAAGTGAAACACTGTCAGCTTCAATTTGATTCGAAATATGACCCGCCAAATCCTCCAATCGTTCCTGATTATTGAATTTTATATTTATTGGAATATTCCTGCTTCGCAATGTATTCACAATATCATTATTCGTCATTCCCTTTGTTATTATGAAATGACCCGGCTTAATATTCGAAGTATATTGCTTTTGGTTCGCTATCGTATTAAACGATTCAATATCTCTCAGAAGAGGCTCTAATTCTTCGGTTACATCGTTTAAAGTTGCATTAGTGGGAATATATATATGTGCTTCCTTATTATTGAATGCAGTATTTCCCGTAAAAGCAGTATTGTAAACATACCACGCAAAAGCACCCATTGCCACAGCACCGAGCAATACAACAGCTATTAATATTTTCTTTATATACATTTTTTGAAATATGAATTCAGAATTATGAATTTTGGATTAATTGATAAAAACATTCACTTTTGTAATTTCTTTCGGAAAAAACCCAGTCTTTTTTAACGCCACTTTTTTCAAAACCAGCTTTTTCGAACAACTTTATACTTGCTTCGTTTTCTTCTGTTATTCCCGCAAATATTTGATGCATATTTAAGTGGGCAAAAGCATAATCGCAAGTAAGCTTTAGTGCTTCCGAAGCTAATCCTTTTCTTTTATTCTCTTCGGAAAAAATTACGATGCCAACCCCTACTCTGCTGTGTTTAGGCTCAAAATCGAAAAGATCGATAAATCCAACTTGGGTTTCGTCTTCACTTTTACAAATAACGAGACGTAATTGTTTTACATCGTAAATATCGCGGTGACTATTTTCTAGATATTGCTTCAGAATAAATTTTGAAAATGGAACTGTGGTATTGCTCACTTCCCAAAGCGATTCAGTGTTTTCCAAATAATATAGAAAATCCAGATCTGAAGGTTCCAAAGCTCGTAAAAATATATTTTCTCCTTTTAGTGTTTTCATTTCCAAATTCCTTTAAAAACCTGCGTTGCGGGTCCTTCCAAATATACATTTTTATAACTCGAATCTTCTTTATTAAAACGCACTTGCAATTGACCGCCGGGAGTATTCAGAATCACCTTGTTCTCAGAAGTTTTGCCAGTTTCGAACATTGCAATGGCAACTGCGGTAACGCCTGTGCCGCACGATAAAGTTTCGTCTTCAACGCCGCGTTCGTAGGTTCGAACCGAAAAAATGGCACCGTCTTCCTGTTCTACAAAATTTACATTGGATCCTTCTTTGCCATAAATTTTATTTCGAATTGCTCTTCCATTAATGAAAACATCAAAATCTGGAAGCTGTGCCACCATTTCAACGTGATGCGGCGAACCGGTGTTTAAAAAAGTGAAGTTTTCTGAAACATTTATATTTTCAACATCGTTCATTTTTAATGAAACCCAATCATTTCCAACCGTGGCTCTGTGCATTCCATCAACGGCTTCAAAAGTTGTTTTTTCAGAAATAATTCCGAGAAATTTTGCAAAATGCACAATACACCTTCCGCCATTTCCGCACATAGAGCTTAGGTTGCCGTCGCTGTTATAATAAACCATTTTGAAGTCTGCCGTAGCATGTTTTTCTAACAATAGCAAGCCGTCAGCACCTACGCCAAAACGGCGGTCGCAGATTTTGGCAACGAGATTAGTATCTTCCTTTGGGAAAAATTCTTCGCGATTATCGATAATCACAAAATCGTTTCCCGTGCCTTGATATTTGTAAAAAGTGAATTCCATAGTCGGACAAAGATATAAAAAGCCACTACGAGTTAGGCTGAAGTTTTGACGTTAAATACAAGTTAAAACCCAATTTGTGGCATACTATTTTCAAGCGTAACTAGTTAAATTTGTAGAGGTATTAAAAATATATTTCTTCAGAAAAAAGTTTTTCATCTCCATCTTCTATGGATCGAAAGGCTAAAAACAGTTTAAAATGCAAAACTTAAGAACGAAGTTTTCATATTATAATAAAGTAGTATTAATTAAAATTTTTTACAATGAAACAAACAGTTAGTTTATTTCTAGTAGCGCTTTTTGCGGGCGCCATCACGCTTGGAGGTTACAAACTCATCGAAGAAAAAGATGTTATTCCTTTTACCTCTTCAGAAAAAACCAATTTTATTCCAACAACCTTTTCTACGAACGGAGCCGAAATGAATACTGATTTCACCGATGCTGCCGAGAAAACAGTGCACGCCGTGGTTCACGTAAAAAACACCACCGTAAGCAGACAACCCACTAATATTATGGAATATTTTCAAGGTGGCGGACAACCCAAAGCTATGGTTGGCAGTGGTAGCGGCGTAATAATTTCGCCAGATGGTTATATTGTTACTAATAATCATGTAATTGCGAACGCGACTAACCTTGAGGTTACACTGAATAACAATAAAACATATACCGCAAAACTTATTGGCACAGATCCAAATACTGACATTGCCCTTGTGAAAATTGATGGCGATGAGGAATTTCCATACATTCCTTTTGGCGATTCAAACAATGTGAAGATCGGCGAATGGGTGCTTGCGGTGGGAAATCCATTTAATCTAACCTCAACAGTTACCGCTGGAATTATTAGTGCGAAAGCGCGCGATTTAAACCAATTTGATGGAAATTCGCAATCTTTTATTCAAACCGATGCAGCCGTAAATCGCGGAAATAGTGGCGGCGCTTTGGTAAATACTCGTGGCGAATTGATTGGGATAAACACTGCTATTACTTCGGAAACGGGAAGTTATGTTGGTTATTCCTTCGCCGTGCCATCCAATAACGCTCGAAAAGTAATTGAAGATATTTTAGAATATGGAAACGTTCAACGTGGCATTTTAGGCATTCAAGTGGGGAATATAAGTCCGCAACTTGTAGAAAAATACGGAATCAACGAAACCCAAGGCGTATTTGTGGGCGGAATTGAAAAAGGAAGCGGCGCCGATAAAGCTGGCTTAAAAGAAGGCGATATTATTAAACAACTGGATGGTTATAAGGTTGCCAAATTTGCTGATTTGTCTGGTTATTTGGGCTCAAAACGGCCGAAAGATGTAGTTGAAGTAACTGTACTTCGCGATGGAAAAGAAAGAAAAATTCCTGTAAAACTTATAAAGTTAGAAACTTTCTCCATTGATGATCTTGGCGTGGAAGTGAAAAATATTACTTCAGAAGAATTAAAAGCGAGAGGTCTTAAAAACGGGGTTATGGTTACGCGCGCCCTTTCTCCCGAAGTGGCTCGTTATAAATTAGAAGGAATTATAATCACTAAAATTAACGACGAAGCAGTTAATGATATAGACGACGCAAAGCGAATTATGAGCCAGCGCGACTATCGCACGCCTATAAAAATGACTTTTATGGATAGTGCCGGAAATATCAATTCATTTATATTTAGGTAAAATTGATATTATATTTATTCTAAACGCTGCTGAAAATCAAAACTTTCAGCGGCGTTTTTATTTTAGGTTTTTATTTCCCCAAGACGATGAAAATAAGTATTTTTGCGCCAAATTTTAACGCTCTCCTCGTACTTCTACTTGCTAAGCATTAAAGAATACGCGGACCTAAAAAATCTATCCTTATGAGTTTTGATGACGTTTATGAAAAAGAACTGTCTTTTCAAACTGACCGCCGAAAAGCTTCAGTAGAATTTATTAAAATCATTAGCGACCTTTGGTACGACAAGTCCATTGAACTGGTACTTTTCCGCAACCAACTTATAGACCGCAATGTGAGTGAAATTTTGAACCTTCATGAATATGCAGGTGAATTCGTTCAAAAACCAATTTCAATTTTCGATTCTGTGGAAATTGCGCAGGCAATCAAAACTTTGGATCTTCCGCCAGCAAAACTGGACATCGGGAAACTTACGTATGAATTCCATTTGGAAGACGATAAGTATTCAAATGCTTTGGCTTTCGTTTCAGATAAATTGAAAAATGCCAAGGAAGCAAAAACAGTAGTTCCAAAAGACGTAGTGCTATACGGTTTTGGCCGTATTGGGCGTTTATTGGCTCGTGAGCTTATGACCCGAACTGGAGGGGGCAATCAACTTCGCCTTCGTGCTATTGTGGTTCGTGGTAAAATGGATCAGACCGTTTTAGACAAAAGAGCTTCATTGCTTCAGTACGATTCTGTTCACGGAGATTTCCCTGGAACTGTACGTACAGACCTTGAAAACAGTGCGTTGATTATTAATGGAACTACCGTTCACATAATTTCAGCAAACAATCCTGAAGACATAGATTATACAAAATACGGAATTGACGATGCGTTAATTATTGATAACACCGGTGCTTTCCGCGATGATAAAGAATTAAGCCGCCATTTAAAAGCGAAAGGTGCGGCAAAAGTATTGCTTACCGCTCCTGGAAAAGGCGTTCCAAATATCGTTCACGGTGTAAACCAAAACGAATACGATCCAAATACGGTCGATATCTTCTCGGCAGCCTCTTGTACTACCAATGCCATTACACCTATTTTGAAAGCCGTTGAGGATACCTACGGAGTAGTTCGTGGGCATTTGGAAACAATTCACGCCTATACAAATGACCAGAATTTGGTAGATAATATGCACAGCAAGTACCGTCGTGGTCGTGCTGCAGCATTAAATATGGTAATTACTGAAACTGGTGCTGGAAGCGCCGTTGCAAAAGCATTGCCTATTTTAGCAGGTAAACTTACCAGTAACGCGATTCGTGTTCCTGTTCCAAACGGTTCATTAGTGGTTTTAAATCTTGAGGTAGCAAAACCAACTTCAAAAGATGATATTAACGCTACAATGAAAAAATACGCTTTGGAAGGCGATTTGGTAGAGCAGATTCAATATTCTATGAATAATGAATTGGTTTCTAGCGATATCGTTGGTTCTTGCTCACCTTCTATTTATGACAGCAACGCTACAATCGTTACCGAAGATGGAAAAAATATCGTACTTTATGTTTGGTACGATAATGAGTACGGTTACAGCCACCAAGTAATTCGCTTGGCCAAGTATATTGCACAAGTTAGACGATTTACTTATTACTAGTAATTTAGTATTTTAATGAAATAGGAAAAATCCTGTTGCCGTGGCAGCAGGATTTTTTTATATTTGAAAACTCATAATTTAACATTTCTTTAATAATGTCGTTCCTACTTAAAAACAAGTTTTCGATTCTCTTCCTACTTTCCATTTTCACCTTCATTTCCTGTTCAAAAGACAGCGATGATCCCGTACCAACCGAAATAACTGTAACAACGGCTGACTTTTCAATAACAATAGATGAAAACCCTACCAATGGTCAATCCATCGGAACCGTTCATGGAAGCAGCAATCAAGGATCGGTTTCTTTTTCAATTTCAGAACAAAATCCGACTGGAGCATTTACTATTGATGCAACTTCGGGAGAACTTAAAGTTGCTGATGAAACGCTTTTTGATTTTGAAACAAATCCAACAATTACGGGAATGGTGCAAGTAGCTAATGGCGCTGTTTCTAAAAATGCTTTAGTTAATATAACTCTAAATGATGTGAATGAAGACAATATATTTGACGGTAATGTTGTGCTTAATACTCAAGCAGAGGTAGATGAATTTGGCTCGCATAATTATATTGGAATTACTGGCTATTTAATTATTGGTTACAATTTAGGTTCAGATGATTCAAACATTGACAATTTATCACCGCTTGAAGCATTAACATTTGTGGGTGAAGGAATAATCATTGCAAATAATAGAAATTTGCAAAGTCTTACAGGTCTTGATAATCTTTCAGAAATAGGCGGTAGCCTATCATTATACGAAAACCCGGTTTTGACTGATCTTGAAAGTTTACACAATGTAATAACAATACACATAGACCTCTCTATTTACCATAATGATTCTTTGACAAATTTAAATGGTTTAAACAATATTTCATCCGTAGAGCGAGATTTAACAATACAAGCAATTCCAGTTGTAAATTTGGATGGTCTACATAACATAATATTTCTTGGTGGATCTTTAAACCTTTCATTCAATCCATTTTTAGATAACATTGACGCACTCTCAATATCCGGCAGAATTCAAGGTAGTATTGATATTCTAAACAATCCTGTTTTGGTCAACATCGATCCGCTACAAAACATGTTCGGGAGTGCTAATGTAATTCGTATTATCAATAATGAATCACTATTAAATTTGAACGGCATAAAAAATATTGGACCAGTCCAAAATCTTTTTATTACAAACAACTCATCGCTATTGAACTTGTTAGGACTCGAAAGAGTTACCAAAATTGCAGACCATGGAGATATAAGAAATAATGAAAACTTAATAAGTTTGAACGGATTGGAAAATTTGTTGGAAGTCCGACAATTTTTGACAATCCAACATAATTCAAATCTAGTGAATTTATGTGCTTTAACTAATTTATGTGTATCTGGTACAATTGAAACACTTTCCATATCAGGTAACGCCTACAACCCCACAAAACAAGACATTATAGACGGCAATTGCAGTCTTTAAAAATTAAATAATGAATAGACTTTTAACAATCAAAATATTAATAGCATCAATTTTTTTCACCTTCATTTCCTGCTCAAAAGACAGCGATGATCCAAACCCTACTGAAATAAATGTAACAACTTCAGATTTTTCAATAACAATGGATGAAAACCCTATCAACGGACAAGTTATTGGAGCCGTGCAAGGAAGTACCAACAACGGCTCGGTTAGTTTTTCCATCACCGAACAAAATCCAGCCGGCGCATTTTCTATTGATGCAGCTTCTGGGGAACTGAAAGTTGTTGATGAGACATTTTTTGATTTTGAAACTAATCCAACTATTTCTGGGACAGTTCAAGTCGCTAGTGGCGCTGTTTCTGAAAATGCTTCGATTACAATTACTTTGAATGATTTAACTGAGGAGAATATTTATGATGGGGATGTAATTTTAAGATCGTAGCAAGAAGTAAACGATTTTGGAGCTAATAATTATACTCAAATTAACGGTTTTTTAGTGATTGGAAAACTAGAAAACGAAGGTTATTCTAACATAACTGATTTAACTCCGCTTCAAAGTTTAAAAAATATAAACAGTTTTTTTCAAATTAAAAATAACGCTGTCTTAGTAACCACAAATGGACTTAATGTGGACTTTATATCGGGGATTTTTGTGATTTCTAATAATAGCTCTTTAGAAAGTGTAATAGGGCGAAATAATATAACTTCACTTTCAGTTTTGAGCTTATTTAATAATGATGTATTGTCGGATCTTTCCGGGTTGAACCAGATTGTTGAAATTCAACATACTTTAGGACTTGGGTTCTGCCCAGAAATTACAAATCTTGATTGGGCAAATAATATTTCAAGAGTAGAAGCTATAAGCATTAGTAATTGTCACGCACTCACCAATATAGATGGGTTGAGTAATTTAACTAATATTAATCTTGGATATAGTCATATTTCAATATCAGAAAATAATAGTCTTCAAAATTTGAATGGATTGCAAAATCTGAGTGATACTCTTATATTTTTAGAAATAAGAAGTAACCCTTCTCTTATAAATATTGATGGGCTATCAAATACAAATTATTTAAGAAATATAATTATCAATAACAATGACTCACTTGAAAATTTGGATGGACTTACCAGTGTTACTTCTCTTGGGCAAGGAGGTTTAAGTATTACATATAATAATACTCTTCGAAATATTGAAGGGCTTATTAATTTGGATCGTGTAGATGGAAATATAGGTATTACCGGCAATGAAAATTTAATAAGCTTAAATGGTTTAGAAGCACTATCTCATATGGAAGGTATAGGCATTACTAAAAACACCAATCTTATTGATTTTTGTTCTTTAAGAAATATTTTAACGATAGAACCAAATACTAATTATCAAAGTTATAATAATGCCTACAACCCTACCAAACAAGACATTATAGACGGCAATTGCAGCCTTTAAAAACTAAATAATGAATAGACTTTTCACTTTCAGAATTATAGCAGCAACTATTTCTTTTACATTTATTTCCTGTTCAAAAGACAGTGATGACCCAATTCCACAAGGAACTGAAATAACAGTAACAACGGCTAACTTTTCAATAACAATAGATGAAAACCCAACCAACAGCCAATCAATTGGAACCGTTCAAGGAAGCACCAATGACGGCTCAGTTACTTTTTCAATTACAGAACAAACCCCTTCGGGAGCATTTACTATTGATGCAACTTCGGGAGAATTGAAAGTTGCCGATGAATTGCTTTTTGATTTTGAAACTAATCCAACAATCACGGGAGTAGTGCAAATAGCTAATGGCACTGTTTCTGAAAATGCGTTAGTTACAGTTACGTTGAATGATTTGGATGAAGAAAATGTTTATGAAGGTGATGTTTTTTTAAGATCTCAACAAGAAGTAGATGATTTTGGAGCTAATAATTATACTAGAATAAACGGGTATTTAGTAATCGGTAAACTGGAAAGTGAAGGCTATAGCGATATTACAGATTTAACCCCCTTGCTTTCTTTAAAACATATAGAAGATTATTTATATATTCAATATAACGGTGATTTAACAACCACACACGGCCTAGAGAACCTTTTATATTTAGGAGACTATTTTGCCTTATTACACAATCCTTCGATGGTTAATCTGGTAGGCTTGAACAATATCCAAACTTTAGCTGGATTTTTAGCTATCGATGATAATCCAGCTTTAACCAATCTGGAGGGCCTTTCGAACATCACAACTGTTTTGGAGGGCGTAACAATAGATCGAAATGACAGTCTCCAAAATTTAGATTGGTTAAATAATCTATCCGCTGTGTCTGGCAATTTAAATATTTCGTTTAATTCATCCCTAACAAATATTGACGGCTTATCGGGCTTAGTTCATTTAGAAGGAAGTATTAGTATTGGTGGGAATGAATCATTAAATAATTTGTCTGGTCTTCAAAATTTAACGGGATCAGTCTTAGGTTTACATTTAGGCGGGAATTATGCCTTAAGAAGTTTAAGAGGCATAGAAAATATCACATTTACGGGAGGAATTAATTTTACCAATAACCCATTATTAGAAAGCTTAAATCCTCTGGTTACCAGTGCAACCTTAAGTGGAGGTGTAACGATTAGAAATAATGATTCATTACAAGATTTAAATGGCTTAAACAATATTAGCAGTATTGGTGGGCAATTAGATATATTAAATAATGATGGACTTACTAGTTTAAATGGATTAAATAATTTATTATTCATTCTGTTTCCTATTAGCATAAAAGACAACACTGCACTTGTTGATTTTTGTGCCTTACAAAACCTCTTTATAAATGGTAGTAGTAATAGCTACATAGCAGCTTTCAACGCCTATAACCCCACAAAACAAGACATCATAGACGGCGACTGCAGTCTTTAAAAACTAAAAGACTATAATTTCTCTGCGTCCTTTGCGCCTCTGCGGTATACTTTCTCCGCAATCTCGCAAAGGACGCTGTGTTTTTTATGACTTCATTAACTGAAAAATCCCCTACTTTCAATCAAATTTGTTGAAATTATTTAGCTTTAAAAATGTCTGAATTAAAAAAGAAAAGAGGCTTCAAAAAGAAACGTTATACAGTTCCTATTATAATTTTAATTCTTCTCATCGCTTTTCGGTTATACCTTCCCACACTTGTAAAAAATAATATAAATAAAATTTTGGCAGACATTCCTGGCTATTACGGGCAGGTTGAAGATATAGACATTTCCCTTTATCGCGGAGCTTATGTAATTAATGGTATGTATCTTAATAAAGGTACTGCAGAATCGCAAGTTCCGTTTCTCAGTTTTCCAAAAAGTGATATTTCCATCGAGTGGAAATCGCTCTTTAAAGGTAAAATTGTAAGCGAAATAATAATGACGAGCCCCGAAGTTATTTACGTTTTTGAAGACCAAAAGGAAGAAAGTGGCGATGCAAATGTAGATGATTGGACCAAAGCGTTAACTGAACTTGTACCTATAGATATTAACCATTTTGAAGTCCACGACGGTAAAGTGGCATTTGTACAGCTTTCCGCAGAGCCCAATATCGATTTACAAATAGATAAACTAGAACTCACCGCCGATAACCTTCGCAATGTTGTAGAAAAAGGCCGCATTCTCCCCTCACCCATTCGCGCCACAGGCGTTTCAATTGGCAATGGAAAAGTTGCTCTGGAAGGAAATATGAATTTGGTGAAGGAAATTCCAGATATGGATCTTTCCTTTTCACTTGAAAATGCAGATGCAACCGCTTTAAACGATTTCACAAATTATTACGCAGGCCTCGATTTTAATAAAGGCATATTTAGTATTTATAGCGAAGTTGCCATAGCAGACGGCTATATGGTTGGCTATGTAAAACCACTTTTAACCGATACTAAATTGATAGGAAAAGAAGATGGTTTCCTTGAAATTTTATGGGAAGGCTTTGCTGGTTTTTTCAAATTTATCCTGAAAAACCAAGGCACAGATACGCTTGCCACAAAAGTGCCATTCGAGGGCGATTTAACTAGTGTTGAAGCTGGTGTTTGGCCAACAGTTATTAATATTTTTGGGAATGCTTGGATTAAAGCATTTACAGGCGATGTTGATAATGATATCAATTTTAAAGATGCCCTTAAAAGTGAAAATCTTACCCGCGAACAAAAACGCGATCTTCGAAAAAAAGAGCGCGAGCAACGAAAAAAAGAACGCCAAGCAAAGAAAGGTTAGTTATAAATTATTTTATATGAAAGTAATTACAGCAACAATTTCAAATCTCGAACAACTCGTACCTTTATTTAATGGTTATCGTGTTTTTTATAAACAAGCTTCAAACTTTGAAGCAGCTTGGGCGTTTCTAGAAGAAAGATTCATAAAGCAAGATTCTATAATATTTCTGTGTTTAGATTCGTCTGATAACGCATTAGGTTTTACACAACTCTACCCAAGTTTTTCTTCAGTTTCTATGCAACGAACCTATATCTTGAACGATTTATTTGTTATTTCAGAAGCAAGAAAACAAGGCGTTGGCAAAGCGTTGATGGAACGCGCAAAGCAGTTCGCTATAAAAGAAGGTAGCAAAGGAATCACTTTAGAAACTAATGCCGACAATCCCGCCCAAACGCTTTATAAAAAACTAGGTTGGAAAAATGACGTTCACGTAAATCATTATACTTGGGAAGTATAATATGTTTCAATTAGCGTATTTTTACCTTTTAAACTTTATTGCATTGGACCATCTCACCAAACTCTAAGAACTTCTAAATGGAGTTAACTACGTAAATGGTTCAATTGACCAATGCTCACTGAAAAAAGAAATACTATAATGCGAATTGACATAATAACCGTATTACCCGAATTAATTCAAAGTCCATTTGAAGCTTCAATTTTAAAACGCGCCATTGAAAAAGGGCTGGTTGAAGTGCATACTCACAACCTTCGTGATTATTCCACAAATAACTACAAGCAAATAGACGACTACCAATTTGGTGGCGGCGCGGGAATGGTAATGATGATTGAACCCATCGATAAATGTATTACAGAATTAAAAGCCGAAAGAGATTACGACGAAATAATCTATATGACACCCGATGGCAAAACTTTTAACCAACACAAGGCGAACGAGCTTTCACTTAAAGAAAACATTATTATTCTCTGCGGACATTATAAAGGAGTGGACCAACGCGTGCGCGATCATTTTATAACCCGTGAAATTTCAATTGGCGATTTCGTTTTAAGCGGTGGTGAATTGGCAGCTGCTTTGGTTTGCGATGCAATTATCCGTTTGATTCCGGGTGTTTTGGGGAATGAAACAAGTGCATTAACAGATTCTTTTCAAGATAACTTATTGGCGCCACCAATTTACACCCGCCCAGCAGAATACAAAGGTTGGACGGTTCCAGAAATACTTACAAGCGGTAACACTGGCAAAATCGAGGAATGGCGCGAAGATCAAGCGTACAAACGCACTAAAGAACGCAGGCCAGATTTGTTGGAATAGAATTCCCTCGAATTAAGGAATTAGTTAAAACTCATATAAGTTGAAGACCAAACATATTCTATCGAGACTACTCCCTTCACCCCTATTTACTTCTGTGAAAACACTTTAAAACACTGAATGCGTGCGATTAATCGCGCGCATTTTAATTATAAATTTGTAAATAACAAAAAGTATTTAGATATTTGTCTAAATAACTAAACGAATTGTGAAAGATATTTTCAAAGCGCTAAACGATGATACTCGAAGGGAAATACTGGAATTACTGAAAAAAGAAGACTTGACGGCAGGTGAAATAGCAGACAACTTCAGCATTTCAAAACCCAGCATTTCGCATCATTTGGATATTTTACAACGCGCAGATTTAATTGTAGGCGAGAAAAAGGGGCAGTTTATTCACTATTCAATAAATACCACAATTCTCGACGATGTTTTTACTTGGCTACTAACCCTCAAAAAATAATAATCATGAAATTCAATTTAAAAAAAGAACTTCCGCTGCTTTTGTTTTCAGTTTTTCCGGCTGCATTTATAGCCTATGTTTGGAATACATTACCCGCAAAAGTCCCTTTACAATGGGGTATAGATGGAACTGTAAATCGGTACGGCAGCAAAATGGAATTGCTTATTATTGGGTTAATTCCTTTAGCTCTTTACGCCTTATTTCTTTTCATTCCGAAAATCGACCCAAAGAAACGTGTTGATGCAATGGGGAATAAATATTATAGTATCAGGCTAATAACTACGTTATTTATAACAGTACTATTCACTTATATTATATATTCCATAAAAGAGGAATCGCTGGGTAATCCAAACTTTTTATTCATAATTTTAGGTGTCTTCTTCGTTTTGTTGGGGAATTATTTCAAAACGATAAAACCTAATTATTTTGTAGGCATCAGAACCCCGTGGACTTTAGAAAACGAGACAGTCTGGAAAAGCACCCACAAATTAGGAGGTAAATTATGGGTCATTGGAGGATTACTGATAATTTTTTCAAGCTTTATATTTAATGAACAAACGGCACTTACCGTATTTTTAATAATTACAGCAATTATTACATTGATTCCGATAGCGCATTCCTATATGCAATTCAAAAAACTGGCTGCTATAATTGTTTTGCTGATGATTTCCACAAGTTTTTTTGCACAAGGAAAATTAAACCGACCCCAAACCCCCGAACCTCCCTTTGAATATACTGTTGAGGAAGTATCGTTCACAAACATTCAAGACAGTGTTACATTGGCAGGCACGCTCACCTTTCCAAAAACAGGAAGCGATTTTACAAGCGTCATCCTTATTACTGGAAGTGGTCCACAGGATAGAAATGAAGAGATTTTTGAACACAAACCATTTTGGGTATTGGCAGATTATCTCACAAACCACGGCATTGCAGTGTTGCGCTACGACGACAGAGGTTTTGGCGAATCTACAGGCGATTTTTCAAAGGCAACTTCAGTAGATTTTGCCAAAGATGTTACGGCTGCAATTGATTATTTAAAAACTAGAAAGGAAATTAATCCTAAAAAAATAGGATTGATTGGTCACAGTGAAGGTGGTGTAATTGGTCCTTTAGTAGCTTCTGAAAATAATGATGTTGCCTTTGTTGTCGCTATGGCTGGCGTTATGATTCCTGGCAGCGAATTGATGCTTCGTCAAAAGGAAATGCAGCTACAAGCTATGGGTTCTTCGGAAGAATTTATTTCCAAAGAACTAGCCTTTGATGCGGGACTAATGAAGATTATCACCACTTCTGAAGCCGATTCATTAAAGTATAATTTAGAAAAATACACTTCTGATTATTTTGTAAAAAACCCGAAGTTCGCTTCAGAACACGGAATGACAGAAGCCTATTACAAAAAAATACTAGTAGATAGTTATTCCAGCCCTTGGCTCAGCACTTTTATAAAATACGATCCGAAGAATTCTATCGAAAACCTTGACTGCCCACTATTTGCTTTAAATGGAGAAAAAGATTTGCAAGTTCCTGCTACAGAAAATCTAAGTGCTTTACAAGCAATAATGAATAATGATACATCAAAAAACTTCACATTAAAAGCTTATCCGCAACTAAACCATTTGTTTCAGGAGTGTAAAACAGGAACTTTACAAGAGTATGCTCGCATAGAGCAAACCATTTCGCCTGAAGTACTTAAGGATATTGCTGAATGGATACTGGCTCAGCAATAAAGACAACTTTAAACAAATAACAATCAACATTTTTTGTTGTCTAATAACATAAATTGCTTACTTTTGCACCCACTTAATCCAACCTCTGGCGAAAACCGCGAACGTTGTTTTATTTCAAACTATATCAAATTAACAAAATGGAAGAGTTAATTAAATTTGTTCAAGACGAATTTGTAACAAAAAAAGAATTTCCTGAATTCGGAGCTGGTGATACAATTACTGTATACTATGAAATCCGTGAAGGTGAAAAAACAAGAACTCAGTTCTTTAGAGGTGTTGTAATCCAAGTTAAAGGATCAGGTATTACTAAAACTTTTACAATCCGTAAAATTAGTGGTACTGTTGGTGTGGAACGTATATTCCCTGTAAATATGCCAGCACTTCAAAAAATTGAGATCAATAAAAAAGGTAGTGTTCGTAGAGCGCGTATCTATTACTTTAGAGGTCTTACCGGGAAGAAAGCCCGTATCAAAGAAAAACGTTCATAGTTTACTCTTTGTTGAAAACCTTCAAAAGCCCTGTATCTACAGGGCTTTTTTTATGAACAAATGTTAATAAGCATTGTTTGTAAACTGTGCATTTCTAAAGGGTTACAAATCCTTGCTTATTCGTTTATCTGTTTTATATTAGCAATATCAAAACGGCCTAACAGCTCAATTGATAAACTAAAGTAACGTTCTTTTACACTGTTTTTTCAAATTGTTCACGAAGCTAAACCTCTCATGAATGATAGTTTCTAGATCTGAAAAAGTAAAAAGAAAATACTTTACACTCTTTTTTTGATTGTTTGAGGTACTCAAGATCTTTAGATTATTAGTACTGAGATCAGAAAAAGTTTATGAGTCGCTTTTTTAAAAGACGCAACTGCTTCAATGCAATGCGAAACTAGAAAAATTCGAACTCGTGTAAGTAAATTACATCTGCAAGCATATAATAAACTTGCCTTGTTTCCGCTTGACGGATTGATGGTAACAATTTACTTTACAAGGAGCCATATCACAATGTATTTATACAGTGATATGGCTTTTCTTGTTTTAACACCTTGCAGTTATTCGTTACGAAATTTTCGATTATATGCCGAACCTTCCAAATAATTAAGAGTCAACTTCCCGATAAAAAGCAGCCAAATCGTTATATTTGCATTCCTTAAAATTTCAATTATTTTATTCCAAAAAATACTTCAATGACAAACACTTCTAAAATTATATACACCAAAACCGATGAAGCACCGGCTTTGGCAACCCACTCTTTTTTACCAATAGTAAAAGCTTTCACTTCACCAGCAAACATAAAATTAGAAAGTCGTGATATTTCGCTTGCCGCGAGAATCTTGGCTGTTTTTCCAGAGTTTTTAAAAGAAGACCAGCGCGTTACGGATGATTTAACCGAATTAGGCGAGCTGGCAAAATCACCAGAAGCAAACATTATTAAACTTCCGAATATTAGTGCATCTGTACCACAGTTAAACGAAGCTATTGCCGAACTTCAAAAGAAAGGTTTTGAAATTCCTAGTTATCCAGATTCCCCTCAAACTTCCGAAGAAAAAGCAATTAAAACCAAATACGACAAAATAAAGGGAAGTGCTGTAAACCCAGTACTTCGCGAAGGAAACAGTGACCGTCGCGCTCCAAAAGCTGTGAAAAATTACGCGAAAAAGCACCCACACAGTATGGGCGCTTGGAGCAGCGACAGCAAGAGCCACGTGTCTACAATGCAGGAAGGCGATTTCTTTCACAATGAAAAATCAATTACACTGGCCGCAGATGACGCTTTGAATATTGTTTTAGTCGAAAAAGACGGAAACAAAACCATTCTTAAAGACAACTTAAAAGTATTAAAAGGTGAAATCATCGATGCTACTGTATTGAGTAAAAAAGCGTTGGTTTCCTTTTTAGAAGCACAAATAAAGGACGCCAAAGAAAAGAAAGTGCTTTTCTCTATCCATTTAAAAGCAACCATGATGAAGGTGAGCGACCCAATTATTTTTGGGTATGCTGTGAAGGTTTATTTTGAAGATTTATTTGAAAAATATGCGGACACTTTCAAAAAACTAGGCGTAGATGCAAACAATGGTTTGGGCGATTTGGAAAGCAAATTATCTGAATTAAGTGAAACTGAAAGAAATGCAATTCTTCAGGATATTAAAAATATAATGGCTGCGAACCCAGATTTAGCAATGGTAAACAGCGATAAAGGAATTACAAACCTTCACGTTCCAAGTGATGTAATTGTGGATGCTTCTATGCCAGCTATGATTCGTAATTCTGGGCAAATGTGGGGACCAGAGGGAAAAAGCCGCGATACAAAAGCAGTAATTCCAGATAGTAGCTACGCCGGTGTTTACGAAACCACGATTGAATTTTGTAAAAAACACGGAGCTTTTGATCCAACTACAATGGGTACAGTTCCAAACGTAGGCTTGATGGCTCAAAAAGCTGAGGAATACGGTAGCCACGATAAAACTTTTGAGATTTCAGCTGATGGAAAAGTTCAAGTTTTAGACGCTGCTGGAAAAGTAATCATTGAGCACAGTGTTGAAAAAGGTGATATATGGAGAATGTGTCAAGCTAAAGATTTACCAATACAAGATTGGGTAAAATTAGCTGTTGAACGCGCACGCGCCACTGGAAATCCTACTATCTTTTGGTTGGATGAAAATCGCGCCCACGATGCCGAACTAATTAAAAAAATAAACAAATACCTTCCAGAGCACAACACTGAAGGTTTAGACATACAAATTCTATCTCCGGAAGAAGCTACAGAATATACCTTAGAACGTGTAAAAGCAGGAAAAGATACTATTTCGGTAACAGGAAATGTACTTCGCGATTATTTAACAGACCTCTTCCCTATTTTGGAATTGGGTACAAGTGCAAAAATGCTTTCTATAGTTCCATTGATGAATGGCGGAGGATTGTTTGAAACCGGAGCCGGAGGTTCTGCCCCAAAACACGTTGAACAGTTTATGGAAGAAAACCACTTACGTTGGGATTCTTTAGGCGAATTTTTGGCGCTGGCAGTTTCACTTGAGCATTTGGGAACTAAAAACAACAACCCAAAAGCAATAGTTTTAGCAGACGCTTTGGATAACGCCACAGAAAAATATCTGGAAAACAGCAAGTCACCTTCGCGAAAAGTAAACGAAATTGACAATCGCGGAAGTCATTTTTATTTGGCAATGTATTGGGCTGAGGCACTTTCAAAGCAGGAAAAAGATCAAGATTTGAAAAAAATCTTTACGCCTATAGCAAAAGAGCTGAAGGAAAACGAAGCTAAAATAAATGACGAGCTTATAACAATTCAAGGGCATTCAGTAGATATTGGTGGGTATTATGAACCAACTGAAAAACTCGTTTCTGAGGCAATGCGACCAAGCAAAACTTTTAATAGTATCCTAGCGGAAATTAAGTAAATACCACAACCGTCTATAAACCTTCAGCAATAGCTGGAGGTTTTTTTTACCCATAAATATTTATGCAACTGAAAAAAATAGCGTCACTTTTCCTTTTCTTCATTAGTGCAGTTGCTTTTTCACAAGAAAAGTTCACTATTAGCGGCACCATTTCCGAAGCAGATTCGGGCGAAACACTAATAGGTGTAAACGTAATTATACCTGCTCTCCAAACAGGAACGGTAACAAATCAGTACGGCTATTATTCAATTACATTGGCAAAGGGCGAATATGAAATTGAGTACAGCAGTATCGGTTTCGCCACTCAGAAAATTCAAGTATCTCTTACTGAAAATCTCAGAAAGGATTTAGCGCTTTTAACAGATACCGAAAGTTTGGACGAAGTTGTAATTGAAGCCAACAGCGAAAGACTCAATGTGCGAAGTACGCAAATGAGTGCAAACACACTTTCCACAACTACGATTAAAAAAATCCCTGTGGTTTTGGGCGAAGTTGACGTTATTAAAGCAATAACGCTACTTCCCGGAGTTACTAGTGCTGGCGAAGGAGCGAGCGGTTTCAACGTTCGCGGAGGTGCTGCCGATCAAAATTTGATATTGTTAGACGAAGCCACGCTTTATAATTCTTCGCATTTGTTTGGTTTCTTTTCGGTTTTCAATCCAGATGCTATTAAAGATTTGACGCTTTACAAAGGTGGAATTCCAGCGCGTTATGGTGGACGCATTTCTTCAGTTTTAGACATTTATCAAAAAGACGGCAACAAACGCGATTATCACGCTAGTGGCGGTATTGGTTTGGTAGCAAGTAGATTGCTTTTAGAAGGTCCGATTAAAAAAGACACGGCTTCATTTTTGGTAGGAGGCCGAAGTAGTTACGCACATTTATTTTTGCCGCTATTCGACAATGATAACATTGCTTATTTTTACGATTTAAACGCTAAACTTAGTTACAATCTTAACGAAAACAACCGTCTATTTTTATCGGGTTACTTCGGAAGAGATGTTTTTGAAATATCTGATAGCTTTGCGAATAGCTTCGGAAACACAACTTTAAACCTTCGTTGGAATCATCTTTTTTCAGATAAATTGTTTTCAAATCTGTCATTAATTTATTCAGATTACTATTACGGTTTGGAATTGAAATTTGTTGAATTCGATTTTGACAGTGGGATTCGAAATTTTAATTTGAAGTATGACTTCACACATTATATTTCGAATAACGTCGATTTACGTTACGGAATCAACAGTATTTATTACAAATTCAATCCTGGCGATGTAACACCAACAACCGAAGATTCTGGAATTAATCCTTTTAAACTCACAGACAAATACGCTTTTGAAAACGCTGCTTATGTTGATGCAGAAATAGAAGTTTCTGATAAAATCTCTGTTCAGGCTGGGCTACGATTATCAACTTTTAATCGTTTGGGGCAGGATCAGTTGTTTTTATATGAAAATGACAACCCAATAGTTTACAATGAAAACCTAGATATTTATCAGAAAGGGAAGCCAATAGATACGGTTTCTTTCAGCCGAAGTGAGACCATAAAATCTTTTGCTAATTTAGAACCGCGTTTTGCAATTTCTTATTTATTAAATGACGACTCGTCCATTAAAGCCAGTTACAACAGGATGGCGCAGTATATTCATTTAATTAGCAACACCACTTCGCCCACTCCTTTTGATATTTATGCACCCAGCGGTAAATATATCGAGCCACAATTGGCAGACCAAGTAGCATTTGGGTATTTCAGAAATTTCAGGAATTATTCTTTAGAGGTGGAAACTTTTTACAAAGAAGTGAAAAACAGGTTGGATTATGTAGACGATGCAGATTTGATAGCCAACGATGCCGTAGAACAAATTTTATTAAGCGGGGAAGCCAGAGCTTACGGACTGGAAGTTCTTTTCAAAAAAAATAGAGGAAAACTTCAGGGTTGGATTGCTTATACACTATCAAAAAGTGAACAGCGAACTCCCGGAAGAACTGAAGTAGAAAGTGGAATAAATAATGGTGCTTGGTATAATTCACCCTGGGATAAAACGCATGATATTTCAGTTACTGGACAGTATGAGCTTTCAAAAAAATGGTCGTTTGGCGCAAATTTTATTTTTCAAACCGGAATACCAACCACTTATCCTGAAGGGCAATATGAATATAATGGTGTAGTCGTTCCCGTATACGAAGCCCGTAACAGCAGCCGACTTTCAACATTTAACCGTTTAGATTTTTCGGCTACTTGGAATCCAAAGCCGGAGAGCACCAAGCGTTGGAAAGGCGAATGGGTTTTCAGCATTTATAATGTTTACAACCGTAAAAATGCGGCATCAATTTCGTTCAGAGAGAATACGGATATCAGCCAAAATGAGGCTGTGCGACTTTCAATTTTCGGGATAATCCCTTCGGTAACTTATAATTTTAAATTTTAAGAATATGAAGAAGCTATTTTTAGTAGTGATTTTATTCGGAATATTTTCTTCTTGTGAAGACGTTATTGATGTGGATCTTAATGACGCTCCACCAAGGCTCGTTGTGGAAGCAAACCTTAATATTTGGGACAATGGCGGTACTAGTGCGGCGGTTCGGTTAACCACTACTGCTCCCTATTTTGACAATAATGTGCCGTATGTTACTGATGCAGATATCACCGTTACAGACGAAAATGGTGTGATTTATCCTTTTAATTATACCCAAGACGGTGTTTACGTATCAAACATAACGCTTCAAATAAACATAGATTATACATTGATTATAGTGTATAAAGATGAAACCTACACAGCTACAGAAACACTTTACACTGTTTCTCCCTTAGAATTTGTTGAGCAACGCGATGATGGAGGTTTTTCGGGAGAAGATATTGAACTAAAAGCATACTTTACAGATCCAGCTGGCGATGAGAACTTTTACTTTTTTGAAGGACTCTCAGAAAAAGGCGACGAATTGGATGTTTATAGCGACGAATTTTTCGATGGTAATACCATTTTTGCATATTATTTGGTGGAAGATATAGTGCCGGGAGACGAGGTGCAATTCAATATTTATGGCGTTAGTGAAGCATATTACAACTTTATGTTTATTCTTTTGCAACAAACGGGAGGTGGTGGCGGACCTTTTGAAACACAGCCCGCAACGGTACGCGGAAATATTATAAATGAAACAAATCCTGCTAATTATCCTTTAGGGTATTTTAGAATTTCGGAAGTTTCTACTCTTAATTATACAGTTCAATAATTCATTACTCTCAAAATCGTAACTTTGATTATGGCCTTTACCAAAACAACTGAATCGGATTCAAACTACAATCATTTGGAAAAAATGAGTGTTTCTGAATTACTTCAAAATATAAATAACGAAGATAAAACAGTTGCAATTTCAGTTGAAAAAGCGCTGCCACAAATTGAAAAACTCACGGAAAAGGTAGTTGAAAAATTAAAAGCAGGTGGAAGATTATTCTACATTGGCGCCGGAACCAGTGGTCGTTTGGGAATTTTGGATGCCAGTGAATGTCCGCCAACCTTCGGCGTGCCACACGAATTGGTAATTGGTTTAATTGCTGGAGGCGATATCGCCATTCGGAAGGCGGTAGAATTTGCCGAAGATTCCGAAAATCAAGGCTGGGACGATCTTCAAAAAGAAAATATATCAGAAAAAGATATTGTAATTGGTATTGCAGCATCCGGAACTACGCCTTATGTTATTGCAGCATTAAAAAAATGCAATGAAAATAATATTCCTACTGGTTGCATAACTTGTAATGATGGGAGTCCGTTGGCATTAACTGCACAATTTTCGGTGGTTGTGATAGTAGGTCCAGAATTTGTTACTGGAAGCTCACGCATGAAAGCTGGGACGGCTCAAAAATTAGTTTTAAATATGATTTCGACTGCAACCATGATTCAATTGGGACGCATAAAAGGCAACAAAATGGTTGATATGCAACTGAGTAATAATAAACTCGTAGACCGCGGTGTACGTATGATTATGACCGAATTGAATATTTCAAGAGAAGCCGCCAAAAGACTTTTAGAGCAACATAAAAATGTTCGAACAGCAATAAATAATTTTAGAAATGAGTAAAGATCACACAGATTTTGAAGTATTAAAAAAAGGATTGAAATTTATGGCTTTTGCATTGCCATTACTCTTTTTAAGTCCGTATTTATTAACTTTATCTTTTCTCAACAAAGAAACATATATGTTCTACGTGTTTCTTTTCTTCGGAATTATTGCCGGTGCAGGTGCCATCTATCTTTTATTTAAAGGAATAAATACAATTATGAAAGCCATTTTTTAAATTCACTTATTTTATTTCCACTTTTACCAGCACATCTTCTTTCCTACTTTCTGAAAATTCAATGTAAAAATTATTTTCCGAATCTGCTATTATTGCTTCTTTATCAAAACCGGAAAGTTCTAAATTACCCTTGGCTTTTCTAGTGTCTAAAATGGATCCTTTGGTATATTGACCGTTACTATCTATTTTTACGGCAGTTAAGTACCCTCCGTGACCATCGGTGTGTTTTGCCGGCACTTCATCTCGAGGAAGATCAATATTTTTAACGTTATCTAAGAAAACGACATAATGATTCTCATTTTTGTAAAAATGAGAGAATGAGGTTCCATAATCACCAGAACCGCTTATTTGTCTTTTAGGTATTTTAACTGTCCAATCTAAAGCTCCTGAAGCGTCTATTTGCGAAACCAAAATATCATCATCATGATATATGTAGTACGAACCATTTCTTGAGTTAACCTCTTTGTAATACACCTCTTCACCAAAAAATGTAATTGATCCATCTTTTTGAAAGAAAATCTTTTTGAGGTTTAAATTTTTATAATCTGCTTCACCTTTATTTTCTTTCTTATTGTTTTTCCTTTCAGTACTATTACTTTCATATTGGTTCAAAAATTCTAGAGGTATTTCAAAGGTTTTTTTATCAACCAATGAGCCATCTGCTCCAATTTTAAAATAAAAAATACCGTTTACTCCAGATTTTCTTTCTCCGTTAGAAAAGTATCCTCCGCAATACATAGTATTTTCCAGGCCTTTAAAAATTCTAACTTCTTCAATAAAATTGCTTCCTACTGCTATCTTCGTAATTACTGCATCCTTGCTATCCTTTGAATATTTAAATAATTCCATATAGTAGTTTGCAGACTCATCTTTTCTATTTTTTTTGTCCTTCTTACTGTCGTCTTTGTATTTTTTAATTAATGCAAACACGTTGGCGTTATCGTCCATCGTATAATCTAGGAGTTCCATTTGGTCTTCCGAATATGGCATGGTAAAGTCGTCGCCCCAAATTTTTTCTAGATTTTTATCAAAAACCTGAAAGCCAATTACGTCATGATCTTTGTTATCATCTGTATCGATTCTTGTATATTTTGCAACAATTCTATTATTTGATTTAACAATTTGAAACTTATCGTTACCGTTGAAACTATAATTAAAAGTGAATCTCGAAGCTCTTTCAGATTGTAGATTGCTCCTCACTTTTCCGTTGGTACTGATTATTTGTTTGTTAAAATCATCTTCAAAAACACCCTCTTTAAAAGTTACTTTTTTAACGAATAAGCGCTCATTCAATGTTGCTCTTCCTTCATAGGTAGAATAGAAAACATAGATTACATCTTCTATTTGCTCAATACCTTCCAATAGCCCATTTTTCGGAAATAAATCACTGATTTTATACTCTGTGTGCTTAAGTTCTGTTGGTTTATCTGTAGAAAATTTCTGAATAAGAATATTCCGTTTATCTCTCTTTACCATTATAATTTCCTTGTCAAAGCTAAAAAAGTATTTTTCACCATCAATTGCCTCATAAGGTTTACTAATATCGTAGGCATAAGCATTGCTTAGATTTTTCTGTGAATAAAAGTTAAATGAAACAAGAAATAATAGAAGGATAATTTTTTTCATAAATTTAATTTTAAGGAAATATTTTATGCTGATGCAATATATGTAAAGTGCTCCATCCGTCAAACATTAATTATTTAATAATTGATGTAAAACCTAATGGGATCGTAAACATATTCCCTAAGAAACCGTACACCTTGTAATAAAGGGATATTTTAAGACGAAATTAAAGATGTTACTTATCAAACCTACGCCGTGATGCTGGTCAAAGCACCACCTCGTGCAAGCTCGGTCTAAGTATTTAATCAAAAATTCTTACTTAAAAATTGAAAGAGGTACTAAAGGAAGCTGACTTAATCAGAAAAAATGGAATGGACAGCAATCAAAATTTAAATGGATAGTGTGGTTTTGACTGCAACAACCTCAAGGCTGGTGAGGATTTTAAGTTTATTCCAAAAAAAAAGACCCAATCAAATAAATGATTGGGTCTTTAAAGGAAGGCGTTTATGTTTATGATAACGGCAGGGGCGAATAAGCTAATAGTTATAAAAAATTAGAGCTCCGTCTTGCCGCCCCTACCACCACGATGTGGGAGAGTAGGTTTGTTTTTCAGTTTATTCCAAAAAAAAAAGACCCAATCAAATAAATGATTGGGTCTTTAAAGGAAGGCGGCGACCTACTC
>NZ_JBYRHR010000013.1:0-1162 GCF_058068205.1 Aequorivita sp. IT1282 | reverse complement strand
TATTCGTGTAAGGCATTAGTATCTCTGTACCTGGAATTCCAGCTATCGCATCGGCCTCAAATTCATAATAGGTTACAGATACGTCTGGCTCACCATCTTTAATATCTATATCGGCAAGGGTAAGATCCCAACCGCCTACTATACCGTCATCATCATCGTCGCAAAGTTCTAACGGATCTGGGGTTGTGTTTGGGTTTGGGTTTGGTAATACTGTTAGGGTAAGGGTAATTAAAGTTTTACATCCAAACTCTGAACTTGCGCGACCTATTACTGTTTGTGGGGTTGCTGTATTTTGAAACGTAGTTGGGTTAGGAATCGGAATACCTGCAGCTTCATCGGCTGCATTTAAAAACCACTCTACTGTAATGGTAGGATCGCCACCGGTTACTAATATGTTTTGGCTGGTAAGATCAAATGTTGAAATTTCATCTTCAAGGGTACTTCCCTGAAGTTCATCGTCGCAAAGTGACATTTCAAAAGGACCCAAATTCGCAGGGCGTGGATCTACAATAAGGGTTAATGTTACAATGTCGTAACAGCCTTCACTAACATTAGGGTTTGGAGGGATGGTGCCCGTGCCGTTACCTACTATCAGTATATAAATATCTTGTGGGTTGGTGCTGTTTAAAAAGTTTGTCGGGTCTGGAATGGCCTGAGAAAAATCTGGTGCGTTCATCGCATTATCGCCAGCAACGGTTGCATCTACAAGGCTTTCGTAATAGTAAAGGTCAAAACCGCTTGGGTCTAGGGTGCCTAGCACTTCTGCAGCAACTACCGTAAGGTCAAAAAACGTAAAGCCATCGGCTACAGTATCGTCGCACAAACGTAGTGGTTCTGCAGGTTCTGTGCCCACTGGCGAAAAACGCACCTCAAGGGCAAAGGAAACAACAACCGTACAGCTGTTGGTACTGCTAGAAACTCGCGCCCAAACACCACCGGTGCCATAGTTTGGATCTAATGGGTCTGTAATGGGTGCATCTAGATAAATCTGATCGTTTACATACGGATTCGGTAATGGCAATACACCATTTTCTGCATCTAGCATCGTTCCGTGGTAAGTAACCGTTAAGGTAGGATCGCCCATAGTAATCACCAAATCCTGCTGGGTAAGGTCAAAAGCAGCAAAGCCGTCGTTGTTTACATCGCACTCAATAAGGTTTCC
>NZ_JBYRHR010000012.1:0-4541 GCF_058068205.1 Aequorivita sp. IT1282 | reverse complement strand
TTTTTAGGGTACTTTAATGAAAATAGCATAAGAGATAAACAAGTATCAATTAGACTAAGTCAGAATCTAGTGTAAAGCATGTGACTTTAACTTTGTAAACTATGTGCCTTAACGAACATTTGAAAAATGAAATCGAAAACTATAATAATTTTAATATCACTCATCTTTTTTCAATATTCGTGTAAATCAAATTTGTCGAATGAATACAAAGTTGGTCAACATAAATTACGAATAAATGTCCCCAACTCCTTCGAAGAGATAAGTCTTGATCAAGCGAATAAATTTTCGAAAGAAGGAATTGAACTTTTTGAGCAAAGTGGATATACAGGATTTAGTGACCAAAAATCGCTCTTCTTTTTCCAAAAAGGCGAGTTTAGTTTGTTAAAAGCAAAAAAGTATAAATTAGAGCAAAATGTAATTGAGAATTATGAAAGTCAATGGAATAGTATGAAAGGTATTCTATTCGACGTCTTAAAGAAAAAGACAAGCGAAATGGAAGACGCAACAATTGATAGTATTTCGAGAATTGAAAAAATAAATGGAATTAATTTTTATGTATTTGAAACTAATATTTACTTGCGGGATTTGAATAATACTAATACCAACCTCAAATCATTAAGATATAGCACAGTAATTGACAACGAAGATTTGGTAATAGACGCAAGCTTTATCAATCAAAACGATTCAATTGACATAAAAAAAAGTATAAAAAGCATTAAGATTGCGAAATAAACGTTGCCTAACAATGTATAAAAAAAATAGGGCAAGTAAGTGCTAAACTCAATGGTTCAGGCTTATTTGCGAGGTCGCCAAATCTTTTGATTTGGCTTTTAGATGAATAATATAAAACAAAATACAAAAGATTTGGCTTGTGGTTAATATGAAAGGAAATTTCTTATTTACAGCCCTACTTCTTTTATACTAAACGTTACCTGTAATCGTAAAAACGAAAATAACTAAGAATGAAATCAATTGAAGAAAAGATAAAAGGAATCAACTTAGTATCGGATAAGTTTAATGATTTAAGAGGTGAATTTATTTCAAATCAACAAATTATTGTAGACATTCTAAAAGATTCAATAGACAAATTTGCAGATGATTTTCATTTAACTAGAGACAATAGCGTACGTAAACTAAAATTTTACGGAATTGTAAATCGTGTAAAGGAAAAAGGGAGTTTCTCTGAAAAGTTAATTAGAAACAATCATTATAATTTATTTACTGAAAATTTAAATGATCTTGGAAACGTTAATCAACCTGAATTAAAATCTAAAATCAAAGAAATTGACGACTTAATAGGTATAAAAATACTCACTGATTTAAACATAGACTCTATAAATATGTTTAAACTAATTAGTTCTACTAAATTCCTACAAGTACTATCTGACAAAGGTATAGTTATCAATGAGTCTGATTTAGATACCCAGCCAGTTCCAATGAAAAATGGCTTAAATATATTCAAATTACGCTGTACATATGAAAGTTGGAACTTTGAACTTCAAATTAAGAGTAAATTGGAATCAGCTTGGGGAGATATGGAACATTCTATTTTCTATAAAGATTATAAAATAACCCCTGTTAGAGACTTAGCTCAACAATCAATGAATCATATAGGCAAACTATTGATCCAAATTGACGAGTTTTTACAAGAGATTAGAGAAGCTAATAGTAATTTTACCATAAACTCTAATA
Organism: Aequorivita sp. IT1282; assembly: GCF_058068205.1. Lineage (NCBI taxonomy): Bacteria > Pseudomonadati > Bacteroidota > Flavobacteriia > Flavobacteriales > Flavobacteriaceae > Aequorivita > Aequorivita sp. IT1282. Next base: position 2,849 of record NZ_JBYRHR010000012.1, on the reverse strand, counting down.
TTATACTTTTTGTAAATGATTTTGAGAAACTATACGCTGAAAAAGTAACTAAAGTCTTAAATGGGATTAATTACAATTTTAAAAAAATTGCAGCTCTAACTTACAATATCCATAATGTTGGTAATGACATATTAAAAGATCTAAGTCTAAAGACAGAACATCTATCCCTTGTATGTCCAAAATACTCATTCTATATTAATTTGAGAAATGAAGATTTTGACCTTCAAATATTCGAATCAATCATTCTTACCAGTTTTGAAGAAAAAATAACCTCAGAAAATATTGAAACTGTTCTTGATAAATTTTTTAGTTTAATTGAAAGCTCTTATCGAAAAATGATTCTTGACAACAAATTAGTTCAAGATGAAGAACTAGCAGACAGATATACAAATCTGTTTTTTGATACTTGCATTAATTATAATTGTAAAGAATATATTCTAAATACAAAAAATGTATTTAACCATATTAATAACTTAAAATTATTCGAGGAAATAATAGAAGTATTAGAGCTAGAGGAAAATGAAAGAGATAACATCCTCAAAGTATATTCAATACACTGTTTCAGTGGTGATTTAGAGTCGTTTATTGCTACAATAGACAAACATCAATTACTTGATAATTTAGAAAGGTCTAAATCAGAGTTAGGAAAAGTTGACAACTTAGCCGACAAAATATCTAATAATTTAAATGCATTAATAAACATTTTAGGATAATATGAATTACCCAGCAATTAAATATAATCAATCAAACTATCCATTGATTTCAACAGTGTTACCTTATAATGTAATTAACAGTAAAAGCAAAACACTTATTTACGGTATTGATGATGGTGGCTACCAAAGAATTCAGGATGAAAGACACTACCAAAATATTAGAAAATATATAGAAACTGAAAATTTTGTTTTTCCAAACTCTATAATATTAGCTATTGACAAAGAACAGTTTGAAAATATTGTAGTGGAAAATAGTGAAGATTTAATTTATCTTAATCTAGATGATCATAAAGATAATTTATTTAGAGTTGTTGACGGACAACATAGATTATTAGGTATAGAGCAAGCTATCATTAACAACCCCAAATTAAATGATTTAAAATTACAGGTTTCAATCATTATAACACCCCAAAATAGAAGATCTATAGAAATGGAAATTTTTAGTAATATTAATTCCAAAGCTAAAAGATTAAAAACCGATTTAATAGAATTAGCTAAATATGACTTCAGAATATTAGAGGACAGAATTGGGGCTAAAGATCTGAATTCACATATAGCAATCAATACAGCTTTTAAGTTGAACGAAAACACAACAATAAGTGATAATGTATGGCAAAATGCAATAAAAATTGGAATTCATTCAGAAAATAAAATTGGAATAATTGGAGTTACGGCATTTATACAATCTATCTCGGGCATTGTATCAAGTTATATAAACTTAAATCAAGTGCAAATAAATTCTATGGAGGATAAAGAACTTATTTTATTTTCTAGAAATGCTGCTAAAGAAATTTCTGATTTTTTAATTCAAGCTTGGAGAGTTATTAATGAAAGATGGCCTCAAGCATTTTTAGACCCATATAAAACATTAGATATTGACAATCAATATAAATCTATAGTTTATGATCCCAATTTTTATATTCAAAAAACCTTAGGATGCAAGTCAATTAATTACTTGATAGCTGATATTTTAAAGGATAGATTCGATAATATTTTCAATGCATCCGTATTAGAAGATTTTAAAAGAATTATCTATGATTGCAAATTGAGCACATATGATTGGAAACTTGGTAAAACTTTAAGTGGAATCAGTTCAGAATCAGGGTTTAGAAAAGTGACTAGAATATTAAAAAACGAAGAGGATTTCGTAAGAAAAGAATAAAGACTACAGGTAACAATGTATATAAAAAATAGGCTAAATAGTAATAAATTCAAGGGTTTAGGCTCGTACAAAGTTTGTGCTTAATTGAAAGTTCGGTGCTTCGTAATCGCCTACTTTTCATATACTAACCGTTGTGCTTAATTTACAGAATGAATAATATTGACAACATAATAAAGAAAATTATACCACCTGATTCTAGAGAAGAAAGAGAAGGTTTTTCAAATCACATTATATTGTCAGAATTAAATCAAGCGGAATTGCAAGTTGTGGAAAAACAACTAATCGAATTGTTGAATGAAAAGAATGACTATTTAATTGGGGAAACTTTAGTCTATCTAAATTCAAAAGATTCCATAAATACTTTAAGAAAAAGACTAAATGAAGCTGACTCGGGATTTGAAAAAATAAAATGGGCTAGTTTCATAAATGACATAAGTAATAGAGATTTAAACGCGGAAAAAGTAGCTTTTGAGGAGTTTGAGAAATTAGAGTTTATTTACGAAGTACAAGGAATAGTGTTCTATGACTTAATACGTTTTAAAAGCGAAAGAATCAATAAATTAATCGAAACATTTGTAGAGCATAAATACTTTTTGGTTGCACATCACGCCAAAATAGTTTTGAATTACGAATGCTATGCGGATAAATATGCCGAAATGAATAAAAAAAGAACAACTGAAAAACGAAGTTGGGAATTTTGGAAATAAAAAACTAAGCACAACAATGTATAACCGCAATTACGGCGGATTCGACTGCGTCCGAATCCACGCGTAATTGCTACCATAGGTGCTTATCCAAAAAACATTAAATTTATCCCGTAACTGCGGTTATACTAAACGTTGGCACCAATTAGGGTACGGTAAAGGGACATCCTTTACAAAGTTAAAGGGACATAGTTTACACTTTTAAGATTCATAAATTGCTTGAAAAAGCGATTTATCATGGTCTGGAAAGCAAAAACTAAAATGGAACAA
>NZ_JBYRHR010000011.1:0-5090 GCF_058068205.1 Aequorivita sp. IT1282 | reverse complement strand
ATTTCTATTTATCGTTTTAGGGTAAAATGTCCTTTGAATTCTTTAGGCACGTCGTCTTCGGTGTATTCCACTCTGAACCAGTAATCGCTTGATGGCAGTGGGCTTCCCCCGAAGGTTCCATCCCATCCTGCGCCTAGCGGACTTAGTTGCTTAAGCAATTTTCCGAAGCGGTCAAAGATATATATTTTTGCCGTAGGGTCACCCGTAGCTATACCAATGATATTCCAAGTATCGTGATAACCATCTGCATTTGGTGTAAAGTACAGCGGATAGTCTATAACACCCACATCAATCGTTACGCTACCACACCCGAAAGCATCACGGATGGTCACCGTATGGTTTCCTGGGGTTACGTTTTCAAATAGATTGCTATCCTGGAATGGACCATCGTCCAATTGATATTCATACGTGCCCTCGCCTGTTGCTATCACTTCAATAATATGGTTGCCCGCAAAGGCGCCGTTTATTAAGTTAGCTTCATAAGTAAGTGGTGGCGAAGAAACAATCACCGTTGCGGTGGCTGTACTCTCGCAGCCCGAGGCAAGTTCTGTGATGGTAACCGTGTACGTGCCGCCCTGCAGTGCGATAATCGATGGACCTGTTTGCCCTACAATAATAACCCCATCCAAATCCCATTGGAAGGTGTAAAGTGTTGGGTCAAGACCTGTATCGATAATCGGTGGGGAGGGACTGCCCTCTTCTTCTGCAATTGGGTTGCCATTTTCGTCCACACAAAGGCGGTATTCGCCGTCCAGGGTAACATCTGGAAGTTGCTCTACCTTAAGTATCATATCTACCACAGTATAGCAGCTTGGCGTAAAAATGTTTGTCGTGTTGGTAACACGCACATAAATACGTTGCGGGTTGATGATGTTTACATATGGGAAGGTAATTACACCCGTACCTGCTTCTGCTCCTTCCAATGTTTCGTGGAAAGTTATAGGGAAGTCCATTGGGTCCTGCCCCGCCAATATTCCGGCGCGAAGGTCAGATACCTGCTGATCGCTAAGATTATCCAAATCGAACTCTGCAAAACCATCGCTCGGCATCAAATTATCACATATTACAAATGGCTCTGTCGGCGCTATTGCAATTGCACCTGGCTGAACTATTAATTCAAAACTTTGTACTCCACCAATGTAACAGCCTGTATCGGTATTGGTAATACCCGTAAAAATTGTTTGCGGGTTTATTGGGTTGTTGGCCCCATCTCTGTTACGATGTCCTGTAACATTTGTAATGGCATTGGTATTGTTTTCTGCATCAATTGCGGTTAGGTAAAAACTTACCGCCATTGGTGGTGCTGGTTGGCCGCCTAATATCTCACCAATCTTAGTGGTTAAATCAAAGACGCCTGCCTCAGTACCATCTGTTGAGCAGTATACATAAGGTTCTACCACAGCGCTGTCGTCTGGCAATGGCTCTACTATTAATTCAAGCTCCACGATTTCAAAACAACCTGTTGTAATACTAGTAGCCCGCACATAGATTATTTGTGGGTTACTTGTGTTTTGGTAGGCCGTTGTCTCTATCGTAGGGATAGCGTCAGTCTCTGTAACTGCATCGCCATAGCTTTCATAGTAGTCCAATGTCCAGTTGTTCCCGTTGCGTATTTGTGCATTGCGAATAGTAAGGTCAAACAGCTCTACTTCGTCATAAGGCCCCGGTGGTACAATTATGTTATAGTCACAAAGTACAATTGGGTCTGGCGTTACAGGATTTGGATTACTGATAACTCGTAGCGTAAGGGTGGTAAATGAAACGCACGCACTATTACTATCCTCCACGCGCACATAAAGTACTTGTGGGTTGATAGGGTTTCCGCCAGCATCCATATTTACATAGGCTGTATCAGGATCGATACGGTTAATGTTATCCTGCGCATCTTCTTCTGTTAAGAAGTAAGTAACACCTTGGGTAAGCACACCATTGGTTATCTCTGAATTTTTCAGGGTAAGATCAAAAGTGGTCATCCCGTCATTCGTTTCGCCTAAATCGTCGCACACCTCCATCGCAGTCGGATCGGTTATTGGAAGTCCATTATTAACCACCAATTCAAAACTGCTGATTGCATAACACTCCGTGGCGTTGTCATCCAAACGAATCCAGATTGTCTGCGGGTTGCTAATGTTTGTATATGCTTCTGTCTCCACAATAAAGTTTAAACCTGTAAGGGCATCAGCTTGATTTAAGTGGTAGGTAAGGGTATAGTCTGTTGGAGACTGGCTACCATAGATTAAATCTTCTTGCTGGGTAAGGTCGAACTCTGCAAAACCACTGTCGTCGCAGGCTACCAAATCTGGAAGGTCCTGAGGAACTACTGGGCTTTCACGCACAATTAGCTCTAGGGTCACAATAGTATAGCATCCCGTGCCTCCTGGTGGATTGTTGTAAGCTGCACGAACATATAGTGTTTGGTTAAATGCAACTATATTCTCATACGGACTTGCCAATGGAAAACCACCTGTTCTGGCATCTAATAAATTTTCGTGGTAGGTAATAATAAGCGTTGGGTTGCCTCCGCGTATCTCAGCACTCTTGCTCTCCAAATTGAAGGAAGAGAGTCCGTTGTTGTCAACATCGCAAGCTATTAGCGGAGTAGGCTCCACTGGCTCTGGGTTCGGGTTGACAATTATAAAGAAACTCAATGCTGCACCACAACTATTTTGTCCGCCCACACTCACAAAAATCTCTTGTTGCGGGCTGGTAATATTCTGATATGTTGAAGGGTTTGTAATACGGATATCATTATTCAAGTCATCTTGCGAGGCGTAATAATAAACCGTCAACGTAGGATCGCCACCCGTAATTACTGGGGTATTCAACCTTAAATTGAAGGTAGAAATCCCATCATTATTGGTGCTACCATTTACTTCATCATCACAAAGAATTAGGTCGTTTGCGATTCCTGTACCTGGGAAGTCACCCATCTCGATTTCAAAAGAAGATACTCTCGCACAACCGGTGCCAAGGCTCTCCAAGCGTACCCAGATAGTCTGTCCCGAACTTTGGAATGCGTCTGCAGGATTAATTGCATTGGCGCCAGTATCGGCATCAGCCTGACTTTGGTGATAGGTTATTGGCTCAAAATCTGCTGGATCTTGTACGCCATATACTGCAGCGTTCTGCACTGTAAGATCAAAAATAGCTGTGCCATCGCCATCTTCATCGCAGGCAAATAGCGGATCTTGGAATGTAGCATCTGGCGCATCTGGTAACGCTACCACGATAAGCTCCAACTCCACAATAGTATAACAAGGAAGCTGCTCTGGCGGTACTTGGTTTGTAATACGAGCGAATACAATCTGGTTGTAAGGCACGATGTTAGTGTACGGGCTCAGGATTTCTGTTCCAGCAGCGCCATTCAATGCCGCTTGCATTGTTTCGTAATAAAAAATGGTAACATCTGTTTCTCCATTTAATATTTCTAAATCGCGATCCGTTAAATCGAACGTACTTACAATTCCATCATCGTCATCATCACAGATAATGATTGGGTCTGGATTCGGATTCGCATTCGGAACTGGAAGCACTGTTAGGGTTAGTGTGATTCTGATAGAGCAACCAAATTCTGATGTCACTCTTCCTATCACCGTTTGTGGGGTAGCGAAGTTTTGATACGTCGTTGGGTTAGGAATGGCATTGCCCGCAGCTTCATCAGCCGGGGTTACAAACCAAAGCACACTCAATGTAGGATCGCCACCTGTAACTAAAAAGTTCTGACTGGTTAAATCGAAGGTAGAAATCTCATCTGTTGGCGTACTGCCCTGCAATTCGTCGTCGCACAATACCATCTCAAAAGGTCCAAGATCCAATGGAATTGGGTCCACAATAAGGGTCAATGTAACAATATCGTAACAGCCTTCTGCTCCATTCGGGTTTGGAGGGATGCTACTGTTGGCGTTACCTACCACTAATACATAAATGTCTTGTGGGTTAGTAGTGTTAGTATAGGCTGCTGCGTTTTGGATAGCTGCAGAAAAATCTGGCGCGGTTAGCGCAAGGTCTCCGGCTATTTGCGCATCTGCAAGGTTTTCATAGTAATAAAGATCAAATCCGTTCGGGTCTAATGTGCCTAATATTTCTGGCTCTTTTTCGGTTAAATTGAAAAGGGTAAATCCATCGGCAACGGCATCATCACATTTTCTAAATGGCTCTGGCTCGGTGGCCACTGGGGAAGTGTGTACTTCTAGCGCAAAGGAAACGATAGTTTGACAAACATTGGCAGTAGTGGTTACGCGTGCCCAAACGCCACCTGTACCATAAGATGGATGTGCAGGATCGGTAATGGGGGTGTCTGAGTAAATCTGATCGTTCGTATAAAGGTTAGGTAACGGCAAACGGTTGTTTTGTGCATCTAGCAAGGTACCGTGATAAGTTACCGTAAGTGCAGGGTCTCCGCCTGTAATAATAGGGGTTTGCGTGCTTAGATCAAACTGTGCAAAACCGTCGTTGTTAGAGTCACAGGCTATAAAAGTGCCTGGTGAAGCGGCCACTGGCAAAGGTTCCACAATAATGAAAAAAGTGTTGGTCGCTCTACAGCCGTTCTCACTATATACCGTTACAAATATTTCTTGCTGAGGAATAATAACGTTTTGGTAGGCAGAAGGGTTTGCAATCGGGTTGTTGCTTGTCTGGTCTGCGGCACTGGCGTAATAAAATATCTCAAGACTTGGATTTCCAAGGGTAATTAGCGGTGTATTTACCGTAAGGTCGAACGTAGACAGGCCATCGTCTGCGGTACTGCCGTTTATTAGATCGTCGCACTTAGTTAAATCATTTCCTATTCCAATGGTAGGGAAAAGTTCCAGCTCTAGTTCAAAAGGGGTAACTCTTGCACAACCAGTAGCACGGCTCTCAAGGCGTACCCAGATAGTTTGCGCACCCGCACTTATATAAGTTGCAGGGTTAGGAATGGCATTGGCAGGGGTGTTTGCGTCTGCTTCTAATTCATAATAGGTAATAGGTAAAAAGTCTGCAGCGTTCTGAACACCTAATACACCGTCATCTTGAAGGGTTAAGTTGAAAATACCCGTACCGCTTCCACTTTCATCACAGCCTATAAAAGGATCTGCAAATGGTGGCATAAG
>NZ_JBYRHR010000010.1:0-5859 GCF_058068205.1 Aequorivita sp. IT1282 | reverse complement strand
CCGTCTTGCCGCCCCTACCACCACGATGTGGGAGAGTAGGTTTGTTTTTCAGTTTATTCCAAAAAAAAAAGACCCAATCAAATAAATGATTGGGTCTTTAAAGGAAGGCGGCGACCTACTCTCCCACATAACTGCAGTACCATCGGCGCAAACGGGCTTAACTTCTCTGTTCGGAAAGGTAAGAGGTGAGCCCCGTCGCTATAACCACCTTAGTTTTTCAATTCCAGCGAAGGCCTTAGCCTTGCTTGGAAAAGATCCCCGCATTGCGAGGATTAATATCGTGACATATAGGAAATAAACAATAGAAGAAAAGTGAATATACTTATACAAAGAGTTGCTTCCCTCCACCGAAGTGGAGGGATGCGTCGTACATAAGCTTACGGGCTATTAGTACCGCTCGGCTGGGACATTACTGCCCTTACACCTACGGCCTATCAACGTGGTAGTCTCCCACGGCCCTTTAAAGAAATCTCATCTTGTGATGGGTTTCGCGCTTATATGCTTTCAGCGCTTATCCCTTCCCGACGTAGCTACCCAGCGATGCTCCTGGCGGAACAACTGGTGCACCAGCGGTCAGTCCAACTCGGTCCTCTCGTACTAGAGTCAGATTCACTCAAATTTCTTGCGCCCACTGTAGATAGAGACCGAACTGTCTCACGACGTTCTGAACCCAGCTCGCGTGCCACTTTAATGGGCGAACAGCCCAACCCTTGGGACCTTCTCCAGCCCCAGGATGTGACGAGCCGACATCGAGGTGCCAAACCCCCCCGTCGATGTGAGCTCTTGGGGGAGATCAGCCTGTTATCCCCGGCGTACCTTTTATCCTTTGAGCGATGGCCCTTCCATGCGGAACCACCGGATCACTATGCTCTACTTTCGTACCTGATCGACTTGTAGGTCTCTCAGTCAAGCTCCCTTATGCCATTGCACTCTACACACGATTGCCAACCGTATTGAGGGAACCTTTAGAAGCCTCCGTTACTCTTTTGGAGGCGACCACCCCAGTCAAACTACCCACCAAGCACTGTCCCCTTTTGTAAAGGGTTAGACTCTAGACAAGCAAAGGGTGGTATTTCAACAATGACTCCACAACGCCTAGCGACGCCGCTTCAAAGTCTCCCACCTATCCTACACATTACTTGTCCAAAACCAATACTAAGCTATAGTAAAGGTGCACGGGGTCTTTTCGTCCCACAGCGGGTAATCGGCATCTTCACCGATACTACAATTTCACCGAGCTCATGGCTGAGACAGTGTCCAGATCGTTACACCATTCGTGCAGGTCGGAACTTACCCGACAAGGAATTTCGCTACCTTAGGACCGTTATAGTTACGGCCGCCGTTTACTGGGGCTTCATTTCAATGCTTCTCCCGAAGGATGACATCTCCACTTAACCTTCCAGCACCGGGCAGGTGTCAGGCCCTATACTTCATCTTTCGATTTTGCAGAGCCCTGTGTTTTTGATAAACAGTCGCCTGGACTCTTTCACTGCGGCCCCCATTGCTGGGGGCGACGCTTCTCCCGAAGTTACGCGTCTATTTTGCCTAGTTCCTTAGCCATGAATCTCTCGAGCTCCTTAGAATTCTCATCCCAACCACCTGTGTCGGTTTAGGGTACGGGCTGCTTCACTTGTTTTTCTTGGAAGTCGCTACTCTGGATTATCACCTTGGCCGAGGCCTCAGTGTACTATCGCCGTGTTACCACTGGCTTCAACGAACTATTCCGTCAGTTCGCACCAAATTTACGCCTCCGTCACTTTTAGCGTGAGCAGGTACAGGAATATTAACCTGTTGTCCATCCACTACCCCTTTCGGGTTCGCGTTAGGCCCCGACTAACCCTCAGCTGATTAGCATAGCTGAGGAAACCTTAGTCTTTCGGAGTGCGGGTTTCTCGCCCGCATTATCGTTACTTATGCCTACATTTTCTTTTCTATCCGTTCCAGCAAGCCTCGCGACTCACCTTCAACACAAATAGAATGCTCCCCTACCACTTATATAAATATAAGTCCATAGCTTCGGTAATATGTTTATGCCCGATTATTATCCATGCCGGACCGCTCGACTAGTGAGCTGTTACGCACTCTTTAAATGAATGGCTGCTTCCAAGCCAACATCCTAGCTGTCTGTGCAGTCCAACCTCGTTTTTTCAACTTAACATATATTTTGGGACCTTAGCTGATGGTCTGGGTTCTTTCCCTCTCGGACATGGACCTTAGCACCCATGCCCTCACTGCTGATCAACATTTTATAGCATTCGGAGTTTGTCAGGAATTGGTAGGCGGTGAAGCCCCCGCATCCAATCAGTAGCTCTACCTCTATAAAACTTTAAATCAACGCTGCACCTAAATGCATTTCGGGGAGTACGAGCTATTTCCGAGTTTGATTGGCCTTTCACCCCTACCCTCAGGTCATCCCAAGACTTTTCAACGTCAACGGGTTCGGTCCTCCATTTGGTGTTACCCAAACTTCAACCTGCCCAAGGGTAGATCACACGGTTTCGCGTCTACTACTACCAACTAAAGCGCCCTATTCAGACTCGCTTTCGCTGCGGCTCCTCCGCTGAGCGGATTAACCTTGCTGGCAACAGTAACTCGTAGGCTCATTATGCAAAAGGCACGCCGTCACAGCTTGCGCCGCTCCGACCGCTTGTAAGCGTATGGTTTCAGGATCTATTTCACTCCGTTATTCACGGTTCTTTTCACCTTTCCCTCACGGTACTGGTTCACTATCGGTCTCTCAGGAGTATTTAGCCTTGGCGGATGGTCCCGCCGGATTCATACAGGGTTTCACGTGCCCCGCACTACTCAGGATACCACTATCGGTAACTGTCCTTACTAATACCGGGCTATCACCGTCTATGGCCACGCTTTCCAACGTGTTCTTATTCGTAAAGCACCAAATGTCGTGGTCCTACAACCCCAATACCGCCGTAACGATATTGGTTTGGGCTAATCCGATTTCGCTCGCCGCTACTATCGGAATCACTATTGTTTTCTCTTCCTCCGGGTACTTAGATGTTTCAGTTCCCCGGGTTTGCCCCGCTTGCGCGGTAATACATCTTCAATGTACTGGGTTGCCCCATTCGGATACCTGCGGATCACTTTGTATGTGCCAATCCCCGCAGCTTTTCGCAGCTTATCACGTCCTTCATCGCCTCTGAGAGCCTAGGCATTCCCCATACGCTCTTATTTTGCTTATTGTACTTTTTGCTCTTTAATGAGTTATTCAAATTTAAGTAGGCAGTGTTCAGTGGCAGTAGGCAGTAAAACTGCGAACTGTATACTGAGACTGCTAACTTTTTTAATTATTACTTTTCTCGTATTCTTTATTTCCAATATGTCAATGAACTGTCTGGATCTCTACTATATTCACCGCAAGTATTATGAAATAGCTCTTTGGTACTCGTATAGTAGATTCTATCCGTGGTGGAGAATATCGGGGTTGAACCGATTAGCCTGTGCCGAATTTACTTCGGCAACCTTCCCGAGGTAAATTCGGGATGCTCTAGCCCCTAAATGGCTAAAACTCTGTTTCAATATGTAATGAACGTGTTTTCTTCCGAAGAAGAATATAGATCCCCGCCTTCGCGGGGATTCTAGTGGAGAATATCGGAGTCGAACCGATGACCTCCTGCGTGCAAGGCAGGCGCTCTAGCCAGCTGAGCTAATCCCCCATTTTGTTTCAGTTGCCAGTTATCAGTTAACAGTTATCAGTTAATTGATGACTTATACGTCAACTTGGGATACCCAACTTCTAAAATTTCCTTTCAATATTTCAATTTATGAACGTGTGTTGATTGTTTAAGGGATAATGAGTAATGTATACTATTGCTATTATTCATTTGACTTTATTCCTTAGTCATTCGTTTGTAGTCCCAGGCAGACTCGAACTGCCGACCTCTACATTATCAGTGTAGCGCTCTAACCAGCTGAGCTATGGGACTTTAAAAAAAGTCTCCAATGTTCAGTATTCAGTTATCAGTTTTGATATGCTGACACTGTACCTGTTGACTATAGTATTATAAAATTGACAGCTAAACCAAGCAAAACTCCTTTGTTTTTTCATATAAGAGTCTCTCTTTGTTGAATTTCGGTCGTCTTTCTCTAGAAAGGAGGTGTTCCAGCCGCACCTTCCGGTACGGCTACCTTGTTACGACTTAGCCCTAGTTACCAGCTTCACCCTAGGCCGCTCCTTGCGGTGACGGACTTCAGGTGCTTCCAGCTTCCATGGCTTGACGGGCGGTGTGTACAAGGCCCGGGAACGTATTCACCGGATCATGGCTGATATCCGATTACTAGCGATTCCAGCTTCACGGGGTCGAGTTGCAGACCCCGATCCGAACTGAGACAGGTTTTGTGGATTCGCTCCTGCTTGCGCAGTGGCTGCCCATTGTACCTGCCATTGTAGCACGTGTGTGGCCCAGGACGTAAGGGCCGTGATGATTTGACGTCATCCCCACCTTCCTCACAGTTTGCACTGGCAGTCTTGTTAGAGTTCCCGACATGACTCGCTGGCAACTAACAACAGGGGTTGCGCTCGTTATAGGACTTAACCTGACACCTCACGGCACGAGCTGACGACAACCATGCAGCACCTTGTAATCTGTCCGAAGAAAAGCATGTTTCCACGCCTGTCAGACTACATTTAAGCCCTGGTAAGGTTCCTCGCGTATCATCGAATTAAACCACATGCTCCACCGCTTGTGCGGGCCCCCGTCAATTCCTTTGAGTTTCATTCTTGCGAACGTACTCCCCAGGTGGGATACTTATCACTTTCGCTTGGCCACCCAGCACACCAATGTGCACCGGACAGCTAGTATCCATCGTTTACGGCGTGGACTACCAGGGTATCTAATCCTGTTCGCTCCCCACGCTTTCGTCCATCAGCGTCAATACGTTGTTAGTGACCTGCCTTCGCAATCGGTATTCTATGTAATATCTAAGCATTTCACCGCTACACTACATATTCTAGCCACTTCACAACGATTCAAGACAACCAGTATCAATGGCAGTTCTACAGTTGAGCTGCAGAATTTCACCACTGACTTAGTTGCCCGCCTACGGACCCTTTAAACCCAATGATTCCGGATAACGCTCGGACCCTCCGTATTACCGCGGCTGCTGGCACGGAGTTAGCCGGTCCTTATTCGTACGGTACCGTCAAGCCTCTACACGTAGAGGTGTTTCTTCCCGTAAAAAAGCAGTTTACAACCCATAGGGCCGTCTTCCTGCACGCGGCATGGCTGGATCAGGCTCTCGCCCATTGTCCAATATTCCTCACTGCTGCCTCCCGTAGGAGTCTGGTCCGTGTCTCAGTACCAGTGTGGGGGATCCCCCTCTCAGGGCCCCTAACCATCGTAGCCTTGGTGTGCCGTTACCACACCAACTAGCTAATGGTACGCATGCTCATCTTATACCGATAAATCTTTAATTAAAGAACAATGCCGCTCTTTAATACTATGGGGCATTAATCCAAGTTTCCCTGGGCTATTCCCCTGTATAAGGTAGATTGCATACGCGTTACTCACCCGTGCGCCGGTCTCAAAAGTGCAAGCACTTTCTACCCCTCGACTTGCATGTGTTAGGCCTGCCGCTAGCGTTCATCCTGAGCCAGGATCAAACTCTTCATCGTATAATCTTCAATAATATTGCGACCATACATCTATAAAGAGCTCGACTCTCAAAAAAATCTCAGAAAATCTCACTTAGTTTAGTTTCTTTGTTGACTAACTACCTTTCGGTAATTAATCTACGCTGTCAATTTCAATATCTCAATGAACTTTTCTCTATACTATTATAGAGAGTTATTTTGTTGATGGAACGGAGTTGAACCGTTGCTAATACTACCTTTCATCTTGT